>NZ_JALIZI010000002.1:0-587897 GCF_040595865.1 Cellulosimicrobium sp. MI9406
GGCGGGGCGCCGTCCGCCACGGGGTCCGGCGGCCCGGCTCGCGGGGCGGGCGCGGGGCGCCCGCGGGCGCGACCAACGAGCGGGCGGTGGCGCGGGCGTGCAGCGGGAGGGCCGGGGGCGCGGGCGCGTGGCCGACCGCGAGGACGCCCTGGACGGGCGCGTCGACCGGGCGCTCGGCGAGGAAGCGGCGGAACGCGGGCAGCGCGGTCTCGTCGCCCGCGAGCAGGGCCCAGTCGACGTCGTCGTGCCACACGGTGGAGGCCTTGGGGCGGACGAACCACAGGGCGGCGCCGGGGCGCGCCGCCCGCGCGTGCGCCGTCGCCGCCCCGCGGGCCGCCACGACGCGCGTCGCCGTTCCCGCCGCGGCGTGCGTCGCCCGCCCCGTCGCGGGGCGTGCGCCCGCGCCCTCCGTCGCCGGAGCGGCGTCCGTCCTTCGAGCTCATGCGTGTCCTTCGTCCGTCGGTTCCTGCGTGACGTCGTGCGTCACGCCGGGTGTCGTGGCGGTCGGCGCCGGTGCGCCGTCCGCGTCGTCAGCCGCGACGTCGGGAGCGTCCGTCGGCGCCGCGACGCCCGTCGGCCGCGCGGGAGCGCGCAGGTCGGCGAGCCCGTCGAGGCCCTCGAGGTCGTCCATGTCCGGCAGGTGCGGCGCGAGCGGGGGGAGCTCGTCGAGCGACGTGAAGCCCATGCGCTCGAGGAAGTACCCCGTGGTGCCGAAGAGGCCGGCGCCGGTGTGCGGGTCCTGGCCGACCTCGGCCACGAGCCCGCGCGCCACGAGCGTGCGCACCACGCCGTCCACGTTGACCCCTCGTACCGCCGACACCTGGCCGCGGCTGACCGGTTGACGGTACGCGATCACGGCCAGAGTCTCCAACGCCGCCTGCGTGAGCCGGGCCGTCTGGCCGCCCTGCACGAACCGGCCCACGACCTCGGCGTGCGCGGGCGCGGAGTACACGCGCCACCCGCCGCCCGCCGCGCGCAGCTCGAACCCGCGGGGCCGACCGCCGTCGTCGCCGCGGTACTCGGCCGCGAGCTCGTGCAGCGCGTCCAGCACCTCGTCGACCGGGACCGCGAGCGCCGCCGCGAGCTCGACCGGCGGGATCGGCTCGTCCGCGACCATGAGCACGGCCTCGAGCGCGGACGGCAGGCCGCCCGGGAGGTCGTGCACGGCGGGCGGGCGGGTGTCGTCGGGGGCCGGGCCGTCGTCGGGCTGCGTCACGCGGGGACCTCCTGGTCGGTGGCGGCGAGGGCGGCCGCCGGGTCGAGCTCGTCGCCCTCGTCGAACTCGCTGCCGACGTCGGCGAGCGGCGGCTCGGCCGCGTCGTCGTCGCCCGACCACCGCACGGTGAGCTCGCCGAGCGGCGTCACCTGGTCGAACGCGACGAGCGCCTGGCGGAACAGCTCGAGCAGCGCGAGGAACCGCGCGACGACCACGGCCGTCTCCCCCGCGTCGGCGACGAGGGCGCGGAACGTGGTCGTGCCGTGGCTGCGCACGCGGTCGACGACGATCCCCGCCTGCTCGCGCACGCTGACGGCCGGGGCGTGCAGGTGGTCGAGCGAGACGCCGGGCGGGGGCGCCTTGGGGGCGAGCGCGCGGGCCGCGAGCACGGCGAGCTGGTCCGGACCCATGGTCCACACGAGCTCGGGCAGCAGCGCGGCGAGGTGCGGCTCGAGCTGCACGACGCGCGGGAACCGGCGCCCGGCGCTCTCGAACCGCTCGGCGAGCAGGCCCGACACGTCCTTGTACGCGCGGTACTGCAGCAGCCGGGCGAAGAGCAGGTCGCGGGCCTCCAGGAGCGCCAGGTCCTCGTCGTCCTCGACGCTGCCCGTCGGCAGCAGCCGGGCGGCCTTGAGGTCGAGCAGCGTCGCGGCGACGACGAGGAACTCGCTCGCGGTGCCGAGGTCCCAGCCGGGGTGGTCCTCCCCCGCGGCCCGCGCGACGGCGGCGGCGCGCTCGGCCGCGCGGATGTACGCGATGAAGTCGTCCGTCACGCGCGCGAGCGCGACCTCGGTGATGTCGAGCTTGTGCTTCGTGATGAGCGACAGCAGCAGGTCGAAGGGCCCGCTGAAGTTGTCGAGCCGGACCTCGAACCCGGCCCGCGCGGGCGGCTCGGTCGGTGGTGGCGGCTCAGGCGGCGTCGCCACGGGCGACCAGCTCCCGGGCGAGCTGCCGGTACGCGACGGCGCCCGGGTGGTTCGGCGCGTACACGGTGATGGGCTCGGCCGCGACGGACGCGTCCGGGAACTTCACGGTGCGCCCGATCACGGTGTGGAGCAGCTTGTCGCCGAACGCCTCGTGCACGCGCGCGACGACCTCGCGCGAGTGCAGCGTCCGCGAGTCGAACATCGTGGCGAGGATGCCGTCGACGTCGAGGCGCGGGTTGAGCCGGTCGCGCACCTTCTCGATCGTCTCGACGAGCAGCGCGACGCCGCGCAGCGCGAAGAACTCGCACTCGAGCGGGATGAGCACGCCGTGCGCGGCGGTGAGCGCGTTCACGGTGAGCAGGCCGAGCGAGGGCTGGCAGTCGACGAGGATCACGTCGTAGTCGTCCACGACCGGGCGCAGGACGCGCGACAGGACGGACTCGCGCGCGACCTCGCCCACGAGCTGCACCTCGGCGGCCGAGAGGTCGATGTTCGCGGGCAGCAGGTCGAGGTTCTCGACGTCGGTGCTCACGAGCACGTCGTGGATGTCCGCGCCGCGCTCCATGAGCAGGTTGTAGACGGTGCGGTCGAGCTCGTGCGGGTTGACGCCGAGGCCGACGGACGCGGCGCCCTGCGGGTCGAAGTCGACGAGCAGGACCTTGCGCCCGTACTCGGCGAGCGCGGCACCGAGGTTGATGGTCGTCGTCGTCTTGCCGACGCCGCCCTTCTGGTTGCACATGGCGATGATGCGGCCCGGGCCGTGCGCGGCGAGCGAGGCCGGGACGGGGAACTCCGGCAGGGTGCGGCCGACGACGTCGACGCGCGGCTCGGCGGCGGCACGGTCCTCGGGCTGCGCGACGGGGCGGTCGGCGGGAGGCGCCGCGTCCCCCTCGGCGGAGGTCTGCGGGACGACCGGACGGACGGCGTCGCCGTGCGAGCCGTGCGCGCCGCGCGTCTCGGGCTGGGTCTCGGCCTGGCTGCTCACGTCCGCCACGGTATCGCAGGACCTCGCCCGGTCCCGTGCGTACGCGCCCGCGCGCCGCGTTCCGGGAGGACGTGGCGCGGCGGTACTGGCGGCGGTGCTGGGGGGCGCTATGGCCCCGTCGCGGCGCGGGATCAGCCCAGCGCGCGGGGGTGGGCGGCCGCGTAGACCTCGCGCAGCGTGTCGGGCGTCACGAGCGTGTAGATCTGGGTCGTGGTGACCGACGCGTGGCCCAGCAGCTCCTGCACGACGCGCACGTCCGCGCCGCCGGCGAGCAGGTGGGTCGCGAACGAGTGCCGCAGGGTGTGCGGCGAGATGCGTTCGGGGTGCTCGATCCCGGCGCGCTCGGCCGCGGTGCGCAGCACGGCCCACGCGCTCTGCCGGGACAGGCGCGCGCCGCGCGTGTTGAGGAACACCGCGGGCGTCCCCCGCCCGTTCGCGGCGAGCGCGGCGCGCCCGCGCACGAGGTAGGCGTCGAGGGCGCGGCGCGCGAACGACCCGACGGGCACCACGCGTTCCTTGCCGCCCTTGCCCAGGAGGCGCACGGCGCCGCTGTCGAGGTCCAGGTCGTCGACGTCGAGGCTCACCGCCTCGGTGATGCGCGCGCCGGTCGAGTACACGAGCTCCAGGAGCGCGCGGTCGCGCAGGGGGCCGGGCCCGTCCCCGACGCCGGACGCCTCGAGGATGCGTGCGACCTCGTCGGTCGAGATGGCCTTCGGCAGCCGCCTGCCCTGGGCGGGCGGACGGACGTCGGCCGACGCGTCGGCGTCGGCCAGGCCCTCGGCCGCGCAGAAGCGGTGCCAGCCGCGCACGGCCGCCACCGACCGGGCGGTCGACGACGGCGACAGGGGCGCGCCGCCGTCGGCCCCGGTCCGCAGCGCGGTGACGTAGTCGGCGACGTCGTCCGCCTCGACGTCGCGCACGGCGTGGTTCCCGCGCGACGCGAGGAACGCGACGTAGCGCGCGAGGTCGCGGCGGTAGGCCGCGACCGTGTTGGCGGACAGCCCGCGCTCGACGGCGAGGTGCGCCAGGTACTCGCGCGCGGCGCGGTCCAGCGCCTCGGGCACGTGGGCCTCGCCGGGGCTCATGGCGTCACTGCCCGCCCGGGACGACCGGGCTCACAGCGGCAGGAAGACGTCGACCGCCACCGCGACGAAGAGCAGGGTCAGGTACGTGATGGACGCGTGGAAGACCTTCATCTCCCCCACCTTGCCGCCCTTGCCGTCGGCCTTGTCGCGCGCCCGGCGCAGCATCGTCACGCACGACGACAGGAACCAGGCGCCCAGGGCCGTGGCCACGACGCCGTAGACCCAGGTCATGCCGGCGAGCGGCCACAGCGCGAGGGACGAGGCGACCATCGCGACGCCGTAGAGGATCATCTCGCGCGCGACCCGGCTGTCGTCCGCGACGACGGGGAGCATCGGGACGCCCGCGTTCGCGTAGTCGCGCTTGAACTTCATCGACAGCGGCCAGTAGTGCGGCGGGGTCCAGAAGAAGATGACGAGGAACAGCGCGAGCGCCGCCCAGCTCAGCGAGCCCGTGACCGCCGACCAGCCGATGAGCACCGGCATGCAGCCCGCGATGCCGCCCCACACGATGTTCTGCGGGGTGCGGCGCTTGAGGATCATCGTGTAGCCGACGACGTAGATCGCGATCGCCCCGAACGTCAGCCACGCGGACACGACGTTGACCAGCAGCGCGAACCAGACCAGCGACACCACGCCGAGGACGGTCGCGAACACGAGCGCCGCGCGCGGGGTGATCTCGCCCGTGACGAGCGGACGCCGCTTGGTGCGGTTCATGACCTCGTCGATGTCGCGGTCGAGGTAGCAGTTGTAGACGTTCGCGGAGGCCGCGGCGAGCGTGCCGCCGACGAGCGTCGCGAGGATGAGGCCCAGCCCGGGCAGCCCGCCCTGCGCCAGGAACATCGTCGGGACCGTCGTGACGAGGAGGAGCTCGATGATGCGCGGCTTGGTGAGGGCGACGTAGGCGCCGACCCGCTCGCGCAGGGCGCGCGTCGCGCGGGCGGCCTCGGCCGTCGGGGCGACGGGGGTCGCGGGGGCCGTCGGAGAGGACGGCTGCTGGGTCGACGCGGCGCTCGACGGGCTTCCGGTCCCGTCGATCGGTGCCTGGCTCGTGGTGTGCACGCGCTTCGGTGTTCCGTTCTGAGGTGGGGGGCGAGCTGGGACGGACCGCCGGTCGTCCTCGCTCATCGTACGTCCCCGCCTGCGCGGGGGCCGACCGGACGGGCCGGGCGATTGTGTGACATCCGACCGAAATCCAGCACGTGGGCACCGCCCGGCCGGGAACGGCGCGCGCGTATAGGCTGGTGCCCGCGACCGTCCCGCGTCGGACCGCCCGCCACGGACGTGGCCTCCGGGCCGCGCGACGGGCACCGGGCCGCCCCGCCCCCTGAGGCGCGAGGCCGGGAAATGTTCAACGGTTGCTTCGAGTTGTCGCGAGGATCCGGGGCGCGCGCTCCGGACGGGAATGAGGTTCGGTGAACGCGTTGTCCCCTGCTCACACGCCCCTGGACTGGACGGACCTGGACGACCGGGCCGTCAAGACGATCAAGGCGCTCGCCGCCGACGCCGTGGAGAAGGTGGGCAACGGCCACCCGGGCACCGCGATCTCGCTGGCCCCCGCCGCGTACCTGCTGTTCCAGAAGGTCATGCGCCACGACCCGTCCGACGACCACTGGGTCGGTCGTGACCGGTTCGTGCTCTCCGCGGGCCACTCGTCGCTGACGATCTACCTCCAGCTCTTCCTCGCCGGGTACGGCCTGGAGATGGAGGACATCGAGGCGCTGCGCACGTGGGGCTCCAAGACCCCCGGCCACCCCGAGTACAAGCACACCCGCGGCGTCGAGATCACGACCGGCCCGCTCGGCCAGGGCCTCGCGTCGTCGGTCGGCATGGCGTTCGCGGCGCGCCGCGAGCGCGGCCTGCTCGACCCGTCCACCACGCCGGGCGAGTCGCCGTTCGACCACCACGTGTACGTCATCGCCTCCGACGGCGACCTGCAGGAGGGCGTGACGAGCGAGGCCTCCTCGCTCGCGGGCCACCAGCAGCTCGGCAACCTGGTCGTGATCTGGGACGACAACAAGATCTCGATCGAGGACGACACGGACATCGCGTTCACCGAGGACGTCCTCGCGCGCTACGCCGCGTACGGCTGGCACACCCAGCGCGTCGACTGGACCAACGGCGGCACGGGCTACGCGGAGGACGTCGACGCGCTGCACGCCGCGATCGAGGCCGCCAAGGCCGAGACGGGCAAGCCGTCGATCATCGCGCTGCGCACGATCATCGGGTACCCGTCGCCCACGAAGCAGAACACCGGCGGCATCCACGGCTCCGCCATGGGCGCCGACGAGATCAAGGGCCTCAAGGTCGAGCTCGACCTCGACCCCGAGGCGAGCTTCGCGATCGACGACGAGGTGCTCGCGTACACGCGCGCCGTCGGCGAGCGCCAGGCCGACGCCCGCGCCGCCTGGGACCGGGCGTTCGAGGCGTGGAAGACGGCGAACCCGTCCGGCGCGGAGCTGCTCGACCGCCTCTCGCGCCGCGAGCTCCCGGCCGGCTGGGAGGACGCGCTGCCCACGTTCGAGGCGGGCAAGGCCGTCGCGACGCGTTCCGCGTCCGGCAAGGTCCTCACCGCGCTCAAGGACGTGCTGCCCGAGCTCTGGGGCGGCTCCGCCGACCTCGCGGGCTCGAACAACACGACGATGGACGGCGAGCCGTCGTTCGTGCCGGCCGAGCACGCGACGAAGAAGTTCCCGGGCCACGAGTACGGCCGCACGCTGCACTTCGGCATCCGCGAGCACGCCATGGGCGCGATCCTCAACGGCATCGTCCTGCACGGCGGGACGCGCGCCTACGGCGGCACGTTCCTCCAGTTCAGCGACTACATGCGTCCCGCCGTCCGGCTCGCCGCCCTCATGGAGATCCCGACGACGTTCGTGTGGACGCACGACTCGATCGGTCTCGGCGAGGACGGCCCGACGCACCAGCCCGTCGAGCACCTCGCGGCGCTGCGCGCGATCCCGGGCCTCGACGTCGTGCGCCCGGCCGACGCGAACGAGACCGCGTGGGCGTGGCGCACCGTGCTCGAGAACACCGAGCGGCCGGCAGGCCTGATCCTCACGCGCCAGAACGTGCCGACGTTCCCGCGCGGGACCGACGGCTATGCCGACGCGTCCGGCACGGCGCGCGGCGGCTACGTGCTGCTCGACACCGAGGGCACGCCGGACGTCATCCTCATCGGCACCGGCTCCGAGGTGCAGCTCGCCGTCGAGGCGCGCGAGATCCTCGCGGCCGAGGGCGTGCAGGCGCGCGTCGTGTCGCTGCCGAGCCGCGAGTGGTTCGACGGCCAGGACGACGCCTACCGCGAGTCGGTCCTGCCGTCCGCCGTCCGCGCGCGCGTCTCGGTCGAGGCGGGCGTCGCGCAGGGCTGGCGCGAGCTCGTCGGCGACGCCGGCCGCTCCGTGAGCCTCGAGCACTACGGCGCGTCCGCGGACTACCAGGTGCTGTACCGCGAGTTCGGCATCACGTCCGAGGCCGTCGCGACGGCGGCGCGCGAGTCGATCGCCGCGGCGCGCGGCGACGATGCCCCGGGCGCCGAGCCCACCCCCTCGGAGGGCGGCACTGGCGACCTGCGCTGACCCTTCGTAGATTCCGAGGTGGGGCCGTGCACGCGGCCCCACCTCGGGACACCCCGGACGACCGCCACGAGCGGCGACCCGGGCGCACGCCCGCAGCGAGAGCACCACGAGAGGAAGTCCGATGACGCAGCCCACCACCGTCCCCGGCCCCATCGAGCAGCTCACGGGAGCGGGCGTGTCGATCTGGCTCGACGACCTCTCCCGAGAACGGCTGCGCACCGGCAACCTCGCCGAGCTGGTGGCGACGCGCGGCGTCGTCGGCGTGACCACGAACCCCACGATCTTCGCGTCGGCGCTCGCGAAGGGCGACGCCTACGACGCCCAGCTCGCCGACCTCGCGGCCGCGGGCACCGACGACGCGGCCGTGGAGGCCGCCGTCGAGCGCATCACGACGGACGACGTGCGCGCCGCCGCCGACCTCCTGCGCCCCGTCTACGACGCCACCGACGGCGTCGACGGGCGCGTCTCGATCGAGGTCGACCCGCGCCTCGCCCACGACGCCGACGCGACAGTCGTCACGGCCGAACGTCTGTGGCGCACGATCGACCGCCCGAACGTCTACATCAAGATCCCGGCGACCGTCGCGGGCCTCGACGCGATCACGCGCACGCTCGCGCAGGGCATCAGCGTCAACGTGACCCTCATCTTCTCCCTCGCGCGCTACCGCGCGGTCATGGAGGCGTTCGCGATCGGGCTGGAGCAGGCGCGCGCCGACGGCGTCGACCTCGCGCCCGTGGGCTCCGTCGCCTCGTTCTTCGTCTCGCGCGTCGACACCGCGGTGGACGCCGCGCTCGAGAAGGTCGGGACGCCCGAGGCGCTCGACCTGCGCGGGCAGGCCGCCGTCGCGAACGCGCGCCTCGCGTTCGAGGCGTACGAGGAGTTCCGTCAGACGGACCGCTGGCGCTCGCTCGTCGCGTCCGGCGCGCAGCCCCAGCGACCCCTGTGGGCCTCGACGGGCGTGAAGAACCCCGAGTACCGCGACACGATGTACGTCGACGAGCTCGTCACGGACGGCGTCGTGAACACCATGCCCGAGGCGACGCTCCAGGCGTTCGCGGACCACGGCGTCGTGACGGGCGACACGATCACCGGCACGGCGACCGCGTCGCGGCGCACGATCGAGACCGTCGAGTCGTTCGGCGTCTCCCTCGTCGAGGTCACCGACCGCCTCGAGGCCGAGGGCGTGCGCAAGTTCGAGGACAGCTGGACCGAGCTCCTCGCCACGACGCGCGACAACCTCCGCCGCCTCGCCTCCTCCTGACCTCCGGCGCGCGGCCGGCGTCCCGGCCGCGCGTCCGACCTGCGGGAACGGCGGCGCACCCCGTCGCGACGCCCCTATGATCCGCAGACGCCCCAGTCCTTCTGCAGTCCTCCGACCCCTCCCCGAACGGAACGGTGCCACCAGGTGAGACCGGCCAAGATCACGCCAGAGCACAACCCTCTGCGCGACCCCCTCGACCTGCGCCTGCCCCGGATCGCGGGCCCGTGCGGGCTCGTCATCTTCGGCGTCACGGGCGACCTCGCCCGCAAGAAGCTCATGCCCGCGGTCTACGACCTCGCCAACCGCGGCCTGCTCCCCCCGGGCTTCGCGCTCACGGGCTTCGCGCGCCGCGACTGGGAGGACCAGGACTTCGCGCAGGTCGTGCACGACGCCGTCAAGGAGCACGCGCGCACGCCGTTCCGCGAGGCGACGTGGCGCCAGCTCTCCGAGGGCATCCGGTTCGTCCAGGGCTCGTTCGACGACGACGAGGCGTTCGAGCGCCTGCGCGAGACGGTCGAGACGCTCGACGCCGAGCGCGGCACGGGCGGCAACCACGCGTTCTACCTGTCGGTCCCGCCGAGCGCGTTCCCCGTCGTGTGCCGCCAGCTCGCCGAGTCGGGGCTGTCCCGCTCGGCGGAGGACGCCTGGCGCCGCGTGGTCATCGAGAAGCCGTTCGGCCACGACCTCGCGAGCGCGCGCGAGCTCGACGCCGTCGTGTCGGAGGTCTTCCCGCCCGACTCGGTCTTCCGCATCGACCACTACCTCGGCAAGGAGACGGTCCAGAACCTCCTGGCCCTGCGCTTCGCCAACCAGATGTTCGAGCCCATCTGGAACGCGAACTACGTCGACCACGTGCAGATCACGATGGCCGAGGACATCGGCATCGGGGGCCGCGCCGGCTACTACGACGGCATCGGCGCCGCGCGCGACGTCATCCAGAACCACCTGCTCCAGCTGCTCGCGCTCGTCGCGATGGAGGAGCCGGTGTCGTTCGACGCGCCCTCCCTGCGGGCCGAGAAGATCAAGGCGCTCTCCGCCGTGCGCCTGCCGCGCGAGCTGTCCCGGCACACGGCCCGTGGGCAGTACGCCGCCGGCTGGCAGGGCGGCGAGGAGGTCATCGGCTTCCTCGAGGAGGACGGCATCCCCGACACCTCCACCACGGAGACGTACGCGGCGATCCGCGTCGACATCGACAACCGCCGCTGGGCGGGCGTCCCGTTCTACCTGCGCACGGGCAAGCGCCTCGGGCGTCGCGTGACCGAGGTCGCCGTCGTGTTCAAGAAGGCGCCGCACCTGCCGTTCGAGAGCTCGCAGGCGTCGGACCTCGGGAACAACGCGCTCGTGATCCGCGTCCAGCCGGACGAGGGCGTGACGATGCGCTTCGGCGCCAAGGTCCCGGGCACCGCGATGGAGGTCCGCGACGTGACGATGGACTTCGGCTACGGGCACGCGTTCACGGAGTCCTCGCCGGAGGCGTACGAGCGTCTCATCCTCGACGTCCTGCTCGGCGACCCGCCGCTGTTCCCCACGCGCGAGGAGGTCGAGCTCTCGTGGAAGATCCTCGACCCGATCACCGCGCACTGGGCCGCGAAGGGCAAGCCCGAGCCGTACCGGTCGGGCACGTGGGGGCCGGAGTCCGCCGACGCGATGCTCGCGCGCGACGGCCGCGCCTGGCGGCGCCCGTGACCGCCCCGGCGCCCGCCGAGCGGGCCGCGCGCACCCGAGAGACCCCCCGACCCCGTCGTGCGCCGGTACGCGGCACGACCCTCCGACCGGCGAGGACCCCGCGATGATCATCGACCTGCCCGACACGACGACGAACGCGGTGAACAAGCGCCTCGTGCGCCTGCGCGACGAGGGCGGCGCGATCGCGCTGGGCCGCGTCCTCACGCTCGTCGTCATCGCGCGCGAGTCCGACGTCGAGACGTCGATCGAGGCCGCGAACGACGCGAGCCGCGAGCACCCGTGCCGCGTCATCGTCGTCGCGCCGTCCGGGCGCAGCGCGACGCCGCACCTCGACGCGCAGATCCGCGTCGGCGGCGACGCCGGCGCGTCCGAGGTGGTCGTGCTCCGCACCGCCGGGCCGCTGCTCGAGCACGCGGACACGCTCGTCATGCCGCTCCTGCTGCCCGACGCGCCCATCGTCGTGTGGTGGCCGGGCCAGCCGCCCGCGTCCCCCGACGACGACCCGGTCGGCGCCATGGCGCAACGGCGCATCACCGACTCGATCACGGCGAAGGACCCCGAGGCGACGCTCGCGCAGCTCGCGCAGACGTACGGCCCGGGCGACTCCGACCTCGCGTGGGCCCGCGTGACGCTGTGGCGCGGCCTCATCGCCGCGGCGCTCGACCAGCCGCCCTACGAGCCGGTGACGAGCGTCGTCGTCGAGGGCCAGGCGAAGCACACGTCGCTCGACCTGCTCGCCGCGTGGCTGGGCTCGCGCCTGCGCTGCCCGGCGCAGGTGGTGCGACGGCGCGGCGCCGAGGCGATCACGCGCGTGACCCTCGAGCGCAAGAGCGGGCCGATCGTCCTCGACCGCCCCGACGGCCGCACGGTGACGATCAGCCAGCCGGGCAAGCCCGACCGCCGCGTCGCGCTGCCCATCCGGACGCTCAGCGAGGCCCTCATCGAGGAGCTGCGCCGTCTGGACCCCGACGAGATCTACGGCGAGGTGCTCACCAAGGGCCTGCAGAAGGTGGGCGCGTGACCGCCGCGGGGCCGGGCACCCCGGCGCGCCTCGTCGTCGTGCACCCCGACGCCGGCGTGCTCGCCGAGGCGGTGGCGTCGCGGCTCGTGACCCGCCTGCTCGACGTGCAGTCGGTCCGCCGGCCCGTGCACGTCGTGCTGACGGGTGGGACCGTCGGGATCGCGAGCCTGGCCGCGCTCGCGCGCCACCCCGCGCGCGACGCCGTCGACTGGTCCGGTGTGCACGTGTGGTGGGGCGACGAGCGCTTCCTCGCGTCCGGCGACGGCGAGCGCAACGAGACGCAGGCGCGCGAGGCGCTGCTCGACCACCTGCCGCACCTCCCGCCCGAGAACGTGCACCCGATGCCGGCCGCGGACGCGGCCGCGACCCCCGAGGAGTCGGCGACCGCGTACGCGGCGACGCTCGCGGAGCACGCGCCGGACGGCGAGCAGGTCCCGGCCTTCGACGTCCTGCTGCTCGGCATGGGCCCCGACGGCCACGTCGCGTCGCTCTTCCCCGGCCACCCCGGGCTCGACGTCACGGGCGCCCCGACGGCGGGTGTCCACGGCTCCCCCAAACCGCCGCCCGAGCGCGTCACGCTGACGTTCGAGGCGATCGCGCGGGCCCGTCAGGTGTGGGTCGTCGCGGCGGGTGCCGAGAAGGCGCCCGCGGTCGCGTCGGCGCTCGCCGGCGCGCCGCCGCGCGAGACCCCGGCCGCCGCGGTCGCGGGGACGGAGGCCACGCTGTGGCTCGTCGACGTCGCCGCGGCCGGCACCGGGACCCCGACCGAGACGGACGAGGGTCGCGCGTGACGACCGGCGGCGAGCACCCGGCGGACCCCGCGGCCACGTGGGAGGCCGTCGACGCGTACTTCGCGCCCCTGGTGGCCGAGGACGACGTGCTCGCCGCCGCGTCGGCGCGCGCCCGGGACGCCGGGCTCCCCGAGATCCAGGTCTCCCCCGCCCAGGGTCGGCTGCTGCAGCTTCTCGCGCTCGCGTCGGGCGCGCGGCGCATCCTCGAGGTCGGCACCCTGGGCGGTTACTCGACGATCTGGCTCGCCCGGGCCCTGCCTGCCGACGGGACGCTCGTCACGTGCGAGATCGACCCGGCGCACGCCGCCGTCGCGCGCGAGTCGCTGGCCTCGGCCGGGCTCTCCGGGACGGTCGACGTCGTCGTCGGACCGGCCGCGGACACGCTGCGGGTGCTCGTCGCGGCCGGCGCCGCGCCGTTCGACCTCGTGTTCGTCGACGCCGACAAGCCCTCGAACCCGGTCTACCTCGACCTCGCGCTGCGGCTCTCGCGTCCCGGGACGCTCCTCGTCGTGGACAACACCGTCCGCGGCGGGGCCGTCGCGGACGCGGCGAGTACCGACCCGAACGTGCTCGGCGTGCGGGAGATGGCGGACCGCGTCGTCGCGGACCCGCGCCTCGATGCCACGGCCGTGCAGACCGTCGGGTCCAAGGGCTACGACGGCTTCGTGCTCGCGCGCGTGCGCGGCTGAGCCGCTACCCGTACCGCCCGGGCGGGGTTCAGCGGCCGCGGCGGGCGCGCAGCGCGGCGAGCGCCTCGTCGAGGATCGCGACGCCGTCCTCGTCGCTGCGCCGCTCCTTCACGTACGCGAGGTGCGTCTTGTAGGGCTCGTTGCGCGACGGCGTCGGCGGGTGCTCCTGGTCCTGACCGGCCGGGAACCCGCACCGCGGGCAGTCCCAGGTCTCCGGCGCCTCGATGCCCGCCTCCGACGAGAAGCTGGGTCGCGTCTCGTGGCCGTTGGCGCACCAGTACGACACCCAGAAGCGCGGCGCGATCTCGCCGCGCTCGGACTCCCCGAGCGGTCCCGCCCCGACGCGCGACCCTCGGATCGCGTTACCACCTGCCACGTGCTCTCTCCCCCGTCCGTGCCGCCGTCGGCACTCGTTCCTGCCCGGACCGCGCGACCGTGCGCGGCTTGCCCCCTGCCGACCGCGGACTCTCCTGCCGTCCCGACGACGCCCCGGTGGGCGCGTGCGGTCAGACGACCTTCTGGAGGAGACCCAGGAGCACGATGACGACGGCCCAGACGAGGGCGAACGCCACGGTGATGCGGTTGAGGTTGCGCTCGGCGACGCCGGAGCTGCCCACGGAGCTCGAGATCCCGCCGCCGAACATGTCGGAGAGGCCGCCGCCCTTCCCCTTGTGCATGAGCACGAGCAGGGTGAGGAAGGCGCTGGTCAGCACCAGCAGGATCTGGAGGATGATGCGCAGCACGTCCACGAGTACGTCCTTGAGGCTCAGGGCCGGCCCGACCGATGTCGGGACCGACCGCACGGTTGTCGTGCACGGGCGTGACCCGCGGCACAGGGGACAAGAGTAGGCGACGTGGGGCCGCCGCGGCCAACCCCGTCCGCCGTCGTCCCCGGACGGCGGCCGACGGCCCCGGGACGCGGTCCCGGGGCCGTCGGTGCGGGGTGCGAGGCGGAGGTCAGGCGCCGGTCGCGTGCGACTGGTAGCGCGCGATCTTCGCGAACTCCTCGGGGTCGAGGCTCGCGCCGCCGACGAGCGCGCCGTCGACGTCCGGCTGCGCCATGATCGCGGCCACGTTCGACGACTTCACCGAGCCGCCGTACAGGACGCGCGTCGCGTTCGCGAGGTCCGCGTCGTACAGGTCGCCGAGGGCGCCGCGGATCGCACCGCAGACCTCCTGGGCGTCCTCGGGCGTCGCGACCTCGCCCGTGCCGATGGCCCACACGGGCTCGTACGCGATGACGAGCGTCGCGAGCTGGGGGGCGGGGATGCCCGCGAGGGCGCCCTCGACCTGGGCGAGCGTGTAGGCGATCTGCTCGCCGGCCTTGCGCACGTCCAGGCCCTCGCCCACGCACAGGATCGGGGCGATGCCCTGACCCACGGCGGCGACGATCTTCTCGTTCACCAGGGCGTCGGTCTCGCCGTGGTACTGGCGGCGCTCCGAGTGCCCGATGGCGACGTAGCTCACGCCGAGCTTGGCCAGCATCGACGCCGAGATCTCGCCCGTGTACGCGCCCTCGGCGTGCGCCGAGACGTCCTGCGCGCCGTACTTGAGCTCGAGCTTGTCCGCGTCCACGAGCGTCTGCACCGACCGGAGGTCGGTGAACGGCGGCAGCACGGCGACCTCGACGGCCGCGTAGTCGTGCTTCGCGTCCTTGAGGGTCCACGCGAGCTTCTGCACGGTGTGGGTCGCCTGGTGGTGGTCCAGGTTCATCTTCCAGTTGCCCGCCATGAGCGGGGTGCGGGTGTTCGCCACGGGTCCTTCTTCTCTCTGTGGGGCCCGCGCCGCCCGCGGGAGCGGGCGGCGCGGAGGGGTACGGAGGGGCGGTCAGCCCTCGAGGACGGAGATCCCCGGCAGGTCCTTGCCCTCGAGGAACTCGAGGCTCGCGCCGCCACCGGTCGAGATGTGGCTGAAGCCCGCCTCGTCGAAGCCGAGGATGCGGACCGCGGCGGCCGAGTCGCCACCGCCGACGATGGTGAACGCGCCGTTCGCCGTCGCGTCGACCAGGGCCTGGGCCACGGCGCGCGTCCCGCCCGAGAACGCCTCGAACTCGAACACGCCGGCGGGGCCGTTCCAGACGACGGTCTTCGCGTCGACGATCTTGCTCGCGAAGAGCTTGGCCGACTCGGGGCCGATGTCGAGGCCGATCTTGTCGGCCGGGATCGCGTCCGCGGCGACGACCTCGTGCGGCGAGTCCGCGGCGAACGCGTCGGCCACCACGATGTCCGTCGGCAGGACGATCTCGACGCCGTTCTTCTCCGCGTCCGCGAGGTAGCCCTTGACCGTGTCGATCTGGTCCTCCTCGAGGAGGGACTTCCCGACGCCGTAGCCCTTCGCCGCGAGGAACGTGAACACCATGCCGCCGCCGATGAGCAGGCGGTCCGCCTTGGTGAGCAGGTTCGCGATGACGCCCAGCTTGTCGGAGACCTTCGAGCCGCCGAGCACGACCGCGTAGGGCCGCTGCGGGTCCTCCGTCGCCTTGCGCAGCGAGTCGACCTCCTTGAGGACGAGCTCGCCCACCGCGGACGGGAGCACCTGCGCGACGTCGTAGACCGACGCCTGCTTGCGGTGCACGACGCCGAAGCCGTCGGAGACGAAGACGTCCGCGAGCTGCGCGAGGTCGCGGGCGAGCGCCTGGCGCTCCGCGTCGTCCTTCGACGTCTCGCGCGGGTCGAACCGGATGTTCTCCAGCAGCGCGACCTCGCCGTCGCCGAGCGCGGCGACCGTCTCGCGCGCCGAGTCGCCGACGACGTCCTGCGCCAGGTGCACCGGCACGCCGAGCAGCTCGCCCAGGCGGGCCGCGACGGGCGCGAGGGAGTACTTCGGGTCCGGCTCGCCCTTGGGGCGGCCGAGGTGCGCGGTGACGATCACCTTCGCGCCCGCGTCCGTCAGCTTCCTCAGCGTCGGGAGCGCGGCGCGGATGCGCCCGTCGTCCGTGATGGTCGTCCCGTCGAGCGGGACGTTGAAGTCGGAGCGGACGAGGACGCGCTTGCCGCGCAGGTCGCCCAGGGAGTCGATGGTCTTCATGCGGTCTCCTACGGTTCTGTCGCCGTCGTGCGGGACGCCTGCCGGCAGCCGGCTCGGCCCGCACATGAGGACGTCCGCGTGCGCGTCACCGGGCGGTGCCGGGACGCGCACGCGGACGCATGGTGCTACGCAGGGATGTGCTGCGTCAGCAGGTGGCTCAGAGCTTCTCGCCGACCAGGGCGGTCAGCGCGACGAGGCTGTTCGAGTAGCCCCACTCGTTGTCGTACCAGGAGACGACCTTGACCTGGTCGCCGATCACCTTCGTGAGCTTCGAGTCGAAGATGCTCTGGTGCGGGTTGGTGACGATGTCGCTCGACACGATCTCGTCGTCGACGTACTCGAGGATGCCCTTGAGCGGGCCCTCGGCCGCCGCCTTGAGCGCGGCGTTGACCTCGTCGACCGTGACCTCGCGCGAGGCGGTGAAGGTGAGGTCGGTCGCCGAGCCCGTGATGACCGGGACGCGCAGCGCGTAGCCGTCCAGCTTGCCCTTGAGCTCGGGCAGGACGAGCGACACGGCCTTGGCCGCACCCGTCGAGGTCGGGACGATGTTCTGCGCGGCGGCGCGGGCACGACGCAGGTCGCGGTGCGGGCCGTCCTGGAGGTTCTGGTCACCCGTGTAGGCGTGGATCGTGGTCATGAGACCACGCTCGATGCCGATCGAGTCGTTGAGCGCCTTGGCCAGCGGGGCGAGGCAGTTCGTGGTGCACGACGCGTTCGAGATGATGTGGTGCGCGGCCGGGTCGTACTGGTCCGAGTTCACGCCCATGACGAACGTGGCGTCCTCGTTCTTGGCCGGGGCCGAGATGATGACCTTCTTGGCGCCGGCGTCGATGTGCGCCTTCGCCTTGGTCGCGTCGGTGAAGAAGCCGGTCGACTCGATGACGATGTCGGCGCCGAGCTCGCCCCACGGGAGGTTCGCCGGGTCGCGCTCCGCGAGCGCACGGATCTTCTTGCCGTCGACGATGATGTTGTCGTCGTCGAAGTCCACGCTCAGCGGGAAACGGCCGAGGACCGTGTCGTACTTGAGCAGGTGCGCGAGCGTCTTGTTGTCCGTGAGGTCGTTCACGCCGACGATCTCGATGTCGGCGCCCGACTCGACGATGGCGCGGTAGAAGTTCCGTCCGATACGACCGAAGCCGTTGATACCGACGCGGATGGTCACAATGCCCTCCTCAGGGCGCGCCGGTTGTCCCGACGCACACGGTTGATGCCGAACGATCACGTACGCCGTCGTACGCAGGTGGTGATCGCGCCCGTGCCCCGCTGCCCGGATCCCGGCACAGCACCCTCCGTGCTCGTGGACCGTCACGGCGACAGCCGGGACCACCCACGCCCACGAGGGGTGTCAGCGAAGGAGCACGTCGTTGTCACCTGACACTGACGAGCCTATACCAACACCACTCCGTCATGTGACCTGAATCCCATGCTTCGGGACCATCGTCCCGCCGGTGCGTGACGTCCAGGGGACGGGCGCCACGGTGGCGGCCGAGCGGCGCGACGGTCGCGGGCGGAGGGCCGCGCTCCTCAGAGGTCGAGCAGCTCCGGGCTCAGCCCCGCCTCGGTGTCCGGGATGCCGAGCTCGGCGGCGCGCTTGTCCGCCGTCGAGAGCAGGCGCCGGATGCGCCCCGCGACGGCGTCCTTGGTGAGCGGCGGGTCCGCGAGCTGACCGAGCTCCTCCAGCGACGCCTGCTTGTGCGCGAGGCGCAGCTCGCCGGCCTCGCGGAGGTGCTCCGGCAGGTCGGGGCCCAGGATCTCGAACGCCCGCTCGACCCGGGCGCCCGCCGCGACGGCGGCGCGCGCCGAGCGGCGCAGGTTGGCGTCGTCGAAGTTGGCGAGCCGGTTCGCCGTGCCGCGCACCTCACGACGCGCGCGCCGCTCCTCCCAGACGAGGACCGCCTCGTGCGCGCCGAGGCGCGTGAGCAGCGCGCTGATCGCGTCGCCGTCGCGGATCACCACGCGGTCGATCCCGCGGACCTCGCGCGACTTGGCGGACACCCCGAGGCGCCGGGCCGCGCCGACGAGCGCTAGGGCCGCCTCCGGGCCGGGGCACGTGATCTCGAGGGCCGACGAGCGCCCGGGCTCCGTGAGGGACCCGTGGGCGAGGAAGGCGCCGCGCCACGCGGCCTCGGCCTCCTCCACCCCGCCGGAGACGACCTGCGGGGGCAGCCCGCGCACGGGCCGGCCGCGCTGGTCGAGGAGGCCCGTCTGGCGGGCCAAGGACTCGCCGTCGCGCACGACCCGCACGACGTACCGGCTGCTCTTGCGCAGCCCCCCGGCGGACACCACGATCAGCTCGCTCGTGTGGCCGTAGACGTCGGCGATGGTCTCGCGCAGGCGCCGCGCGGCGATGGCCGTGTCGAGCTCGGCCTCGATGACCACACGACCCGAGATGAGGTGCAGGCCGCCCGAGAAGCGGAGCATCGCGGACACCTCCGCCTTGCGGCACGAAGTCTTGTCCACCCGCAGTCGTGCCAGCTCGTCCTTCACCTGTGCCGTGAGCGCCATGCGGGACATCCTGCCACCGATGGGAGCGTGTCGCGGCGGCGTCCCGGAGCGCGGGGGCGGCCGTCGCGGTGTCCGGCGCGCACCCGGGCCCGGCCCTCTCGCGCGCCTGTCCACGACGGGCGCTGGAGGCGGCGAGGGCTCAGCGGGCGGGCGAGCCGACGTCCCCGAGGACGTCGTCGAAGACGTCGCGGTAGGCGGCCGCGAGCCGCAGCGCGTCGTGCCGCGGCGTGCCGTCGCCCCGGCGGACCTGGCGCAGCAGGAGCCGGGCACCCGTGCGCGCCGCGGCCTCCGCGAGCTGCTCGGTGTCCTCGACGGCGGACGGGTCGGCCACGACGGCGTCGATCCGCAGCTCCGGAGCGTGCTTGTGCAGCACCTCCAGGTGCTCCGTCGCGGTGAGCCCGAACGTCTCCCCCGTCTCGCTCGACAGGTTGAGCGTGACGCACCGGCGCGCCGAGGTCTCGTGCAGCGCGCGTGCGAGCTCGGGGACGAGCAGGTGCGGCATCACCGACGAGAACCACGACCCGGGACCGAGCACGACCCAGTCCGCCTCCTCCACGGCCCGCACCGCCTCCGGGCACGCGGGCGGGTCGGCGGGCACGAGCCGGAGCTGCTCGATGCGGTCGTGGGTGACCGCGACGCGGCTCTGCCCGACGACCGTCTCGAGCCGGCCCTGCGTCCAGACGTCCGCCTCGATCCGCAGCGGCACGGCCGCCATGGGGAGCACGCGGCCCCGCGCCCCGAGGAGCTTGCCCACCCAGTCGAGACCGGCCACCGGGTCGTCGAGCAGCTCCCACAGCGCGACGATGAGCAGGTTGCCCACCGCGTGGTTGTCGAGGTCGCCCTCCGACGTGAACCGGTGCTGCAGGAGCGCGCTCCACGTGCGGCCCCACTCGGAGTCGTCGCACAGGGCCGCGAGCGCCATGCGCAGGTCTCCCGGCGGCAGGACGCCGAGCTCCTCGCGCAGGCGCCCTGAGGAGCCGCCGTCGTCGGCGACGGTGACGACCGCCGTGAGACGGTCGGACATGAGCCGCAGCGCCGACAGGCTCGCGGAGAGCCCGTGGCCGCCGCCCAGGGCGACGACGGCGGGGTTGCGCAGGCTGACCACGGCGCCGGTCACTCCTTGCCGAGGTCGCGGGCCGTGACGATGACGCGCTGCCCCTGGGCGCGCAGGCGTGCGGCGATCGCCTCGCTGATCGCGACGGACCGGTGCTTGCCGCCCGTGCAGCCGACGGCGATCGTCACGTACCGCTTCTCCTCCCCCAGGTACCCGGCCAACACGGGCTCGAGCGCGTTCACGTACCGGTCGACGAACTCGAGCGCGCCGGGGCGCCCGAGCACGTAGTCGCGCACGGGCGTGTCCCGGCCGGTGAGGTGGCGCAGCTCGGTGATCCAGTAGGGGTTGGCGAGGAACCGCACGTCGACCACGTGGTCCGCGTCGAGCGGCAACCCGTACTTGAACCCGAACGAGACGACGTTGATGCGCAGCGTCTCGGGGGTGCCGTCGGCGACGGCGGCGCGCACCTCGCGCGCGAGGTCGTGCACGGTGAGCTCGGACGTGTCGATGACGACGTCGGACCGCTCCTCCAGGCTCGCGAGCAGACGGCGCTCCTCGGCGAGACCGTCGAGGATGCGCCCCTCCCCCTGCAGCGGGTGCGGGCGCCGGACCTGCTCGTAGCGCCGCACGAGCACCTCGTCGGACGCGTCGAGGAACAGGATGCGGTAGAACACGCCGCTCTGGCGCAGGTGGTCGAGCACCTCGACGAGGTCGGTGAAGAACTCGCGCCCGCGCACGTCGACGACGGCCGCGATGCGCTCGAGCGTCGAGCCGGACCGCGTCATGAGGTCCACGAGCGGGACGATCATGCGCGGCGGCAGGTTGTCGACGACGTACCAGTCGAGGTCCTCCAGCACGGCGGCGGCCCGGGTGCGGCCGGCACCCGACATGCCCGTGATGATGAGCACCTCGGCCTCGCTCGGCTCGGGGGCGTGGGTCGCGGCCTCGATCGCGGGGATGCCGCTGGGGACGGTGGTCGGGGAGGGCTCCGGCACGCGGGCAGGCTGGCCCTGCGGGCTGAGGTCCGGGGTCGGCTCCGAGGTCATGCCCCCAGCATGCCAGCCGTCACGCGCGGGCCGCGGCCTCGTCCTGCGCCGGAGTGTCCTGCGAGGTCCGGTCGTCCGTGGTCCCGCCGCCGAGTGCCGCGACGACGGCCTGCGCCGTCCGCTCGCCCATGCCGCGGACGCTCGCGATCTCCTCGACGCTCGCGGCGCGCAGCCGCTTGAGGGAGCCGAAGTGCTTGAGGAGCGCGGTGCGCCGCGCCGGGCCGAGGCCGGGGACGTCGTCGAGCGCCGAGGCCGTCATGCCCTTGCTGCGCTGCCTGCGGTGCTGGGCGATCGCGAAGCGGTGCGCCTCGTCGCGGACGCGTTGGAGCAGGTACAGGCCCTCGGAGGAACGCTGGAGGATGACGGGGTACTCCTCCCCCGGCAGCCAGACCTCCTCGAGCCGCTTGGCGAGGCCGCACAGCGCGACGTCGTCGATGCCGAGGTCGGCCAGGGCGCGCGCCGCGGCGGCGACCTGCGGCGGGCCGCCGTCGACGACGACGAGGTTCGGCGGGTACGCGAAGCGCGCGCGCCGGTCCACGGGCGCGTCGGGGTCGACCTCGCCGCTGCGCGGCACGTAGCCCGCCGCCTCCGCGGCACGCTCCGCCCGGCGCGCCGCGGCGTCGGACCCGTCGGCGACGTCGTCGGCCTCGAGGTCCAGCTCGACCTCGCCCGAGCGCGAGCGGTCGGACAGGTAGCGCTTGAAGCGGCGCGAGATCACCTCGTACATCGCCGCCGTGTCGTCGGCCGCGCCGTCGCCGTCCGGGCCGCGGACCGTGAAGTGCCGGTACTCGCTCTTGCGCGCGAGCCCGTCCTCGAAGACCACCATCGAGGCGACCTGGTACGTGCCCTGGTTGTGCGAGACGTCGTAGCACTCGATGCGCAGCGGCGCCGTCTCGAGCTCGAGCGCCTCCTGGATCTCGCGCAGCGCCTGGCTGCGGGTCGTGAGGTCGCCCGCGCGCCGCGTGCGGTGCAGCGCGAGCGCGTGCTCCGCGTTGGCGCGGACCGTCGCGGCGAGCTCCTTCTTGTCGCCGCGCTGCGGCACCCGGACGTCGACCCGCGCGCCCCGCAGCCCGGAGAGCCACGTGGTGACCTGGTCGGTGTCCGGCGGCAGGACGGGCACGAGGACCTCGCGCGGCACGGCGTCGCGCGCGAGGTCGCGCCCGGCGCGCGTCCCGGCGTCCGCCGCGACGGCCTCCTCCGCCGCGCCGTACACCTGCTGGAGCAGGTGCTCGACGAGCTCGGCGTCTGTGACGTCCTCGACCTTCTCGACGATCCAGCCGCGCTGACCCCGGATGCGACCGCCGCGCACGTGGAACACCTGGACGGCCGCCTCGAGCTCGTCGCCCACGAGCGCGAACACGTCCGCGTCGGTGCCGTCGCCGAGGACGACCGCGTTCTTCTCCGTCGCGCGCTGGAGCGCGGCGATGTCGTCGCGCAGGCGTGCCGCGGCCTCGTACTCCATCGCGGCTGCGGCCTCGTTCATCTTGCGCTCGAGCCGGCGCACGAACCGCTGCGTGTCGCCCGCCATGAAGTCGCAGAAGTCCTCGGCGAGCGCCTTGTGGTCCTCGGGCGTGATGCGCCCGACGCACGGCGCCGAGCACTTGTCGATGTAGCCGAGCAGGCACGGCCGGCCCGTCTGGTGGGCGCGCTTGAAGACCCCCGCCGAGCACGTGCGCACGGGGAACACCCGCAGCAGGAGGTCGAGCGTCTCGCGGATCGCCCACGCGTGGCCGTAGGGCCCGAAGTACCGCGTGCCGGGCCGCTTCGCGCCGCGCATCACCTGGGCGCGCGGGAACTCCTCGCCCATGGTCACCGCGAGGTACGGGTACGACTTGTCGTCGCGGTACTTGACGTTGAACCGCGGGTCGAACTCCTTGATCCACGTGTACTCGAGCGCGAGCGCCTCGACCTCGGTGCCGACGACCGTCCACTCGACCGACGCGGCCGTCGTGACCATCGTCTGGGTGCGGTGGTGCAGGTTCGCGACGTCCTGGAAGTAGTTCGACAGGCGCGCGCGCAGGTTCTTGGCCTTGCCGACGTAGATCACACGGCCGTGCTCGTCGCGGAACCGGTAGACGCCCGGCGAGGTGGGGATCTCCCCCGGCGCAGGGCGGTACGTCGCGGGATCTGCCATGTTCTCCAGCCTAGGTCAGGCCACCGACGCCGGTGGCTCGGGTGTGGGGCGACGCGGGGACGCGGGACGACGGACGCGGTGGCGCGGGGACGGCGCCGTGTGACGCGCGTCACCGGCCGTTAGGGTGGCGGCCATGAGCGCACAGCACGGCTACGCCGCGACGACCCGCTGGACCGGCGCGGGCGACCGCGGCACCGCGTCCTACACCGCCTACAGCCGCGACCACGAGGTGCTCCTCGACGGGAGGCCGCCGCTGCCCGGCTCCGCGGACCCGGCGTTCCGCGGCGACCCGACCCGGTACAGCCCCGAGGAGCTGTTCCTCGCGAGCCTGTCGCAGTGCCACATGCTGTGGTTCCTCCACCTCGCGGCCGCGGCGGGCGTCGTCGTGCGCGAGTACGTCGACGACGCGACCGGCACCATGCGGGTCGAGTCCGGGGGCGAGGGCCAGTTCACGGACGTCACGCTGCACCCGCGCGTGGTGGTCGACGACGGACCCGGCACGGACGAGGCGGCGCTGGCGACCCTCCACCAGCGCGCGCACGACCACTGCTTCATCGCGCGCTCGGTGAACTTCCGCGTGCTCGTCGAGCCGGCGCCAGCCCGGCGCGCCGCCGCCTGACGCCGGGCGCGGCGAGCACCCCGGCCCCGACGCGGCGAGCACCGAGCACGCCGCGCGGGCGCGGGCCTGGTCGACCCGCGCCCACGCCGTACCGTGGCTAGGCCGCGGACGCCTTCCGGCGCCCCGTCTTCGGCTTCTCGTCGGTCGCCCGGCGGGCCGCCGCAGACCGGCCCTTCGTCGACTTGCCGGCCTTCGCCGCAGGCGCCGACGCCCCGGCGGACGCCGACGGCGCGGGCCCGACGGGCACGGGGTCGTGCCCCTCGAGGATCTCCGCGAGGAAGCGGCCGGTGTGGCTCGCCTCTACGCGCGCGACCTGCTCGGGCGTCCCCTGCGCGACGACCTTGCCGCCGCCGGAGCCGCCCTCGGGGCCCATGTCGACGACCCAGTCCGCGCTCTTGATGACGTCGAGGTTGTGCTCGATGACGAGGACGCTGTTGCCCTTGTCGACCAGGGACTGGAGCACGCCGAGCAGCTTGCGGATGTCCTCGAAGTGCAGGCCCGTCGTCGGCTCGTCGAGCACGTAGATCGTGCGGCCCGTCGAGCGCTTCTGCAGCTCGCTCGCGAGCTTGACGCGCTGCGCCTCGCCGCCCGAGAGCGTCGGGGCCGGCTGCCCGAGCCGGACGTAGCCCAGCCCGACCTCGACGAGCGTCTTGAGGTGCCGCGAGATCGCGGGCACGGCCGCGAAGAACTCGGACGCCTCCTCGATCGGCATGTCGAGCACGTCCGCGACGGTCTTGCCCTTGAAGTGCACCTCGAGCGTCTCGCGGTTGTAGCGCGCGCCGTGGCACACCTCGCACGGCACGTAGACGTCCGGGAGGAAGTTCATCTCGATCTTCAGCGTGCCGTCGCCCGAGCACGCCTCGCAGCGGCCGCCCTTGACGTTGAACGAGAACCGGCCCGGCGTGTACCCGCGCACCTTGGCCTCGGTCGTCTCCGCGAACAGCTTGCGCACGTGGTCCCACACGCCGGTGTACGTCGCGGGGTTCGACCGCGGCGTGCGCCCGATCGGGCCCTGGTCCACGTGCACGACCTTGTCGAGGTGCTCGAGGCCGGTGACGCGCGTGTGGCGGCCCGCGACCTGCCGGGCCCCGTTGAGCTCGTTGGCGAGCACGGTGTAGAGGATCGAGTTCACGAGCGTGGACTTGCCGGAGCCGGAGACGCCCGTGACCGCGGTGAACGTGCCCAGCGGGAAGCTCACGTCGATGCCCGTGAGGTTGTGCTCGCGCGCGCCGACGACCTTGATCTGACGGCCCGGGTTTGTCGGGCGCCGCTGCGCCGGCAGCGGGATGCTGCGCCGCCCCGACAGGTACGCGCCCGTGACGGACTCCGGGGCCTCGAGCAGGCCCGCGTAGTCGCCCGAGTGCACGACCCGCCCCCCGTGCTCGCCCGCGCCCGGGCCGATGTCGACGACCCAGTCCGCGGTGCGGATGGTGTCCTCGTCGTGCTCGACGACGATGAGCGTGTTCCCGAGGTCGCGCAGGCGCGTGAGCGTCTCGATGAGCCGGCGGTTGTCGCGCTGGTGCAGGCCGATGCTCGGCTCGTCCAGCACGTAGAGCACGCCGACCAGGCCCGAGCCGATCTGCGTCGCGAGCCGGATGCGCTGCGCCTCGCCGCCGGAGAGCGTCGCGGCCGGTCGCTCGAGCGAGAGGTAGTCGAGGCCGACGTCGAGCAGGAACCCGAGGCGCGCGTCGATCTCCTTGAGGACCTCGGTCGCGATGGCGCGCTCGCGCGCGCCGAGCTCGAGCGAGCCGAGGAACGCCGCGGCCTCGCGCAGGGGCAGGCGGCACACGTCCCAGATGGACCTGCCGCCGACCTTGACCGCGAGCACCTCCGGCTTGAGGCGTGCCCCCTGGCACACGGGGCACGGGACCTCGCGCATGAAGGCCTCGTACTTCTCCTTCGACCAGTCGGACTCGGTCTCGGTGTGCCGGCGCTCGAGGAAGGTGATGACGCCCTCGAACCCGGTCGAGTACTGCCGCTCACGGCCCCAGCGGTTCTTGTACCGCACGTGCACCTGGTGGTTCTGGCCGTGGAGCACGGCCTTCTTCGCGCGCTCGGGCAGCGCGCGCCACGGCGTGTCCATGGAGAAGCCCAGGTCGTCCGCGAGCGCCGTGAGGACGCGCTCGAAGTACTCCGACGAGATCTGCGCCCACGGCGCGACCGCGCCCTCGCGCAGCGACTTCTCGTCGTCCGGCACCACGAGGTCCGGGTCCACCTCGAGACGGAACCCGATGCCCGTGCACTCCGGGCACGCGCCGTACGGGGCGTTGAAGGAGAACGTGCGCGGCTCGATCTCGTCGAGCGCGAGCTCGTGGTCGTTCGGGCAGGCGCGCTTCTCCGAGAAACGGCGCTCCCGGGCCGGGTCGTCCGCGTCCGCGTCGACGAGCTCGACGACGACGAGCCCGCCCGCGAGCCCGAGGGCCGTCTCGATGGAGTCCGTGAGCCGGCGCTGGACGCCCTCGCGCGCGACGAGGCGGTCGACGACCACCTCGATGTCGTGCTTGAGCTTCTTCTCGAGCGCCGGGACGTCCGTGAGGGTGCGCACCTCGCCGTCGACGCGGGCGCGGGCGAAGCCCTTGGTCTGGAGCTCCTTGAAAAGCTCGGAGTACTCGCCCTTGCGGCCGCGCACGACCGGGGCGAGGACCTGGTAGCGCGTGCCCTCGGGGAGCTCGAGGAGGCGGTCGACGATCTGCTGCGGGGTCTGCGCGGTGACGCGCTCGCCGCACACCGGGCAGTGCTGCGTCCCGGCGCGCGAGAACAGCAGGCGCAGGTAGTCGTAGACCTCGGTGATGGTGCCGACGGTCGAGCGCGGGTTGCGGTTCGTGGACTTCTGGTCGATCGAGACCGCGGGCGACAGGCCCTCGATGAAGTCGACGTCCGGCTTGTCCATCTGGCCGAGGAACTGGCGCGCGTACGCGGACAGCGACTCGACGTACCGGCGCTGGCCCTCCGCGAAGATGGTGTCGAAGGCGAGCGACGACTTGCCCGAGCCGGAGAGCCCCGTGAAGACGATGAGCTTGTCGCGCGGGAGGTCGAGGTCGACGTTGCGCAGGTTGTGCTCGCGGGCACCGGAGATGACGAGGCGATTGCTCACCGCAGCATCGTACGGCGGACCACCCACACTCGCACAGGTGTTCGACGTCACCTCCGCACGGCACCCGGCGAACGCACACGAGCGCCCCACGTCCGGGCTCTCCGCCGTGACCCGGGTCACCGCGGCCCGGGGTCGCGGCGCACCGCCCCCCGCGAGCGGACGGCACACTGGGCGCATGACGTACACCGGACAGGTCGCCGTCGGCGGCCCGCACGACCTGCGACGCCTCGACGAGGTCGAGATCCGCAAGCTCGCCGTCGGGCCGCTCGCGAACGACGTCTACCTCCTCACGTGCCGGCGCACCGGTGCCGAGCTCCTCGTCGACGCCGCCGACGCGCCCGACGACGTGCTCGGCCTCGTGCGGGCGGGCTCGCCGTCGGGACGGCTCGACGGCGTCGTCACGACGCACCGGCACGCCGACCATCTCCGGGCGCTCGCGCCGGTCGTCGCCGCGACGGGCGCGTGGTCGGCTGCCGGCGAGCCCGACGCGGACGCGGTCGCCGCGGCGTCCGGCGTACCCGTCGCCCGCCGCCTGCGGCACGGGGACGTGCTGCGGGTGGGCGCGATCGACCTCGAGGTCGTGGCGCTGCGCGGGCACACGCCGGGATCCGTCGCCCTCGCCTACCGCGAGCCGGACGACGTCGCCGAACCCGAGGCCGTGCCTGGCCGGGTGCACCTGTTCACCGGGGACTCGCTCTTCCCCGGCGGGGTCGGGAACACCGACCGCGACCCGGCGCGGTTCGCGAGCCTGCTGTCCGACGTCGTCGGGCGCGTCTTCGACCGGTTCGACGACGCCACGTGGGTCTATCCCGGTCACGGCGCCGACACGACGCTCGGTGCCGAGCGGCCGCACCTCGCCGAGTGGCGCGAGCGCGGCTGGTAGCGCAGGGCTGGTAGCGGGCGGCCGGTGGCGTGCGGCCGGTAGGTGGCGGCAGGGAGCACGGGGCGCAGCCGAGGCGCGGACCGGGCCCCGCGACGTCGGGACGGACTGGTTCACTGGCTCCATGCCGATCCACGCCGTCACCTACGTCTACGCCGACCGCAGCGCCGAGCTCGACGCCCTGCGACCCGAGCACCGCGCGTTCCTCGCCGACCTCCACACCCGAGGCACGCTGCTCGCCTCCGGTCCGCTCCCCGCCCACGACGGCGCGCCCGCCGGAGCGCTGCTCGTCCTCGACGGGGAGACGCCCGACGCCGTCGCCGCAGTCCTCGACGAGGACCCCTTCGCGCGCGCCGGGCTGGTCGCACAGCGCGCGGTCCGCCCGTGGTCGCCGGTGATCGGCGACTGGGCGGACCGCGTCTGAGCCGGGCCGCGCGCTAGCGCACGGCACCACCGCGAGGGACCCCGCCGCCCTGCGGCGGGGTCTCCCCCGCGGCGGGCGCCTCGTCGGTCACGGTCTCCGTGGCGTCCTCCGTGGACGACGCCGCAGGCCCGGGCTCCTCGCCGTCCGCCGGCTCGCTCCGTGCGTGCAGCGCGCGGGTGCGCAGCAGGCTCGCGACGGTCGTGACCGCGAGCGCCCCGACGATCACCACGAGCGAGAGCCAGATGGGGACCGTCGGCACCGCCTCGAGGTGCTCGCCCCCGTTGATGAACGGCAGCGTGTTCTCGTGCAGCGCCTCGAGGATGAGCTTGACGCCGATGAACCCGAGGATGACGGCCAGGCCGATCGGCAGGTAGACCAGCCGCTCGAGCAGACCGCCCAGCAGGAAGTAGAGCTGGCGCAGCCCCATGAGGGCGAAGACGTTCGTCGTGAAGACGATGAACGGGTCCTGCGTGAGCCCGAAGATGGCCGGGATGGAGTCGAACGCGAACAGCAGGTCGGTGCTGCCGATCGCGAGGAACACGACGACGAGCGGCGTGAACACCCGCTTGCCGTCCTCGACCGTGCGCAGCCGGCCGCCGTCGTACCGGGTGCCGAGCGGCAGGACCCGGCGCAGCGCCCGGACGGCGCGGTTCTCGTGGTACTCCTCGGGCTCGTCGCCGCCCGCCAGGAGCTTGATCGCCGTGTACACGAGGAACGCGCCGAACAGGTAGAACACCCAGACGAACTGCGAGATGATCGCCGCGCCCGCCAGGATGAACCCTCCCCGCAGGACGAGCGCGACGATGATCCCGACCATGAGGACGCGCTGCTGCTGCTCCCGCGGGACCGCGAAGCGCGCCATGATGATGACGAACACGAACAGGTTGTCCACCGAGAGGCTGTACTCGGTGAGCCACCCGGCGTAGAACTCCCCGGCCGGTGCCGCGCCCCCCACCGCTCCGACGACCGCCCCGAAGACGAGCGCGAGCGCGACGTAGAACCCGACCCACAGCGCGCTCTCGCGCATGGACGGGACGTGCGGCCGGCGCCCGACGACGAACAGGTCGACGAGGAGCAGGACGGCGAGCGCCGACAGCGACGCCCACTCGAACCAGACGGGAAGTTCGTGAACCATTGGTGGCTAGCCCTCCGAGATCTCGGCCTCGCGTCGGCGGTCGGCGCGGTCCTTGGCGAGGCTCGCGACCGTGGTGATCGTGAGCACGACGACGATGAACCCGAGGGACAGGGCGGTCGGGATCTCCGGGATGACGGTGATGTGCTCACCGCCGTTGATGAACGGCACCTCGTTCTTGTGCAGCGCGTGGATGAGCAGCTTCACGCCGATGAAGCCGAGGATCGCGGCGAGGCCGTAGGCGAGGTAGACGAGGCGGTCCAGCAGGCCGTCGATGAGGAAGTAGAGCTGGCGCAGGCCGAGCAGCGAGAACGCGTTGGCCGCGAACACGAGGTACGTCTCCTGCGTGAGGCCGAAGATCGCGGGGATCGAGTCGACGGCGAACAGCAGGTCGGCGCTGCCGATCGCGATCATCACGATGAGCATCGGGGTGATGAAGCGCTTCCCGTCGATCTTGGTCGTCATCTTGTCCTCGACGTACGTCTCCGTCGTCGGGAATAGGCGGCGGGTCAGCTTGAGCGCGCCGTTCTCGTGGAACTCCTCGTCGTGACCGGAGCCCGCCTTCACCTGCGTCCACGCGGTGTACAGCAGGAACGCGCCGAAGACGTAGAAGATCCAGCTGAAGTTCTCGATGAGCGCGGCGCCCAGGAGGATGAAGATCGTCCTCAGGACGAGCGCGATCGTGATGCCGATCAGCAGGACCTTCTGCTGGTACAGCCGCGGGACGCGGAAGCTCGTCATGATGAGCACGAAGACGAAGAGGTTGTCGACCGACAGGCTCTTCTCGGTGATGTAGCCGGCGAAGTACTCGCCGCCGTACGTCGAGCCCCAGACGGCCCAGACGATGCCTCCGAACAGCACCGCGACGGCAACGTAGCCCGCGGACCACCAGCTGGCCTCGCGCAGGCTCGGGGCGTGCGGCGTGCGCACGTGGCCGACGTAGTCGACGGCGAGCATCGCGAGGATCACGCCGATGGTGACGAGCCAGGCCCAGACGGGGACGTCCATGCAGAAACCTCCGGTACGTAGCACTGAGTACCGAAGGTCTCTTCCGCCACGCACCGCCACGCGCGCGCGTCCGAGACGCGGGCTGGTGGTTGCGGGACCGGTGACACCGGGCCGACGACTGCGCCGACCGTGATGACGACATCACCGTGTGGGAATACTCCCCCTCGCTGAGGAGCCAGCATAGGCCATCGCTCCTGCACGCGTGACAACACCACGCCACCGTGGACTGTTCCGCGGGCGCGCCCGCGGCGACGCCCGGCCGGTCCCCCCCAGGACCGGTCAGGCCGTCGCGGCGTGCATCTGGCGCAGCTCCTTCTTGAGCCCCGAGATCTCGTCGCGCAGCCGGGCCGCGAGCTCGAACTGGAGCTCGCCCGCGGCCGCGTGCATCTGGTCGCTCAGCTCCTGGATGAGCTCCGCGAGGTCGCTCGCCGCGGCGCCCGCGAGCCGGTTGCCCGACGACGCGCCCTCCTTCGGCCCGCCCGGTACCGGGGCCTTGCCCTTGGCACCCTTGCCCGGCTGGCGGTAGCCGCCGGCCAGGAGCTCGGCGGTGTCCACGTCCTCGCGCGCGAGCATGTCGGTCACGTCGGAGATGCGCTTGCGCAGCGGCGTCGGGTCGACGCCGTGCTCGGTGTTGTACGCGATCTGCTTCTCGCGGCGACGCTCGGTCTCCTCGATCGCCGCGGCCATCGCCGGCGTGATCCGGTCCGCGTACATGTGCACCTGGCCGGACACGTTGCGGGCCGCGCGGCCGATCGTCTGGATGAGCGACTTGGGCGAGCGCAGGAAGCCCTCCTTGTCGGCGTCGAGGATCGCGACGAGCGAGACCTCGGGCAGGTCGAGGCCCTCGCGCAGCAGGTTGATGCCGACGAGGACGTCGTACTCGCCGAGGCGCAGCTCGCGCAGCAGCTCGACGCGGCGCAGCGTGTCGACCTCGGAGTGGAGGTAGCGGACCCGGACGTCCTTCTCGAGCAGGTAGTCCGTGAGGTCCTCGGCCATCTTCTTGGTGAGCGTCGTGACCAGCACGCGCTCGTCACGGTCGACCCGCTCGCGGATCTCGTGCAGGAGGTCGTCGATCTGGCCGGTGGTCGGCTTGACGATCACCTCGGGGTCGACGAGGCCCGTGGGGCGGATGATCTGCTCGACCACGCCGTCCGCCATCGAGAGCTCGTAGTCGCCCGGCGTGGCCGACAGGTACACGGTCTGGCCGATGCGCTCGACGAACTCCTCCCACCGCAGCGGGCGGTTGTCCATCGCGCTCGGCAGGCGGAACCCGTGGTCCACCAGGCTGCGCTTGCGCGACATGTCCCCCTCGAACATCGCGCCGATCTGCGGCACGGTCACGTGCGACTCGTCGATGACGAGGAGGAAGTCCTCCGGGAAGTAGTCGAGCAGGGTGTTCGGGGGCGACCCCGCCTCGCGGCCGTCGATGTGCCGGGAGTAGTTCTCGATCCCGGAGCACGTGCCGATCTGGCGCATCATCTCGATGTCGTAGGTGGTGCGCATGCGCAGCCGCTGCGCCTCGAGCAGCTTGTTCTGCCGCTCGAGCTCGTCGAGCCGCTCCGTGAGCTCGGCCTCGATCGAGGAGATCGCGCGCTCCATGCGCTCCGGGCCGGCGACGTAGTGCGTCGCCGGGAAAACGTGGATGCTCGGCTCGGAGCGGATGACCTCCCCCGTGAGGGGGTGCAGCGTCTGGATGCTCTCGATCTCGTCGCCGAAGAACTCGATACGGACCGCGAGCTCCTCGTAGACCGGGATGATCTCGACCGTGTCGCCGCGCACGCGGAACGTGCCGCGCGTGAACGCCATGTCGTTGCGCGTGTACTGCATCGTGACGAACTGCCGCAGCAGGTCGTCACGCTCCACCTGCATCCCGACGTCGAGGCGCACCATCCGGTCGACGTACTCCTGCGGAGTGCCCAGGCCGTAGATGCACGACACGGACGCCACGACGACGACGTCCCGGCGCGTCAGAAGCGAGCTCGTCGCGGAGTGGCGCAGCCGCTCCACCTCGTCGTTGATGGACGAGTCCTTCTCGATGTAGGTGTCCGTCTGCGCGATGTACGCCTCGGGCTGGTAGTAGTCGTAGTACGAGACGAAGTACTCGACCGCGTTGTTCGGCAGCAGCTCGCGGAACTCCGTGGCGAGCTGCGCGGCGAGCGTCTTGTTGGGAGCCATGACGAGCGTCGGGCGCTGCAGCTCCTCGATCAGCCAGGCCGTCGTGGCGGACTTTCCCGTACCGGTGGCGCCGAGCAGCACGACGTCCTTCTCGCCCGCGCGGACGCGCTGCGAGAGGTCCGCGATGGCCGTGGGCTGGTCGCCCGACGGCTGGTACTCGGAGATGACCTCGAACGGAGCGGTGGCGCGCTGGAGATCGGTCACGGGACGCATGTGACCACGGTACGTCCAGCCACCCACATCGTTCGCGGGAGCGCTCGACGGGCTGCGCACCGTATACACCCGAGTTCACCCGCGCGCAATTTGGAAGGCGTGGTGCCGAACCCCTAGGGTTCCCTCGACCTGCCCGCTCCCCGACGCCCGTGGAGCTCCGGTGACCGGCCGGCCACGGGCGTGGAGGCCTGCACGCAGCTCTCGTCAGCACCGTCAACGACCCCTCGACCTGGAGCCCTCATGCACCTGCACCCCGCGCGCCCCCGCGGAATCCCCCTGATCGCCCTCACCACCCTGGTCCTGTCCGCCGGCTTCGTCGCGCCCGCGAGCGCGACGCCCGTCGTCGACGCCGACGACGTCTGCTCCGCGGACGCCACGACCCGCCCCGTCGGCGTGTACGAGCTCACCGCGGTGGAGGACGCGGGCGTCGGCATCTGGGCGGGCGGCGGGCTCACCGTCGCGACCGCGACCGAGCTCGAGGGCCGCGTCGTGGTCGGCAAGGACGCCGACCTCACGGGGGCCGGCTCCCTCAACGTCGGGACCGCGGGCGGCGGCGGGTCCGCGATCACCCCCGCGGGCGGGACCGACATGCTCGTCGTCGGCGGTGACCTCGCCACCGCGCGGAACACGCAGGTCGGGTTCCACGCGTCGCGCGGCGGCAACGTCGTGGTGGGCGGCGCGATCACCGGCTCGGCGCCGAGCACCGAGAGCGCGAACGCGCTCGGCACGCACGGGTCCGTGCGCCAGGGCGTCGGCCGGGACGCGGCGCTCGCGCCCTACGACGAGCTCCCCGCGCTCGTCGCCGGCATCGCCGCCGACGCCACCGACGGCGCCGAGCAGGTCGCCCCCGAGAACGGCGTCCTGACCGTCGAGGCGGGCGCGCGGTACGCGCTCACGGCAGAGGGTGCCGCATCGCTCCGCGAGCTGCACGTCACGGGCACCGGGCCGGTGCTGCTCAGCGTCAGCGGGTCCACGGTGCGCATCCCGTCCCTCGCGTACGTCGCGTACGACGGCGTGCGCCTCTACCAGGCGACGCAGTACCTGTCGTCCCACTTCCTCTGGGCATTCCCGGACGCGACGCAGGTCGCGCTCGGCACGAACGACCAGTTCCCCGGCACGATCGTCGTCCCGCGCGCCGACGCGACGCTCACGGTGTCCACGTCGACGAACGGGCGCGTCCTCGCGAACGGCGCGGTCGCGTACACCGGAGGGGCCGGCATCGAGCACCACAACTACCCGTTCGCGGGCCCGTGCGAGCTGGTCCCGGTCGCCGCGGAGCCGGAGCCGAAGCCGGAGCAGACTCCCGAGACTCCGACCCCGGGTGGCACCGAGACGACGACGCCTTCGACGACCACCCAGACGCCCGGCGCCGAGGTGTCCGGCGAGCCCGCCGCGAAGAGCACGCCCGCTCCGGAGGCGACGCCCGTGGCGAGCACGGACCCGATGCCGTCGGCGCCCCCCAGCAGCGAGCCGACGCCGGGGGGCGGGCTGGCCTCGACCGGTTCCTCGGTCGTCGTGCTCGCCGTGGTGGCGGCGCTCCTGCTCGCCGGGGGCGCGGCCCTGCTCGTGGTCGTCGCCCGTCGCCGCGCGGCGGGCTGACGGTCCGCGGCGCCCGGGGGCCGGCAGGGCGACCTGCCTGCCCCCGGGCGCCCGCTCAGCTCTCGGTGCCCGCGGCGACCCGCGGCTCGGGGGCGCCGAGGAGCGCCTGCCGCACGACGGCCGCGACGGCGGTCACCTGGCCCTCGACGGGCACCGCGCCGGCGTCGGGCACGTGCACGAAGCCCGCACGGCGGCCCGGCACGGAGCCCCAGTGGTGCATGAGGGCGTAGAACACGTCGTTGCACACGTAGGTGCCGGCCGTCCCGGAGACCTCCACGGGGACGCCGGCCTCCCGGACGGCGACGAGCGACGCCTTGAGCGGGAGCGTGGACCAGTGCCCGACGGGCGCCCCCGGCACGACGGGCACGTCGACCGGCTGCGCCCCGGCGTTGTCGGGGATCCGGGCGTCGCGCACGTTGACGGCCACGCGCTCGAGGCGCACGCGCCCGGCGCCGCCCGCGAGCCCCAGCGCCACGACGACCTCCGGGTCGTGCTCCCGGACGACGGCGTCGAGCGCGGGCCACGCCCCGGCGAACGTCACGGGGAGCCGGACGGCGACGACGCGGTCCCCCACGAGCTCCTCGGCGCGCTCCGCGAGGAGCTGGGCGGTCTCCCACGAGGGGTTCGTCGCGTCGCCGCCGAAGGGCTCGAAGCCGCTCACCACGACCGTCACGCCTCGCGCTCCTCGAGCTCCGCGAGCGCCTCCGCGTCGACCTCCGCGCGCACGCGCGCCCAGAGCGCGTCGACCTGCGCGCGCAGCGCGCCGGGCTCGCCCGAGCCGTCGAGGGTGACGTCCGCGGCCGCGAGGCGCGCCGCGTCGTCGGCCTGCGCGGCGAGCCGCGCGCGCGCCTCGTCCTCGCTCAGCCCCCGCGACGTCACGAGGCGGTCCACCCGGACGTCCTCGGGCGTGTGCACGACCACGACGCAGTGGAACCGCGCCGGGTCGCCCGTTTCGACGAGGAGCGGGATGTCGTGCACGACGACGGCCCGCGGGTCGGCCGCACCGGCCGCGGCCTCGCGCTCGGCGGCGAGCCGGCGCACCTCGGGGTGGACGATCGCGTTGAGCCGCTCGCGCGCGACGTCGTCCCCGAACACCACGCGTCCGAGCGCGGGCCGGTCGAGCGCGCCGTCCTCCCCGAGCACCCCGGGGCCGAAGGCCTCGACGACCTCGTCGAGGCCGACGGTGCCGGGCGCGACGGCGTCGCGCGCGAGGGCGTCGTAGTCGACGACCACCGCGCCCAGCTCGGCGAAGCGGGCGAGCGCGACGGACTTCCCCGCCGCTATTCCTCCGGTCAGGCCGATGCGAAACATGCGTCCCATCCTGCCAGTCGGCGCACCGCCCCGCGTCGGGGCGCGGGGCGCCCCTCGACCAGCCGGCGCTCAGCGGGAGGAGATCGCCCCCGGGGAGCCCTCGGCCGCTTCGCCGTCGTCGGGCCGCTCGCCCGCGACCGCGCGCAGCAGCCGGAGCAGCTCGGCGCGCTCGCGCGCGTCCAGGCGGGCCAGCAGGGTGCCCGCGCTCGACGACCTCTCCGCCCCGACCTGCTCGACGACCTCGCGCCCGCGCGGCGTCAGCTCGACGAGCGTGGCGCGACGGTCCTGCGGGTCGGGAGTGCGGCGCACGAGACCGGCCTGCTCGGCGTCGTCGACCTTCGAGGTGACCGAGCGCGGCGCGACGTCGAGCGCCGACGCCACCGCGCCGAGCCGGCACGGGCCGTCGCAGCGGGAGAGGAAGCGCAGCATCCGGAACTGGCCGGGCGTCGTGCCCGCGGGCTCGAGCCGCTCGCTCGCCTCGCGGCGCACGCTGCGCAGCGCGGCGTGCAGGAGCGCGAGGAACTCCCCCGCCTCGTCGGCGGAGGTGGCTCGGCCACCCGGGGCTGCGCCCGGCGTGGCAGGCTGGCTCGCGTCGGTCGTCACGAGGCCGAGCGTACCGGGACCGGGCCCACTTGTGGTATCGGCTCATTGTGAGTTAAACTCACTATCGTTGTCGCGCGAGCGATCCTCGGACCGCGCCCGCCGGACGGCCACCGCCGCCGCGGACGACGCGCCCCTCCCCCACCCAGGAGGCCCCATGTCCTTCCCCTCATCCCTCCCCGGCGCCGGCGGCGGGCGCGGCATGCGCTCGTTCCGCCAGGACGCCTCCGTCACCTCCCGACGGCTGCACCGCGGCACGATCCGCCGGGTGCTCACGTTCGCCCGGCCCTACCGGCGCCAGCTCGCCGCGTTCCTCGTGCTCATCTCCGTCGACGCCGCCGCCGGTGCCGTCACCCCGCTCCTCTTCCAGCGCATCATCGACGACGGCATCACCGCCGGCGACGTCGGCCTCGTCGTCGCGCTCTCGGCGGTCGCCGCCGGCCTCGCCGTGCTCTCCGGCGCGCTCGGCGTCGCGCAGCGCTGGTTCTCCTCCCGCATCGGCGAGGGGCTCATCGTCGACCTGCGCACCGCGGTCTTCGACCACGTCCAGCGCATGCCGCTCGCCTTCTTCAGCCGGACGCGCACCGGTGCGCTCGTCCAGCGCCTCAACGGCGACGTCCTCGGCGCCCAGCAGGCGTTCACGTCGACCCTGTCGAACGTGTTCTCCAACCTGCTCACCGTCGTGTTCGTGCTCGCCGCGATGCTCTCGATGTCGTGGCAGCTCACGCTCCTCGCGCTCACCCTCCTGCCCGCGTTCGTCCTGCCCGCCCGCTGGGTCGGCAAGCGCCTCGCCGCGATCACGCGGGAGAGCTACGAGCTCAACGCCGAGGCGGCGCAGACGATGAACGAGCGCTTCAACGTGGCGGGCGCCCACCTCGTCAAGGTGTTCGGCGACCCGGACCGCGAGTCATCGCGGTTCGCCGCTCAGGCGCGCCGGGTCCGCGACATCGGGGTCCGCCAGGCCATGTACGGGACAGTGTTCCGCGTCGGGCTCACGGTCGTCGCGTCCGTCGCCGTCGCGATCGTCTACGGCCTCGGTGGCGTCATGGCCATCTCGGGCTCGCTGACCGTCGGCACGGTCGTCGCGCTCACCGCCTACCTGGGCCGTCTCTACGGCCCGCTGACGGCGATGTCGAACGTCCAGGTCGACGTCATGACGGCCCTCGTCAGCTTTGAGCGCGTGCTCGAGGTGCTCGACCTCGAGCCCACCGTCACGGACGCCCCCGACGCCGACGACCTCGCCGCGGACGTCGCGCGCGAGGGCGCGAGCCTCGAGCTCGACGGCGTGACCTTCCGCTACCCGAGCGCGGCCGAGGTCTCCCTCGCGTCGCTCGAGTCCGTGGCCGTCGAGGGCACCGACCCGACCACCGACACGCTCCACGACGTCTCGTTCTCCGTGCCCGCGGGCGCGATGGTCGCGCTCGTCGGGTCGTCCGGCGCGGGCAAGACCACCGTGTCGCAGCTCGTGACGCGCATGTACGACCCGAGCGCCGGCCACGTCCGGATCGCCGGTCGCGACCTGCGCGACGTCACGCAGGAGAGCCTGCACGACGCCGTCGGCGTGGTCACGCAGGAGGCGCACCTGTTCCACGACTCGATCGCGGAGAACCTGCGGTACGCCAAGCCGGAGGCGACCGACGCCGAGCTCGAGTCCGCGCTGCGGCGCGCGCACGTGTGGGACGTCGTGGCTGCCCTGCCGTCCGGCATGGACACCGTCGTGGGCGACCGCGGCTACCGGATGTCCGGCGGCGAGCGGCAGCGCCTCGCGATCGCCCGGGTGTTCCTCAAGGCCCCTCAGCTCGTCGTCCTCGACGAGGCGACGGCGCACCTCGACTCGGACTCCGAGGCGGCGGTCCAGGCCGCGCTCGCCGAGGCGCTGCGCGGGCGGACGTCGCTCGTCATCGCGCACCGGCTCTCCACCGTCCGCGAGGCCGACCTCATCGTCGTGCTCGACGCCGGCCGGGTCGTCGAGACGGGCACGCACACCGAGCTCCTGGCACGTGGCGGGCGCTACGCCACGCTCTACCGGACGCAGTTCGCCGACTCGCCCGCGTCGTCGGGCACCGACCTGGCCGCTGCCACTGCCCCCGAGCCGGCGCCCGCGACCGCCTGACGGCCCGACCGCCGAGCAGGCCGCCCCGGGCCGTCGACCAGGCGGTCCCGGCTCGTCCGCGGCCGCTGACGGACCAGGACCACCTGGTCGGCGCCGTGAGTGCCCCGGCACGTGCCGGACATGGCGAAGGCCCGCCACCCCCAGGGGTGGCGGGCCTTCGTCTGCTCAGCGTGGCGTCCCGCGCGGGTCCGCCGGCCGGGTCAGTTGCCCGTGAGCTTCTCGCGGAGCGCGGCGAGCGCCTCGTCCGACGCGAGCGTGCCCGTCGCCTCGGCGGCCGGGGCCGACGAGTAGGACGTGCTGGAGGACGACGAGCTCGAAGAGCTCGTGGTCTCGCCCGACGCGGCGTCGTAGTCGGCCTTGACCGCCTCGGCGACCTGCTTGCGGTGCGCCTCCCAGCGCTCGTGCGCCTTGGCGTACTCCGCCTCCCACGCCTCGCGCTGCGCCTCGAAGCCCTCGAGCCACTCGTTGGTCTCCGGGTCGAAGCCCTCGGGGTACTTGTAGTTCCCCTGCTCGTCGTACTCGGCGGCCATGCCGTAGAGCGCGGGGTCGAAGTCGTCCGACTCCGGGTCCACGCCCTCGTTGGCCTGCTTGAGCGACAGCGAGATGCGGCGGCGCTCGAGGTCGATGTCGATGACCTTGACGAAGACCTCGTCACCGACGTTGACAACCTGCTCCGGCAGCTCGACGTGGCGCACGGCCAGCTCCGAGATGTGCACGAGACCCTCGATGCCGTCCTCGACGCGCACGAACGCACCGAACGGGACGAGCTTGGTGACCTTGCCCGGGACGACCTGACCGATCGCGTGGGTCCGGGCGAACGTCTGCCACGGGTCCTCCTGCGTCGCCTTCAGCGACAGCGAGACGCGCTCGCGGTCGAAGTCGACGTCCAGGACCTCGACCGTGACCTCCTGGCCGACCTCGACGACCTCGGACGGGTGGTCGATGTGCTTCCAGGACAGCTCGGAGACGTGCACGAGGCCGTCGACGCCGCCGAGGTCCACGAACGCACCGAAGTTGACGATCGAGGAGACGACACCGGGGCGCACCTGGCCCTTCTGCAGGGTCTGCAGGAAGGTGGAGCGGACCTCGGACTGCGTCTGCTCGAGCCAGGCACGGCGCGAGAGGACGACGTTGTTGCGGTTCTTGTCGAGCTCGATGATCTTCGCCTCGATCTCCTTGCCGACGTACGGCTGGAGGTCGCGGACGCGACGCATCTCCACCAGGGAGGCCGGGAGGAAGCCACGGAGGCCGATGTCGAGGATGAGACCACCCTTGACGACCTCGATGACGGTGCCGGTGACGACGCCGTCCTCCTCCTTGATCTTCTCGATCGTGCCCCAGGCGCGCTCGTACTGGGCGCGCTTCTTGGACAGGATCAGACGGCCTTCCTTGTCCTCCTTCTGGAGGACGAGGGCCTCGACCGCGTCGCCGACGTTGACGACCTCACCGGGGTCCACGTCGTGCTTGATGGACAGCTCGCGGGAGGGGATGACGCCCTCGGTCTTGTAGCCGATGTCGAGGAGGACCTCGTCGCGGTCCACCTTGACGATCGTGCCTTCGACGATGTCGCCGTCGTTGAAGTACTTGATGGTCGCGTCAACGGCGGCGAGGAAGTCCTCCTCGGTGCCGATGTCGTTGACGGCAACCTGGGGTGCGGACTTCGCGGGGGTAGAGATGGTCATTGAGTTCGATGCTCCGATGCGGACAGGTGTAGTCGAGCGGGTAGGGTTTTCGGCGCGTCTCCCGCCGACGCCCCCGGACGCTCCGGCGTCGTGGTCGACGTCGTGGCTCGGGATGAAGGCAGGCGCAGCGCACCGCCGTCCACCTTATCCGGGTGTCACCCCGGCGGTCAACGCGTCTCGCGCGCCCCGCCGGGGCGTCCCGACTACCGGATCCGCGTCACGCGAGCACGCGGGCGACCCGCAGCAGCTCCTCCGGGACCCGCTTCGGCCGGCCCGCGACCTCCGCGAGCGGCACGAGCTCGACCCGCTCGCCCCGCAGCGCCGTCATGACGCCCGACGTCCCCGCGCTCACGGCGTCCACGGCCGCGACGCCGAAGCGGCTGCCGAGGATCCGGTCGGTCGGCGTGGGCTCGCCCCCGCGCTGCACGTGCCCGAGCACCGTGAGCCGGGTGTCGAACCCGGTGCGCTCCGCGATCTCGGCGCTCACGCGCTCCCCGATCGAGCCGGCGACGATCTCGCCGAACCGACCGAGCTGCTGCGTGAACTCCATCGACGACCCCTCGCGCGGCACGGCGCCCTCGGCCACGACGACGATCGAGAAGTTCGCGTGCGCGCGGTGCCGGTGGCGGAGGAACTTCACGACCTGGTCGATGTCGAACGGCTGCTCCGGCGCGAGCACGACCTCGGCGCCGCCGGCGATGCCCGCGTTGACCGCGATCCAGCCGGCGTGGCGGCCCATGACCTCGACCACCATGACGCGGTTGTGGCTCTCCGCAGTCGTGTGCACGCGGTCGAGCGCCTCCGTCGCGATGTTCACGGCGGTGTGGAACCCGATCGACAGGTCCGTCCCCTCGACGTCGTTGTCGATCGTCTTGGGGATGGCGACGATCTTCACGCCCGCCTCCGCGACACGGCTCGCCGCGTGCAGCGTGCCGTCGCCGCCGATGCAGATCAGCGCGTCGAGGTGCTCGGCCTCGACCGTCGCGAGCACGGCGTCCATGCTGCCGTCCTCCTCGCGCGGGTGGAACCGCGCCGTGCCGAGCAGCGTGCCGCCCACGGGCAGGACGTTCCGGATGTCCTGGCGGCCGAGCGGGTGGACGTCGCCGTCGACGACGCCGCGCCAGCCGTTGCGGAAGCCGATGATGGTGTGCCCGTACTCCCCCGTCCCCTGCTTGACCACGGCCCGGATCGCCGCGTTCAGCCCGGGGCAGTCGCCCCCGCCGGTGAGAAGTCCGATGCGCACCTGTTCCTCCGTCTCGTCGTCGCGTCGCGCGGCCTCGCGCGCATGCCGGGCGTCGACGGAGGTGCCGACCTCCGCGGCACCGCGTCGCCCTCAACCCTAGCCACCCCTGCGCGACGGGTCACCGCCCGTCCCGGTCCGCGGGCACGCCGACGACCAAGGTCCCGACCGGACGGGCCGTGCGGCGGAGACCGGGAGAATGGGAGGCATGAGCGTGCCCTCCTCGCCCGAGCCGCCCGTCGTCGCGCCCTCCGGCGCGGCCCCCGGTCCGACCGCCGACGCCGGCTACCGCGACGTGCCCGCGACCGAGGGCGGCCGCGCCGGCCGCGGGTGGTGGGACGCCAACGCGCAGGAGTACCTCCACGAGCACGGGGCCTTCCTCGGCGCGGCGGACTTCTGCTGGTGCCCGGAGGGCCTGCGCGAGCGGGACGCGCGTCTGCTCGGCGACGTCGCGGGACGCCGGGTGCTCGAGGTCGGCGCGGGCGCGGCGCAGTGCTCGCGCTGGCTCGTGACGCAGGGGGCGGAGGTCGTCGCGACGGACGTGTCCGGCGGCATGCTCGCCGCCGGGGCGGCGCTGGACCGGGCGACGGGCGTGCGCGTCCCGGCCGTCCAGGCCGACGCGCGCCGGCTCCCGTTCGCCGACGCCACGTTCGACGTCGCGTTCACCTCGTTCGGTGCGATCCCGTTCGTGCCCGACGCGGCGGCCGTCCACCGCGAGGTCGCACGCGTGCTGCGGCCCGGCGGCACGTGGACGTTCTCGGTCACGCACCCGACCCGGTGGGCGTTCCCCGACGACCCGAGCGACCACGGGCTGACCGCGAACCGGTCCTACTTCGACCGCCGGCCCTACGTCGAGACCGACGCCGCCGGCCGTGTCGTCTACGCCGAGTACCACCGCACCCTGGGCGACCACGTGCGCGAGGTGGTCGCCGCCGGGCTGGAGCTGCGCGACGTCGTCGAGCCCGAGTGGCCCGCCGACAACACCGAGGTGTGGGGCGGCTGGGGACCGGTGCGCGGCGCCTACCTGCCCGGGACGGCGATCTTCCGCACGCGCCTCCCGGGCTGACGCGCCCGGGTCAGTGACCCGCCTCGTGCCACGTGGCACCGACGCCGACCGAGACGTCGAGCGGCACGTCGAGGTCCGCCGCCGCACCCATCTGCGTGCGCAGCACCTCCTCGACGGCGTCGCGCTCGCCCGGGGCCACCTCGACCACGAGCTCGTCGTGCACCTGGAGGAGCAGCCGTGAGCGCAGCCCGCGCTCGTCGATCGCGCGCTGCACGTTGAGCATCGCGACCTTGATGATGTCGGCCGCGCTGCCCTGGATCGGCGCGTTGAGGGCCATGCGCTCCGCCATCTGGCGGCGCTGCCGGTTGTCGCTCGTGAGGTCGGGCAGGTACCGGCGGCGCCCGAGGATGGTCGCCGTGTAGCCCGTGGCCCGCGCCTCGTCGACGACGCCCGTGAGGTAGTCGCGCACGCCGCCGAAGCGCTCGAAGTAGTCGTCCATGAGCTTCTGGGCCTCGCCCACCTCGATGGTGAGCTGCTGCGAGAGCCCGAACGCCGACAGCCCGTACGCGAGGCCGTACGACATCGCCTTGATCTTCGAGCGCATCGCGGGCGTGACCTCGGCCGCCGGGACCTCGAACACGCGCGACCCGACGTAGGAGTGCAGGTCCTCCCCGGACCGGAACGCCTCGATGAGGCCCTCGTCACCCGAGAGGTGCGCCATGATGCGCATCTCGATCTGGCTGTAGTCGGCCGTCATGAGCGTCTCGTAGCCCTCACCGACGACGAACGCGCGCCGGATGCGTCGGCCCGCCTCGGTGCGGATCGGGATGTTCTGGAGGTTCGGGTCGGTCGAGCTGAGCCGGCCCGTCGCCGCGATCGTCTGCTGGAACGTCGTGTGGATGCGGCCGTCGTCGGCGACGGACTTCAGCAGCCCCTCGACCGTCTGGCGCAGCCGCGACGCGTCGCGGTGGGCGAGCAGGTGCTCGAGGAACGGGTGCTGCGTCTTGACGAAGAGGTCCGCGAGCGCCGACGCGTCGGTCGTGTAGCCCGTCTTGATCTTCTTCGTCTTGGGCATCCCGAGCTGGTCGAACAGCACCTCCTGGAGCTGCTTCGGGGAGCCCAGGTTCACCTCGCGCCCAATGACGGCGTACGCCTCCGACGCGGCTGTCGCGACGAGGTCGCCGAAGTGCTGCTCGAGCTCGCGCAGGTACGTGACGTCCGCCGAGATGCCGCGCTGCTCCATGCGCGCGAGCACCTGGGACAGCGGCAGCTCGAGGTCGGCGAGGAGCGTCGTGGCCCCCCGGTCCTCGAGCTCGCCCGCGAGGACCTCGCCGAGCTGGGCGACGGCGAGCGCGCGCACCGCGTCGCGCCCCTGCTCGCCGCTGCCGTCGAGCGAGAGGTCGAGCGCGCCCTGCGCGTCGTTGCCCGCCTCCGTGTCCGGGCGGAGCTCGCGGTGCAGGTGCCGCACGACGAGGTCGCCCAGGTCGTAGCCCCGCTGGTCGGGGTGGCACAGGTACGCGGCGAGCTCGGTGTCGAACGTGACGCCCGCGAGGTCGTAGCCGCGCGCCGCGAGCTCATGCCAGGCCGACTTCGCGCCGTGCACGACCTTGGGTCGCTCCGGGTCGGCGAGCCACGCGGCGAGCGCCTCGTCGTCGGCACCCGCGACGTCGGCGAGCTCGAGCGCGACGGCCGCCCCGGCGTCGTCGGACACCGCGAGGCCCCACGCGTCCCCGCCGCCCGGCACGGCCTTGCCGGCCACCTCGACGCCCAGCGGGCGCGTACCGTGCTCGGCCAGCCAGGCGCCCAGGCCGCCCGGCAGGACGTCGGCGAGCGCGACGTCGAACCCCGCCTCCGCCTCGACCTCGCCCTCGGGGGCGATCGCGAAGAGCCGGTCGCGCAGGGCGCGGAACTCGAGGGCGTCGAGGACCCGGTGGGCGGCCTCGCGGTCCCAGGGACGGGTCGCGAGGTCGTCGGGGCCGACGGGCAGCTCGAGGTCGCGCAGGAGCGCGTTGAGCTGCCGGTTGAGGCGGACCTGGTCGAGGTGCGCCCGCAGGTTCTCCCCCGCCTTGCCCTTGATCTCGTCCGCGTGGTCCAGCAGGCCGTCGAGGTCGCCGTACGCCGTGATCCACTTGGCGGCCGTCTTGGGGCCGACGCCGGGGATGCCCGGCAGGTTGTCGGACGTCTCGCCGACGAGGGCGGCGAGGTCCGGGTAGCGCTCGGGCGGCACGCCGTACTTCTCGACAACGGCGGCGCTGTCCATGCGCGCGAGCTCCGAGACGCCCTTCTTCGGGTAGAGCACCGTGACGTCCGGGCCGACGAGCTGGAACGAGTCCCGGTCCCCCGAGCAGACGAGCACCTCCATGCCTGCCGCGGCGCCCTGCGTCGCGAGGGTCGCGAAGATGTCGTCGGCCTCGTAGCCCTCGCGCTCGAGCGTCGGGATGTGCAGCGTCTCCAGGATCTCCTTGATGAGCGGCACCTGGCCGCGGAACGGCTCGGGGGTCGACTCCCGCGTGCCCTTGTAGCTGGGCAGGATCTCGGTGCGGAAGGACTGTCGCCCGGCGTCGAACGCGACGGCGACGTGCGTGGGCTCCTCGTCCCGCAGGAGGTTGATGAGCATCGAGGTGAACCCGTAGACCGCGTTCGTGTGCTGCCCCGTGGTCGTCGAGAAGTTCTCCGCCGGGAGCGCGAAGAACGCGCGGTAGGCCATGGAGTGTCCGTCGATGAGCAGGAGGCGAGGTCGCGCGGAGGTCGTCACGGGTGCCAACCTATCGCCCATGACCCACACGCACGGTTCCGACCAGAACGCCGCCCCGACCGGGACGCCGACCCCCGTCACCCCGTCGACACCCGACGCCCCGCGCCACGCCTACGAGGCGATGGGCCTGCGCACGGAGGGGACGCTCATCGAGCGCATGGGCATCGAGCTGGGCGAGGTGGGGGCCGACCGCGTCACCGCACGCATGCCCGTGGCGGGCAACACGCAGCCCGCGGGGCTGCTGCACGGGGGCGCGTCCGTCGTCCTCGCCGAGACGCTGGGATCCATCGCCGCGCAGCTGCACGGCGGGCCCGGGCGCGCGGCCGTGGGCATCGAGGTGAACGCGACGCACCACCGGGGGGTGCGCGACGGCTGGGTGCACGGCGAGGCGGTCGCGGTGCACCGCGGGCGCACGACGGCGAGCTACGAGATCGTCGTGTCCGACGACGAGGGGCGCCGCGTGTGCACGGCGCGCCTCACGTGCATGATCCTCGCGCAGGGCTGACCGGGGCGACGCCGGTCGCAGGGCGCGGGAGCCCGGCTCAGCCGGGCAGGGTCTCGCGCGTGTCGGCCGGCGTCACCACGCCCGCGCGGCTGTTGTACTCGGCCTGGAACTCGCGCAGGTCGACCGGCCCCGACATCGTCTCGGTGCGGGCGCGCCGACGGCGCGCGATGAGGTCCTCGAGCGAGCGCGTGCCCCGGCGGGCAGGGGTGAGGTCGGCCGCGAGCCGGCGCTGCAGGACCGCCGTCGAGACGACGCGGTGCCCGGCCACGGGGCCGAAGCCCAGTCGCGCGAGGAAGCGCTGCACGCCGCGGGAACCGGGGATGGGCACGGAGTAGACGTGCGTCGCGCCGGACGACGCGGCGAGCTCGGCCGTCGCGCTGAGGAGCGCGTGGCCCACGCCGCGGCGCCGGGCGTCCTCCCCCACGTACACCGCCTCGACGTACAGGCTCGGCTCGTCCGCGAACAGGTGCGGGTCGAGCACGCGGGCCAGGACGAACCCGACGGGGCGGCCGTCGTGCAGGGCGACGAGCACGTTGCCGCCGGGCAGGGTGAGCAGCACCGACAGGTGCCGGACCAGGCGGTCCTCGTCGGGTGCGCAGATCTGCGCCCCGGACGCCGACTCGCGGCGTGCCTCCGAGCACAGCACAGCGATCCCCGGCAGGTCGTCACCGACCGCGGGCCTGACCTCCACTGCTGGGCGCACTGCGCTCCTCCTCGTTCGCACCGTGGGACCGGCGGCGGCACCGAGGGACGTGGGGCGTGAGAAGGTCCACGTCGCTCGGACAGCACCGTCGGCCGTCGACATGAGCACTACGTGGCGACCGTGTTCACCGCCCCGGAACTGCTGGACGCCAGTCCAAGACGATAGCCCGCCCGGAGCCCCGTGACAAAGGTCCTGATCAGGACCCCCGCGCGGCGCGGGCGCGGCGGGCGGCTCAGGCGCCGCCGACCTGCTCGATGACGGCGTCCGCGACCTCGCGCATCGTGAGGCGGCGGTCCATCGACGTCTTCTGGATCCAGCGGAACGACTCCGGCTCCGACAGGCCCATCTTCGTCATGAGCAGGCCCTTCGCGCGGTCGACGCGCTTGCGCGTCTCGAAGCGCTCCGCGAGGTCGGCCACCTCGGACTCGAGGGCCGAGATCTGCGAGTAGCGCGAGATCGCGATCTCGACCGCAGGCAGCAGGTCCGCCGGGGTGAACGGCTTGACGACGTACGCCATGGCGCCGGCGTCGCGGGCCCGCTCGACGAGCTCCGCCTGCGAGAACGCCGTCAGCAGGACGACCGGGGCGGCGTGCGCCTTGCCGATCTGCTCCGCCGCGGAGATGCCGTCGAGCTCGGGCATCTTCACGTCCATGACCACGACGTCAGGCTTGAGCTCGAGCGCCAGCTTCACCGCCGTCGCACCGTCGCCGGCCTCACCGACGACGTCGAAACCGGCGTCCCGCAGCGTCTCGACGACGTCGAGACGGATCAGGGCCTCGTCCTCCGCGACGACGGCGCGGCGCGCGGCGCGACCCGACGGGGCGGGGGTGGCGGCGGGCTCGGGCTCGATCATCGGGGGCAGGTCGAGCGGCTGCTTGTCCTCGGGCTGCGCTGTCTGGTCACTCACGGGACTCATCGTAGTGCGCCGCACCGGGTGCCGCCCCCGCGTTTCACCCTCCGAGGAGTGTGATTCTCGTGAAGGCGCGCGCGTGTGGTTCGATGGTGCCCGCGCGGCGGAGCCCGGCTGGACACCTCCGCGCGCGGCCCCGGTAGCCCAACCGGCAGAGGCGTTCGGCTCAAACCCGATCCAGTGTGGGTTCGAATCCCACCCGGGGCACCCCTCATCTCGGCAGGCGTACGGTGCTCGACGTCACGGCTCGTCGCGGTCGAGGAACTCCCGCGTCGTCGCGACGAAGGACTCGACGCTGGAGTACGGCAGCCCGTGCGGAGCCCCCGGGACCGTGACGAGCCGCCCGTCGGGCAGCGCGTCGACGAGGCGGCGGGCCCACGTCCCCGAGACGAGCGGGTCGCGGTCCCCGACGACCACGAGGACGGGCTGCGTGATGCTCTGCACCAGGTGGCTGACCTCGGCGCGGCGCGCCTGCTTCAGAGCCCGCACCGCCGCGACCGGACCGGCCCGCAGGTAGTCCACGACGGCGATCGGCAGCAGCGACCACCTCTCGCGCGGGCCGTCGAGGAGCAGGCGCCACGCGCTCTGCCACCACCGGGGGTGCTCCGGGTCCCGGGAGGGGCCGACGAGGACGACCCGCCGGACCAGGTCGGGCCGCTCCGCGGCGAGGTGACTGACGATCTGGCAGCCCAACGAGTGCCCGACGACGTCCGCGCCCGTCATGCCGAGCCCGTCCATCCAGCGGGCCACGACGTCCGCCATCTCGGCCATCGACGGCAGGTGCGGCGGACGACCGCTGCGCCCGACGCCCGGCAGGTCCAGGGCGGCGGTGCGGCGGTCCGTCCCGAGCCGGCGGACGCCCGGCTCCAGGTACCGGGTCGACAGCGCGAGCCCGTGCACGAGGACCACGTCGGCAGGTACGGCCCGACCCTCCGGGCGGTCCGCCCGGTCCGGCTCCGCGACGACGGAGTACACCCGCACCCCGTCGATCAGGTCGTACCGCTCCTGGAGGGCCGGAAGGACCGCGCTCCCCGAGGAGCGCCCGCGCCGGTGCGCTCGGGGCACGACGGACCTCGCTCTCCCACCGTCGACCGGTGGCTGGATGGTCAGCACCGAGCGGTCGCCGAGCGCTGGGCCCAGGGTAGAGGGCGAGGACGAGCGGCGCCGCGGGACTCGGGACGGCACGGACGGGCGACGGGCCCGCGCGCACGGACCGACGCCGTCTAGAGCTCGGGCCGCGCCGTGTCCAGCACGACCGCCTCGCGCGCGGCCTCCCGGGCGGCGGCGCTCGCGTCGCGCGCCGCCTGCCGGGCGATCGCCTCGTCGCCGAGGAGAGCGGCGGAGTGCGCGACGGTCGCGGACGTCAGCGCGTCCTGCGCGCTGCGTGCGGCGGCCTCCGCCACCTGCTGGACCCGCTCGCTCACGGTGGCGGCCGCCTCCGCGGTCTCGCGCGCGTCGCGGCGCGCGACGAGCGCACGGAAGGTCGCCTCGCGCGCGGCGGCCGCCGCGCCGTCGGCGTCGGGGTCGCTCGCCGCCGCGTACAGGTCCTGGTCGACGTCCTCGATCTGGTCGCTGGTCACCCACGTGAGGGTAGGGCCGACCCGCCGTGCTCGCTCGAGCGAGGCGCGCGCCCGTCGGTCACCGCCACTCCCCCGACGCGGCGCCCGGCACGCCCGCAGCCGTCGTCGACCGCGACCCCGCCGGGCCGTACCGCGCGACCGCCGACCGGAAGAACTCCCCCGCCACCGAGCGAGCCGTCAGGGCCCCGGCCCCCGCCACCGTCGCGGCCGTCATGGCGGCGGCGAGCTCGTCGTCGACGAACCGGCGGAGCACGGCCGGGACCGGGCCCGCGCCCATCTCGCGCGAGACCGCCTTGAGCGCGACGAGCCCGGACGCCTCCTGCACCACCGCGCTCGGTGCCTCGCCCTCGTCCAGCAGCGACGCGAGGCGCATGGGCGGGACGGCGTCCGGCCGCACGCGCAGCCAGCGCAGCGTCGCGGCCGGGCGCAGGACGTAGAAGAGCTTCTTGAGCGGCACGTCGCCCGCCGTCCACCAGCGCTCCCGCTGGCCGAGCGCGACGTGCAGGTAGTGGCGCCGCACGGCGTCGCGGTCGACGACCCGCTCGGCGAGCGCGAGCAGGTCCGCGCGGAACGCGGGGTCGCCGCGGTAGACGATCGGCGAGCGCAGCCACTCCAGCAGCGTCGCGTTGCCGCGCACGAGCAGCCGCACGGCCTTGACGAGGTCCCACCCGTTGACGTCCAGCACCGCGTCGAGCGGCGTCTCGACGACGTCGCGCCGCGGCCAGGGGTCGAGGTAGTCGGCCTCCGGGCGCACGTACACGAAGCGGCAGTCGTAGTCCGAGTCCGGCGACGGGAACCCCCACGCGCGGCTGCCGCTCTCCACCGCGAGCGGGACCGCGACGCCCTCGTCGCGCACGACGGCGTCCAGCCGCGCGTCGACCCGACGCACGACCGCGGGGTCCAGGGACGCAGGCACGGCTCGCATCCCGCGAGGGTAGGGGCGCGCCGGGGGCCGTGTCGCGGGCTTTCCCGAGCCCGCAGGACGACCGACGGCGGCGCCCCCGCGCAGGGGGCGCCGCCGTCGGGCAGCACGAGCGCCCGTGGCGGGCGCGCGGCGTCAGCTCCGGTGAGAGCTCCGGACGTCAGTTCCGGGTGTCGGAGTGGTCGCCGATCTTGTGCACGAGGATCGAGTTCGTCGTGCCCGGCTGGCCCACGGGGGCGCCGGAGACGACGACCACGAGGTCGCCGACCTCGGCGAGCCCGTTGGCCTGCAGGGTCGTGTCGACCTGGCCGACCATCGCGTCGGTGTTCTCCACCTCGGGCACCTGGTACGTCTGGGTGCCCCACGTGAGCGACAGGACGTTGCGCACGTGCTCGCGCGGCGTGAACGCGAGCAGCGGGATGGACGAGCGCAGGCGCGACATGCGGCGCGCCGAGTCGCCCGACTGCGTGAACGTCGCGAGGTACTTCGCACCGAGGATCTCGCCGATCTCGGCCGCCGCGCGCGTGATGGCGCCACCGCGGGTGTGCGGCGTCGAGCCGAGCGGCGCGATGCGCTCGCGGCCCGCCTCCTCCGTCGCCTCGATGATCCGGGCCATCGTCTGGACCGTGAGGATCGGGTACTCGCCCACGCTCGTCTCGCCCGAGAGCATGACCGCGTCGGCGCCGTCGAGGACGGCGTTGGCGCAGTCGGACGCCTCGGCGCGCGTCGGGCGCGGCGAGTTCGTCATGGACTCGAGCACCTGCGTGGCGACGATGACGGGCTTCGCGTTGCGACGCGCGAGCTCGACGATGCGCTTCTGGACGAGCGGCACCTGCTCCAGCGGGAGCTCGACCGCGAGGTCGCCGCGGGCGACCATGACGCCGTCGAACGCGTCGACGATCTCCGCGAGGTTCTCGACGGCCTGCGGCTTCTCGATCTTCGCGACGACGGGGACCGTGCGGCCCTCCTCGTCCATGATCCGCTTGACGTCCTCGAAGTCCTTCGCGGACCGCACGAACGACAGCGCGATGATGTCCGCGCCGAGCGCGAGGGCCCAGCGCAGGTCGTCCTGGTCCTTCTCGGAGAGCGCCGGCACGGAGACCGCGACACCCGGGAGGTTCAGGCCCTTGTTGTTCGACACCGGGCCGGCGACCTCGACGCGCGTGACGACGCGCGGGCCCTCGACGGCGGTGACGCGGACGAGCACCTTGCCGTCGTCGATGAGGATCGGGTCGCCGACGCGGGCGTCGCCCGGCAGGCCCTTGTGCGTCGTGGAGACGAGCTCCTTGGTCCCGACGACGTCCTCGGTCGTGATCGTGAAGGTGTCACCCTCCTCGAGCCAGTGCTTCTCGTCGCCCGCGAAGCGGCCCAGACGGATCTTCGGCCCCTGGAGGTCGACGAGGACGGCCACGGAGCGGCCCGACTCGGCGGCGGCCTCGCGCACGCCGTGGTAGACGGCCGCGTGCTCCTCGGCGCTGCCGTGGCTGCGGTTGATCCGCGCCACGTCCATGCCCGCGTCGACGAGCGCGCGGAGCTGCTCCTTCGACTCGGTCGCGGGTCCGATGGTGCAGACGATCTTTGCTCTGCGCATATCTCCAGCCTCTAGTCTTCCGACCGGCCAGGAGCCGGTCGTCGCGGGGTGCCCCTCCCTAGGATGCCCCGCTCATCGTCCCGGCGCCGGACATCCGACGTCGGGGTGCACGTCAAGCGCGCAAGGACACGGTGTTCGCGCGCACGGGCGCGGGCAGCTCGGTCCCTCCCTGAAGGTAGGCGTCGACGGAAGCCGCCGCCGCCCGCCCCTCGGCGATCGCCCACACGATCAACGACTGCCCACGACCGGCGTCGCCGGCCACGAAGACCCCGGGCAGCGACGACGCGAAGTCGTCGCCGCGCGCCACGAGGCCGCGCCCCGTGAGGTCCGCGCCCGTCTGGGTCGTGAGGGCAGCCGTCTCCGGTCCGGTGAAGCCCATCGCGACGAGCACGAGGTCCGCGGGGATCTCGCGCTCGGTGCCCTCCTTGGGCACGCGACGGCCGTCGGGCAGGTACTCGGTCTCCGCGACGCGCAGCGCGCGCACGGCCCCGTTCTCGTCGCCGAGGAACGCGACGGTCGACGCGAGGAACTCGCGCTCGCCACCCTCCTCGTGGGACGAGGACACCTCGAACACGATCGGGTCGGTCGGCCACGGCTGGGTCGCGGACCGCTCGAGCGGCGGCTGCTTGCCGATCGCGAGCGTCGTGACGCTCGCGGCGCCCTGGCGCAGCGAGGTGCCGAGGCAGTCCGAGCCCGTGTCGCCGCCACCGATGACGATGACGTGCTTGCCGGTGGCCGTGATCTGGTCGGGCACCTCGTGCCCCGCCACGACCGCGTTCGCCTGGTGCAGGAAGTCCATCGCGAAGTGGATGCCGCCGAGCTCGCGCCCGGGCACCGACAGGTCGCGCGGCACCGTCGCACCGGTCGCGACCACGACGGCGTCGTAGCGCGCCCGCAGGTCGTCCCACGTGATGTCGACGCCGATCTCGACGCCGGGGCGGAACCGCGTGCCCTCGGCCTCCATCTGCGCGACGCGGCGGTCGATGTGGTGCTTCTCGAGCTTGAAGTCGGGGATGCCGTAGCGCAGCAGGCCCCCGACGGCGTCGTCGCGCTCGTACACCGCGACGGTGTGCCCGGCGCGCGTGAGCTGCTGCGCGGCGGCGAGCCCGGCAGGACCGGACCCGACGACCGCGACCGTGAAGCCCGTGAGCCGCTGCGGCACCTGGGGCGTGACGTACCCGCGCTCGAACGCCTCGTCGATGATCGAGACCTCGACGTTCTTGATCGTCACGGGCGGCTGGTTGATGCCGAGCACGCAGCTCGACTCGCACGGCGCCGGGCACACGCGACCGGTGAACTCCGGGAAGTTGTTCGTCTCGTGGAGGCGGTCGATCGCGTCGGCCCACTGCTCGCGGTAGACGAGGTCGTTCCACTCGGGGATGAGGTTCCCGAGCGGGCAGCCCTGGTGGCAGAACGGGATGCCGCAGTCCATGCAGCGGCCCGCCTGCTCCTTGAGGAACGGCTGACCCTCCTCGAGGTGCGCGTGCACGTCCTTCCAGTCCCGCAGGCGCACGGCCACCGGGCGGTTCGGCGGGAGCTCGCGCTCCCGCACCTTCAGGAATCCGCGGGGGTCAGCCACGGGCCACCTCCAAGATCTGGTCCCACACGCCGGGCGCGGCCGGGTCGAGACCGGCCGACTCGGCCTTCTCGAGCGCCGAGCGCATGCGGGCGAAGTCGGTCGGCAGGACGCGCGTGAAGCGCTGCACCGCCGTGGCGAAGTCCTCGAGCAGCTCGGCCGCGAGCGGCGATCCGGTCTCCTCGTGGTGACGGCGGACGAGCCGCTCGACGAGCGCGACCTCGGCGTCCTCGAGCGGACTCAGCCCGAGCTCGCCGGTCGCGAGCGCGCTCGTGTTCACGGCGCTCTCGCGCAGGTCGAGCACGTACGCGGTGCCGCCGGACATGCCGGCGCCGAAGTTGCGCCCGGTCGGGCCCAGCACGACGACCGTGCCGCCCGTCATGTACTCGCACCCGTGGTCGCCCACACCCTCGACGACGAGCGTCGCGCCCGAGTTGCGGACGCCGAAGCGCTCCCCGACGCGGCCGCGCAGGAAGATCTCGCCCGACGTCGCGCCGTAGCCGATGACGTTCCCGGCGACGACGTTGCTCGACCCGGTGAGGACCGCGTTGCGGTCCGGCCGCACGACGATCCGCCCGCCCGACAGGCCCTTGCCGACGTAGTCGTTCGCGTCCCCGAACAGGCGCAGCGTGACGCCGCGCGGGAGGAAGGCCCCGAGCGACTGGCCGGCGGACCCCGTGAGGGTGACGTCGATCGTGTCGTCCGGCAGGCCCTCGCCGCGGAAGCGCTTGGTCACCTCGTGGCCGAGCATCGTGCCGACCGTGCGGTTGACGTTGCGGACCGGCAGCGAGATCCGCACCGGCTCACGCCGCTCCAGCGCGTCCTCGGCCAGCGCGACGAGCTGGTTGTCGAGCGCCTTCTCGAGGCCGTGGTCCTGCGTCGTCGTGTTCCGCAGCGACGCGCCCTCGACGGGGACGGGCTTCTCGAGGATGGGCGCGAGGTCGAGACCCTGCGCCTTCCAGTGGTCGATCGCCTGGCGCGTGTCGAGGTACTCGACGTGGCCGATCGCCTCCTCGATGCTCCGGAACCCGAGGCGCGCCAGGTACTCGCGCACCTCCTCCGCGATGAACTCGAAGAAGTTCACGACGAACTCCGGCTTGCCCGTGAAGCGGGCCCGCAGCTCCGGGTTCTGCGTCGCGACGCCCACCGGGCACGTGTCCAGGTGGCACACGCGCATCATGACGCAGCCCGAGACGACCATCGGCGCGGTCGCGAAGCCGAACTCCTCGGCCCCGAGCAGCGCGGCCACGACGACGTCGCGCCCGGTCTTCATCTGCCCGTCGACCTGCACGACGATGCGGTCGCGCAGGTTGTTCAGCACGAGGGTCTGCTGCGTCTCGGCGAGGCCGATCTCCCACGGCGTGCCCGCGTGCTTGAGCGACGTCAGCGGGCTCGCGCCCGTGCCGCCGTCGTGGCCCGAGATGAGGACGACGTCCGCGTGCGCCTTGGACACGCCCGTCGCGACCGTGCCGACGCCGAACTCGGAGACGAGCTTGACGTGGACGCGCGCCGCCGGGTTCGCGTTCTTCGCGTCGTGGATGAGCTGCGCGAGGTCCTCGATCGAGTAGATGTCGTGGTGCGGCGGCGGCGAGATGAGGCCGACGCCCGGCGTGGAGTGCCGGGTCTTCGCGACCCACGGGTACACCTTGTGGCCCGGGAGCTGACCACCCTCGCCGGGCTTGGCGCCCTGGGCGAGCTTGATCTGGATGTCGTCGGCGTTCGTCAGGTACTCGCTCGTGACGCCGAAGCGGCCCGACGCGATCTGCTTGACCTTCGAGCGACGCTCCGGGTCGTACAGGCGCTCCGGGTCCTCGCCGCCCTCGCCCGTGTTCGACCGACCGCCGAGGCGGTTCATCGCGATCGCGAGGGTTTCGTGGGCCTCGGCCGAGATGGAGCCGTACGACATCGCGCCGGTGTTGAAGCGCTTGACGATCTCGCTCACGGGCTCGACCTCGTCGAGCGGCACCGCGGGGCGCTCGCCCTCGCGGAGCTCGAGGAGGCCGCGCAGCGTCATGAGCCGCGAGGACTGCTCGTCCACGCGGTGCGTGTACTCGCGGAAGATGTCGAACCGGCGCTCGCGCGTCGAGTGCTGGAGACGGAAGACCGTCTCCGGGTCGAACAGGTGCTCCTCGCTGTCGCGGCGCCACTGGTACTCGCCGCCCGTGGTCAGACGGACGTGCGGACGGTGGTTGCCGGAGCGCGGGTACGCGTCCACGTGGCGCGCCGCGACCTCGGCCGCGACGACGTCGAGCCCGATGCCGCTGAGGCGCGACGTCGTGCCCGTGAAGAACGCCTGCACGAGGTCGTGCGAGAGACCCACGGCCTCGAAGACCTGGGCGCCGCGGTAGGAGGAGATGGTCGAGATGCCCATCTTGCTCATGACCTTGAGGACGCCCTTGCCGAGGCCCTTGATGAGGTTCGCGACGGCCTTGGCCGGGTCGACCGCGAGGTAGCCGCGGCGCGCGAGGTCCTCGACGGTCTCCATCGCGAGGTAGGGGTTCACCGCGGCGGCGCCGTAGCCGATGAGGAGCGCGACGTGGTGCACCTCGCGCACGTCTCCCGCCTCGACGACGAGCGACACCTGCGTGCGCGTGTGGCGCCGCAGGAGGTGGTGGTGCACCGCGCTCGACAGCAGGAGCGACGGGATCGGCGCGTGCTCGGCGTCCGAGTCGCGGTCCGACAGCACGATGAAGCTCGCGCCGGCCGCGACGTGCGCGTCGACCTCGGCGAAGATCTCCTCGAGCCGGGCGAGCAGCGACTCGCCGCCGCCCGCGACGCGGTACAGGCCCTTGATCGTCACGGCGCGGAAGACGCCCGCGAGGTTCGGGTCCTTGTCGACGCGGATGATCTTCGCGAGCTGGTCGTTGTCGAGCACCGGGAACGGCAGCATGAGCTTGCGCGCGTGCTCCGGGGTGTCGACGAGCAGGTTCGGCTCGGGGCCGATCGCCCCGCCGATCGACGTGACGAGCTCCTCGCGGATCGCGTCCAGCGGCGGGTTCGTGACCTGCGCGAACATCTGCGTGAAGTAGTCGAAGAGCAGGCGCGGGCGCTTCGCGAGGACGGCGATGGGCGTGTCCGTGCCCATGGCGCCGAGGGGCTCGGCGCCCGTGTTGGCCATCGGGGTGAGGATGACCTTGAGCTCCTCCTGCGTGTACCCGAAGGCACGCTGGCGGCGCTCGACCGACGCGGGGCTGTGCGCGACGTGCTCGCGCTCGGGGAGCTGGTCGAGGTAGACCGCGTTCTCCGCGACCCACCGCGCGTACGGGCGCTGCGCCGCGAGCTGGGACTTGATCTCCTCGTCCTCGATGATCCGGCCCTGGCCGGTGTCGACGAGGAACATGCGGCCCGGCTCGAGACGGCCCTTGCGGACGATCGTCGCGGGGTCGAGGTCGAGCACGCCCGCCTCGCTCGCGAGCACGACGAGGCCGTCCTCGGTGACCCAGTAGCGCCCGGGGCGCAGGCCGTTGCGGTCGAGGACCGCGCCGATGAGGGTGCCGTCGGTGAAGTTGAGGCACGCGGGGCCGTCCCACGGCTCCATGAGCGTCGAGTGGTACTCGTAGAACGCGCGCAGATCCGGGTCCATCTCGGCGTGGTTCTCCCACGCCTCCGGGACCATCATGAGCACGGCGTGCGGCAGCGAGCGGCCCGACAGGTGCAGGAGCTCCAGCACCTCGTCGAAGCTCGCCGAGTCGCTCGAGCCGTCGGAGCAGACCGGGAGCAGCGGCGTGAGGTCGCCGAGGGCGTCGCTCGCGAGCGTGCCCTCGCGCGCGGCCATCCAGTTCCGGTTGCCGCGCACCGTGTTGATCTCGCCGTTGTGCGCGATCATCCGGAACGGCTGCGCGAGCGGCCAGGACGGGAACGTGTTCGTCGAGAACCGCGAGTGGACGAGCGCGATCTCGCTCGCGTACCGCGGGTCGGACAGGTCCGGGAAGAACGGCTCGAGCTGCGCCGTCGTGAGCATGCCCTTGTAGGTGAGCGTGCGCGCCGACAGCGACGCGAAGAAGAGACCGAGCTCGTTCTCCGCGCGCTTGCGCAGACGGTACGTCCGGCGGTCGAGGTCGACCCCGGCCAGCTCGCGCGACGGGTCGGCCACGACGACCTGACGGAACAGCGGCATCGACGCGCGCGCGCTCGGGCCCACGAGGTCGGCAGTCACGGGGACGTCGCGCCAGGCGAGGACCTCGAGCTTCTCCTCGGCGGCGATCGCCTCGACCGCGCGGGCCGTGGTCGCGGCCGCCTCGGGGTCCTGCGGGAGGAACGCCATGCCGATCGCGTAGTGCCCGGCGGGCGGGAGCTCGGCGTCGACCACGTCGCGCACGAAGGCGTCGGGGATCTGCGTGAGGATCCCCGCGCCGTCGCCGCTGTTCTCCTCGGCGCCCACCGCGCCGCGGTGGTCCAGGTTGAGCAGGGCCGTGAGCCCCGCGTCCACGATGTCGCGTCCGGGCGTGCCGCGGAGCGTCGCCACGAAGGCGACGCCGCACGCGTCGTGCTCGGCGGCGGGGTCGTACAGACCGGATGCCGTGGGAGGGGCGGACAGGGCGGGTGCCCGGTGCGCGTCCCGATACTGCGGCGTGGTCATCAACACCGTCCTCACAGGCGCCCGACCGAGACGGCCGGGCTGGTTCCAGCTGGGGGGTTCGGGACGTCGTCGGCCCTGGTGGACATGACGGAACCACCGGGCGGTCGCCCGGCGGATTCGCCGTTGAGTGACGGAGGCTCAGCGACCGGGGTCTGGTCGCGCGGCATCTGCCTGCTCGGACTCCTCCGAGTCGTCGGAGTCCGCGGTCTTCTCGGGGTCCGCGGCGTCGGTCGACTCCTCGACCGGCTCCGTGGGCTCCGTGGCGGGCGCCTCGCCCGGCGCGTCGAGGGACACCGTCTCCTCGCGCCCGGGGTGGCGACGCCCGACAACGATAAACGCTACCAACGCACCGACACCGACCAGGATCGAGGTCCAGACGTTCAGCCGGAGACCGAGGACGAGCTCGGCCTCGTCGATGCGCAGCATCTCGATCCACACCCGACCGAGCGTGTAGACGAAGACGTAGAGCCAGAATACCCGACCATGACCGAGCCGGAACCGACGGTCCAGGTAGATCAGGAGCAGGGCAGCGGCGATGTTCCAGACCATCTCGTAGAGGAACGTCGGGTGGAACAGCGTCCCCGGCGGGTAGCCGGCCGCGGCGGCGACCGAGTCGTCGACCCGCAGGCCCCACGGCAGCGTCGTGGGCGCGCCGAACAGCTCCTGGTTGAACCAGTTGCCGAGGCGGCCGACGGCCTGCGCGAGGAGCAGCCCCGGGGCGAGCGCGTCCGCGAACGCCGGGAAGCTCACGCGCTGGCGCCGGCACCCGATGTACGCGCCGACCGCGCCGAGCGCGACCGCGCCCCAGATGCCGAGGCCGCCCTCCCACACGTACAGCGCGCGGACGGGGTCCCCGTTCGGGCCCCAGTACGGGTCGGGCGTCGAGAAGACGTGGTAGAGCCGCCCGCCGACGATCCCGAACGGGACCGCCCAGAACGCGATCTCCAGGACGTCGTCGGCCTCTCCCCCGCGCGCGACCCAGCGGCGGCGCGTGAGCCACAGCGCGACGCCGATCCCGGCGAGGATCGCGAGCGCGTAGGCGCGGAGGGGGAACGGCCCGAGGTACCAGGTGTGCTGGGGCGGGCTCGGGATCGCCGCGGGCAGGGCGCCCGCGGCCTCCACGAGCTGCCCGACGGCGAGCGCGGCGCTCATGCGACCACCCCGCCGGGCGTCGTCGTGCCGGGCTGCTCCTGGCGGGCGGACCGCACCCCGGCGGCCAGCGAGGCGGCGACCGTGCGGAGCGCGGCGAGCCGCTCGTCCCACGGGGCGTCGCCCAGCAGGGGCCGGACGAACGCCGAGCCGACGATGACGCCGTCGGCGTAGCGCGCGACCTCCGCGGCCTGCTCGGCCGTGGAGACGCCGAGGCCGACGCACACGAGCTCGGCGCCCGCCGCGCGCGTGTCGGCGACGAGCCGCGCGGCCTGGGGCCCGACGGCGGCGCGCACGCCCGTGACGCCCATCGTCGAGGCGGCGTAGACGAAGCCGCGCGACGCGCGCGCGGTGAGCCGGAGGCGCTCCGGCGTCGAGCTCGGCGCGACGAGGAACACGCGGTCGAGACCGTGCGCCTCGGCGGCGTCCAGCCACGCGCGGCCCTCGTCGGGGACGAGGTCGGCCGTGATGAGCCCGGCTCCCCCGGCCGCCGCGAGGTCGCGCGCGAACGCGTCGACGCCGTAGCGCAGCACGGGGTTCCAGTACGTCATGACGAGCACCGGCACGCGTCCGCCCGTGCGCTCCGTGACGGCCGCGACGACGCGGAAGACGTCCGCGACGCGCGCACCGCCGTCGAGCGCCGCCTGGGCAGCGGCCTGGATGACCGGTCCGTCCATGACGGGGTCCGTGTACGGGATGCCGAGCTCGAGCACGTCCACGCCCGAGTCCACGAGCGCGAGCGCCGCCTCGACGGAGCGCTCGACGGTCGGGAAGCCGACGGGCAGATAGCCGACGAGCCCCGCGCGGCCCTCCGCGCGCAGCTCGAGCAGGCGGCGGGCGGTGGCCGACGCCGTCCCCGGCGTCGACGCCCCGGGTGCGTCCTGGGTCTGGGCGGCGCTCACAGCTGTCCCTCCGTGCCCGTCGCCGTCTCGGCGATCGCATCGTCGTCCACGAGGTCGAACCACCGTGCGGCGGTCGCCACGTCCTTGTCCCCGCGCCCCGAGAGGTTCACGAGGATCACGTGGTCGGTGCGGCCCGCGGCCGCGGCCTCGCGCCCGATCCGCAGCGCGCCCGCGAGGGCGTGGGCCGACTCGATCGCGGGGATGATCCCCTCGGTGCGGCACAGCAGCCGGAACGCGTCCATCGCCTCGGCGTCGGTCACGGGCAGGTACGTCGCGCGGCCGAGGTCGTGGAGCCACGAGTGGGCCGGCCCGACGCTCGGGTAGTCGAGACCCGCCGACACCGAGTGGCTCGGCAGGGTCTGGCCGTCCTCGTCCTGGAGGAGGTACGAGCGCGCGCCGTGCAGGACGCCCGGCGCGCCGCCGCTGAAGCGAGCCGCGTGGCGGCCCGTCTCGATGCCCTCGCCCCCGGCCTCGAAGCCGAAGAGCTCGACGCCCTCGTCGTCGAGGAAGGCGTTGAAGAGCCCGAGCGCGTTCGAGCCGCCGCCCACGCACGCGGCGAGCGCGTCGGGCAGGCGCCCGATGCGGTCGAGGATCTGCGTGCGCGCCTCCTCGCCGATGACGCGGTGGAACTCGCGCACCATCTCGGGGAACGGGTGGGGCCCGGTCACGGTGCCGAGCAGGTAGTGCGTCGTGTCGACGTTGGCGACCCAGTCGCGCAGCGCCTCGTTGATCGCGTCCTTGAGGGTGCGCTGGCCGATCGTCACGGGGACGACCTCGGCGCCGAGGAGGCGCATGCGCGCGACGTTCAGCGCCTGGCGCCGCGTGTCCTCCTCGCCCATGTACACGACGCACTCGAGGTCGAGCAGGGCCGCGGCCGTCGCCGTCGCGACGCCGTGCTGGCCGGCGCCCGTCTCGGCGATCACGCGCTTCTTGCCCATGCGCTTGACGAGCAGCGCCTGGCCGAGGACGTTGTTGATCTTGTGCGAGCCGGTGTGGTTGAGGTCCTCGCGCTTGAGGAACACGCGCGAGGCGCCGGCGTGCTCCGCGAAGCGGGGCACCTCCGTGAGCGGGCTCGGGCGGCCGGTGTACTCGCGCTGAAGGCGCGCGAGCTCGGTCACGAACGCCGGGTCGTCGAGCGCCTTGCGGTACTCGGTCTCGAGCTCGTCGAGCGCGGCGACGAGCGCCTCGGGCACGTAGCGCCCGCCGAACTCGCCGAAGTAGGGGCCCTCCTGGGTCGCGAGGGAGCGCGCCAGGTCGGCGCGGACGGAGTGCGCGCCGCTCGGAGGGGTGGTCGATGGTGTCGAGTCGGGCACGGGGCCGGTCCTCCTGCGTGGTGGGGTGTGCTGGGCCGGGGCGCGGCGCCTGCGGCGTGACGGACGGTGCCGTCGTGCCTCAAGGCCGCACGGACCACAGCGACGGGTGCGACCCGGCCGCGACGAGGTCGGCGACGGACGAGCGCGGCGCGTCGTCGGTCACGAGCGCCTCGCCGACCAGCACGGCGTGCGCGCCGGAGCGGGCGTAGTCCATGACGTCGTGCGGCCCGCGCACGCCGGACTCGGCCACGCGGACGACCTCGTCGGGGATCGCGGGCGCGAGGCGCGCGAAGGTCGTGCGGTCGACGTCGAGCGTCTTGAGGTCGCGCGAGTTGACGCCGACGACCCGCGCCCCGGCGTCGAGCGCGCGCGTGACCTCGTCGAGCGTGTGGACCTCGACGAGCGCGGTCATGCCGAGCGAGTGCACGCGCTCGACGAGCGACGTGAGCACCGTCTGCTCGAGCGCCGCGACGATGAGGAGCACGATGTCCGCGCCGTGGGCGCGCGCCTCCCACACCTGGTACGGCGTCACGACGAAGTCCTTGCGGAGCACGGGGACGTCGACCCGCGCCCGGACGGCGTCGAGGTCGGCGAGGCTCCCGTTGAACCGCCGCTGCTCGGTGAGCACCGAGATCGCGGCCGCGCCGCCCTTCTCGTACTCCCCCGCGAGCTCGGCCGGGTCGGAGATGGACGCGAGCGCGCCCTTGCTGGGGCTCGACCGCTTCACCTCGGCGATGACGGCCACGGCGTCGTCCGCCTTGAGGCGGCTCACGCACTCGAGCGCACCGGGGACGCGGGCGGCTCGTTCCTTGAGCTCGTCGAGCGAGGTCGTCGCCTGGCGTGCCGCGAGGTCCTCGCGCACACCCGCGACGATGTCGTCCAGCACCGTCATCGTCCCACCACTCCCCGTGTCGTCCCGCCCCCTGCCGGGCCGGTCGGCCGGCGTGCACCCACAGGTTCGGGCCGACCCGTTGACAGGGAGGTACCTGCCATCGTAGAGCCGCCCCCGAGTGACGATGACCACGGCCCAGCCCCCGAGACGCGCGCGGCGCGGCCGGTCGCGGTCACGGCCACCGGCTCAGGCGGCCACCGGGCCGAACCACGGGACCAGGGCGGGCACGTTGCGCAGCACCCCGAAGAGCACGAGCACGGCGAGCGACGTCCACGCCACCCCCGCGGGCACGCGCGGCGCGGGGCGTCCGCGCCAGGCACGGACGAGCCACAGGCCCCACAGCACGACGAGCAGCGGCGCGACGACGACCCACAGCGGGTTCATGGACCAGGCCGCGGCCAGGTCGAGGTGCACGAGGTCGTGCGTGGCCCGCAGGCCGCCGCACCCGGGGCACGCGAGGCCCGTCAGGGCGAGCAGCGGGCACGTGACGTAGTGGCCCGGGCGGTTCGGGTCGACCGCGCCCACGTACGCCGTCGCGGCGGCGACGAGCGCACCGACGGCGAGCGGCGCCACGGCCTCGCGCGGCACCAGCCGTCGGCGCACCGCCTCGGACGTCACGTGACCGCCCCGTCAGTACTGGTCGGGGATCGTGCCGACCCAGGCGAGGACGGCGGGGAAGAACACCAGCAGGAGCAGCAGACCGATCGCGGACAGGCCGATCGCGACCCAGCCGAGGATGATCCCCGCCGTCGCCATGCCGTCGTTGTCCGCCTGGCCCTCCGCGACGGCACGCTTCGCCGCGTTGCCCACGATGACCGCGGGGATGCCCGTGAAGAAGCCGCAGCTGAGCACGAACGCGGCGATGCCCAGGACGAGCGACCAGATCGCGAGGTTGTTCTTCGGGTAGTACGGCGGCGGCGCGTAGGCGCCTGCCGGGTACGGCTGGCCCGGGTACTGCTGACCGGGGTACTGCTGGCCCGGGTACTGCTGCTGGCCCGGGTACGGCTGACCGGGCTGCTGCTGACCGGGGTAGCCCTGGTCAGGACCCTGCGGGCCGGGGTGCTGCGCGCCGCCGGGCACCGACGAGCCGTACGGCGCCTGCGACCCGTCCTGCGGGGGCGTGGCGTCGTGCGGGCCCGGTCCCGGCGGCTGCGTCACCGCGCGTCCTGCTTCTTCTGCCCGTAGCCCATGTTGCGGAGCACGAGGCCGCCGACGAGCGCCACGGCCACGACGCCCATGCCGACCCAGAACAGCCAGACGGCGGCGACCACGACGCCGATCGCGGCCACGAGGGCGCCGACCATGATGCCGATCATGGTGAACCACGCGGCGACGGTGTGGCCGTGGTTCGTGGGCGGTGCCGCGGGCGGCAGGTAGGCGATCTCGGTGGTCTGCTGGTTCTCGGCCATGAGGGTCGTGCCTTTCGTCAAGATGTGGTCAGAGCCTATCGGACCGGGCCGGGGCCCGTCCCGTCGCGGGACGTCGGCGGACGTCGCGTGGGACACGTCCGCGCTGCTCAGCGGTCCGTGGGGTCCTCGCCGCGGGACAGCGCGTCCCACGCGTCGTGGTCGGAGACGTCCTCGGCGTCGGCGGGGCCCGCCGCGCCCGCGACCTCGGGGGTCCCGTCCGCGGGCGTGCCGGCTGCCGTCGCGGGCGTCGCCCCGGCCCGCTCGTGCCGCGTCGAGGCGCTCGCCCACGACCGCGCGCCGAGCGCCACCCACACCACCACGAGCACGGTGAGCACGCCGAGCACGGCCGCCACCCAGGGCGCCGCGGTGAGCTCGACCGGTGCGGTCAGCTCCGTCACGCCCGTCGCCTCGGCCACCGCCGACCGGGCGGTCGGCTCCGGGTCGATCGCGACGCTCAGCGCCGACACCGTCGCGACGACGCCGCTCGCCGCCGCGACCACCAGGACGACCCACCGGCCGACCCGTCCCACGAGGCCGAGCGCGAGCGCGGCCGCGACGAGCACGAGCGCGGCCGCGCTCACGCCGGGTGCGGCCGAGGTGCCGGCCACCGCGACCTCGACCTGCGGGTCGAGCGCGGTGGCCCCCGTCGTGCGCAGCCACGTGGGCACGGCCGCCGCGAGGGTCGCGCCCCCGAGGAGCAGCAGGACCCAGATGGCCGTGCGGCGGGCCGGGCCGCCGGGGCGGCTCACGCGAGCCCCCGCAGCCGCGCCGCGACCTGCACAGCGCGGACCGCCGCGGCCGCCTTGTTGCGCGACTCCGCGTACTCGAGCGCCGGCACGGAGTCGGCGACGATCCCGCCCCCGGCCTGGACGCTCGCGCGCCCGTCGCGGATCAGCGCCGTGCGGATGGCGATCGCCATGTCCATGTTCCCGTCGAAGTCGAAGTACCCGGCCGTCCCACCGTAGATCCCGCGCGAGGCGGGCTCGAGCTCGTCGATGAGGGCGATCGCGCGCGGCTTGGGCGCGCCCGAGAGCGTCCCCGCGGGGAACGTGGCCCGGAAGGCGTCGAGCGCGGTCGCGCCGTCGCGCAGCGTCCCGACGACCGTCGAGCACAGGTGCATGATGTGGCTGAACCGCTTGGTCGCCATGAACTCCACGACCTCGACCGACGTCGGCTCGCAGACCTTGACGAGGTCGTTGCGCGAGAGGTCGACGAGCATGATGTGCTCCGCGAGCTCCTTGGGGTCCTCGCGCAGCTCCTCCCCGAGCGCGACGTCCTCCTCGGGCGTCGCGCCGCGCGGCCGCGAGCCCGCGATGGGGAACGTCGTGACCCGCCCGTCCTCGACCTTGACCAGCGTCTCCGGGCTCGACCCGACGACCGCGAAGTCGCGCCCGTCCGCGTCCGTGAGCTGGAAGTAGTACATGTACGGGCTCGGGTTGATCGTGCGCAGCGCCCGGTAGACGTCCAGCGGGTCCGCCGGGCAGTCGAGGTCCAGGCGCTGCGAGAGGACGACCTGGAAGACCTCGCCCTCGCGGATCGCGTCCTTGCCCGCCACGACGGACGCCTCGAACTCGTCGCGCGTCGAGCGGAACTCGAGCTCCGGCTCGACGGCGTCGGCGGCCACGACCGACGCGACGTGCGCACCGCCGGCGACGAGGCGCGCCTGCATCGCGTCCAGGCGCCGCACCGCGTCGGCGTACGCCTCGTCGACCCGCTCGTCCGTGTCGTCGAAGTTGATCGCGTTCGCCACGAGCCACACGCTGCCCTCCGCGTGGTCGACGACCGCGAGGTCCGTCGCGAGGCACAGCGTGAGCTCCGGGACGCCCAGCTCGTCGGGCGCGTGCGCGGGCAGCGTCGGCTCCCAGTGCCGGATGACGTCCCACCCGATCGCCCCGGCGAGCCCGCCAGTCAGCGGCGGGAGGCCGTCGACCGCGGGCGTGCGCAGCACGTCGAGCGTCGCCTCCAGCACCTCGACCACGTCGCCCTCGCGCGGGACGCCCGCGGGCACGTCGCCCGACCACACCGCCCGGCCGTCGCGCGCCGTGAGGGTCGCGCGGGACGCGACGCCGACGAACGAGTACCGGGCCCAGCGCCCGTCCGACTCCGCGGACTCCAGCACGAAGGTGCCCGGCCGACCCTGCGCCAGGGTGCGGTAGAGACCGACGGGCGTGACGTCGTCGGCCAGGAGGCGCCGCACGACCGGGACGACCCGGCGGGAGCGGGCGAGCGCGCGGAAGCCGTCGAGCACGGGCCACGTCGTGCCCCACGCGGGCCCGCCCGCGGGGACGGTGGTGGTGCCGGCCGGGTCGACGGTCGTGCTCACTGGTTCTCCTCCTCGGGGTCCGGTCCGACGGCGGGCGCGGCCCCGGCGTCCGGGGCACCGGGCGCGGACGGCAGCTCGCCGACGACGGCGCCCAGGTCTCCCCCGGCCTCGAAGCACGTGCGGGTGCCCGTGTGGCACGCGGCGCCGACCTGGTGCACGCGCACGAGGAGCGCGTCGCCGTCGCAGTCGAGCGCGACCGAGCGCACCACCTGGACGTGGCCCGACGTGTCGCCCTTGCGCCAGTACTCCCGACGCGACCGGCTCCAGAACGTCACCCGCCCGGTCGTCAGGGTGCGGTGGAGCGCCTCGTCGTCCATCCAGCCGAGCATGAGCACCTCGCCGGTGTCGTGCTGCTGGACGATCGCGGCGACCAGTCCGGCGTCGTCGCGCTTGAGCCGCGCGGCGACCTCGGGGTCGAGCGCGGACGGGATCGTGGTCTGCGGGCCGGTCGTGGAGTCGGGCACCCGAGAATCCTGCCAGACGCCGGGCCGCCGCCGGTCCCCCGTCTCGCCCCACCCGGCGTGACGTCGGTCGCCCGACCGGGCAGGTCAGCGGGTCTGGGAGACCCAGGCGTCGTGCATGCGGGCGTAGACCCCGCCCGCGCGGGCGAGGTCGTCGTGGTGGCCCACCTCCACGACGTGCCCGGCGTCGACGACGACGACGAGGTCGGCCGCCTCGGCCGTGGAGAGGCGGTGCGCGATCGTCAGCGTCGACCGGCCCGAGGTGAGCGACGCGAGCGCCCGTGCGATCCGGACCTCGGTCGCCGGGTCGACGGCGGACGTCGCCTCGTCCAGCACGAGCAGGTCCGCCTCGGCCAGGTAGGCCCGGACGAGCGCGACGAGCTGCCGCTCGCCCGCGGAGAGGGACTCGCCCCGCTGGCCGACCGAGGAGTCGAGCCCGTCCGGCAGGTCCGCGACCCAGTCGGTGAGGCCGAGCCGCTCGACCGCCGCCTCGATCCGGGCGCGACGCGCGGCAGCCGGCTCCTCCTCGGCGGTGCCGCGGAGCCCGTAGGCGACGTTGTCGGCGAGCGTCCCGTCGAACAGGAAGCCCTCCTGGGGCACGAGCACGACCCGCTCGCGCAGGGACGCCACGGACACGTCGCGCAGGTCCGTGCCGTCCAGGAGCACGCGCCCGCCCGTCGGGTCCATGAGCCGCGTGACGAGCTTCGCGATCGTCGTCTTGCCCGAGCCGGTCGCGCCGACGACGGCGACCGAGGCACGCGCCGGGAGGTCGAGGTCGACGCCGTGCAGCACCTCGGGCCCGTCGGGGTAGGCGAACCGGACGTCCTCGAGGCGCACGTGGGCGGGGCCGCGCGGGCTGCGCACGCCGTCGGGGCCCTTGTCGACGACCTCGACCGGCGTCTCCAGGACCGCGAGGACGCGGCGCCAGCCCGCCACGGCGTTCTGCAGCTCGTTGAGGATCTCCGTCGCCATCTGCACGGGGCCGGTGAAGAGCTGGACGAGGAACAGGAAGGCGAGGAGCTGGCCCACCGAGATGTCGCCCGCCACGCCGAGCAGCGACCCGACGACCACGACGACCGCGAGCACGAGGTTCGCCACGAGCACGCCGCTGGAGAACACGACGGCGACGAGCTTCTGCGCCCGGACCATCGCGCGCCGCGTCGCGTCGACCGCGGCGTCGACACGACGGGCCGTCCGGGCCCCGGCGCCGTACGCGCGGATCGTCTCCGCGCCGACGACGGACTCCGAGATCGCGCCGAGCATCGCGCCGACCCGCGCGCGGACCTGGGTGTACGCGTCGTTGACCCGCGCCTGCGCGGGGCGCAGGACGAGGAACAGCGGCACGAAGCACGCCCACACCACGAGCGTGAGCTGCCACGAGTACACCGCCATGAGCGCCGTCGCGACGCCGATCTGCAGCACCGAGACGAGCAGCATGATCCCGCCCCACTGCACGAACAGCGAGATCGTGTCGACGTCGCTCGTGACGCGCGAGACGAGCGACCCGCGCCGCTCGGAGTTCTGGGTGAGCACCGACAGGTCGTGCACGTGCCGGAACGCGCGTACGCGCAGCGCGGCGAGGCCGGCCTCGGTCGACCGGAACAGGCGCACGTTGACGAGGGCCGAGCACAGCCCGGCGACGACGAGGATCACGGCGGCGACGCCCACGAGCACCGCGACGCGCGTCGTGTCCGGACCGCCGTCGGCGAGCACGCCCGTGTCGATGGTCTGCTGCACGGTCACGGGCACGACGACCCGGCCCAGCGCCGCGGCGACGGCGAGGCCGAGGGTCACCCAGATGCCGGCGAGGATCTGCGGCGACACCTGCACGCCGCGACGCAGCGTCGCGAGGACGCCCAGGGAGCTCGCCGAGGCGATGCGCGCGTCGCCGGTGCGGACGTCCGCGCCGCCGTCGACGGCGGGGCCCCCGCCCCGGCGGGGCGACCGCCCGGGTCGTTCGGTCGTGGTCCGGGTCATTCCTCCAGCGCCCCCGTCTCGACGTGCCGCACGACGTCGTCCTCCTCCGTCTCCTCCTGGCGCGCGAGGTCGTCGTCCCGGCGACTGTCGCGGACCTGGTCGTCCTCGCCCGCCTCGCGCACGGAGTCGTCCGTCGCGTCGGCGCGCTCGTTCTCCCGGCGCTCCGCCTCGCGCGCGTACGCGGTCGCGAGCTCGCGGTACCCGGGATCGCGGGCGAGCAGCTCGTCGTGCGTCCCGACGTCCACCACCCGCCCGGACTCCACGTGCACGACGACGTCCGCGAGCGCAACGCTCGACATGCGGTAGGCGACCATGACGACCGTCGGGCGGTCGTCGCCGCCCCGCGCGACGCCCGCGAGGATCTCCTGCTCGACCCGCGGGTCGACGGCCGACGTCGCGTCGTCGAGGACGAGCAGGCGCGGACGCCGGACGAGCGCGCGCGCGATCGCGAGACGCTGGCGCTGGCCGCCGGACAGGTTGGCCCCCCGCTCCCCGAGCGGGGCGTCGAGGCCCTCCGGGAGCCGCTCGACGACGTCGTCCACGCGCGCGAGCCGCAGGGCCGCCCAGACCTCCGCGTCGTCCGGGCCGGGATCGCCGTCGCCGACGAGCGTGACGTTCGCGCGCACGGTGTCCTCGAACACGAACGCCTGCTGCGCGACGAGGGCGACCTGCGTCGTGAGGTCCGCCTCGCGCACGTCGCGCGCGTCCGTGCCGTCGAGGAGCACGCGCCCGCGCGACGGGTCCGAGAGCCGCGCGAGGAGCGAGACGAGCGTCGTCTTGCCGGCGCCCGTCGGACCCACGACGGCGACCGTCGTCCCCGGCGCCACGGTGAGGTCCACGCCGTCGAGCAGCGTGAGCTCGCGGCCGCCCGCCCGGACGTCGACACCGACGCCCTCGAGCCGCACGCCCAGCCCGGCGCCCGTCCCGCTCAGGGTCGTCGTCCCGGGACGCAGCACGCCCCCGGCGTCGACGACGCGGCTGATGCGCTCGTACCCGACGAGCGCGCGCGGGAGCTCGCCGAGGACCCAGCCGAACGCGCGGACCGGCACGGCCATCACGGTCAGGAGGTACGCGGCGGTGATGATGTCGCCGGGCGCGACGTCGCCCGCGGTGAGGCGCACGGTCCCGACGCCCAGCACGAGGAGCGTGCCGAGCGACGGCAGGAGCTCGATGACGGGGTCGAAGAACGCCCGCACGACGCCGACCCGCACGTTCGCGGCGCGCAGCTCGTCGGTGCGCTCGGCGAAGCGGCGCTCCTCGCGGTCCGCGGTGCCGAGCGACGTGACGAGGAGCGCGGCCTCGAAGCTCTCGTGCGCGACGTCGGACACCTCGGCGCGCAGCTGCTGCGCCCGCGTGATGGCGGGCGACATGTAGCGCTGGAACACGATGTTCACGGCGACGGCGACCGGGATGACCACGAGCGCCGCGCACGCGAGCCAGACGTCCACCCGGAAGAGCATCACGGCGGCGACGCCGATCATGACGACGACGCCCAGCGCGAACGGCAGCGGGTTGAAGACGCCCGTCGCGGCCTCGACGTCGGAGTTCGCGTTCGACAGGAGCTGCCCGGCCGGGTGCGAGCGGTGCCACGACATCGGCAGGCGCAGGTACTGGCGGGTCACCGCGGTGCGGTGGCGTGCCTGCAGCGCGGCGTACCCGTTGCCCGCGAAGATGCGCCGCGCGGCGACGCTCACCGCGAGCGAGAGCGCGATCCCGGCGAGCACGAGGCCCGCGACCCAGATGCGGCCGCGCGCAGCCTCATCGCCCGCGAGCGCGGGCACCACGACCTCGTCGGTGACCCGGCCGACCGCGCCGCTCACGGCGACGGTCAGCGCGCCGAAGAGCGCGGACGAGCCGATCGCCAGCACGTACGTGCGCGGCTCGTCGCGGATGCCGCGCCCCATGAGCGCGAGCGAGCGGCGGACGCGGGAGCCGGTGAGCGCGTGCGGTCGGCGCACCGACGGCTCGGCGGGGAGCCGGTCGCGGGGGCGGTCGTGCCGGGCGGCGGTGGCCGGCGGGTCGGTCGGGGCGGGCGGGGCGTCGGCGCCGGTGGGGCGCGTCCTGCTGCCGGGCACGGGACGGTCCTCGTCTTTCGTTCAGGGGTGGCCCGATCCTCTCACGGGCTCCCGACACCGCCGCCGGGCGTCCGCGCCGGTCAGCGCACCTGCACGCCCTCGGCCCGCATCGCGTCCTTCACCTGACCGACGGTGAGGGCGCCGAAGTGGAAGACGCTCGCGGCGAGCACCGCGTCCGCCCCGGCGCGCGCCGCCGCCACGAAGTGCTCGGGCGTGCCCGCCCCGCCGCTCGCGATCAGCGGCACGCGCACCTCGGAGCGCACCGCGGCGAGCATCTCGAGGTCGAACCCGGCGGTCGTGCCGTCCGCGTCCATCGAGTTGAGCAGGATCTCGCCCGCGCCCAGCCCCGCTGCGCGCGACGCCCACTCCACGGCGTCGATCCCCGTGCCGCGACGCCCGCCGTGGGTCGTCACCTCGTAGCCGGACTCCGTCCGCACGTCGCCGGTCGTGCGGCGCGCGTCCACCGAGAGCACGAGCACCTGGCTGCCGAAACGGTCCGCGATCTCCGCGATGAGCTCCGGGCGGGCGATCGCCGCCGTGTTCACGCCGACCTTGTCCGCGCCCGCGCGCAGGAGACGGTCCACGTCGTCCGCCGAGCGGACCCCGCCACCGACGGTGAGCGGCACGAAGACCTGCTCGGCGGTCCGCCGCACGACGTCGTACGTCGTCTCCCGGTTGCCGGACGACGCCGAGACGTCGAGGAACGTCAGCTCGTCGGCGCCCTCGGTGTCGTAGCGCGCGGCGAGCTCGACGGGGTCGCCCGCGTCGCGCAGGTTCTCGAAGTTCACGCCCTTGACGACGCGCCCCGCGTCGACGTCGAGGCAAGGGATCACGCGGATCGCGACGGTCATGGGGAGTCTCCTCGGTCGGCCGGCGCTCCGCCGGTCGTGTCGGTGCCGGCCGTGCCGGTAGTGTCGGTGCCGGCTGTGTCGTCGGCCGTGCCGGTGTCGCCCGCGCTCTCCTCGGTCACGGGGAACTGGGCGTCGAGGATGTCGACGACGTAGACGAGCGTCTCGCCGGCCAGCGGGTTGGCGGTGGCGCCGTAGGCGAGGTCGGGCGGCACGACGAGCAGCACCTGGCTCCCTACCGACTGCTCGAGGAGCCCCTGCTCCCACCCCTCGATGACCTCGCCGATGCCGATCATCACCGACAGGGGCGCCGCGCCGTCCGTCCACGTCGAGTCGAAGACCTCGCCGTCGGACCAGCGCACGCCCGAGTACCGGACGGTGACCACCTGACCGACCTCGACCTGGCGCCCGTCGCCGCGGACGAGCGGCTGCACCACGAGGCCCGCTGGCGCCGCGGTCTCCGACGGGACGGTCACGCTCGGTGCGCCCTGCTCGTCGAGCGTCACCGTGGGCAGGCCCTCGACCGGCTCCACCGGCTCCCCGGACGCGCGCGTCGGCAGGACGTCGACGACCAGGGCGACGGGAACGCCGTCGTCCACCTCGAGGCGCAGCAGGCGCGCCCCCACGCGCTGCCCCCGCAGGAGGTCGCGCAGCTCGCGGCCGACGGACTCGTCGGTCAGCGTGCGCCAGCGCGGCGCGTCCGTGTACGTGTTCTGCAGGACGGTGCCGTCGCGCAGGTCCTCCGCGTAGAGGTTGAGCAGCAGCGGGCCGCCGTCGACGAGCTCCGCCCCGGCGCCCGGCCACACCACCTCCGACCGCGCGTCCGGCACGTCGAGCGGCGCGCGGTACTCCAGCGCGGGCGGGGCGCCGGACGACCCGGCGACCGTGAGGTCGGTGTTGAGCGGCGTCTCCGTCGCGTCCTCCGGCTCCGTGCACGCACCGAGCACGAGCGCCGCGAGGAGCGCCACGAGCAGCACGAGCGCGGCCCGGGACGCGGGCGCACGACGAGCGCGCCGGACGCCCGGAGGGCGCCCGGCCGCGAGGGCCAGGTTCGTCACATCACGTCCTGCATCACATCGACTCGATGAGGCGCTCCACGCGCTCGTCGACGTTCCGGAACGGGTCCTTGCACAGCACGGTGCGCTGCGCCTGGTCGTTGAGCTTGAGGTGCACCCAGTCCACCGTGTAGTCGCGGCGGGCCTCCTGCGCGGCGCGCACGAAGTCGCCGCGCAGCTTGGCGCGCGTGGTCTGCGGCGGCACGGCCGTCGACTCGAACACCTCGAGGTCTGTGGTGACCCGCTCGACCATGCCGCGCGCCGCGAGCAGGTTGTACAGCCCCTCGGTGCGCGAGATGTCGTGGTAGGCGAGGTCGAGGCGCGCGATCCGCGGGTCGTCGAGCTCGAGACCGTGCTTGGCCTGGTAGCGCTGGATCAGGCGGTACTTGATGACCCAGTCCAGCTCGCGGTCGACGAGCGAGAGGTCGCCCGTCTCGAGGGCGCGCAGCCCGCGCTCCCACAGGTCGAGCACCTGCTTGACGACGGGCGTCGGCGCGACGTCCTGCTCGACGAACTCGCGCACGCGCTGGAGGTACTCGCCCTGGAGGTCGATCGCGGTGACCGTCCGGCCGCTCGCGAGCTGGACGGGCTGCTTGCCCGTCATGTCGTGGCTGATCTCGCGGATCGACCGGATGGGGTTCTCGAGCGCCAGGTCCCGCATGGGGACCCCTGCCTCGACCATGCGCAGGATGAGGTCGGTCGAGCCGACCTTGAGCATGGTCGTCGTCTCCGCCATCGAGGAGTCGCCGACGATGACGTGCAGGCGCCGGTAGCTCTCGGCGTCGGCGTGCGGCTCGTCGCGCGTGTTGATGATCGGGCGCGACCTGGTCGTCGCGCTCGACACCGCCTCCCAGATGTGGTCGGCGCGCTGGGACAGGCAGTACACGGCGCCGCGCGGCGTCGCGAGGACCTTGCCGGCGCCCGTGAGCACCTGGCGCGTGATGAGGAACGGCACGAGGACGTCCGAGAGGCGCGCGAAGTCGCCCTGGCGTCGCACGAGGTAGTTCTCGTGGCAGCCGTACGAGTTGCCCGCCGAGTCCGTGTTGTTCTTGAACAGGTGGATCCGGCCGGGCAGTCCCTCGTGCTCGAGCCGCTGCTGCGCGTCCGCGACGAGGCCCTCGAGGATCCGCTCGCCGCCGCGGTCGTACGCGACGAGCTGACGGACGTCGTCGCACTCCGCCGTCGCGTACTCGGGGTGCGAGCCGACGTCCAGGTACAGCCGCGAGCCGTTGCGCAGGAACACGTTCGACGAGCGGCCCCAGGCGACCACCTTGCGGAACAGGTACCGCGCGACCTCGTCCGCCGAGAGCCCGCGCCCGTCGTCGGACGCGCACGTCACGCCGTACTCGGTCTCCAGCCCGAAGATCCTGCGGTCCATGCGGCGCTACCCCTCGTCCGTCGGGCCGGTGCCCGTCGTTTCCTCGGGCGCGCCCTCGGCGGTCCCGTCGGTGGTGGTCGCCGCGTCGTCGTCCGCGAGGAGGCCCTCGAGGACGGAGCCCGTGAGACGGCGGAACGCGCGTCGGGGCCGGGTGCGGTCCAGGACGGCCACCTCGAGCTGCGCGGCCGGGATGGTGCGGGTGTCGTCCCCCTCGCCGCCGGACGCGAGCGCGTGCACCGCCAGGCGCAGCACCTCGGCGAGCCCGAGACCGGGCCGCCACGCGTCCTGGAGCACGCGACCGAGCTGGTCGGCCTGGCCGCCCATGACGACCACGCCCTGCTCGTCGGCGACGGAGCCGTCGTAGGAGATGCGGTAGAGCTGGTCCTGCTCCGCCGTGCGACCGACCTCCGCGACGACGAGCTCGACCTCGAGCGGCTTCGACTCCGTGGTGAACACCGTGCCGAGCGTCTGGGCGTACGCGTTCGCGAGACCGCGCGCGTTGACGTCCGTGCGGTCGTAGGAGTAGCCGCGCAGGTCCGCGTACCGCACCCCGGCGACGCGCAGGTTCTCGAACTCGTTGTACTTGCCCACCGCGGCGAACGCGATGCGGTCGTAGATCTCCGAGATCTTGTGCAGGGCCCGCGACGGGTTCTCCGTCGCGAACGCGATGCCGTCCTCGTAGGCGAGGACCACGACGGACCGGCCGCGCGCGATGCCCTTGCGCGCGAAGTCCGCCCGGTCCTTCATCAGCTGCTCGGGCGAGACGTAGAAAGGCATGTTCACGCGTCGTCACCTCCGGTCGGGCCGTCCTGCGGGCGGTCGTGCGGGACGGCCTCGGCGTTGGTCACCGGGGGACGCCCGCGCTCCACGCCCGCCCCGGAGCGCTCCGCCACGATCTGCTCGACGACCGCCGCGAGCTCGTCGTCCGGCACGCGCTCGTAGCCGTCGGCCGTGACGACCGCGACCACCGGCCAGATGCGGCGGACCGGGTCCGGGCCGCCGGTGGCCGAGTCGTCGTCCGCCGCGTCGTAGAGCGCCTCGACCGCGACGCGCACGGAGGCCGCCCGGTCGAGACCGGTGCGCCACAGCTTCTTCAGGGAGCCGCGCGCGAAGACCGAGCCCGATCCCACCGAGTGGTACGCCCGCTCCTCGTACCGCCCGCCCGTGACGTCGTACGAGAAGATCCGGCCGGCACCGCGGTCGAGGTCGAACCCGGCGAAGAGCGGCACGACCGCGAGGCCCTGCATGGCGAGGCCGAGGTTCTGCCGGATCATCGTCGACAGGCGGTTCGCCTTGCCGTCGAGCGAGAGCAGCGCGCCCTCGATCTTCTCGTAGTGCTCGAGCTCGAGCTGGAACAGGCGCACGAGCTCGACGGCGATCCCCGCCGTCCCGGCGATGCCCACGGCCGAGTACTCGTCGGCCGGGAAGACCTTCTCGATCTCCCGGTTCGCGATCATCGAGCCCATCGTCGCGCGGCGGTCCCCCGCCATCACGACGCCCGCGCCCACGCCCTCGGCGCCGAACGTCAGCGCCACGATTGTCGTGGCGTGCGGAGCGTCGGGCACCGTGCCGGTCGCCGCGTGCCCGGCCGCGCGGTGCGACGGCAGCAGGTCGGGGGCGTGCCCCGACAGGAAGTCCAGGAAGGACGACGACCCAGGGGTCGTGAACGCGTCGGGCAGGCGCCCGGGCTGGTCCGTGCTCATCGGGTTGCCGTCACCCTTCCTACTCGCCGCCCTTCTGCACGAAGCCCCGGACGAAGGACTCCGCGTTCGTCTCCAGGACCTCGTCGATCTCCTCGAGGAGCGCGTCCACCTCGGCGTCGCGCGACTGCGCCTGCGGCGCGACCGGGGTCGCCGGGGCCTCGGGCTCGTCGTCGGGACGCCGGTCCTCGTGCGACGCGTGCGTGCGTTCGGTACCCGCCATGGCTGCCTCCTCGTCCGTCGGCCGGCCTCGCGCCGACGCTCTGTCCGTTCCAACCCCGTCCGGGCTCGCGCCCTTCCCGGCCCTGCTCGCACGCGGCGCCCCTCCCACGGAGGGCGGGCGCCGTCGTGCGTCCAGCCTAGTCGCCGCCGGTCACGACGGGCCTGCCAGACCCGCCAGCAGCGCGGCGGCGTCCGGGCTCGCGTCGAGCAGCGCCCCGATGTGGGCGCGCGTCCCGCGCAGCGGGTCCATCATCGGGACGCGCTGGAGCGACGGCGCGCCCGGCACGTCGAAGATCACCGAGTCCCAGCTCGCCGCGGAGACCTCGTCGCCGTAGCGCGCCATGACCTCGCCGCGGAAGAACGCGCGCGTGTCCTCGGGCGCGTGGTGCACCGCCGCGCCGACCTCGCGCTCGGTGACCACGCGGTCCACGGCGTCGGCGGCGAGGAGGCGGTGGTAGATGCCGCGCTCGGGCCGCACGTCGGACCACTGGAGGTCCATCGCCGCGAGGCGCGAGTGGCCCCAGTCGAGGCCGTCGCGCTCGCGCAGGCGGTCGAGGAGCCGGAGCTTCGCGACCCACTCGACGTCGCGCCCGCACGCGTCGCGGTCGGTCGCCAGGCGGTCGAGCACCGAGCGCCACCGCGCGAGCACGTCGCGCGTCGGGGCGTCGACCCCGTCCGGTCCCGCGAGGCGCTCCGCCGCGTCGGCGGCGACCTCCAGGTACTCGCGCTGGACCTCGAGCGCCGTCAGCTCGCGCCCGTCGGCGAGGGCGAGGCGACGCGTCAGCTCGAGGTCACGGCTCACGCGCTGGACGTCCGCGACCGGGTCCGCGAGGCGCAGCCCGGCCAGGCGGGCGCGCACGTCCGGGCCGAGCTTCTCCAGGTGCTCGACGACGAAGAGCACGAGCGACGTCGTGCCCGTCTTCAGGTAGGTCGCGGTCTCGAACATGTTCGCGTCGCCGATGATGAGGTGCAGCCGGCGCCAGCGCTGCCGGTCCGCGTGCGGCTCGTCGCGCGTGTTGACGATGGGGCGACGCAGCGTCGTCTCCAGCCCGACCTCCGCCTCGACGTAGTCGGCGCGCTGGGAGATCTGGAACCCGTGCTCCTCCCCCGCCGGGCCGAGCCCCACGCGCCCCGAGCCGGCGAACACCTGCCGGGTCACGAGGAACGGCGTGAGCATCTCCACGAGGACTCCGAACGGCACCTCGCGGTCGACGAGGAAGTTCTCGTGGGTGCCGTAGCTCGCGCCCTTGCCGTCGACGTTGTTCTTGTAGAGCACGACGCCGCCGCCCGGCACCTGGGCCAGCTCGCGCGACGCGGCGAGCATGACCCGCTCCCCCGCGACGTCCCAGCACACGACGTCGTGCGGCACCGTGACCTCGGGCGAGGAGTACTCGGGGTGCGCGTGGTCGACGTAGAGCCGGGCGCCGTTGGTGAGGATGACGTTCGCCGCGCTCGGGTCGTCGTACTCCTCCGTCGTCGGTCGCGCGACCTCCTGGAGGGAGGCCCCGGCGGCACCGCCCTCGCCGGCCCGGTCGACCGGCCCCGACGGCGCGGGGCGCGACGGGTCGTCCGTGAGGAGGGACGGGTGCGCCGACGCGCGCGGCACGTGGAACCCCCGCGCGTCCTGCAGCGGGTCCTCGTCGTCGTAGTCCCAGCGCGCCCGGCCCCGGGCGCCGTCGCTGCGCGCGGCGAGCGCTCGGTACGTGGTGACGACCTGGCTCGACATGAGCATCGGGTTCGCCATCGGCTTCCCCGGCTGCAGGACGCCGTACTCCGTCTCGATCCCCATGACCCGTCGTACGCTCACGCGCTCACCCTATGTCCGCCCTCCGACGCCGCGCTGCGCCGTCCACGGGGCGGAGCGACCGCGCCCCGCTACAGGTACTGGCCGGTGTTGGTGACCGTGTCGATGGTGCGCGGCGAGCCGCCCTCGCCCTTCTTCTGGACGATCGTGCGGATGAAGACGATGCGCTCGCCCTTCTTCCCGCTGATGCGCGCCCAGTCGTCGGGGTTGGTGGTGTTCGGCAGGTCCTCGTTCTCCTTGAACTCGTCGACGCACGCGGCGAGCAGGTGGTCGACGCGGATGCCGCGCTGCCCCGTGGCGAGGAGGTCCTTGATCGCCGACTTCTTCGCGCGGTCCACGACGTTCTGGATCATCGCGCCCGAGTTGAAGTCCTTGAAGTACAGGATCTCCTTGTCGCCGCTGGCGTAGGTGACCTCGAGGAACTGGTTCTCCTCCTCCTCGGAGTACATGCGCTCCACGACCGAGCGGATCATCGCGTCGAGGGCCTCGCGCTGGTTGCCGCCGTGCTCGGCGAGGTCGGCCGCGTGGATCGGCAGGTCCTCCGTGAGGTACTTGGCGAAGATCTCCTTGGCGCCCTCGGCGTCGGGCCGCTCGATCTTGATCTTCACGTCGAGGCGCCCGGGCCGCAGGATCGCGGGGTCGATCATGTCCTCGCGGTTCGACGCCCCGATGACGATGACGTTGTCCAGCCGCTCGACGCCGTCGATCTCGGCGAGGAGCTGGGGCACGATCGTCGTCTCGACGTCGGACGACAGACCGGTGCCGCGCGTGCGGAACAGCGACTCCATCTCGTCGAAGAAAACGACGACGGGCGTCCCCTGCGACGCCTTCTCCCGAGCGCGGGCGAAGATCAGCCGGATGTGCCGCTCGGTCTCGCCCACGTACTTGTTGAGCAGCTCGGGGCCCTTGACGTTGAGGAAGTAGCTGCGCGCCGCGCCCGAGCCGTCCTCCACCTGCTCGCCGCGCGCCCGCGCGACGGTGTGCGCGAGCGAGTTGGCGACGGCCTTGGCGATGAGCGTCTTGCCGCACCCGGGCGGCCCGTACAGCAGGACGCCCTTGGGCGGGTGCAGGCCGTGCTCGCGGAACAGGTCGGGGTGCGTGAACGGCAGCTCGACGGCGTCGCGGATCTGCTCGATCTGCGGGCCGAGACCGCCGATGTCCTCGTACTCGATGTCCGGGACCTCTTCGAGGACGAGCTCCTCGACCTCGGACTTCGGGATGACCTCGAACACGAAGCCGCTGCGCGTGTCGATGGTGAGCGAGTCGCCGACGCGGAGCGTCGTGCGCGCGACCGACCCGGCGAGCCGCACGACCCGCTCCTCGTCGGCCCGGCCGACGACGAGCACGCGGTCGGCGTCGAGGATCTCCTTGACCGTGACGATCTCGCCCGTGCGCTCGTAGCCGCCCGCGGCGACGACGGTCATCGCCTCGTTGAGCTTGACCTCCTGGCCCGGGCGCAGGCGCTGGACGTCGAGGCTGGGGCTCGCGCCGACGTGCATCTTGCGCCCGGCGGCGGACACGTCGACCGACCCGTCCGGGTGCGCGGCGAGGAACACCGCGTACGTGCCCGGGGGCTTGGCGAGGTCGTCGATCTGCCGCTTGAGGTCGAGGATCTGGTCCCGGGCCGCGCGCAGCGCCTCGGCGAGCCTCTCGTTCTTCGCGGACAGCAGCGCGAGCTCGCGCGCGCCGTCCTGCGGGGCCTGGTCGCTACGGCCGAATGTCTCGCTCATCGGGTGTCCCTCTCGCCGCCGGCTCGCCCGACCACGGGTGGACGGCGGACGACGGGCCTCGCGAGGCGCCCGTGCCGACCATCGTCCGGCGGTCGGGTGTAGACCTTAGGCACAAGTCTCGCCCGTGCACACGGACGACACCCAGGGTGAGACGGCGGCGCCCCGATCGTTACCGGACCGTCACGCGCCCGACACGTCGGGGGCCCCGCCGGCCTCGTCCGCGCCCTGCTGCACGCCGTGCTCCGCGCCACGGTCCGTGCTCTGCTCGGCGCCCGGACCGGTCGTCTGCTCGGGGCCCTGGCCGACGTCGCGCCGCACGCGCCGGATCTTCTTCTCGGAGACCGGGCGCTCGCCCAGCTCCTCGGGCGACCACTGCTCCGCGTCGGTCGGGTACGCGCCCTTGGCCGGGCGGCGCTTGCGCTCGGGCGGCGCGACGCCGTCCGCGAGGCGCCGTGCGGTGAGCAGGAACCCGGTGTGCCCGATCATGCGGTGCTGCGGCCGCACGGCGAGGCCCTCGAGGTGCCAGCCGCGCACCATCGACTCCCACGCGACGGGCTCCGCGTAGCGGCCGTCGGCCCGCAGGTCCTCAGCGAGGCGCGAGAGCTGGGTCGTCGTGGCGACGTAGCACACGAGGACGCCGCCGGGCACGAGCGCCCGCGCGACGACGTCGAGGTTCTCCCAGGGCGCGAGCATGTCGAGCACGACACGGTCGACCGTGCCGTCCTCGGCGACGGTCGGGAGCACGTCGGCGAGGTCGCCCACGGACAGCGTCCAGGCCGGGTGCTCTCCGCCGAAGAACGTCTCGACGTTGCCGCGGGCGATCGCGGCGAAGTCCTCGCGCCGCTCGATCGAGTGCAGCTCGCCCGCGTCGCCGACGGCGCGCAGCAGCGACATCGTCAGTGCGCCCGACCCGACGCCCGCCTCGACGACGCGCGCGCCCGGGAAGATGTCCGCCATCGCGACGATCTGGCCGGCGTCCTTCGGGTAGACGACCGCCGCGCCGCGGGGCATCGAGAGCACGTAGTCCGCGAGGAGCGGGCGCATCGCGAGGTACTCGATCTCGGCGGTGTTGCGCACGACGCTGCCCTCGGGGCGGCCGATGAGGTCGTCGTGCCGCAGGTAGCCCTTGTGCGTGTGGAACGTCGCGCCCGGCGCGAGCGTGATGGTGTGCAGGCGACCGCGCGGGTCCGTGAGCTGGACCTTGTCCCCCACGCGGAGCGGGCCGCGGCGCTCGTCCGCGCCCGTCGCACCGGGGCGGTCGGACGCGCCGTGCGCGGGGGCGGCTGCGCCGTCCCCACCGGGCTGCGGGGTCGGGTGGCCGGGCGTGGTGGCGGGCTCGGAGGTCACGGGCGACCATCCTACGGGCCGCCCGCCCGGCGCCCGACGCCGGTCGGTCGCGCGCGCGGACGACGCGCCGGTCACCGTCCGCGTCGGGCGTCCCGCAGCGCCGCGACGACCCGGGCGACCTCGAGCGCGCCGACGACACGGCCGCCGTCGGTCACGACGACGACCGCCGCGTCCCGCCCGACGCGCGAGAGCTCGGCGAGCATGTCCTGCCCCGCACTGTGGGCGTCGATCGTCGCGGCCCCGGGCAGGGGCACGGCGACGGCGCCGACCGGGGTCGTCTCCGCGGCGTCGGGCGGCACGGCCGCAGCGGCGGCGGGATCCACGTACCCGAGGGGCCTGCCTGCGCCGTCCACCAGGACGGCCACCACGTGCGGACCGCCCGCGAGGGCCACCGAGCGCCCGACCGCGCCGACCGTCGCCGTGGACGGCACGGCGACCGCGGGGCGCGCGAGGCTGCGGACGGTGAGCCCGGACACCGCCTCGCGGGTGCGCCCGACGGTGATGGCCTGCCCCGCACCGCTCCACAGGAACGCCCCGATGAGCGCCGCCCAGGCGACGGTCCACAGGTCCGGCCGTCCGCCGTAGGTCAGCGGCCAGATGAGCGCCCACGCGACGACCCCGACGGCGACCGCGCGCCCGACCCATCCCGCTGCGACCGTGCCCTTCGTCCGCGACCCGGTCGCGGCCCACACGGCGGACTCGAGGATCTGGCCGCCGTCGAGCGGGAGGCCGGGCAGGAGGTTGAAGAAGCCGACGAACGCGTTGGAGAACGCGGCCGCGTACAGCAGGAGGGCGGGCACGGAGAAGGTCGGCTGCGCCTGGAACGTCACCCAGAACACGACCGCGAGCGCCAGGTTGGTCAGCGGGCCGACGACCGAGATGAGGAAGCCGTCGAGCGGGCGCGCCGACGTCCCGGAGTACGCCGTGTGGCCGCCCCAGAGCGTCACCGCGAGCTCGGTCACGTGCTGGCCCCGGGCGCGCGCGACGAGCGCGTGCGCGACCTCGTGCAGGAAGACGGACGCGAACAGCAGCAGCACGAACGCGAAAGACACGAGGTAGATCTCGGGGCCGAGGTGCGGGGCGAGCCGCTGCACCGTCGGCGCGAACAGGACCGTGAGGATCGCCGCGGCGAGGAACCACGACGGCGTGAGGATCACCGGTGCGCCGACGACGCGGCCGATCACCCAGCCCTTCGTGCGCGGGCCTGGCGGTGCGGGCGTGCGGGGTGCTCGAGGTTCGGGTCCGTCCACCCTGAGAGCCTATGCGCTCGGCGGGTCCGTCCCGACGGCCCGCGCACCGTCGGGCAGGCCGTCCGGGCGCCTCAGGCGGCGTCGTCCTCCATGAGGTCGACGACGTCGCCCGCGACGAGCCGCGACAGGAGCGCGACGTCGACGAGCTCGAGCGACGGCGTCCGGCTCAGGCCCGGTGCCGGGAGCACCGGGACCACGGCCTCGACGCCCAGCGTCGCGGCCCCCGCGGCGCGGGCCGAGGCGATCCCCGCGGGCGAGTCCTCGATCGCGACGCAGCGCGTGACGTCGACGCCCAGGCGCTGCGCGGCGAGGAGGTAGGGCTCCGGGTCGGGCTTGCCGCGCTCGACCTCGTCGCCGCAGACCAGCACCTGGAACGCGTCCGGCGGCGCCATCTCGGCGACGGGCTGGGCGAGCTCGCGGTAGGACATCGTGACGAGCGCGCACGGCACGCCAGCCTCGCGCAGCGCCGTGAGGAGCTCGCGCGCGCCGGGCTGCCACGGCACCTCGACGCGCACCTGCTCGATCACGCGCCCGATGAGGAACGCGACGACCTCGTCCACCGGTAGGTCGACGCCGCCGCGCTCGCGCAGGATGCGCGCCGACTCGCGCAGCGGGTTCCCGACGAGCGACATCGCGTCCTCGTGCGTCCACGTGCCGCCGTGCGCGGCGACGAGCTCGTGCTCCGCCGCGATCCAGTAGGGCTCGGTGTCGACGAGCGTCCCGTCCATGTCCCACAAAGTTGCCTCAGGCAACGGTAGGCCGCCAGAGAACCCGATAGAGCGCTGACCTGCGGAAATACCGTCAGTACGAGAGGACAAGAGTGATCTCCATCAGTGGTCATGCAACGAACCGTGCAACGACCGACCCTAGCCGCATTGAGGCGCATAGAGCGACGAGAGGTGCGCCCCCACGGCACCCCGCACATCTACGGGACATGAACCCCTCACCATCCCGGCCACCCCTCCCGAGTCCCCCCGCCATCACCCAGGGGGGTCTGGCATGACCCGCCGAAGCAAGGGCGACGGCTCCATCAGCTCGTACCGCCTCGCCAACGGCCAGCTCCGCTGGCGCTGTCAGTGGTACGAGCCGAAGGACCCCATGAACCCCCACCTCGGGAAGCGCCTCGTCGGCAAGGGTGGCTTCGCGTCTCAGGCTGAGGCCCGCATTGCGCTCCTCAAGCACTTGGTGCTCGTCTCCGACGGCAGGACGACGACCGCGCAGAGCCGTACGACCTTCGATTCCTACGCCCGTCGGTGGCTTGCCGGCTACCACTTCCCGTCGCCCAACACCCGCGTCTACGTCCAACGGGTCATCAACGCCGTGCAGCCACACATCGGCAACCTCCAGATGGCGCAGGTCCTCCCCTCCGACCTCGCGGCGTGCTACCGCGCGCTGGAGAACGGCACGGGCCGCAAGGCGACCACCAAGTACACGGCCGGCAAGCTCGCGCCCTCCACGGTCGCCCGATACAGCGGCTGGCTCGTGACCATCTTCGGAGCCGCAATCGACGACGGCCTGATCACACGCAACCCGGCGTCGAACCGGCGTTCGGGGCGACCTCGCGGCCCGCAGGCACGTCGCGTTAAGCCCTTCGCCGTCTGGAACATGGACCAGATGATGTCGTTCTGCGACTGGGCGGTCCGAACGGACCAGCAGTGGGCGCGCGCCTGGTGGATCCTCGCGCTCACCGGACTGCGCTCGGGCGAGCTCCTCGGCCTTGAGTGGCAAGACGTCAACCTCACGACGGGCAGCCTCACCGTCAAGCAGGCACTGCGGTACAACGAATCCCTACCCAACGGACAACGCACAGAGATCGGGCCGACCAAGCACGGCCGCCTCCGAACGGTCCAACTCGAGCCCACAGCGCGGAAGCACTTCGCCCTCCTCATGCGGCAACGGGACACCACCTCGACACTGATCGGCAGTCGGCGCCACAACCTCGTCTTCCCGCCTCGCAGCGGCCGCTCACCCAGCCAGTCCGCACTGCTCTCCGCATTCAAACGCGCCCAGGCGGGTTACCGAACCGCGCACCCCAACATCCCACTACCGGACCTCACCGTCCACGACCTGCGGCACACCCACGCTTCACTGCTCCTCGCGGCAGGAGTCGACATCAAGATCATCCAGGAGCGCCTCGGACACTCCAGCGCCTCGATCACCCTGAGCACCTACGCGCACCTCATGCCCGACGCGCACCAAGGAGCCGCAGATCGACTCCAGAACCTCCTCGCCGGAGGCAACTAACCTCACACCTCGACCCGCCAGCTTCTCGCTTCCGATTCGACGTTGAGTGGGAAACGCGCCCCGGGGGTTCACGCCTTCTCCGGAAGCTGTGAAAAAGGCCTCTGAAATGCGGAAACGCGGCGCAGGGGCCGTTCTCGCGTGTCCACGCGGGGCGCCTTTCGTGTGCCCACCGACATCGATCCCTCCCCAGGCAGCCTTCTGACCTTGTCGCTTGCAACAACAACGCTGGCGTCCGGAGGGAACCTCGCGGGCACACACGCGCACGATCCCATCGGTCAGGTTAGGAGAACGCGGCGACGACCGTGAACTTCACGCCAACCCTCCGGCGGGCTGGGCGCTCGGCCAACTCGCCCGGACACGATTGGACGCGCGCCATCCATCCACCTGCGGCTCCAACCCACACGTCTTTGAGACGCGTGCACCGATTTCGGCAGCGCGCCGAACTTGTACCTTGTGCCCCCTGGCGGTAGATTCGTTCCGTCGGATCGCACCATGCGGCCGCGGGGATGGCGACTCGCATGTCCTCACGCATGGTCGCGATCAGCCATAGTCCACGGAGTCTCCGCTCGACCACTCCCACCGACCTGGCCCGTCGCAATCGGGTGAACCGTACGCTCAGCGCAGTGTCGGCAGTTCATTGCACGCTGTGCCGTCATGGTGATTGCACGCGTGCCGTCGTGGTTGTGGGGCGGCCGTCCGAAGGAGTTCTTGAGCCGTTCGAGGCTGCGGGCCACCCCTGCGGACGGTGGCCTGAAGTTGCGCACTGATGAGGACTACTTCCGGGTGAGCCCCAATTTGGTGGAGCATGCGATTCTGGTCGACATGCAGGGGCGACCTGGGCCGGGCTCTGGCGTTACTCTCGCAGTTCGCGATCGCGGTCAACGGCGTCCGGCTCTCGTTCTGGGGTGAAGACGCCGCCTCGGTCCGCCACGAGGTCCACGTCGAACAGTCAGTCGTTCGCGTGGTCTCCGGTGCTGGAGATCAAGTCGCGGCGTATGAGTGGACCGACCCGCAGGTCTCCACGGCCCTGCTCGCGTGCCTCGGTCGGCCTGTGCTTGACCTCGGTGTGTCTTGGGGCAGTCTCACCCTGCGCTTCTCCACCGAGATCGGGTTCAGAGTCGACCCCGACGACGAGTACGAGGCCTGGCAGATCAGTTCCGACGACGGGCTCCGCATCGTCTGTGCTCCGGGTGGTGAGGTGTCGACTTGGCACCCGCGCGAGCGCTGAGCACAGGTCACGACGTGCGCAGCCAGGCCACGATCGCGGCAAGTACCTCGCCCCTCGGTAGATCACGGCGTGCTTGTCGTAGCGCCCGTCCGTCGTGCGACTGTCCGGGCATGACCTCGACGGCGAGCTGACGTCCACGTCCTTCGACCGCGTGGTGGATCTTGCTTGTCAGCACACCACTAGACCGGGCGATGTCTTGGCCTGCGGGTTCGTTGTGGACGGCGTCCTCGCGACGCCTCTTGTGATTCGAGGTCGCCCCCTGTGTCTTGCTCCGGGCGCCTGGTGTTCGTCGCGTGCAGGTGAACTCGGTTGATCGTCGAGTCCACGGACACAATCCAGTCGATCTCACGTGCCGCGTCTGCTTCAGCCATGAGTGCGGCCAGGACGCGGTCCCAGGTGCCGTCGTCGGCGAACGTCTTGTGTCGCTTCCACACCGTCTGCCACGGCCCGAAGACTTCCCGCGGCAAGCCACGCCACGGGATCCCGGTCCGGTACCGATCGGCGATGCCCTCGACCACCGTGCGGTGGTCACCGAACGGGCGCCCCACCTTGCCCGCGTTCGACGGCAGCAACGGATCAACCCGCTCCCACTGCTCGTAAGTCAACACCTGAAACCGACTCACGACCGCGAGTCTGCCGTGAGCCTCACGCCAGAGTTGGGAGACGCGCCCTAGTCGACGAGTGTCACGTTGATCGCTCGCGCCTTGCGTCGAAAAGCGCGCCATTCCGCCAGTTGCAACCTTCAACAGGCCGTCCGTTGATTTCATGCCGCACCGATGTGCGGCAGCGGGCGGCGTGGGCCCGTGGACACAGAACGGCCCTCGCCCGGCAGGGCGAGGACCGGTCTGTGGGTGCCGGGCTCAGCCCGGCAGGGAGGTCTGCGCGTTCTCGGCGGGCTCGACGCTCTGGCGCCAGGACTGACGCAGGCGGCTCTGGTTGAAGAACACCGTCCACACCCGGGACCAGTACCCGGCCCCTGCGAGGAGCGGGTGGTCGTCCCACGCAAGCCCGCCGCCCAGGATGAGGCCGGCGAACACCGCCACGGCGAGGACGGCGAGGACGCCACCGGGGGCATGAAGCTCCCACACAGCCGTGGCCACTCCTGTGAGGAGCACAACGACCGCGGCCGTGAACTGCAGAAGTGACCCGCGGCGGGGCGGAGCCCCGAAGGCTAGAAGCAGGCCCACGCTCGCCCCGAACAGTGCTGCTGCGATGTACGCCATGACGTCCTACTCCTCAGTTCCTGCTACTTGCAGTCGTTGTCCTTGTACCGGAACACCAGCGGCGGCGGCGTCGCGGTGATCGCGATGCACGCGTTGTTGGTGTTCGCGATCGCGGCCTGGGAGAAGATGTACCCGCCGTACACCCCGCAGATGACCGCCAGGTTCGGCGCCATCTTAGCCAGCGCTCCGCACATGGCAGCGGCGCCACCAGCGACGGCGAGCTGCCGCGTCTCGGAGCGGTTGAACTTCGCTGACCAGGCCCCGGCGTACCACTTCCACTTCGGGTCAGCCACGACAGGGTAGGCCGTCTGGCTGGTGGGCTCGATGACCTGGACGAGCGCGTCGCCGTCGATCTCGTAGTGGGAGGCGACCTCGGCGCCGGAGGCGTCGCGGGCCCAGGCGTCCTCGAGCACGGCCGCGGTGAAGGTGCCGTCGCCGGCGTCGGTGACCACGGCGATGCCGCCGTCCGCAGTGTCCACGATCTGGGCGCCGTCGCCGAAGGTGTAGGTGAACTCGTGCGGCCCGGAGGCGTCCGGGGTGATGGTCTGGACGCGGACCGAGCCGTCGTGCAGGGCCTGGACGGCAGCGTCGGCGCCGCCGTCGGTCGCCTGGTAGACGACCGTGCCGTCAGAGGCGACCTTGCCGTCGGCGACGGCGATCTCCTCGGGCAGGTTGACCTGGATGCCCTCCGAGCCGGTGCCGAGGGTGATCGGCTGGTTCGGGTCGAGCGAGATGACGGCGGCGGTGTCCTGCGCCTGGGTGGTGACAGCGCCGTTCTGCAGCGCCCCGGCGACGACCTGGCCCTGGTCGGGCGCGACGTCGGCGATGAGCTGGGCGGTGGACTCGGTGGGATCCTCGGCGGCGATCGCGCCGGTGAGGCCGGTGCCGACCAGTGCTGCGGTGAGGATCCCCGCGGTGACCGGACGGGCGTACGTGCGTGTTCTCAACTCGTGCTCCCTGCGTTCATGAGTTGCCCCCTTGGCGAACTCGTGACCGAGGCTGGCAGAGGGGTTGATGGAATGCTCGCAGTAACCGCCGTTCGTGACTCAAGTCACAGGGTGAGTTCACGTTCAACCACTTCCGCAGGTCAAGCATTCGCGACACCCCCGCCCACGCCAGCCCGCTTCGGACGCCCGTGCCGCAGGGCGGAGCGCGCCCCAGGTCCCTCTCAGCCGTCGCGCCTTCGACACTCTGCCGCGCTGCTTTGACGAGCCCTTGAAGTCCTCCCCCCAGTTCTGGGAAGGTCTTCGCGACGACGACGCGGGTGCGCAAGGGGGCGAAGCCACATGGGCCGACGTTGGCTGGCAGCGATCGTTGTGCTGGTCGCGCTCACGGGGTGCGCGACCACAGACTCGCCAGGCGCCTCGCCCTCCCAGGAGTCGATCGTCGTCGACTCCTTCCCGGCCGTCGACGCCGACGTCAAGCCGCCGCCCGAGGGGGCAACGAACGCGCTCCTGGACGCGGGCACCACCCCGCCGCTCCTGACCGTCATCTCGTGGGGCAGCTCAGGGTGCGTCCGCGTCCCGCAGTCCGTGCGGTGGGCCGACCCATCCACGATCGAGGTCACCACAGCCCCCAGCAAGAACACCGAGTGCGCCGCCAACTACGAGCCCATCAGCCAGGTCGTCGAACTTCCGGATCAACATCCGGTGAGCGAGTCAACGACCGTCGAGATCGACGGAAAGCAGGTCCAGTTCACACTCGAAGGAGAGCAATGAGCACCAGACTGCGCCGCGCAGGGGTTGCGCTTCTCGCCACGGCCGCCCTCGGCCTCGGCGGGATGTCCGCAGCAGCAGGCGAAGCGGTCCCCCCGCCCGTTCCCGACACGCCCGCAGGGCCCGACCCTGACTCCGCGATCGACCCCGACACCCTCCGGGACCGACTCACCCTCCCTCCCATCCCGGAGGACCTCGCCGCCGAGGCCGAGCGGATCCAGGCGACCTACGCCGACGACGACCGGTTCGGCGCCGTGGCGATCTCCGACGACCGCACCGAGCTCGCGGTCACCTGGTTCGGCGACCTGCCGACCCACATCGTCCCCAGCACCGAGCTGACCGTCGTCGAGGCAGCGTTCGCGCCGGGCGACCTGCGCCGCGCAGCACAGGACCTCGCCGGGACCGAGGTCGCCGGCACGAAGGTCGTGGGGGCAGGCGTCCAGGTCGAGGGTCGCAAGAGTAGACCGGGGCATCGATGAGCGCGCTGAGGAAGGGGTGGTCGGCCATCTCGCGTCCGCGGTCCCAGGTCAGGTACTTGCCCATGCCGGGTGGGACGTTGAGCAGTCCTGTCAGGCGGGGGCACGATCTTCAGGTAACGGGTGGTGCGCTGGACGAGCGTCGCGACCGCGCTGGGGCGCTGCCCATGACGAGGCCGCCTTCGCAGTGGCCGGGCTGCCGCGGCCGACCGCCGCGCCGGGCGGACCCCGTTCGTGATCGAGCCCACCCACGGCGGATCACAGCGACGCCCCGACACCGCCCCGAGCACAGCCAGCACCGCCACCGCGATATTGACCCGGCGCGCGGGCCGCTCACCCAGCACCAAAAGCGGCGCTCCAGGATGTCCGTACGCGCGACCCACCCTCCCGCGGCCACGTCCAACACCTCCGCGAGACCACGACCCCACAACTCACTCGCTCGTTGAAGACACTGCCATTTCGACCTCCGCATCGAGTCGCAAGGCGCCCCCCTCGCGGCTCACCAACCGAGCGCGAGAGAAGAGGCCCAAGGCACGAGCCCCCGCAGCATCAAGGGATCCGCCCTCGATGACCCTCAGAAGGTGGAGAGCGGGTGATGCGACCACGGACGGTCGGATCGCATCAGCGGCGACGAAGCCAGCGTCTGTCAGCACATCCTGTCGCCGCGCAAAGAACTCGGCGGCATCGGAAGAACTCGGCGATGCACAGCACGACTGACTACGGCAGCGCGCCGACATAATACCTTATGTGATGTTATGCCCGGTTGAAGTCGCCGCGAAGCCGGTACCCTCCGTGCGGACACTGCGTCCGCAAACTCGCCCGCAGACCGAGGTCGGGACGGTTCTCGGGACCCGTACATCAGCGCCGCAGCCGGTGTGACTGCGACGCGGCGCGTATTACACCCAGTTGACATCTCGGGTGGATTCCCGGAAGGGCCTTCGAGTCTGCGCCGCGGAGTGTTCATGTCGCGGTGCGGATCGCGTCGGCGAACATCGCGACGAGCCCTGAGAGGGCCGGATCGTCCACCTCCACCGGGATCACGTCCCCAGCAGCTCCCTTGCGTCGAAGCCGTGCATCGTCGGCTGCGAGCAGGGTCTCCGCGGGGTCGAGCTGAGCCCACGGAAGCGACTGGGTTCGCTCGCGACCGAACTCGGCGGTGTAGATGACCGTGAGGTAGCCGGACGGGCTGAGCGCGTCGGGGTCCTTGCGGAGCACGACGATGCGGACCTCGTCGAGGGACGGCGCTGCGGCGAACGCTTCTTTGACGGTGGCGAGCACTGTTGAGCCGAGCGCCCGTACATAGAGTGCGTTGCGGTCGCTCTTGGTGCGCTTGCGCGTCGTGGTGTTGCCTGCCGGTGTGAGCGCGACGGTGCGCTCGGGGATGCTGTTGGCGGACGGGAAGACGACCACAACTGTCGCGTACCGCTTTCCCTCGTCGGTGCCCGCGTCCACGCAGGTCGCTTCGGAAGCGTTGTCCGCAAAGACGCCGTCGAGCATGACCAGCACAGCCTCGCTCTCGTGCGCGACCAGCCGCTGCCAGAACGACTCAGCCTGGGCCTGACGGGTGCGGTGCTCCTCGAGGTTTGCTGCGTCTTGCTGCTGAGCCTCATGTCGGGCGTCGCGTTCCGCCCGCTCCTGCGCAGCGCGGCGAGCGGCACGCTTGAAGAACCCAATGCCTGAGACGGACTCCTTGCGTCGTCGGGTGACGAGCGCTTGGACGTCGACCGGGGTCGGGGACGGAAGCTGCGGTGGCTTCGAGTGTGGAAAGTCCTCCAGGTGCAGGGTCGTCAGCGCGCGCTCGATCTGCGCGATCTCCTCAGCCTGCGTCTCGCGCTCAAGCTGGCTTGCGCTCACTCGCGGCCGGGCCGGTCGCGAAGCCGAGGAGTGGTACTGCGAGACGCGCACCCCGGCGATGCTCGCCGAGGTGTAGGTGCGCCCTCCCCCGACCGAAACACGCGCTCTTGAGTTACCGACGCTGGTGCGCAGACCCCTGCTCGACGCGCTGATCCGCACGCCTGGTGCGACCTTGAAGCTCACGCGGGCCACATTGCCTCCCTCGTTCTCTTATCCGGTTGTCGTGCGCTCACGGACGCACGGAGCTGTGGCCTACTCACACCCGACTCCGTCACCATCACGGTCGAGCTTGCGGGAGTACCCGGGCTGGCCCTCGTAGATGGGTGCGGCACCTGCTGCGCGAACGGCGTCGCAGTTCTTGTAGAACACGGGTGCGGGTTCTGGTTCGGGCTGCGGTGCGGGTGCGGGCGGCGGTGCCGGGGCCGGGTCGGGGACGACGACCGGTGCGGGCTCGGGTTCGGGCGCGACTACCGGGTCGGGCGCGGGTTCGGGTTCGGGTGTTGGCTGCTCGGCGGCGACCTCGACCTGGACGTAGGAGCCGACGGCCCCGTCGGCTGCGGGCAGTAGCTGGTCGGGGCAGGTGGTGAGGATGCGGGCGATGGCGTCGTGCTCGGCCTGGGTGACCCACAGCTTGTAGGTGGCCTTGACCGCGACCTGGCGGGCGACGTACTCGCACCGGAACGCCTTGTTCGGGGGCAGCCAGGTCGCGGCGTCCCCGTCGCCCTTGCCCTGGTTCGTCGGCCCGTCGACTGCGAGCAGGTTCAGCGGGTCGTTCGCGAACGCCTGGCGGGTGTCGCGGTCGAGCTGTTGGGCGCCCTTCTGCCACGCGTCCGACAGGGCGACGACATGGTCGATCTGGACCGCACTGGACGTGGCGTTGCCTCGTTGGAACGCGATCGTGGTCGCGGTGTACGGGTCGTCCAGTGTCCCGGTCAGGACCACGCAGTCGTGGGTCCCGGGCTTGAACGTCTCGCCTTCCAGGTCGCGGGCGAGGACGTCGTTGCGGGTGTCGCAACCGTTGCGGTCCACGTCCGCCCACGCCGGCCCGAACGCCTCCCGGTCATACCCGGTCTTGGGCGCGCGGCCCTTGACCTCGAGCGTGCCCAGCGCCGCCAGAGCCGTGCTCTGCCACGCGGTCGTGATCGCGGCGTCGAGCTCGGCCGCCTCCACGGGCTCCGCGGTCGCGGTGTCCGTGCCGGGGACCGCAGCCTCCTCGGTGTCCACCAGGGCTTCGTCCACCGACTCGCCCGGATCCTCGGCGACGTCGCCGCCCAGGTTCACTCCGACCACACCGGTGGGCGCGGGCGGTGCCGTGCCGATCCCTACCGCGACCGCACCCGTCGACACCAGTGCCGTGGCCGCGACCGCGGCAATGGCCGTGCCGAGCACGCGGCGCGGCACAGGCTTCGGACCCGCCGGCTGGGCCTGGGCCCGCGCCTTCACGGCGGCCGCGGTGGTGCGAAGGTTCCGCGCAATCTGACCCAGCTCGTCCGGGCCAGCGCCCTGCGCCATGCGGGTGGACCACACCAGTGCCGCGTGACCGGCTGCGTCTTGGGCCGCGGGGAACGACACACCGCAGTCCTTCATCCGCGTCGACACCGGCAGGTTCACGAACCCGGCCTCGGACTCGATGCGGTTGACCGCAGTCCACTTCCATACACAGGTGCGACCGTCAGTCCCGGCGAACCTAGCCGCCTTGTCTGTGAGGAGCAACGTCCCCGTGGACACCACGGTAGGAGTCTTCGCTCCGACACGTCCGCGCGGTTCGACCAGGCGCACGTCGGAGAACCCGCCGCGGACCCTCTCCGACCCGGGCACCCGCGGGTCGCTGAACGGCGCGGTGCGACCGTCCATCATCGCCAGGACCTGGCTCGTCGCGTCGTGGTCGAAGGGCGGCAACGCGTCCGGGGTCCGGTACCGCACCCACAACCACCGCACCCCCACCCCGGCGAGCACCCCGAGATAGAGGATCTCGAAGATCCACGCCAGAACAGAGCGCTGGGTTGAGGGCAGTCCGGCGCCCATCTCGACCGCGATCCGGGCCCCGAGCTGGTAGGGCCACGCGATCACGTAGTACGCCACCGCCAGCGCGATCAGCACGGCGACGATCGCACCGAACCCGCCCCCACTGCTCGACCTCTTCGCCACGCTGCGTCCCTCTGCTTCTCACCCGCGCACCGGCACGAACCGGCACGCTCGACCTCGATCTGCGCGCTCACCGTAGTGGACCGCACAAGCGACGAATCAGAGGCCTACGTCCTCAATCCTGCCGAAGCGGCCGAAACTAGCGGAAAGCAGCCGCCTTCGGGAACGAATTTCACCCGTTCTCAGCGCGACCCTGCTCGCAACTGACGGCCTCCCACCTCCTTAGGCGTCGATGTCGCGCATACCGGGCGGCTCTTCGATCTCTCGCTCACCCAGAGCGACTTCTCGCTGTAGCCCCTCCCATGCACTAGGTGAATCCGCTCCCGCTGCGCTCGGCATCACATCACCCGAGCGTGAAGTAAGTCGTTGCTGCTTGCCCACAACGCTCTTGCGGCGAACCGTCGGTGATCGGGCGGGACGTGGAAACACCGGCGCGACCGCGTCGTACGGCGGAGGCGCAAACGCGCGGCGCCAGGATGCTCGTACACTCGCGCCCATGGCAGACGCGAAGAGGGTCTTCATCTCCTACGTCAAGGAGAACTCCCGCGAGGTTGACCAACTGTGCGCGATTCTCGACGCAGCGCAGATCCCGTATTGGCGGGACCGAACTTCGCTCGGACCAGGAGACGCATGGCGGCTGAAGATCCGTCAGGCCATCAAGGACGGCGCTCTCGTCTTCCTGGCGTGCTTCTCCGAGAAGTCGCGCGCTCGAGACAAGTCCTACATGAACGAGGAACTTGTTCTGGCCGTCGAGGAGTACCGCCTACGTGCGTACGGGCGCCCATGGCTCGTGCCGGTCCGGTTCGACGACAGCGACGTGCCGCTCATGGACCTGGGCGCGGGCCGAACCCTCGATGACATCAACCGGGTTGATCTCTTCGGTGACCAGTACGCCGCCCAGGCCGCTGCACTCGTCACCACTATCCACCGGGTCATGGGCGACTCGACCGCCGACGAAGCGACAACGCTGGCATCCATCGAAGCGGCCGGCTCGTCCGCGAGGCCGGCCCAACTTCGCCGCCTTACGAAGGAGATGTTGCCCAATCCCAGCCGTCGCATCGCTCTCGACGATCTGGTAACAACGGAGACAAGCCGACTGGTTCAAGCGATGCAGGACGAGACCCGGTTCCCTCTGAGCCTCGCCGTGACGAACGGCCCCGAGGCGTTCGCCGAAGTGGTCGACACGGCGACACGCTACTGGGCACTCACCGAGCCGCTGTGCGCGACGCTCCAAGTCGCCGCCCGCTGGGCCGACAAGACGGCTCTCGCGCCCTGGACGTCTGCCATCCAGCGCGTTCACAGCGAGTCCAACCGGGTCCTCGGAGGCAACACCGCCCTGCTCGGACTCCGGCAACTCCCGCTCCTGTTCGTGACGTTCACTGCAGGGCTTTCGGCTGCCAGTCAAGACCGTTGGGACAACCTCAAGACCCTTCTGGTGGACATGGTCGTCACAGAGTCACGGCGCGACTCCCCCACTCCCCTCGTCAGCGCCATCTACCCGTACCTGCCGTTCGAGGGTCCCGACCTCGTCCCCCACGTGCTCGCTCGCGTCGCCCGAGAAGGCGAGACGTCAACTGTCGCGCTCGAAGCGTTCGAGAAGAAGCGGGTCGGCAAGTTCCACACACCGGTTGCGGAATGGCTGCACAGCATCCTCAAGCCGGTCTTCAGCGAGCAGCTCCCCGACGAGGCGTTGTACGACCGGCAGTTCGACCGCACGGAGATCGTCCTCGGACTGCTCGACCAGGACCGCGCGAACGAAGCCGCAAACGGGTGGCGCCCCTCCGCCCACTGGTTCGGCCGCTCGACCTGGCGCGCACGGCACGGGTACGTCACCTCACTGCAGGAGTTCACACGCCAACTGACCGCCCAACAGCACGCCTGGCCTCCGCTCCAGGCCGGGCTGTTCGGCGGCAGCGTGGAGCGCGCACAGGCAGCCATCCGTGCGTACACCGAGAGCTTTGAGCGCATTGTTTCGTCGAGCTGGTGACCTCTCGCAGCCCGGCGAGGAGCCGAGCGAGCTCGGGGCACAGCCTCGCGGCGTCCAGAGGTTGTCTCCACGGCGGCGTCGCGCTCGTAGACACCGTCACCGCCGGCGAGCGCGTCAACCCCGGTCTCTGACGGATTCACCCGCCCTGCTTACTGGAAGCCTAATGCCTCGGCGTTACCTGCGGGTCTCCGACCGCGCCGTGAACACTCCCGCGTTCGACGATGCGGTGGTCGAGCACGCGGGTGCTGGGCCCTGTTCCCAGGAGTCGCTCGACCGCCAGTCCCCCCATCTTGCGTAGGGGCCATCTCGTCGCTGAGAGCGAAGATGGCGGTGAGGGCCGGCTCGCGGGCGAGAAGGGTCGCGAGGGCTGTTGGCGCCGACTCGTAGAGGGAGTTGCCGTGTGCGATGTGGGGTTCGAGGCGCATCTCGCGCATGGCGCGTTCGTATCCGCGTAGGCGGGGGGTGTTGACGAGGTCGGAGGTGATGTCTCCGCCGAGGAAGCCGATTTTGGGGCCGACGTCGTACGACATCGTCCTCGCGTCGACCACGACTCATCCTGGGATGTTGTGCCGGTCGCGCCCGCGGGAGTCCTTGCGAACGGTCGTTCCCGTCCAGGTTCTTGATCACGAGCTCGGCGCTCTCGCGGTCGGCGGCCGCGCGTCCGGCGGCTACGGCGTCGTCCTTCGTCGTGTGGTTCCACAACGGCTCACGCTCACTCTGCCGACCAACGTGCCACTGCTCGTCCTGGTGCTAGACCTCGCTTGTCACAGCCACGGGGGCACCCTCTCCGTCGGTGCTAGAACACCACCGTGAACCGGGATCGTCGCAAACACACGTCCGGTGCCGACGCGTCAGGTGACGGGCTCGACGAGGGCGGGCGAGTCGTTGCGCGCTTCCCTACGGCCGGTGAGACCTCGACGGTTTGTTGGTACGCCGCGCGGTAGATCGTCTCGTGCGAGACCCACATACCCGGCTCATCGGGGTGCTCACGACGCAGCCACGCCGCGATCTGCTGCAGGGACAAGTCCAGATCGGGCCGCGACAGAACCACGGTGCGCAGTTGCTCATCGCCGGCAAGACGTGGAAGCCGCGGACGCTTGGCCTCCACGTGGGCGCGCTCGTCCGCACGCATCGCACGGTAGGTGTCGCGGCCGCCGTTGCGGGCGATCTCGCGCGAAACCTCTGATGCCGACCGACCCAGCCCTTCGGCGATCACCCGGGCAGACAGGCCAGTCACTATCCCACGCGAGATCTCTTCCCGCTCACGTGATCTAGGGTGCCGCGGCGACCGTCTCGGAAGAGAGGGCCGCACTCCGCCGTGGCACAGCAGGTCGCGGCGCACGTGGTGCTCCTGGAGTCCGGCCCGATCGGCGATCCACCAGAGGGGTTCGCTCGCGCGCTACGCCTTTCACACGACGTCCTGTACTGCCGCTGGCAGCGACGCCAGCACACCCATGCCGACCTCCACGACCACGCATCATCCACCCTTGTGGTGCGTTGGTGAGTTGAGACCGCCGTCAGTTCTGCGACGTCGATGCAAGTTGTGGGAAATCGACTGACAGGCGTCGGGCTGGTCGGCTGTGGTTACGCCCGCTCTGGGTTCCGTGAGGGGATACGCCACCGAGCGCGTGTCGCGGTCGACGAAGATGATGTCGGCGTCAAGCGCGCGGATGACCGACAGGACGCGCATGAGCTCCGCACGCGGGCGCCGATCGCGCTCGATCTCGGTAACGAAGGCTCGCGAGACGTTGGCGCGCGCGGCGAGCTCGGCCGGGTCAGTCCGGCGCGCTCTCGCCGCTCGCGCAGCGCGGCCCCAAGTTGGAGATGACCAGAGACAGGAGGCATGGCTGTCACAGTGCAGCGACAAGCGACATTGTCACGGATTCATGACACTCGGCGGCGCGTCCACCTCCGCCGCCTGAACACGACGAAGGGCCCAGGCGGCATCCCGATCCCTTCGCCAGCCACTGAGCTCCACAGTCGAAGCCGCAGGTGCAGAGTTTCTGCGTCAGTCGTCGGGGTCGTCCGCGGCCTGCAGCATCAACTGGACCTCGAAGTCGAGCGCCTCGCGTCGACGTCGCGCACGGGTTACGAACCCGATGATCGTGACGACGGCACCAACAATGATGAGCAGCGGGCCCGCGCCGCCGTCGAACGCCGCGGCGAGCAGTCCCAGCGCTAGGAGGATGATGCCGACGTACACCGCAGCTGGGGTGATGACTTTGGTCTGGTACGGGCGATTGTTCACGGGCATGCAAGCGTACTGACCCACTACGCCGCGGCCGACCGCCGCGCCGGGCGGACCCCGTTCGTGATCGAGCCCACCCGCGCCGGATCACAGCGACGCCCCAACAGCGCCCAAGCACAGCCAGCACCGCTACCGCGATATTTGACCCGGCGCGCGGGCCGCTCACCCAGCACCGAAGCGGCGCTCCAGGATGTCCGTACTCCCCCCCCCGCGGCCCCGTCCAACACCTCCGCGAGACCACGACCCCACAACTCACTCGCTCGCTGAAGACACTGCCTTTTGGGACTGCCCTTGAGCACCCACGCTTTGGCGTGCCCGCCGCCGTCCTGCGCCCGAAGCAGATCTCGGTGTCGTGGAGCCATTTGGAGAAGACACAGTGGCCGGCACGGCGCCGAGCGGTGCTTGCAGGGTCGCGGGCGAAACGCCTTCAGGCGGTCTCTCAGCGCCCTAACTGCTACCCCTGGTCAGCACACGCCCTACTCGGCGGTCTCCGCCGCCGTCGAGGGCAAATGCAGGTATGCCGAGGGACTCGCACTCGCGAGATCCTTCGCGTCGTGGGCGGGGTCGTGCCAGTCTCGGACCCCGCCCACGACTCATGAGCAGGATGCTGCCGTGTACGGCACGTTCAGGACCTCTTCTGAACCGGACGCGTCTCGAGCAGTCACGCGTGCCGTTCCGTCCGGCACCTCGTTGAGGCGGGTGGCGAACGACTGGTACGCGTTCCCACCGACCGGAACCTCGCGCGTAATCCTGCCATGCGGGGTCGAGAGCTCGATCGTCAGTTGCTCCGTGGCCACCGACCGGGCGCGGACGGCGACATACGCCCGTCCTGCGAGACAGCGGACCTGCGTCTCGGCGCTCACGAACTCGGGCTGCGGGCCCCCGGTGTGCCCCTCTGGTGCGTACACCTCGAGGGAGTGGAGCGAGTACGCCCACTGCGTGAGCCGCTGTGTCCCGACCACACGGAGGTACCGAGCCTCGGCGCCTCCGTCGAGGGAGACGACCTGGGATCCGCCCTTCCCGTCGCTCTCGCTCGCCACGGTGCGCCAGTCCGTGCCGTCATCTGAGACCTGGACCTGGAACGCCTTGGCGGCGGCGGTCTCCCAGCGCAGCACGACCGACCCGAGCTGGCGGACGGATCCGAGGTCGACCTGCACGTGCTGCGGGTCGCTTGCCTGCGACTCCCAGCGGGTCCAGGGCGAGTCGTCGGTGAGGTGGTCGACGACATTGATGGCGTTGGCCGTGCTGCTTGCCGTGGCGGGAGCACCGCGAGCCACGTCGCGGGATCGGACCTCCATGGAGGCGAGGGCCTGCTCGTCTCCTGTGCTGGCAGCAACACGCACGCGCACGAACCGTGCGCCACGCGGGGTGAGCGAGAACACGCCGGAGGCGGACACGGACTCGGCGTTCGCCGCCAGAGCCCAGGTGGTCCCGTCGGTAGAGGTCTCGATCGTGACGACTCCTCTGGGAGCGGTCGACCAGTCTAGCGTGACCTCGCTCACCGGGCGTCGGGTGCCGAGGTCGACCTCGAGCGTGTGTTCGCTCGCGCTGTCCGTCACCCACGCCGTCGCGCTGTACCCGTCGATGGCTGCGCCGGGCTCCGAGCCAGGGCCGGAGGCGGTTCCGGTGAGCGCGACGTCGCGCTGCGGGTCCGTGTCGTACCGCACGGGAACACCGTCGAGAGTCGTGGTTGCCCCGTCGACGTCACGTTCAGCGTTCGTGGGAGCCTCAACGAGCACGAGCGACGAGCCCGCGGGGACAGTCACCTGAGCGACGCCGGAGACGTCCTCGATGAGCACACGCCCGGTCAAGGCGTCGTACAGATCGCGCGCACCCTCCGACTCGAGGTGAACATCGACGACCGCGTCGTCCTCGCGCGGGTTGTAATACAGCGCCGTGGGGTACGGGCTGGGCGCGTACAGGTCGAGGGCGTCGAGGTCGGTGCGCAGCACCCGCTCGACGTTCGTGGCGCTGAGGGTGCCTCCGAGGAAACCGACCCAGCTCGACCCGTACATGCCGAGCTGGGTGGTCTCCGGGTTGAGGCCCCAGCCGTCGGCCCGATCGTACGTGTCGGCAGTAGCCAGCAGACCGGCAGGGCCGCGGTGCTGGATGCCCTCATAAGCGATGACGTGCGCGGGGTCGTCGACGAACCGGTTCCCGTGCTGCTGAGCGTCGACGGGCATCTGGTCGGCGTAGAAGAACCGGCTGGCGTTGTACACCTGGAGCATCCAGCGGCCCACCGCGTCGGCGTAGCGGGTGTCGTAGCGCGCGGTTGCCGCGAGCCAGGGGGTGGCGAAGCTGTTCATCGCGAAGGCGTAGCCGTTCAGGTCGGTACGCGATCCGCTGAGGCCGGAGACGTCGTACCCACCCCACGTGCCTTCCATGGTGCCCCAGCCCCCGCGGACGTCGGTGCCTGCGCGCAGGGTGGCCAAGTACTTGGTGACGTCGTAGTTGGTGCCTGCTTCAGCGTTGAGCCGGGCGGCGACGTAGGGGGCGAGCAGAGGAAGCATCTCATAGTAGATGTTCTTCTCGCGCTCGAGATAGTCCATCGCCCAGATCGCGCCGTCGAGGTACTTCTGGTCGCCGAACGCGTGGTGCGCCCAGAGCAGGATCGCGGCGGTTCCGGCCGCCGTGTCCCCGCCCTCGTTGCGACCGGTGATCTTCGTCATGGTGGCGAAGTCGAAGTCCTGCATCGTGAGGTCGGCCTGCGGGCCTCCGAGGGCGACGAGCATCTCGTAGTGGTGATCGGCGATGGAGCGCTGGATGGTGGTCATGTCTGTCGCCTCGGGATACTGCGCGGCGAGCATGGAGTACAGGACGTTGGCAGTCGTGGCGTACCACATGCTCTTGCCGCCGGGGGCGGCCGGGTCTGCGGCGTCCGACGCGGGGGTGTTTCTCGCGACCCCCAGGTCGGGGTGGAAGAAGGTCCGCAGCATGTCGACGTAGTCGCGACCGTCCTGGTCGGACTTGTCGACTCCGACGAGCGTGGCTCCGACCACGGAGGCGATGAGGGTGACCGCCTCCTGGTGTCCGACCCCGCTCACCGTCCGGGTGTCTCCGTAGTAGGCGGGCATGGAGTAGGTCGTCGATCCCTCGGGCATGTTGAGGGCGTGGCTGTCTTCGCGGATCGTGGTGTAGACGCCGCGGTCGGTCCAGTCGTACACGTAGGCGTCGTAGTCGAGCGCGCGTTGACGCCAGTCGAGGTCGCCCCAGGGGGACGGCGCGCCCGGGAAGCCATCGACTCCCGCAACCACGGCACTGCTTGTCACAGGTGCAGCAGCGCCGTCCGGGCTGGCGGTCTGGGCGGCGCTTGCGTGCACGGCGCCGCTGCACACGAGAGCCGTGACGGCCGTCGTCGATGCGACACGTCGCCACAGGGCAGGTCTTCTCGTCGTACTCATCAGCTCTCTCCTCGCTGAGGGACTGGGGTGTGTGCCGAGGGAACTCGGTGCGCTGCGGCCGCGGCGACGGCACCCGGCCGCAGCGCGAAGGAGGCCGGCCCGGGAGGTTCTCTACCCGGGCCGGGCGTGGCCGGTCAGCCGCAGGTGGTGGCGTCGTACGTGACGTCCCACGAGCGGGATTGACCGTCGGTACCGGTCCCGACGGCGGTGACGGTGCCCTGCGGGGTGCTGATGGCACGAGCGGCGAAGGACTGGTAGGCGCTGCCGCCCGGGACGACGTCTTCGAACTCGCGCTGCCCGAACGAGGTCACGAGCCGCACGTCGGCCGGATCGTCACCGGTGTTGGTCGCCCGCACCGCAACGTAGGCCTTGCCTGCAAGGCACCGGGTCTGGGCCTGGACGTCGAGCGCAACCGCGGGCGTGGTCGTACCGCAGTCCTCGGCCCACGTGACGGTCTGGCCCTCGACAACATCGATCGCCTCGCACGCGTTCTGCACGGCCGGCCCCGAGAACAACACCTGGTTGCCCTCGAGATCCACGTCGAGGCGCTCGCCCCGGTACGTCAGGCCGCTCACGCCGCCCGTTGCGCCCGCGAGACGCACGAACGTCGGGTCACCCTCATCGGTGCGCACCCCGTTCGCCATGAGGACGAAGTCGATGTAGTTCGAGATGCCGAACAACGACGGTCGCACACCGCGCGCCCCGACCGCGTCGCCCGGCTCGCCCTTCGCGTAGTACACCTCGGCGAACCAGCCGCTGCGCACCATGTCGCGCGTGATCGCGTTGACGAGCACCGCGGCGCGGTCACGCAGCTGCGCCTCCGATGACCCCGCGATCGGGTCCATGTCCAGCAGGCCGTAGGCGATGAGCTGCAGGTCGGGCGCCTTGACGGCGAAGTCCCCCAGGCCGGCGAGCTGGGCGCTCTCGTCGTAGTCGTCGAGGAAGCGGTCCATGGTCTTGACCATCGACTCCTCGGTCAGCTCGTCCATGACGAACGCGGTCGAGGTGTAGAACGACCAACCGGGACGGACCCACTGCCCGTTCTCGTTGCGGTAGGGCTGGCCTTCCGTGTCGTCGCCGAAGGGCACGGTGGTGCGGGAGGCGTCGAGATAGACCTTCTGGACGGTGTCCCAGACCTTGCCGTCCTGGTCAGCGGCCGTGGGGAAGAACCACTCGGAGTACTTGGCGCTGATGTCGGTGATGATCGACCGGTACAGGTCGGCGTCGGCGGTCTCGCCGAGCTCGTCGGCGATCTTGATCGCGAACTTCAGGTCGTAGGCGAGGGAGGTGACGAACTCGCTGTCCCGCTCGTCGAAGTGGTTGTTCGCGCCGAGGACCCAACGCATGTTGTAGCGCTCCCAGTTCAGGTGCAGCGCCAGCTTGTCGTAGACGCCCTCCAGCCGGTCCCGGTCCCCGGTGACCGAGTACAGAATCCACGCGGTCTGCGCCTTGCGCGAGGGCAGCGACTCCCCACCGAGCTCACCACGAGTCCCGTACGCCGAGTCGCTCGGCTCCGTCGCACCAGGACCGTCCTCGACCAGAGCCATCATGCCCTCGAAGGACGCCCACGCATTCTCCGGGTCGGTGTAGACCAGCTGCTGCATACCCAGCAACGAGTCCCAGCTCGCCACGTTCTTCGTCCCCGGGGTGCCGTTCATCCACAACGACGGCTTACCCGTGCCCAGCTGGGCGTGCATGTTCCCCGTCTCCGGGGTGGCCGGCAGCACGTTCATCTCCAGGTTGACCCACGCCTTGAACCAGAAGTGCCGCATCTCCTCGGCGGTGACGCCTCCATCGGGGACGCGCTGCACGGAGAAGTCCTGCACGACGGGCACCTTTGCCAGGTACTCGTCCCAGAAGCCCCGCCAGGACTCGCGGTCTCCGTCCGGGTCCTGTGCCGCGGCCTGCGCTCGTTCACGCGAGGCCCCCGCCGGGTCAGCGGTCACCGACTCGTCGTTCACCGCGAGTCCGACACCCACTGACGCGTGACGGGAGCCTGCGGGCAACGATGCGACCCAGGCACCCTGGCCGCTCAGGGGCGTGGCGGACCCGGTGCTGGTCGAGAGCTCGGTCACCGACGTGCCGAAACGCACGTCGGCCCCGACGGGCAGGGCGTAGGTCGAGGTGTGGTACTGCTCTGTGACGGTCAGGAGTGCGTTCGTCGCGTCCCACACGGCCGTGCCCTGGTAGTTCCCTGCCAGGGCGACGCCGTCCGTGGTCGCCTCGACGGTCCGCGAGAACGAGTCCGCGTCGTGGAAGACGTCGAGCACGTCAATCGTCCCGTCCGGGTACGTACCCCGGGACTCCAGCGCCTCAGGCCACCACTCGTTGCCGATCTCGTCGGCCGACCGCAACCACACCTCACCGGCATGGAACGCGAGGTCGTCGAACGTCGTGTAGCCGTTCTTCCCGATGTGGAACAGCTTCGTCGTGAAGGTCCGCTCCCCCGACCAGCCCGTCGCTCCCGCCAGATCGAAGGTGAGCACGCCCGTGGCCGACGTGTCCGGCTGGACGGTGAGGTCATCGCCGGAACCGGTGGACAGCTTCAGCGCCCACTTTCCGCTCGTCTCGGCGACGCGAACGCTGACCAGGGGTGTCGCGTCGAGGTCGACCGTGACCTGGCGCTCGACGGCGCCGTAGCTGGCGTCGCCGATGCGCACGGTCGCCTGTGTGCCGTCCGATGTGATCGCCGCGCCGTTCCCAGCGTGCGCCGCCGTCGACCACGCTGACGTGTCGGAGAGGTCGTCGACCGTCCCTGCCGAGGACTCCTCCCACGGCAGGGACGCACCGTTGTCGAGCGACAGCGAGCGGAACGTCGCCGTACCGCCGTTGCTCCCGGTCTTGTTGACGGCGTAGAGCTTCACGGTGAACGTCTTGGGGCCGGGCTGCCACCCGTAGGTGTCAGCCAGGTCGAACGTGATGGCACCGGTCTGGGAGGAGTCAGCCTGCAGGCCCGCCAGATCGTCGCCCGAGCCGGTCTCGTTGATCTTGACGTTCCACGTCGTGCTCGGGCTCAGGGATGCGACGTCGACGGTGAGGAACCGTGTGTCGGCCACGTCCTGGACGGTGATGCGTCGCTCGACATGCCCCCACTGCTTGCCGTCTGCCAGGCGCAACGTGGTCGTCCCCGAGGCCGAGGATGCAGTGACGTCCTTCGCGGACCACCCCGACGAGTCGTCGAACGACTCCGCCAGCGCGCTGCGGAAGGCACTGCCCTGTGGTCGGTCCCCCGTCGTGGCGAACGTCTGAAGGACGTTCCTGGCGTGCAGAGCCTTGTCGTTCACGTAGTACCCCAGGTTCAGCGGAAGCGACGGACCTGCCGTCTGCTCCAGCTCGCTCCCGGACCGGCCGAACTCGAAGGGGTTGAGCACGATGCGCGAGTCGGGTACGGACAGCCAACGCTGCTGGGCCGCCGAGGCATCTGCGACGTACTCGGTCGTCACGTCGGCGAGGGCTTGTTCATCCGTGGCGGCTGCCGCGGCGGGAAGTGCCAGGATGGACGCTGCGGACGAGGTGATCGCGAGCGCAACGGTCACCAGACCCGCCGCGCATCGTCGTGCCAAGGGTCGATGTCTCATGCCAGTCTCCTTTGATGACTGCGGTGTAGGGGTCATGCCCCCGCGGGACGAGGGCTCGCAGAACGCGTGGGTTCAGCCGCAGGTCACGGCGGCGTAGTCGGTCTGGATCGACGCCGTCACCTCCTCGTCGCCGGTGCCGCGCGTCGCCTCGACGGTGACGGTGCCGGCCTCGACCGCCGTGGCCCGCGTCGCGAACGACTGGTAGGCGTTGGCGCCCGGCGCGACGGCCGCGACCTCCTTGGTGCCGAACGGCGTGACGAGCCGGATCGCGAGCGGCACGTCCTCGCCGTTCTCGGCGCGGACCGCGACGTACGCCTTGCCGGCGAGGCAGCGGGTGCTCACCGTGACGTCGACGGCGAGCGTCGGCTGGCCCTCGGTCACGGTCACGGGGACCTCGACCACCTGGCTGGTCCAGCCGTCGTCGACCACGACGTACGCGGTGTACGTCCCGGCCGCCGTGTAGGCGTGCGCGCCGGTCACCGCGCCGTCGGCCACCGTGCCGGCCGCGACGTCGGACCCGTCGCCCCACGTGACGGCCGCCCGGAGGTCGGCGCCCTCGCGGCCGCCGGCCACCTGGGCCAGCGCCACGTCCGTGGTCTGCCCGACGGCGAGCGTCACGCCCTCCGCGGCCGTGACCTCGAGCGCGGGGTGCTCGGCGAACGTGCCGTCGTGCGCGACCGCGACCACGTGGATGCGGCCGTCGCGCGAGAGCTCGCCCGGCTGGTCCGGGAGCGTGATGCTCACGGGCCGCTTGCCCTCGGGCAGGGTGATCGGCGCCGTCGCGAAGAACGCGGCCGGGGTTCCGGTCTGCGGGCTGCCGCCGCGGAGGCGGCTGTCCGTCACCGCGACGGGGATGTTGCCGTAGAGAGTCGAGCGTGCGTTGTCTGCCCAGTCGCCGAAGCTCAGGTCGATGGGCTGCGACGAGCCGTCGTCGAATCCGAGCACACCAGTGGCAGGCTGCTTTCCGAGCGTCCCCGTGCCGATCACGGAGAGCTGCTCCGCGTCGGCCGGGACGTCGAGCTCGACGGTCTGCCCGTCGCCGGTCGCGTTGTCCGGCTGCCCGGCGGGGACCGCCGGGACGTCGAACGCGAGGTCCGTGCCCGGCACCGTCGCGCGCTCGCCCTGGACGAAGCCCTTCGCCGCGAGCTGCGCCCGGTCGAAGAACACGCCCTCGCCGTCGCAGTCGCTCACGTTCTTGCCGACGTCGCCGATGCAGACGTTGTCGTACGCGCCGAGCAGCGAGCCCTCGCGGAGCAGCCCGACGGTCACGAGCGAGGTCGCCGAGACCGGGTCCCCCACCGCCGACGTGACGGTGACCGTCACCGGGTAGACGCCGGGAGCGCCCCAGGCGTGGGCGGCGCGCACCGACCAGGCCCCGAAGGACCCGGCGACGAGCGTCGCCTCGCCCGGCTCAGAGCCGTCCCCGAACGTCACCGTGGCGTCGAGGCCCGCGGCGTCACCGTCGACCCCCGTCAGGGTGGCGAAGGTGCCCGAGACCTCGCGGCCCGTGACCGCGTCGCGGTCCGGCGCGGCCGAGAGGGTGAGCTCCTCGGCCCCCGACTCCTTCGGGTCGGCGAGCAGCTCGACCTCGGCGAGCGACAGCGCACCGGAACCCGACGTCGCGGTGACCGTCACCCGGTACCGCGCGAACGCCGTCGGCTCGGCGACCGTGAACGGCCGCGTCTGCAGGGCCCAGCGGAACTGCTCGCCGGACCGCTCGTCGAGCGTCGTCCACGTCTCGCCGTCGTCGGAGCCCTCGAGGGTCCACGCGGACGGCGACGCCGTCCCGCTCGCCCCGGAGGTCAGCGTGTACGACCCGACGGTCGGGCGGATGCCGTTGCCCGCCCACGTGATCGACGGCGTCGTGGTGGCGAACGTCGTGCGCGTGCCGGACGTGTTGTCCGTCAGCGCGGCGGCGCTCGTGGTCGCGTCCCCGTCGGCGACGGTCGTCGTGCCGAGGCCCGCCGTCGTCGCGTCCTGCACCGGCGCCGGGGGCTCGTCGCCCTCGGTGAGCGACGGCGGGGCGTCGTCCTCGCCCGTGCCCCAGTCCGACGGCTCCGGACCCATGACGAAGTCCAGCGTCGCGCCGCCCGAGAGGTCGGCCTGCGAGAGCGACGTCGAGGTGCGCGCCTCGCCGTCCACCGCGAGGGACTGCACGTAGACGTTGTCGACCGAGTTGTTCTCGGCGTTGACGACGAGGTCGCCGTCCGGCAGGTGCACGGTCGCCTTGTCGAACAGCGGCGAACCGACCGCGTACTGGTCCGAGCCGACCTGGAGCGGGTAGAAGCCGAGCGAGGCGAAGATCCACCACGACGACATCTCGCCGTTGTCCTCGTCGCCCGGGTAGCCCTGGCCGATCTCGCTGCCCACGAACAGGCGGCGGGTGACCTCGCGCACCTTCTCCTGGGCCTTCGACGGCGCGCCCGCGGCGTCGAAGAGCCACGGGATGTGGTGCGACACCTGGTTGCTCATGCCCCACTGGCCCATGCGGACGTCGCGCGCCTCGCGCATCTCGTGGATGACCTGTCCGTACCCCCCACTGCGCGTAGCGTCCTCGGAGATCGCGAAGAACTCGTCGAGCTTGTCCTCCAGGCCCTGCTTGCCGCCGTAGAGGTTGGCCAGGCCCTGGCCGTCCTGTGGCGCGTGGAACGCGAAGTTCCAGCCGTTCGTCTCGGTGTAGGCCCCGCCCCAGTCACGCGGGTCGTAGTCCTGCGCGGACGTGTGGAACTGTCCATTCGCCTTCCGCGCCTGAAAGAAGCCAGTGTCCTCGTCGAACAGCTCGACGTAGTGCGTGGCCCGCTCGAGGAAGTACGCGGACTCCTCCCGCAGCGTGTCGCGGCGCTCGTCCGGCGTCGCCGGGTCCTCCGCGAGGGCGGCGGCCATGTTGCCGATGCCGAAGTCGTTGACCAGGCCCTCCAGACCCCACGACACGGACTCGTGCGTGGACTCCGGGGTGAACCCGAGGAACGGCGACGTCTGCAGGCCCTTGCGGCCCACGTGGTCGCCAGGAGGGATCACAGTGGCGTTCTTCAACGCGGCGTCGTACGCCTCGAGCGCGGTGCCCGTCGGGAGCGAGCCCTTGAGGTACGCGTCGGCGAACGCGACGTCAGAGCTCGTGCCCGTCATGCTGTCCAGGTAGCCGGGCGTGGACCAGCGCGCGATCCAGCCGCCGTCGCGGTACTGCTGGACGAACCCGTCGACCAGCTCGGCCGCGAGCTCCGGGTAGAGGAGCGAGTACGCCGGCCAGGCCGTGCGGTACGTGTCCCAGAACCCGTTGTTCACGTAGATCTTGCCGTCGACGACCTTCGCGTTCGTCGTCGTGTCGGTCGCGGAGCCCGTGGTCGCGGAGACCGGGCTCGCGTACCGGTACACCGGCTCCTCGGCCGTGCCCGTGTTCTCGAACTGCGAGTTCGGGTACAGGTTGAGGCGGTAGAGGTTGGAGTACAGCGTGACGAGCTGGTCCTCGCTCGCGCCCTCGACCTCGATGACGCCCAGCCGGTCGTTCCACGCCTGCGCGGCGGCGGCCTTGACCTCCGTGAAGGTCTTGCCCGTCACCTCCAGCTCGAGATTCTTGCGCGCCTGGTCGAGGCTGATGAACGACGTCGCGACGCGCAGCTCGACCGTCTTGTCGGACGACGTGTCGAACGTCGCGAACCGCGCGTCGGCGCGGTTGCCCGCCGCCGTCCCGACCGCCGTCGGACTACGGTCGAAGGTGCCGGCGACGAACATCCGCGTCCGGCCCACAGCCGAGCTCTTCCCCCCGTCGACCCATCCCGTGAGCACACCCGTCGCGCGATCAAGGGCGATCTTCGAGGAGCCGTCCACCTTGTCCACGAGCACGTGGCCCGTGGCACCGGGGTAGCTGAAGCGGAGCACCGCGCCGTGGTCGGTGGGCGTCGCCTCGATCGCGGAGCCGTTGGTGAACGTGACCCCGTAGTAGTCGGGCCGCGCCGTCTCGTCGGCGTGGTCGAACTCGAGGCCGCGCGTCGAGAGCGTGGCCTCGGGCGTCCCGGACGCGGTCGACGGGAGGAACGTCAGCTGGTTGCGGTCGCCGATCCAGGGGCTCGGCTCGTGCGAGATGCCGAAGCCCTGCAGCACGGGCTTGTTGTTGGCGTTGTTGGCCTTGTGGTACTCGTACAGCCAGCTCTGCGACGACGCGTTGGTGTAGGGCACCCAGAAGTTGAACCCGTTGGGCGTCGCCGTCGCCGGGATGTTGTTCCCGCGCGAGAAGCTGCCGGACGCGAGCGTGCCGCGGCGCGTGTCGACGTAGTTGGCGAGGCTCGACCCGTCGATCGTGGCGGGCTCCGCCGTGATCGCGACGTCGTCGAGCCAGCCCGCGAACTTCGTCCCGGCGTGACCGCCCGGGTTGTCGTACCCGAGCAGCACCTGGTCCACGGTCTTGCCCGCGGCGACGTCGCCGAGGTCGACCCGCACCGAGTTCCACTGGTCGGCGTAGAGGATCTTGCCCTCGCCCTGCGCCTGCGCGGTCGCGACCGTCTCGTGCGCGTCGCGCGCGCCGAGGTCGGACAGGTAGGTCCCGTCGGTGAACAGCACGTCCACCGCCGCGTACGTCGACGGGTACTGCAGGTCGTCGAGCAGCTCGGGGAAGATCGTGTAGCTCAGACGCGTGTCCTCGCCGACGACGACGTCCACGTCGTCGTAGAGCACGTTCGTCGCGTAGGTCTCGCCGTCGGCGAGGTGCGAGCCGTCGTACCGCAGCGAGTGCAGGCCGGAGAACCCGACGCCCGCCTTGTTGGTGAAGTTGACGCGCGGGCCCGTGCCGACCTTGGTGTTCATGGGCGCCGCGGAGGGCCCGGCGCTCAGGTCGCCCGAGAGGTCCCACCCGGCGAGCTGGACGATGGAGTCGCCCGAGTTCGCCGTGACGTTGAGACGCAGGTACGTGTACGCCGCCGTGGGCGCCTCGAGCTCGAACGTGCGCGTCTGCTGGCGGTTCGGGAAGTCCTCGTCCGTCCGCCGGTCGAGCGCGGTCCACGTCGTGCCGTCGTTCGAGCCCTCGACCGTCCACGTCTTCGGATCGCGACCGGCGGCGTCGTCGCCCGAGGTCATCGTGTACGCCACGAACGAGACGGGCTCGGCGAACTCGTACCGGACCCAGCCGGTCGACGCGAACGCGAGCCACTTGGTGCCCGAGCTGCCGTCGGCCAGGTTCGCCGCGCCCTCGTTGGGCAGGTTCTGCGCGCTCGCGGTGACGCCCTTCAGCTGCCCGAGGACGCTCCCGGGCAGACCGGCCGTGAACGAGCCGACGTTCGCCTGCCAGGGTGCGCCGTCGCGCTCGGCCACCGTGGTGGGCAGCGCGGCCGGGTCTCCCGACTCGAAGGACGACGAGAAGTCGCCGGGCTCCGCAGCGGCAACTGCCGGTGCGGCACCAACGAGTCCGCCCGTGGTCACGGTCAACGCGAGCGCGAGCGCCGTGCCTAGTGTTTGGCGATACGACGCCCCGTTCGGACGTCTCGTCCCAGCAATCTGTTCGCTTCTCTTCATGATGGCGATCTCCATTGATCTCTGAATGACTAGCTCGGTTACGCGACGACATGGCAAGAGGTCGTGCGTTGTCGGACCCCTCGCGAGCCGTGGCTTCACTCGCCGGCCACGGGCGAGACTGTCAAGCGCGGGCGACCACCGCCGTCCCGTTGCCCGACACAGCCAAGGCACCGTCGATGTGAGGGACGAACACGGCCTCGCCGGGCAGCAGTCGCTGGGCTTCACCCGCGGCAACCTCGATCTCGACCTCGCCCTCGACGCACACGGCGATCCGCGGACCCTCCTCGGGCCCGGGCAAGGTTTCACCAGCTCGTGGCGTGACCACGCGCAGGCCCAGGTTTGCGGCGGGCGCGACGTAGTCCACGATGCCGGGCACTCCACGCGCCGGACGCAGGAAGCCGGTGAGCCGCGGCGTGAAGTCGGTGATCGACAGCAGCTCCGTCACGTCCACGTGCTTCGTCGTCAGGCCGGCGCGCAGGACGTTGTCGGACGCCGCCATCACCTCGATGGCCATGCCACGCAGGTAGGCGTGGAGCGTGCCAGGGGCCGTGTAGAGGGCCTGGCCGGGCTCGAGCCGCTCGTGGTTGAGCAGGAGCGGCGCGAGGAGCCCGGGGTCGCCGGGGAACTGCTGGGCGAGGTCGTGCACGACGGCCAGCTCGGGCCGGGCGCCGACGGCGTCGCGCGCCGTCGCTGCGACGGCCTCCACCCACGGCGCCGCGCTCCCCCGCTGGCCGAGGAGCCATGTGAGCGCACCCCGGTGGGCGTCAGCGCGCTGCTCGCGCAGCAGCACCACGAGGGGATTAAGCGCGGGTACCTCAAGCTCGGCGACGAGCTTCGCCGCCTGCTCCGGCTCCCGGAGCCCGCTGAGGAGCTCGAAGGGCGTCAGGGCGTACACGATCTCCGGCTTGGCGGAGCGGTCCCGGTACGTCCGCGCTGGGTCGGTGCGCGGGACGCCCCGCTCGTCCTCGGCCGCGAAGCCCGCCACGGCCTGGGCGGTCGTCGGGTGCACCTGGATCGACAAGGCGTGCGCGGCCGCCAGGATCTTGGGGAGGAACGGCAGCCGTGGTCCAGTACTTGCCAGCACACGCGGCCCCAGCATCGCCTGGGGCTGGGCCGCGACGAGCTCGTCAAGCGGAGTCTTCCGTCCTCCCCCGTTGGCAACGGCCGGGCCGTCTGGGTGAGCCCCAAGCCACACCTCAGCGATGGGCCGACCGTCGACAGGCCGACCCAGAAGCTGGTGCACGAGCGTCGTGGAACCCCAGGAGTAGCGACGCATCGCGCCCTCAAGGCGGTACATGTCAGACCGTCCCGTCCGTAGAACGTACTGTGGCAGCGCTGTCAGGCTGCGGCGCGTCTACCTGGCCGCTGATCCGCTGGCCGTCCAGCGCACGCAGCACCCGATCCCGCACCATCCGCATGGTCTCCGCATCGACCGCCTCGACGTTGATGCGCAGCAGCGGCTCGGTGTTGGAGGCCCGAACGTTGAGCCACCAAGGATCAGGCGCCGCCCAGCGGGACACGGTGACACCGTCCAGCCGGTCGACCTCAAGGGTCATGGCGCCGAACTCTTCAACGAGCGCGGCGAGCACGGCATCCCGAGCGCGTTCCGGGTCTTCGACCGCTACGTCGACCTCGCCAGAGCGCACGTACGGGTCCAACTCTCCCACCAGCTCGGACAGCGGTCGGTCCTGTTCGGCAAGTGCCGACAGGACATGCATCGCAGCGAGCAACCCGGAATCAGCGCCGAAGAAGTCACGGAAGTAGAAGTGCCCGCTGTGCTCACCCCCAAACACCGCATTCTCGGACGCCATGAGCGCCTTGATGAAGGAGTGGCCCACGCGGGTGCGGACCGTCCGCACCCCGCGCGTGCCCAGAATCTCGGGCACCGCGCGCGACGTGATCGCGTTGTGCAGCACGACCGGCACGCCGCCCTCGCCCCGCACCCGACGTGCCTCGCGGAGCCCGACGAGCGTCGTGAGTACCGCGGGGTCCACCCTCCGACCCCGCTCGTCGACGACGAAGCACCTATCGGCGTCGCCGTCGAACGCGAGCCCGAGGTCCGCACGCCGGCGCACGACCTCCGCCTGGAGAACCGCCGTGTTCGCCGGCACGAGCGGGTTGGCCTCGTGGTGCGGGAACGACCCGTCGAGCTCGAAGAACAGCGGGACGATCCCGAGCGGGAGCGGCGGCAGACCCGCTGCCATCCCCAGCACCGCGGGGACCGTGAGCCCCGCCATGCCGTTGCCTGCGTCGACGACCACGCGCAGACGCCGGCCCCCGGACAGGTCGACGAGTGAGCGCAGGCGCTCCGCGTAGGGGCGCAGGACGTCGACGGTCTCTTGGCCGCCGCGCGGCCCGGCGTCGACGGGATCGCCCGCGAGGAGCTCCTCGGCCCGGTCCCGGACGGCGCGCAGGCCCGTGTCCGTCCCGACCGGGCGTGCCCGGGACAGGCACAGCTTGATCCCGTTGTACCGCGCGGGGTTGTGGCTCGCGGTGAACATCGCCCCGGCGGCGTCCAGATAACCCGAGGCAAAGTAGAGCTCGTCGGTGGAGCACAGGCCGGCGTCCAGGACATGGGCTCCGGCTGCCCGGGCGCCGTCGACGAACGCGGCGACAAGTCCCGGCCCGCTGTCCCGCATGTCGCGTGCGACGACCACACGGGCGACCTCGTCTCCTGCTTCGGGGCGCACGACGACCTCGACGAAAGCGGCTCCCAGGGCCCGGACGACGTCGGGTCCGAGCTCGTCGGGGACAATGCCGCGCACGTCGTACGCCTTGACGACACGGCTCAGGGCGTCGTGGGTCCGACCCGTGCGCGTCTCCGCCTCAGTCATCGTGGCGCTCGAGCTCGGCGACGCCGATCTTGGAGTCGGCCATGCCGTAGAAGACGAACCGGCGCCCCTGGATCTCCTCGATGGCAGTGGGGAACACAACGTTGCCGAGCGTCCCCTCGAGTTCCTCCTCCGTCTCCGGGACGAGCAGCGGCTCAGGCGTCCGGGCCAGGACCCGCCGCGGGTCGATGGGGTCGAGGAGCATCGCGCCCGCGGTGTATCGGGCGCCGTGGGCCAGGGCGAACCCGGAGAAGTCGGCGCCCGTCACGCCGTGGTGCAGGACAAGCCAACCCTCGGGGACGCGCAGGGGCGCCGGGCCGCCGCCGATCTTCGACGACTCGTACGTCATCTCGGGTGCCGCGATCATCGCGGAGTGCTGGACGTATGTGAGCGCGGACAGGTCGCGGGTCGCTGCGTCCAGGTCGACGTAGCCAATCCAGATGGACGGGCGGGCGTCGTCGATCCCTGCCGGGGTACGGGCACCTTCGCCGGGGCGCAGCCAGTCCAGATCCCACATCGGGCGGTGCAGCAGCGCGAGAGCCGGGCGGCCGTCGGGTCCTGGGACCGCCTCGGGGAAGAACACGATGTCCTTGTTGGGGAAGAGGTTGAGGTCGGTGTCGAGCTCGGGCTGGTAGGAGAACCTCAGCGGACCGAGCCGGCGCCACGTCACGGTGTCCTTCGAGACGGCCAGCGCTGGCTTGGGCCCCAGCGGGCCATAGGCGACGTAGGTCATGACGTACAGGCCGAGGGGCTCGACGAACGTGATCCGCGGATCCTCAACGCCCGCGTTCTGCCGCCCGTGCTCCCAGCCCTCGTCGGGGGCCAGGACCACGCCGAGCCGCTCGACGCCCACCGGGACCCCGCCCTCGACAACGACGCGAGCCCGGCCGACGCGCGAGACGTTGCCCGCGGAGACCAGACGCGGATACAGGTATAGCTCACCGTCTGGACCCCAGGCCGTGCCGGGGTTCAGTACGCCCTCGACCTCGAGAGGCTCACCGGGTAGGGGTGACATGATCGTGCCGAGCCGCCGGAGCGTGTAGGGGACGGTCGTGACGGGTCCGGGGTGGTTCACCTGGGTCATTACCTAGCCTTGAGAGGTTGAAGTGTCCGCGGCGCAGGTCGCGTCACACGGGAGGTCAGCCCTTGATGGCCGAGCCGAGGTTTGCGGACGTGAAGTGCCGCTGGAACATCAGGAACAGGACGACGGCGGGGATCGCGAGGACGCAGGCCCCTGCCAGGACGGCGCCCATCGGATTGGCCTGGAACGTGGAGTTTGCTTGGGAGAAGTTGGCGAGGCTCACCGCGAGCGGCTGCATCGTGGCGTCCTTGGTCACTAGGAACGGCCACAGGAACTCGTTCCACGGGCCGATGAAGGTCACGAGCATCGCGGTGAGGATGGCCGGGCGTACGAGCGGCACGGCGATCGACCGCAGGATCCGCAGCTCGCTCGCGCCGTCGATGCGCGCGGCGTCGAACACGTCGCGCGGGATCTGGAGGAAGTACTGGCGAAAGATCAGGACGGCGACCGAGTTGACGGCGAACGGCAGGATCATGCCGAGGTAGTTGTCCGCGAGGTTGAAGTACCGCACGACCATGACGTACAGCGGGATCATGAGCAGCTGGAACGGGATCGCCTGCACGAGGAGCACGAGCGCGAACACGAGGCCCTGACCGCGAAACGACAGCACGGACAGGGCGTACCCGACGAGCAGGCCGAACACGAGCGTGCAGCCCACGACACCCGCCGTCATGATCAGTGAGTTGAGCAGGGATCGCAGCAGGTCGATCGACTCGTTGACGCCGACGAAGTTGTCCAGCGTGAGGTTGCCGGGCAGCGGGAGCAGGCCCAGGACGCTCGTGTCCCGTTCCTTTTGCAACGCCCCGATGATCATGTAGTAGAACGGGACGAGCGCGAGGAGCGCACCGACCAGCAGCACGACGAAACGCAGCGCCGGCAGGACCCGCCTCTTGCGACGCGCACCTGGCTGCATGGCGCCGCGCGGACGGTGGCCTGCGTCCCGCGGTGTGGGCGGTGAGGTGGTGACCATCAGCCCTTCCTCTCCGTGAGTCGGCGCGAGACGAGCGAGAGGATCATCACCGCGATGACGAGGATCATGCCGATCGCCGCCGCGATGTCCGGCTGACCCTGCTGGATGCCCTTCTGATACATGAGAAGTGCAGGCGTCATCGACGCCCCGTTCGGCCCGCCGCCGGTCAGGAGGTACGGCTCGGTGAAGATCTGCCCGGTCGTGATGATGCAGAGCAGCACCACCAGGGACGTCACCGGACGGACCGCTGGCAGGGTCACGGTGCGGAACCGCTGCCATGCCCCGGCACCGTCCATCTCGGCCGCCTCGTGGAGTTCTTTCGGCACGTTCTGCAGTGCCGCGAGATACAGGAGCACGTAGAACCCCAAGTTCTTCCACGTCACGTAGACCGCGATGAGCGGCATGATCAGTCCCTGATTCGCAAGCCAGGTCGGGTCAGGTGCCAGGCTGCCGAGCAGCTGGTTGACGACCCCGCCGCCGTTGAACATGAAGATCCACACCGCGAGCGTCGCGACCGACGCGGTCACGTACGGGATGTAGTACGAGACCCGGAAGAAGCCCTTCCAGTGCACGACGGCGTCAAGGCCCGACGAAAGCAGGAGCCCGAGCACGACCGTGAGAGGGATGTTGATCAGGCCGAAGACGAGCAGGTTGCCGAAGGCCTGCCGCACGGCGGGGTCCGCAAGGACCTGCTGGAAGTTGTCGAGCCCGACGAAGGGGTGCGGGACGTGCACTCCGGGTGCGGTGAAGAAGAAGTCGTGGAACGACATCCACACCCCGAACCCGAACGGCACGAGGAACACGATGACGACGAACGCCGTGTACGGGGTGCTGAGAAGGAGCCCGAGGGGGTGCTCCCCCAGCCAGCGCTGCAGGCGACGCCCTCGGGGCCGCGCGCTGCCCGGGCGCGGGCCACGGTTGCCCGTGGCCCGCGCGGACGACCGCACGTCCTCGTCGTGGAGGGTGGTCATGAGTTCTTCACCTCGTCGTTCTGGTCAGCCCAGGCCGTCGATGGTGCTCGCGGCCTCGCCGAACGTGGTCTGAAGGTCACCAGACCCCGACTGCACCGACCCGCTCCACGCGTCGCGGAAGACCTGCATCTTCTCGGCGAGCCCGTCCACCGTGGGGACGTCCACCGCGAGCGGCACGGCTGCGGCGAAGGGCTCGAAGAAGGCGTTCTCGGCCAGGAAGTCTGCGGCGAGCTCAGGCACGTCGGTGCGGGTCGGGAACTGGCCCGTGCCCTCGAGGAGCGCGAGGTCGTTCTCGTCGTTCGTCGCGAACTTCAGGAAGTCCCACGCGGTCTGCTGGTTCTCGCACGACGAGTACAGGCCGACGTTCTTCGAGTCCGCGAACGTGGACGTCTCCTCGGCCGCGGTACCGGCTGCCGTGGGCAGCGGGACGACACCGTAGTTCACCTTGCCGTCGAACTGCGCCTTGCCCCAGGGGCCGGCGACACCCATGGCGGCAACGCCGTCGGCGAACGGGCCGGCCCACATGTCACCGCTGTACGCCTCCGCCGAGGAGAAGCCGTCGGCGTAGAGGGTCTGCCAGAAGGCGAGCGTCTCGAGGCCCTCGTCGCTCGTGAACGTCGCCTTCCCGTCCTCGATGAACTGCGTGCCACCGGAGTTGGCGAGGAAGAAGGGGTAGAAGTCGAAGTTGACGTTCGTGTAGTCCGCGGTCGCGGGCGGGTAGATCGCGAAGTCCGCGGCCCCGGCGTCCTTGATCGCCTGCGCTGCGGCGAGCACGTCGTCGTACGTCTCGAGCTGTGGGTCCTCGGCGTCGAGGCCGGCGACCGCGAACACGTCCTTGTTGTAGTACAGCATGAAGGGGTTCGTCTTCCAGGGGAGCTGGTACAGGTCCCCGTCAGCGCTGCGGAACCCGTCGGCCGCGGCGCCCGAACGACCCGTGATGTAGTCCTCCGCGTCGTCGAACGTCGTCGACAGGTTCACCAGGCCACCCTGCTTCTGGAACGCGGGCACGGCCGCGGGGGCGGTGTTGAACACCAGGCACGGCGTGTTCCCCGCCGTGATCGAGGCGGCGATGACGTCCTCGGACGAGCTCCCCGCGGGGATCGCCTGCGCGGACACCTTCTCGTCCGGGTGCTCGGCGTTCCACGCCTCGACCACCTGCTCGCCCCACGCGATCTCCTGCTCGTTGGTCGAGTACCAGATGTCGATCGGCCCGCTCGCGAGGTCTCCGCCACCGTCGGCAGATCCACCGTCGTCGCCCGACCCGCACGCTGCGAGCGGCAGCACCACCGCGGCCGTCGCTGCCAGCGCTGTCATCCTTGCGCCACGCCTCATCGCGTCAAACTCCTCATCCGGGCACCCATGCCCGCTCGGTTCCAGAGCCTGCTCGTGGTCCCCTGCACCGCGGCTCATCGGTCAGTCCGTCGGTGCCGCCCCCCTGGACGGCACCGACAGTATTATTAAACCGGTTTGAGCGGTCCGCGGTCAAGTACGGTCTCCACGGCCCCCCCTGGAACCTCATCACGCACGCAACGCTCGCCCGGCAGGCTGGGCAAAGGAGAACTCGAACTAAACTGCACCTAAACTCTGCGCTACGCTGGCGCAGTGAGCGCAACGAAGCAAGGCGTGCCGTCGTCCGGTCCAGCCAGGCGGGGGGCGAGCAGGGCTATCGACGCCCCGGGCCATCGCCGACGGGTGACCATCGGCGACGTGGCTGATCGAGCGGGTGTCTCGAAGAGCCTGGTGTCCTTCGTGTTCAACGACCGCCCAGGAGTCTCCGTCGCGACGAGGGAACGAATCCTGCAAGCTGCGAAGGACCTCGGATGGCAACCGAGCGCTCGAGCTCGTGCTCTGTCACGCAACAAGACCCAGGCGGTCGGTCTGGTGATACGACGCGAACCAGAGCTCCTCAGCACGGATCCCTTCTTTCCGCAGTTCCTCGCCGGGGTCGAGACCGGCCTTGCTCAGCACGACTACGCTCTCGTCTTGCAGGTCGTCGGAGACCCTGCCACTGAGCGCGCGGCCTATGAGCGGTTCGCACGGGAATCGCGTGTCGACGGCGTCTTCCTCACTGATGTCCGCGTTGCGGACGACCGGCACCAACTCGTCGCGAGCCTCGGACTGTCCAGCGTCGTCGTCGCCCCCACCTCAGCGTCGCCTGACACCGACGCGGCCGTGGTCGGCATGGACGACGCGACCGGCGTGCGTCGTGCGGTTCACCACCTCCATGCCCTCGGACATCGCCGCATCGGACATGTCATGGGAGCGGCCGGATACGTCCACACGGAGGCACGCAAGCAGGCGTGGACCAACACACTCGACGAGCTCGGCATCCGTGACAGAGCGATCGCGACAGCCGACTTCACCGGCGGATCCGGGACCCGCGCGACACACGAGCTGCTCGACCTTCCCAGACCACCCAGCGCCATCATCTATGGCAACGACCTCATGGCGATCGCTGGGATCTCAGCCGCGACCGACCGCGGCATTCGCGTCCCCGAGGACCTCTCCGTCGTGGGATTCGACGACATTCCCCTCGCGCCCTACATCGTGCCGCCTCTGACTACGATCCGTCAGGACGTGATCGCGTGGGGTGCCGCAGCGGCCGAGACGCTCGTCGCCGCAGTCGAGGGACGCGAACGTCCTGCGCTCTCCCTCCCACCGGTTGATTTCGTCGTGCGTGGAAGTACGGGGCGAGCTCGCAGCCAACCAAAGCGCTGAGCGATGCAGTTGCAGTCGGCACCACCGTACCGACGGCTTCACCCCTCGCGATGAAGATCTGGTTCTTCTCCTTCACCCCGGCTGGAGGGCGTCGTCCGCCGTGAGCTCAGCGCGGGGCCGTGATGTAGACCCTGGCTTCCCAGGGTCGGAGCGTGAGCTGTTCCTCGCTGGCCGCTGCGTTGCTCAAGAGCAGGTCGTACGCCTCGACGTCGAGCTCGATGTCGATCGCCTCGCCGGCAAGGTTCGCGACGACGAGCAGCGTGGTGTCCTCGTGGCGGCGCTGGTAGGCGTACACGGTGGGGTGGTCGGCCAGGAGCATGGTGAAGTCGCCGTGGGCGACGACGGGCAGGGTGTGGCGCAGCTCGATGAGGCGGCGGTAGTGGTGGTAGATCGATGTCGGGTCGTCGTGCTGGGCGGCGGCGTTGAGCCACGTGTGGTTCGGGTTGACGTCGATCCATGGGGTTCCGGTGGTGAAGCCGGCTTGCGGGCTGTTGTCCCACTGCACGGGGGTGCGCGCGTTGTCGCGGCCGATGTGGCGGATGGCTGCCAAGACCTTCTCGGGGTCCTGGCCGGCGGCGATGGCTTCGCGGTAGTGGTTGAGCGACTCGACGTCACGTAGCGCGTCGACGCCGGCGAAAGGCACGTTGGTCATGCCGATCTCTTCGCCCTGGTAAACGTAGGGGGTGCCGCGGTGCAGGTGCAGCACAGTGGCCAGCGCAGTGGCGGACTCACGCCAGTGCAGGCCGTCGTCGCCGAACCGGGAGACACTGCGCGGCTGATCGTGGTTGCCGAGGTAGAGGCTGTTCCAACCGGTCGTGCCGAGCTCGCGCTGCCAGCGCCCGAGGGACGCCTTGAGGTCGGAGATCTGCAGCGGGCGGGGGTCGAACTTGCCGCCAGGCCCGTGGTCGAGGTTGACGTGCTCGAACTGGAAGACCATGTCAAGTTCGTGCCGGGCGGGGTCGGTGAAGAGGACTGCGTCCTGCCAGGTGACGCCGGGCATCTCGCCGACGGTGAGGTGCTCGCCGTCGCGGCCGTCGAAGACCTCGCGGTGCATCTCTTGCATGAATTCGTGGATGCGGGGCCCGTTGGCGTAGTGGGGGAAGCCGTTGCCGAGGCCTGAGGCGCCGGGTGCGCCGTCGGGCAGTGCGGTGTCCTTGGAGATGAGGTTGATGACGTCCATGCGGAAACCGTCGACGCCGCGGTCCAGCCACCAGCGCATCATCGTGTAGACGGCTTGGCGGACCTCGGGGTTCTCCCAGTTGAGGTCGGGCTGCTTGGGGTCGAACAGGTGCAGGTAGTACTCGCCGGTGGCCTCGTCGAGGGTCCAGGTCGGGCCGGAGAAGAAGGACTCCCAGTTCGTCGGTTCGGCGCCCGGGTCGCCGGGTGCGAAGCCGTCACGGGCGGGGCGCCACCAGTACCAGTCGCGTTTGGGATTGTCGGCGCTGGAGCTGGACTCTACGAACCAGGGGTGCTCGTCGCTGGTGTGGTTGACGACGAGGTCCATGACGAGCTTCATGCCGCGCTCGTGCACGTCGGCGAGGAGGGCGTCGAAGTCGGCGAGGGTGCCGAAGGCGGGATCGATATCCTGGTAGTCGGCGATGTCGTAGCCGTTGTCGGCGTGCGGGGAGCGGTAGATCGGGGACAGCCAGATGACGTCGATGCCCAGGCGCTGCAGGTGGTCCAGGCGCGAGCGGATGCCCGGGAGGTCGCCGATGCCGTCGCCGTTGGAGTCGGCGAAGGACCGGGGGTAGATCTGGTAGACGACGGCGCTCTTCCACCACTGGGGGTCGGTCGTGGTCGTGGCGTGGTCGGGCTGGGTGAGCGTCATGGTGCTGTCCTTCGTGGTGGGTCGGCGCAGGCCCGGGGTCGACTAGGCTCGCGCGAGGTCCTGGCCCGGTGCCGGGGGCGCGGTCACCGGGCCAGGAGGCGGTGGGGTGCTACTTCACGGCGCCGAGGTTGACGCCTCGCATGAGGGTGCGCTGGAAGATGAGGAAGAAGACCAGGGCGGGCAGGATGCCGGCGAGCGAAGCTGCCGCCAGGGCCGTGGGGTCGGAGGTGTACTGGCCCGAGAGCGCGCCGAGGGAGACCGAGACGGTCTGGTTCTTCGCCGACGGGAGCAGGATCAGGGGCAGGAAGAAGTCGTTCCACGTCCAGATGAAGAAGAACGTGACGAGCACCGACAGCGTGGGCCGGGTCAGGGGGAACACGATCCGGCCCAGGATCTGGCGCCGGCTCGCGCCGTCCAGGCGTGCGGCCTCGAGCACCTCCTGGGGGAACGCGCCCAGGACGGAGGAGAGCATGTAGGTCCCAAACGCGCTCTGCAGGACGGCGAGGATGATGATGACGCCAGCCAGGGTGTCGTAGAGCCCGAGGTCACGGGTCAGGACGAACAGGGGGTAGACAAGCGCCTCCTGCGGGATGGTGAACGCGACCATGAACACCGCGAGGATCCACACGCGGCCCTTGATCCGTCCGATGCCGATCGCGAACGCGCTGAGCAGCGAGAGCACCGCGGCGATGAGTGCGACGCTGCCGGAGATGACGACGCTGTTGAGGAGCTTGCGGTTGAAGTCGACGCCGCGCCAGAAGTCGACAAGCGCGGAGAAGTCGAGCTCGCTGGGCAGCGAGACCGGTCCGTCCTGGATGTACTCGGCGGCGGGCTTGAACCCGTTGATGAGCGCGATCCAGAACGGGAAGATCATCAGCAGCGCCGCGACCGAGACCACGACGAGCACGATCCAGCCGCTGACACGGCGTCGGGAGCGCGATCCGCCGCGGGTGCGCAGGGGCGCGGCGGGTGCCGGGCTGACGTCGCCGGTGGTCGGGGCGATGGCGCCGCGAGCGAGGTTATCGACCGTCATCGTCGAACCCTTCTGTGGTCCGGGTCTGGTAGCGCAGGAGCGCGATCGCGATGATCGTCACGAGAAGTGCAAGGACGGTGGCGACCGCGGCGCCGTACCCGACGCGCGTGGTGGTGAAGAAGTTGGAGAACGAGAAGTACGCGGGCACGATCGTGCTCGTGCCAGGCCCGCCCTTGGTGAGTACGTAGATGGGGGCGAAGACCTTGAGCGCGGCGACGGACGTCGTGATGAGCACGACGGCGATCTCGGGCCGCAGCTGGACGAGGGTGATCATGCGGAACCGCTGCCACCATCCGGCGCCGTCGAGCTCAGCGGCCTCGTGCAGGGCCGGGTCGACGCGGGACAGGCCGGCCATGAACAGCACGACCGTGTAGCCGATCTGGAGCCAGATCAGCACGTTCATCACCGAGTAGATGGCCAGGTCGGAGTCGCCGAGCCAGTTCTGGCGCAGCCCGTCGAGGCCGACGGCACTGAGCAGGGTGTTGATGATCCCGTACTCGGGCTGGTACATCCACTTCCACAGCACGCCGGCGACCGCGATCGGCAGGATCTGGGGCAGGTAGAAGAGGGAACGCAGCAGGCTCGAGGTGCGGGTGCCGAACCGGGGGGCGATGAAGTCGAAGAGGACGGCGGCCACGACGACACCGATCGCGGTGGGGATCACGGCCATCGCGACGATGAAGAATGCGCTGTTGCGGAACGAGGTCCAGAACGTCACGTCGCCCAGGAGCTGGGTGTAGTTGTCGAGCCCGACGAACTGCGGGTCGCCTACCCCGCTCCAGGTGGTGAGGCTGTAGAAGATGTTCATCGCGAACGGGACGAGCACCACCGCCAGGAAGCCGAGCGCTCCCGGGACGATGTACCACCAGTACCCGGCGGGGCGTTCCGTGCCCAGAAAGCGACGGCGGCGTGTGGGTGCGCCGGTCAGAGAGGTCATGGTCGAGTCCTTCGTGCGTGCGGCGGCGCGAGCCGGGCTCGCGCCACCGCACCCTTGTGATGGACCGGGTCAGCCCTGCGGCTTGCCGGCGTCGTACGCGGCCTGGATGTTCGACGCCGCCTGGGCGGGGTCGACGTTGCCCTGGACCAGGTCCGAGGTCTGGGCGATGAGGACGTCGTTGAGGCCCGCGACCGGCCAGTCGGGGTACCAGGCCAGCTGACCGCCCTCACCAGAGAGCAGCTCGGTGAAGCGCGACGTGATGAGCTCGCCGACGGGCTCGGTCACCCCACCCTCCTCGGCCCCGACCGGGACGCCACCGAGGTTGCCGAGCTCGTTCTGCACCTCAGGCCGCTGGGTGATCTCGATGAAGTCGTAGGCGAGCTCCTTGTTCTTCGCCTTCTCGGGCACGACCCACAGGTTCCCGCCCGAGCCCGGGTGCAGGTCGTTGCCCGGGAACAGGACCTGGTCCCAGGCGAAGTCGGAGATGTCGGTCGTGAAGCTGCCCGCCCACCATGTGCCGGAGTAGAACAGCGGGTACTTGCCCGCGACGAAGGCGTTGCCGGAGTCCTGGGCTGGGATCCCAGTGGAGTCGGTGCTGATGTAGCCCTTGTCGACCCACTCCGTGAGCGTCGTCGCGGCCTTCTCCCACGCCGACCAGTCCGGCTCGCCGGTGAACTGCTGGTAGGCGGCCAGGGAGTCGGAGTCCATGTGCGCCAGCGCCAGGGCGTACAGCAGGTGCGGGCCCGGGTAGTCCGCCGAACCGAGGGCGAGCGGGGTGACGCCGTTGCCCACGAACGTCTGCATCACGGCCTCGAGCTCTTCGAGCGTCTCGGGCGTGGCGAGGTCGTACTGGGCGAGCATGTCGGTGTTGAGGAACAGGCCCACGTACTCGCCGTAGTTCGTCACCCCGTACCGCTGCCCCGAGCCCATGATCCCGTTCTCGTACAGGCCGACGTCCTGCGCGGTGTTGTCCAGGTCCCACCCGCGCTCGGAGGCGACGTCGGTGAGGTCGGTGAGCAGGCCGGCCTTGGACACCACGCCCGCGGTCGCGTTGCCCTTGAGGTACTCCAGCACGTCCGGGGCGTCGTTGGAGTCCAGGATGAGCTGCCCGGACTGCTGCATCTGTTCGTACGTCTTGAGCTCGAACTGCACCTCGACGTCCGGATGCTCCTCCTCGAAGATGTCGATCGCCGTGTTCCAGGCCGCCGACAGCGCGGAGTCGTCGTTCTCCCACCACCAGACCTTCAGGGTCTTGCCGTCCTCGGCCGCTCCACCGCCACCGCCACCGTCGCCGCCCGAGCAGGCCGCCAGGCCCAGCGCGAGAACGAGCGAGCCGGCAGCCAGCACCGCCGTGTGCTTACGCATTCCACTTCCTCCTGAGTCGACGACGTCGTCGCCTTGTGCCTCGGGCCCGACCGCGTCCTCGACGACGCCCGGGTGCCCCACGATCCGAGACGAAGGTTTTCTTCGTGCCAACATTAACCACGAGCCCGCCCGGGCGCGTCAAGTCGCAGGAAGTCACGGTTCTGTCACGGAAGGGGGTTGCGCCGCAGTTTCGCGACGGTACTATCTCTGTGTTGACCGACTCACTGAGGAGCGCAGGTGCTCGACACTGCATCACCCTGGACGCCGCTGTCCTCTACCTCGCGCCGCGTGGCGCTCGAGGTGCTGCTGCACGGCCCGCTGGCGCGCACCGAGCTGGCGCGGCGCCTGGACCTGTCCACCCCGAGCCTGACGCGAATCACCAAACCGCTGCTGGACGCCGGCGTGTTGCACGAGGTGCACGAGCCGGCCCCGCGCGGCGGGGGCCGCCCCCTGCAGCCGCTGGACGTCGACCCGGACCTGCAGCAGTTCGTCGGGATCAAGCTCACGGGCTTTCGCGCCTACGGCGTACTGACCAACCTGCGCGCGGACATCCTGACCACCAGCGTCCGGGAGATCACCGCCCAGGACCCACAGTCCGTCATCGACGTCCTCGACGCGCTGGTCAGCGACCTGAGCGGTCACAGCGCCCCGGCCGCGGTCGGTGTCGGGCTAGGCGGAGCGGTCCGCGACTTCACGCTCGTGCAGCGCGCCCCGTTCCTGCACTGGCACGGCGTCGACCTCGGACGGCTCCTGGCCGAGCGCACCGGGCTGCCGGTGGCGATCGCCAACGACCTGGACGCGCTCATGGAGGCCGAGCACTGGTTCGGGGACGGACGCGACGTGCACAGCTTCGCCGCCCTGACCATCGGCGCCGGGGTCGGCGGTGGCCTTGTCATCCACGACCGCCTGGTCACCGGCCCCGACTCCGGGATCGGCCTGCTCGGCCACTTCCCGCTCGACCCCCTGGGACCGTCCTGCCCCGAGGGCCACCGCGGCTGCGCGGACGCGATGCTGTCCACCGAGGCCATCCACACCCAGGCCGCCATGGTCCTGGGCCGCGCCGTGACCTACGACGAGGTGCTCGATCTCGCCGCCGCGGGCGACCCGTTGGCCGACCAGATCGTCGGGCGCTCCGCCCACGCTTTCGGCACGCTGATCGCGGCCGTGGCGAACATCGCCCAGCCCGAGCGCATCCTGCTCACCGGCGAGGGCATCCGCCTGGCGCACGTCGCCCAGCACCGGCTGCGCGCCGGCATCGCCCAGGCACGCCAGCCCGAGGCCTCACCCCTGGACCTGCGCATCCTCGACGACGACCCCACGCTGTGGGCCCGCGGCGCCGCGGCCGTCGCCATCCAGCGCACCGTCCTGTCCGACCTGCCCCGACACTGACCCCAACCCCGCAGCACCGCACGCTCGCTCGAGCCGCGCGGCGATCAGCCACACCCTCATCACCGTTGATGAACTGCTCAAGGAGGAGCACATGCCGCCTGAAACGCTCGGTCCCAGCACCTGACCGCACGCCCACCGACCACCGGTGGTGCGAGCACTGCCATGCCCGCACCACCGGCCCGCCCGCACTCGCGAGCGAAAGGCGCCCCTCACCGGGCCCGACCGTTGCACCGTCCGCACCCAGGAGAAGAACCCTCATGCATCCTGCCCGAACACCACGACCCCTGGCGGTCGCGACCATGGCCGCCGCCGCCCTGGTCGCCGGCCTCCTGGTCGCCACCCCCTCCGCCGCGGCACCGCCCACCGCCGTGGCGAACCGCGCCGCCGGTACGGTCACGCTGGACCGCACCGCGAACACCGACGACCTGCGCACCTGGTGGCACCAGGACGCCGCGGCCACGACGGACCCGATCGCCGACGACCAGGTCCGCCAGTCCCCGTTCTACGACGCCACCATCGCCACGACCACCGACCCGCAGGACCAGTTCGGGTCGTTCGTGTACCTCAGTGTGCCCCGCAGCGGCAACGACAAGATCGGGTACACCGAGGAAGACGGCGCCGAGTTCTCCTCCGCCGCCGACCTCACCATGAGCTGGTCGAGCTTCGAATACTCCACCGACGTGTGGGTCGACGTCACGCTCAAGACCGGGCAGGCGATCACCTCCGCCGACCAGGTCACCATCCGCCCCACCGACCTGGGCCTTCAGACCCAGCTCGTCGACGGCGACACCGTCCGCGTCAAGGTGCCTTTCAGCGAGGAGGGCTACCGGTTCTCCGTCGAGTTCGACCCGCAGCTGATCACCGCCTACAACGACATGTCCGGCACCAGCGGGAAGCTCACCACCAGCGCCGAGGGCAACCGCGCGATCAGCACCGAGCCGCAGAACTCCATGCTCGTCTTCGCCAACCCGACGCCGTCGGCGGCCGAGGCCGAGCGCACCATCCCCACCGAGCAGTCCGGCACCATTTACCGCCCCCAGCCCGGCCTGGTGAACGACCTGGACGACATCACGCAGGAGATCGTCTACTTCGGCCCCGGCACCTACAACATGGGGGCGGACTACCACGCGGTCCTGCCCGAGAACGTGCGGTGGGTCTACCTGGCTCCCGGCGCCTACGTCAAGGGCGCCTTCCGCTTCCCGCACGAGACCCAGCCGCAGTTCAAGGTCACCGGGCTCGGCGTCCTCTCCGGTGAGCAGTACGTCTACGAGGCCGACACCTCCAACGGCTACCGGCACAACGTCAACGACAACTGCCACGTCACCTGCGTGAAGATGCTCCAGTTCGAGTCCTCCACCCAGCCCCAGACCCTCGAACTGCAGGGCGTGACCATCAACCAGCCGCCCTACCACTCGTTCGTCGTGTACGCCCACGAGGGCGACAACGAGGTAGGCGTCGGGAACTTCCAGATGAACGTCGACAACTACAAGCAGGTCGGGTCCTGGTACTGGCAGACCGACGGGATCGAGCTCTACGACGGCGGGCGGATGAAGAACACCTTCTTCCACGCCAACGACGACGTGATGAAGATGTACCACTCCGACGTGGCGATCGAGAACACCGTGATCTGGAAGAACGAGAACGGGCCCGTCATCCAGTGGGGCTGGACCCCGCGGGAGATCCAGGACGTCACGGTGACGAACACCGACGTCATCCACAACCGCATGTACTGGAAGGACACCAAGTACAACACCTGCATCTTCAACTCCTCCTCCCACTGGCAGGACATGGGCGCCACCGACCGCGCCGACACCGCCACGACGGTGAAGAACATGCGGTTCAGCGACACCCGCGTCGAAGGCACCACCAACTGCGCGCTGCGCATCTACGCCCTGTCGAACACCGAGAACATCGAGATCGACGGACTGCACATCGACGCGTGGAACGAGCTCGACGCGGCCGAGCAGGTCAACCAGCTCAAGCGCTACGCAGACCCGGCCGGCATCAAGGTGACCCTCGGCAACGAGGTCACCGACGGCAACGGCCTGCTGCTGCACAACTACACCGTCGGCGGTGTCCCGATCCTCAAAGCCGGCGACAACTGGGCGTCCACCGAGCTGGGCCGGCTCGACTTCGACGCCGACACCTGGGACAGCTGGAACGCCACCAGCGACGACCAGCCCGCCGGCCCCGCACCGGCCCTGACCGTCGACGGACTCCAGGACGGGGCGACGACCTCCTCGCGCACGCTGCACGTCGCCGGCACCACGGACGCCGCCGAGCTCACCGTCACCGTCAACGGCACCGACACCCCCGCGACGCTCGCCGACGGACAGTTCGCCGCGGACATCGAGCTCGACCAGATCACCAACCGCGTCCGCATCACCGCCGTGGCCGACAACGGCCTGATGACCGTCCAGCGGTTCACGATCTACACCTTCGGTACCAAGGTCGGCACCATCCCCGACCCGGCCGGCGACGACCACGGGCCTGGAAGCTACCTCTACCCCTCCGACGGGGCGTTCAACCCGGGCAGCTTCGACCTCACCGGGCTCGACGTGTACGAGGACGGCGACACCGTCCGGTTCGTGGTCTCCACCGCCGGCGAGGTCCGCAACCCCTGGGGCGGCAACGGCATGAGCACCCAGCGGGTGAACATCTATCTCAGCGACAGGTCCTCGGACACCACCACGCCGCTGCTGCCGGGGACGAACACCTCCGCTGCCGGCGCGTGGCAGTACGCCGTCGTCGCGGACGGACGCAACGACGCCTCACGCTTCGGCGGCGGGACCTACGACGCCGACCACGCACGGGTCGCAGGCGCCGAGCTGAGCGTCGTCCCCAGCGGCAAGATCATCAGCTCGGTCCCGGCCGACGCGCTCGACGGCGTCGACCTGCGCACCGCGGGCTACCAGGTCTCCATGTTCAGCGCCGCCGAGGACGGCGAGGGCGTCGGCAACGTGCGCCCGATCTACAGCGCCCAGTGCTGGCAGGGCACCGGCTGCCCCACGTTCGTCGGGCCCTACCGCGGAGGTGGCGGCGCCGGTGTCTGGACCGACACGAACCCGGCCCGCGACACCGACACCACCGACAGCAACGCGTTCGACGCCATCACCGCCTCGACCAGCCAGGCCACCGTCATGAACTGGACCTCCGGACCGGTCGTCCTGCCCTACGTGGGGCTCGACACCGACGAGGACGACGTCGTCGCCGTCACGACCAGCACCCGGTGCCTGGCCGGCAAGGCCTACCTCGCCGTGCGCGCCGAGAACACGAGAGACACGCCGCTGTCGATCACGCTGAGCACGGCCCACGGGACCAAGACGTACTCCCACGTCAAGCCCGGCGCGAACGCCTACCAGTCGTTCGCCGCACGCACCACAGCGATCGACGCCGGGATCGCCACCGTCACCACCACCCACCCGAACCCGGGCGTCAGCACGACGTCGCACGCCGCCTACGACGGGCACGACTGCTGACACCTCCAAGACCAACCATCGCGGTCCGGTGATGTCCGGCAGCACCGGACCGCGATGCTCACTTTCCCCGCCGTCTCAGGCGCACGTCGGGACGGCGACGTCCCGCGCGACCTCCTGGGTCGCGCCGCCCGGGCCGGTCGCCGTGACGGTCACGGGCACGTCCGCCCCCGTCTCCACGCCGCGGCGCACGGCGAACGACTGGTACGCGTTCGCACCGGCGGCTACCGCGGCGAAGGTCTTCTCCCCCGCGCCGGTGACGAGCGCGACGGCGAGCGCGCCGTCGGACACGTTGCGGGCGCGGACCGCGACGTACGGCGCCCCGGCGAGGCACCGCGCGGACGTCTCGACCTCGACGAGCGGCGCCGTCGGCTCGCCGACGACCTCGCCGTCCACGGTGAGCGTGCCGTCGGCGTTCACGACGACGTCTGCCGCTATGGCGGCCGCGAGGTCGACGCGCTGCCACTCGGCCTCGCCCGCGACGTCGAGCGCGTAGCCCGAGTCGAGCGCGGTCGCCGCGAGGACGAGCCGCCGCTGGTCGCCGGTGAGGTCGGGGAACGCCGTGCGCAGCAGGTCCTCGGCGCCCGCGGGCACCTGGATCTCCCGACCCGCCTCCCCGACGCGCGGGAACCCGTACGTGAGGCGCTGGTCGTAGACCGCGAGCGCCTGGTCGGTCGCCAGGTACGGCACCTGGTCCTCGGCGCACACGGCGATCTCGTCACCGCACGCCCGCTCAAGCACCGTGACCAGCTCGGTCCGGGCCTGCTCGAGGAGCACGCGGAACGCGGGGTCGGACCACCGGAGCTGCGCGATGTTCTGCCCGGCCATGCGCCCGCCCATGACGTCGAGCGGGTAGTGGAAGCCGAGCACGAGGCGGTTGTCGCCGTACTCGGACGCGCGCGCGAGGATCTGCGGCGCGAGCTCGGGCAGGAGCGTCGCGAGCACCGTGCCCTGCGCGTAGCCGTGGTTGGTGTGCCCGCTGGGGAACGAGCCGTTGTTGCGGAGCCCCTCGTAGCTGCCGGAGGTCTCGAACGCGTTGACGTGGCCGCCCGCGGACGTGAAGCCGAACCTGACGAACGGACGCTTGTAGTCGTACGCCGCCTTCGCGGGCTCGTGGTTGCCGACCGACTTCTCGATGCGCCAGGACAGCAGGGCCTTCGTCTTGGGGAGGCGGCCGTCGGCGAGCGCGTCGCGGTAGATCGGCCCCAGCTCGCTGCCGAGCGCGTCCGCCATGGTCTCGTACGCCGAGCCGCGCCCGTCGGTCAGGGCGCGCTGCACCTGCGCGTCGCCGGCGACGTACGCGGTGTTGCGCGCGAGCGAGCCGAGGTCATTGGCGCTCGTGGGCTGGCCGGGCTCGTTGGACGAGAGGATCTCGGGGTGGTTCGCGCGCAGGTCGGCGAACCCGCGCAGCATCCAGGTGAACCAGTCCTGCCCGGCCGGGGCCAACGGCGTCGCGTCGGACGCGTAGGTCCGGTCGAGGACGTCCTGCGGGAACGGCACCGACGGGTCGTCGGTCGTGGAGAGCGCGAGGGAGAAGAAGACGTCCGAGCTCGTCTCGTTGCACTGGTGGATCTCGACCGCGATCGTGTTCTCGCCGGGGACGAGCGCGTCGGCGGGGATGACGAGCGTCTCGCGCAGGGGCGCGGTCGCACCGGCCTTGTCCTGGTACTGCAGGTTCCGGGTGATCATCGAGTCGCCCCAGCCCGCGACGCGCTCGCCGTTGACGTAGACGGTGGCGGAGTCGTCGTAGACGAGCGTGCCGCGCAGGCCGGTGATCTCGTCGAGCGTGGCCGCGTCGAGGGTCACGGTCGTGCGGAAGAAGTAGGCGGGCACGACGACCTTGGGGGTCTGCGTGATCCAGTAGTCGAGCAGCGTGGTGATGGTGTTGCCGCCGCCGATGCCGCTCGCGGTCCCGTTGACCGCGCCGAAGCCCGGCCGGCCGGTCTTCCACGCCGAGTCGTCGAACGCGGGGTCCGCCCACACGGTCCGGTCCGCGTTCCCCGCGGCCGGGTCGGTGTTGTCGTCCAGGTAGCGCCAGGTGGTGCCGGCGCCGACCACCTCGGTCGGCGTGAACTCCTCCGCGGCGCGCGCCGCGGGCGCCTGGAGCGCCGCGGCGAGCAGGAGCGCGAGCGTGGTGAGCGCCGCCAGCAGGGCGAGCGGCGCGGTGGTCCGGCGGTCGCGGGGTCGCGGGGCCGGGTACGTCGTCGTACCGGTCATGGGTCGTCCCTCTCGTCGATGTCGGTCGTGCGTGGGCGTGGTCGATGAGACCGTCCGTGCGGTACTGCGGTACTGCGGTACTGCGGTCGTGCCATGCTGCGGTCGTGCGGTACGGCGGTCGAGCACGACGCCGGGCCCGCACCGAGCGAGGCGGTGAGGGCCCGGCGTCCGTCAGGAGCAGCGCGGGACGACGACGGTCTGCGTGATCGTCTGCGTCCCCTCCTCCCCCGTGGCCGTGACGGTGACGTCGACGTCCCCGGTCGCGCCGCGAGCGGCGAACGACTGGTAGGCGTTCGCGCCGGGAGCGACGGCCGTGAAGGACCGCGAGCCCGCGCCCGTGGTGAGGTCGACGTCGACGGCCCCGGTGGAGGCGTTCGCCGCGCGCACCGCCACGTACGGGGTCCCGGCGAGGCAGCGTGGGGAGACCGTCACGTCCACGAGGTGCACGTCCGCGGCCGGCTCGGTCGCGATCGCGAACACGTGCAGGTCGTCGACGTTAGGGAACGTCACGGCGACCACGCGCCGGCCCTCGGGGGCCGTGTACGGGGCCGTGGCGAACACGAACGCGCTGTCCTTGTCGCCGTTGCGCCGGTTCATCTTCGCCACGACGGAGTTGCCCTCCACGGGCGACCCGTCCGCGCTGGGCAGCACCCAGTCACCGAAGCCGATCGTCGTGGACGCGGTGCTGCCGTCGTCGAACGTCACGACCGCGGTCCCACGGTGGGTGCCGTCGGTCGCCGCGCCCACGAACGCGAGCCGGCTCGTCGGCGCGTCGACCGCACGCTCTCGCCCGTGAGCGTGACCGAGTCCGGCCGGCCCACGGGCGAGGAGGGCCACGTGAACTCCAGGCCGTCGACGTCGTGCGCCGAGCCCGGGGTGAGCCCCGCGTCGGCGAGCGCCTCGCGCGAGAACGAGTTGCCGGCCGCGTCGAAGTTCCCGACGCCACGGTTCGCCTCGGGCGCGGTCCCGACCGTGTCGTAGGCCGCGACGAGCGATCCCGGCGCGGCGACGAGGACCGTGAGCGGCACCGCGACGTCGTCGTCCCCGGCCGAGACCACGAGGCGTGCGTCGTGGTAGCCGGACGCGACGCCGACGCCCACCTGGACGGGGACCGTCCCGGTGAGGTGGCCGGAACCGTCGTCGACGAGCGCGGGCTCGCCCACCCCGATGCCGTCGGGAGCATCGACCGCCACGCGCACGTCCGCGGCGTCGACCCCGAAGAGCTGCACCGCCACCGACGCGTCAGACGACCCGCCGGGGGCGACCGTCACGAGGCCCGGGTCCGCCGCGGCGACGACGGCGGACTCGCCGTCGCGCCACGACGGCGGGGCGTCCGCAACCGCGGTCCCCCACGTGGTGTCGCGCTCGGTCGACATCGCGAGCTCGACGACGCCGCCCTCGTGCGCGACGTGGCGCGGCAGCGAGGTCCCGTCCCAGGCCGCGCCGTCGACGGTGACGCCGCTGATGTAGCGGGCACCGGTCGAGGCGCCGGAGGCGCGCAGGTCGAGGGTGTCGCCCTCGCCGAGGTCGACCACGACGCGGTCGAAGCGCGGCGCGTTGAGCGCGAGCACGTCCGTGCCGGGCGTCGTCGGGTACAGGCCCATGGCGGCCCACACGTACCAGCCGGCCTGGGCACCGAGGTCGTCGTTGCCGGGCTTGCCGTTCGGCTCGGGGCGGAACAGCGTCGACGTGAGCTCGTCGACGAGCTCGCTCGTGCGCCACGGCTGGCCCACGTAGTCGTACAGCCACGGGACGCCGAAGTTCGGCTCGTTGCCGATCCACAGGTGCGGCTCGTTGGGTCCGGCGTTGTGCTGCGCGGTGAACGCGTCGAGCCGCTCCGCGGTGGCCTCGCGCCCGCCGAGCGCCTCGGTGAGCGCCGCGACGTTCTGGGGCACGAGCCACGTGTACTGCTCCGCGTTGCCCTCGTCGAAGCCCTCCTGACCGAACCCGCCGCCGCCCTGCGACCGCACGAACGTCCCGTCTTCGTTGCGGGCGCCCGCCGTGCGGGTCACCGGGTCGTGCACGTTCTGCCACCACTGGCCGCGCGCGGCGTACTCGGTGGCGACGTCGTCCTGGCCGAGCGCGGCCGCGAGCTGCCCGATCGCGAAGTCCGCGATGGACCACTCGAGCGTGATGGACGCGCCGACGACGCGGTGGTCGCCGCGGAACTCCTCGGTCTGCGGCGCGTAGCCGCGCTCCAGGTAGGTCTCGATCCCGCGCCGCTGGACGTACCCGTTCTCCGTGGGCGCCGCGCTCGTCGCGCCCTTGACCATGTGCGCGAGCGCCGACTCCGCGTCGAAGTCGCGCGCCCCGAACGCGTACATGCTCGCGATGAGCGGCACCGAGGAGTCGCCGGTCATCTGGCCCGTGTGCTGGTTCGCGACGGGCCACCGCGGCAGCCACCCGGACTGGTCGGCGACCTCGACGAGCGACTGCGCCATGTCCGACGCGCGGTCGGGCGCCAGCAGCGCCTGGAGCGCGCCGAGCGACCGGTACGTGTCCCAGTCGGAGAAGTTCGCGTACCGCTCGTGGCCCTCGGGGGCCTGGTGGACCGCGCCGTCGAACCCGATGTAGCGCCCGTCCACGTCGGTGAACGTGTTCGGGTGCAGCAGCGAGTGGTACAGCGAGGTGTAGAACATCGTGAGGTCGTCCTCGTCCTGCCCCACGACGCGGACCTTCCCGAGCAGGTCGGCCCACGCGGCGCGGTTGGCGTCGCGTACGGCGTCGAAGTCGAAGCCCGGGATCTCGGCCGCGAGGTTGGCGCGCGCGCCCTCGACGCTCACGTAGGACATGCCGACCTTCGCGTGCACGGTCGCGCCGGGCGCGAAGGTGAGCCACGCGCCCGCGCCGTTGCCGTCGGCCGACGGGTCGCCGGGCGAGACGGTCGAGCCCTGCCACGTGCCGAACGCCTGCGCGTCCTGGTCGAGCTCGATCGCGAAGTACGTCGTGTGGGTGTTGTTCTTGCCGCAGAACCCGCCGCTCGTCACCGAGCCGGTGACCGTGCGCGCGTCCTCGACTTCGACCGTCGCGTTGCGCACGCTCGCGAGCGAGCCCGCGGCGTTGACGATCACCTGCGACGCGGCACCACCCTCGGGGTAGTCGAACGTCAGCCCGCCCGAGCGGGTCGCGGCCGACAGCTCCGCCTCGATCCCCGACGACTGGAGCGTGACCGCGTACCGGCCGACCTCGGCGCTCTCCGCGTCGTGGCTGAACGCCTCCTTGCGGTCCCACGGGTACTGCCCGACGTCGCCCGTCACCGGGAGGATCGGGACGTCGCCGAAGATCCAGCACCCGGCCGCCGCGTGCGTCATGGAGAAGCCGCGGATCGCCTGGTGCGAGTAGCGGTAGCCCGCGTACGCCTTGTCGCCGTTGCCCACGGAGACCTGGGTGTCGGGCGAGAGCTGCATCATGCCGAACGGCATCGACGGACCAGGGAAGTTGTTGATCTCCCCGACGACGCCCGTCGCCTGGCCGGTCCCGACGAACGGGTCGACGAAGGAGACGGGGTCCTCGACGAGGTCGGGTGCGGCCGCGAGCGCCGGGCCCGCGAGCCCGACGGCGGGCGCGAGCGAGAGGCCGGCGGCCAGGACCGCCGTGGCGGAGACCGCCGCGACGGCACGCCGCACCGTGGTGCGCGTGAGAGGTGTGCGAGACATGCGGGTCCTCACGGACGAAGGAACAGGGGTCGCGGGTGGAGGACGGTGGTGCGGGACCGTACGGCCCCGCACCACCGTCGATCAGGAGCAGGCGACGGCGTCGTACGCGGCCGTGACCTGCTGGGGCTCGCCGTCGGGCGTCGTCACGGTGACCGTGACCTCGCCCGCCTCGACGGCGGCGGCGCGGGTGGCGAACGACTGGTACGCGTTCGCCCCGGGCGCGACGTCACCGAAGAGCTTCGAGCCGTACGGCGTCGCGAGCTCGATCGCGGCGGCCTGCTCGCCGGTGTTGAGCGCGCGCACCGCGACGAACGCCTTGCCGCCGAGGCAGCGGGCCTGTGCCGTGACCTCGACCTGCGGCGCGGGGACGACCCCCGTCGCGTCGGTCGCGATCGCGAACACGTGGAACCGCTCGTCGTCCGGCAGCGTGACCGACGTCAGGACCTTGCCGTCGGGGATCGCGACGGGCGCGGTGGCGTAGAGGCCGCAGCCGACCTTCTGCACGTTCTCGCGGTCGCCGCGCGCCCCCGCCTTCGCGACCGTGATGTTGCCGGGCTCGGGCGAGCCCGTGCACCAGTCGCTGAGGCGCACGTCGACGGTCTGCGACGTGCCGTCGGCGAACCCGAGGACGAGGCCGCCCCCGTGCGTGCCGTGCGTGCTCGTCCCGACCACCGAGAGGTGGCGGGCCGAGCGCAGGTGCTCGGGCACCTCGATGACCTCGCCGCTCGCGGCGACGTTGTCGGGCGCGCCCGCGGGCGGGGCACCGAGCGTGTAGGTCAGGTCCGTGCCCGGCACGGTGAGCTCGAGGCCCTGGACGGCGCCGAGGGCCGCGAGCAGGTCGCGCAGGAGGTAGGCGCCCGAGCCGTCGAGGTTCGCGTTGGCTGCCCCGGCGTCGCCGATGCCGACGTTGTCGAACGCACCCGCGATCCACGACTCGCCCGAGACGACGACCTGCACCTCGCGCACCGCCTCGGTGCCCGCGGCGTCGCGCACGACGAGCCGCACGGTGTGCAGACCCGGCTCGGCGTCGGCGGGCGCGGCGAGCGTGACCGTGCCCTCGACCGTGGCCGGCAGGCCGTCGGACTCCGCGGTCCACTCGGCGAGGTCCGTCGTCGCCGTCACGGCGCCGTCGGACGTGACCTCGAGCGTCCCGGTCGAGGCCCCCGCGCCCTGCGCGACGACCTGGACGGCGACCTCGGCCTGCCCGCCCGGGGCGAGGACCGGCTGCCGCGGCGTCGCACCGACGAACAGGCGCTCGACCGTGCCGTCCGCCGGCACGACGGCGCCCGGCGAGGCCGCGGGGTCGGTCGCCCAGGCGGACGGCTCGGAGCCGACCGCGACGTCGAGCGTGCCCGCGGCGGTGAGCTCGGCACCCGTGACCCAGGCGCGGTCGAGCGGCTCGCCGCCAAGCGACACGGACTGCGTGTAGTGCGCGTCCGGCGCGACGCCGTCCGCCGTGAGGTGCAGGGAGTCCCGACCGAAGACCTCGGGGTCGAGCGTGATCGTGACGTCGTCGAACAGCGGGGTCGTCAGGCCCCACAGGTCGGTGCCCGGCACGATCGGGTACACGCCGATCGACGAGAGCACGTGCCACGCGGACATCGTGCCGAGGTCGTCGTTGCCCGTGACGCCGTCGGGGCCGTCGGTGAAGAGCGTCGACGCGGCGCGCACGACGTCCGTCGTCTTCCACGGCTCGCCCGTCCACAGGTAGACGTACGGCGCGTGGAGGTTCGGCTCGTTGTTCGGGTTGTAGGTCTCCCAGCCGTAGTAGTCGTACGTCCCGTTGACCCAGACCTCGCTCGCGACGCGCGCGGGGTCGGCGACGAGCTCGTCGTACGCGAAGAACGCGTCGAGACGGTCGACCGCGGCGTCGGTGCCGCCCATGAGGTCGAACAGGCCGGGCACGTCCTGGGGCACGAGCCACTGGTACTGCACCGCGGTGCCCTCGTGGAACCCGTCGGAGTGCGCGGGGTCCGCGTCGCCCACGAAGAAGCCGTCGGCGTTGCGCGCCCGGAAGTTGTCCGTGCGCGGGTCGAACACGTTGCGGTAGCTCTGGCCGCGCGCCGCGTACCGGTCGGCGTCCTCGTCGTGGCCGAGGCCGCGGGCCATCGTCGAGAGCATCGCGTCGGCGAGCGCGTACTCCATCGTCGCGGAGGCGCCGTGCTGGAGGTCGTAGTCGCCGGGCTTGCCCGAGCGCGCGGGCTCGTGCGGGACGAACCCGTCGCGCAGGTACTCGACGTTCGCCGCGCGCCCGTTGAAGGGCGAGTCCGCGGGCGGGACGCCGTCGGCGTTCTCCTTGAGGACCGCGTACGCCTCCTCCTCGTGGCCAGCGAGAAGGCCCTGCCGCCACGCGCTGACGAGGAACGGCGTCGCCGGGTCTCCGGTCATGATGTTCGTCTCGACCGTGCCGTAGCCCCAGCGCGGGAGCCAGCCGCCCTGCTGGCCCTGGCGCACGAGGGAGAGCGCCATGTCGGCAGACTCGTCGGGCGCGAGCAGGTACAGGAGCTGCTGCTGTGTGCGGTACGTGTCCCAGAGCGAGTAGTTCTGGTAGTACGTGAAGTCCGGTTCCGCGGCGTGGACCTCCTGGTCCCAGCCGCGGTAGCGCCCGTCGACGTCGGAACCGACGTTCGGCGCGAGGAAGCTGCGGTAGAGCGACGAGTAGAACGTGCGCAGGTCGTCCTGGTCGCCCTGCGCGACCTGCACGAGCCCGAGGCGCTCCTCCCAGGCCGAGCGCGCGGCGTCGTGCACGGCGTCGAACGTGCCGGCCTCCGCGGCGAGGTTCGCCGCGGCGCCGTCCGCGCCGACGTAGCTCATCGCGGTGACGGCCTCGACGTCGAGGTCGCCGCCGGTCGTGTCGAACGTGACGTACGCGCCGCGACGGCCCTCGCCACCGGACGCGGCGTCCGAGCCCGCGGTGACGGTCGCGCCGTCCCACGTGCCGTGCGCGACGAACGGACGGTCGAAGGTCGTGCGGGTCCAGATCGTCTGCGGCTCGGTGTCCTGGCAGAAGCCGCGGACGGTGATGCGGGTCTCGACCGTGCGGTCGTCGACGACGCGCACGTCGGACTCCGTGACCCGGTTGAGCGCCTGGCCGGCGTTGAGCAGGACGTTGGCCTGCGCCGTCGCGGGGAACGTGTAGCGCTGGACGCCCGTGCGCGCGGTCGCGGTGAGCTCGGCCTCGATCGTGCCCGCCGGCGCCTGGAGACCCACGCGGTAGTAGCCGGGCGAGGCCTCCTCGTCGTCGTGCGAGAAGCCGAGCGCGTACTGGCCGTAGTCGGTCGAGGTGATCGCGCCCGTCGTCGGCAGGGTCGGGAGCGGACCGCCGAGGCCGCAGCCGACGCCCGACAGGTGCACGAGCGAGAACCCGCGGACCGACGTGCGGTCGTAGTCGTACCCGACGTTGTGCCCGTTGTCCGGCGAGAGCTGGACCATGCCGAACGGGACGGCGGCGCCGGGGTAGGTGTTGCCGTCGTCCTTGGTCCCGATGAACGGGTTGACGTAGTCGACCAGCGGACCGTCGACGGCGGCCGCGGCGGCATCGGACCCCGTCGCTGCCTCCGTCCCGGCGATGGCCGTGGGCGACGCCCCGATCCCGGGCGCGGCGTACGTGGCCAGCGGGAGCGTGAGGCTCGCCGCGGTGGCGAGGGCGACGACGGCGCCCGCGCGACGTCGGTGTCCGCCGGCACGCGACGGACGAGAGCGTGACGGTCCGGTCCGGGCTGGGAATGGATCGCGATCAGCGTTGACAGCGCTGTCTGTCCGCATGTGGTGCTCTCCTTGGTCCCACGGCGGCGTGGGTCGGTGGTCGTCGATGACTCGGAGGCGGGACCGGCCTCGACGCCGTTCCCGCGGCATACCCTCGCACACGTTGACAGCGCTATCAAGACCAACCGCGACGACCCACCGCTGGTCGCCGCCATTCGACGCAGCACCTTTCTGCGAACCGGGTTCAGCCTCTTCGACCCGCCGAACGAACGTCACCCTCCCCGGAGGCGGCCATACCGCGCCTCCTGTTGTTGGTCGGTCCGACCGGACATGGTGAACCGGTTGACCAACTCAGGAGTGCGCAACTATGCTGTGCGCAACCGCTTAACCACGACGATGGGTAGCAATGGACCAGCGAGGGTTCTACCAGCCGACGGACGCCTGGGTGGGGGACGTAATCCCCTGGCAGGAGGACGGTGTCTTCCACCTCTTCTACCTGCACGAGACGCGTCGTACGCCCAAGGAGGGCATGCCGTGGCGCCGGGTCGTCACCGACGACCTGGTCGACTTCCACGACGCCGGGGAGGCTCTCGCCTCGGGCGGGCCGTCTGCGGCGGACTTCAACGTCTACACCGGAAGCATCGTCGTGGACGGCGACGGGATCCACCACGCGTTCTACACCGGGCAGAACCCGGGGATCGTCGGTGCGGACGGGCGACCGCTCCAAGTGGTGATGCACGCGACGAGCCGCGACGGAATGCAGTCCTGGCAGAGCCGCTCGGCGGAGACGTTCGGCGCGACGCCCGGTTATGAGACCGGGGACTGGCGCGACCCGTTCGTGCTCTGGGACGCCGAGGCCGGGCTGTGGCGCATGCTGATCACAGCCCGGCACGACCACGGGCCCGAGCGTCGACGCGGCGTCATCGCCCAGTGCGTCTCGCGCGATCTCACCACGTGGGAGGCGGCAGCGCCGTTCTGGGACCCGCGCCGGTACGTCGCTCACGAGTGCCCCGAGGTCTTCCAGTGGGGTGAGTGGTGGTACCTCGTCTACTCGGAGTTCAGCGACGCCTTCACCACGCGCTACCGGATGGCCCGCAGCCTGGACGGCCCGTGGCTCGTGCCGGCGCACGACACGCTCGACGGGCGCGCGTACTACGCCGCCAAGTCCGCGGAGCGCGATGGCCGCCGGTTCTTCTTCGGCTGGATCGCCTCCCGCGAGGGCGCGACCGACGACGGAGCGTGGCAGTGGGCGGGCACGATGTCCGTGCTCGAGGCCGAGCAGCGCGAGGACGGCGCCCTCGCCTTCCACCCCACCCGAGAGCAGCGCGACGCTTTCGTCGATCCGGTGGACGTCGTCGCCGCCGGGACGACGCTCTCCGCTCCCGACGGGCACGTCAGCGTGCTCTCGACCGAGGACGCGCCGCACGCGTTCCGGCTCACCGCCCGGTTCGACGTCGCCGCGGGCACCCGGGAGCTCGGCCTGCTGCTGCGCGCGAGCGCGGACGGCGATGAGGGGTACGTGCTGCGCCTCGAACCGCACCGCCAGCGCCTCGTCCTCGACCGGTGGCCGCGCCGGCAGACCGGCACCGAGCAGTGGCAGATCTCCGGCGACGTGCCGTTCGCCGTCGAGCTCGAGCGCCCGTGCGCGCTCGGCCCTGGCTTGCACGAGCTCGAGGTGATCGTCGACGGCGACCTGTGCATCGCCACGGTCGATGACGCGACGGTGCTGAGCACGCGCCTGTACGACCGGCCCGAGGGCCGCGTGGGGGCCTTCGTCGGAGAGGGCACCGCAACTCTGATCCGTCTCGCGCTCGCTACCCCGGGCGACCGTGGCCCGGCGCGAGACCTCGACGAGACCACCGCCCTCGGCGACGACGTGCTCGCCACGGCGCCGTAGCCCCCGAACCCGACCCGCTGCACCACACCCCATCGATCAACGGAGATTTCCACCATGGCCATCAGGAAGCGCAACGCAGCACTCCTCGCCGTCGCCGTGACCACCGCCCTCGCACTCACCGGCTGCGCGGGTGGGGCGGGCGGCGCCGACCCGACCGACGTCAACCCCGAGGGTGAGATCGAGACCCGCGAGATCTCCTGGCTCCTGTCGCGACCCGCTGACGGCGGCGTGATCACGGCGATGGAGCAGATCGCCGACGAGTACGCGGCCGAGCACCCCGGATTCTCGTTGAACCTCATCACCACGCCGGACCGGCCGTCGTACATCCAGAAGTACGAGACCCTCGCGGCCGCGAACAAGCTCCCCGAGCTCTTCGACACCGACGCCACGCCCTTCGCGCAGAAGCTCGCGAGCCAGGACCGGATGATCGACGTCGACGCCCTGCTGGACGACCTCGGGCTGGCCGCGGACTACCGCGAGGCCGCGCTGGGATACCAGCGGTTCGACGACGGGTCGCTGTACATGGTGCCGTTCGAGTTCCAGCTCGAGTTCTTCTGGTACAACACCGCGCTGTTCGAGGAGGCGGGCGTCTCGGTCCCCGCGAGCCTCGACGACTTCCCGCAGCTCTGTCAAGACCTGCGCGCCCAGGGCATCACGCCGATCGCGCTCAACGGCCAGGACCAGTGGCCGCTCGAGCGGTACATGGCCTACTACCCGTTCCGCATGGCGGGCCCGGAGTACGTCCAGGACCTCAAGAACGGCGACGCGTCGTTCTCCGATCCTGCGGGTGTCGCCGCCGCCGAGTGGTTGTCCGAGCTCGGGAAGGCCGGGTGCTTCCAGGAGGGCTTCTCCTCCACGGGCTACGCCGACGCCCAGGCGCTGTTCACGTCGGGGAAGGCCGCCGTCTACAACATCGGCACCTGGGAGCTGGGCAACCTCGCGACCGAGGCGCTCGACCCGGGGGTGCGCGACGACGTGGACTACTTCACCCTCCCGACGATCGACGGTGCCGTCACCACGGACGACGAGTACGTCACGCCGTCCGGTATCGGCATGGCGGTCAACGCCCAGACGTACGACCCGCTGGTCCGGGACTTCCTGAAGTTCGCGCTCGAGCGGTACCCCGAGATCTACGCGGCCACGGGTGCGATCTCCCCGACGACGACCGTGCAGACCACGATCCCCGCCGACGCGACCCCGCTCTACTCGCGCGCGGTCGAGCAGGCGGACACGGTCGGACCGAAGATCGCGATGCCCTGGGACACCCAGCTCGACCCGGCCACCAACACCCGGCTCCAGCAGGAGCTGACGCTGCTGGTCCAGGGCAACATCACGCCGGAGGAGTTCGTGACGACCATGGACGCGACGCTGCGGGAGAACATCGATGACTGACACCGCCACGGTCGACGTCGCCGCCCGACCTCGACCTCGACCGCAGACACGGCGCACGCCGCTGAGGTCGTCGATGCTTCCCCGCCGGTCGCGGATCGCGGTCCTGGTCTTCCTGGTGCCTCCGCTGGTCCTCTACGGCGTGGCGGTGCTGCTGCCGATCGTGCAGTCCCTGTTCCTGAGCCTGTTCCGGTGGGACGGGATCAGCGACATGGACTTCGTCGGCCTGGACAACTACACCAAGATGTTCACGCGCGACGACGTCTTCTGGACCGCGTTCGGCAACGCCCTCGGCTACCTCGCGATCTGCCTCGTGCTCCAGCTCGGCGGCGCGTTGGCCGTCGCGGGCCTGCTGACGGCTCTCCCTCGCGCACGCGAGCTCGTCAAGACCCTCTACCTGCTGCCGGCCGTCATCTCGACCGTCGCGATCGCGTTCCTGTTCCAGCGCATCTACTCCCTCGAGCCCGTCGGCCTGCTCAACCAGATCCTGGGGTGGGTCGGGCTGGAGAGCCTGCAGACCGCATGGTTGTCGAACGTGGACACGGTGCTCGCCGCGGTGTCCGTTCCCGAGGGTTGGCGGTTCACGGGCCTGTACATGCTCATCGTCTACGCGGCTCTCATCGCCGTGCCCCGTGAGCTCGAGGAGGCCGCGCGACTCGACGGAGCGTCATGGTGGCAGGTGTTCTGGCGCATCCGCTTTCCCTACATCCGACCGGTGTGGATCACGACGACGATCATGGCGACGACGTTCGCGTTGCGCGGGTTCGACATCCCCTACCTGCTCACGAACGGCGGCCCCGGCCAGGCCTCTGAGCTGCTGACCACCTACATGTACAAGACCGCGTTCGTGCACACGGACTACGGCTACGCCAGCGCGATCTCCGTGTTCATCGTGGTCGAGTGCCTCGTCGCCGTCGGCCTCATCTTCCTCCTGCTCCGTCGAAGGGACGCCTCGTGACCACGCCCGTCCTGGCCCGATCCACACCTGACACCTCGCACCCCGTGCGCCCGCCGGCCCGCGCGCACTCGTCGCGCTCGTCCCGGCTCCGCGTCCAGCGCACGCTGCTGACCGTCACGATCGTCGCGATCGTCGTCGTCCAGGTCTACCCTCTCGCGTGGTTGTTCCTCACGAGCTTCCGCACGGCGGCTGACTTCGCCGGCGGCAACCCGTTCGCGATCCCCGGGGAGCTCACGCTCGACAACTACGCGCGGGCGTTCGCGACCGGCAACCTGTGGATGAACATCGTCAACAGCTTCGTCGTGACCCTCGGCGCGAGCGTGCTCATCGTCGTCGCCGGGATGATGGGTGCCTTCGCCCTGCAGGTGCTGGGGTTCCGGTTCAGCGGGCTCGTGCGCGGCCTGTTCCTGCTGGGCATCATCGTGCCTGTCCAGATCGCGCTCGTCCCGCTCTTCGTCGACTACGCACAGGTCGGGCTGCTCGACACCTACGCCTCGATGATCATCCCGCTCGCAGCGTTCTCGCTGCCGATGGCGATCTACCTGTTCTCCTCGTTCTACGAGTACATCCCCCGGGAGATGTACGAGGCGGCGTCGCTCGACGGCGCAGGCCCGTACCGGATCTTCGCCCGCATCACGACCCCGCTGTCGGTGAACACCATCATCACGGTGGTGCTCGTGAACAGCATCTTCATCTGGAACGACTTCATCTTCGCCAACACGTTCGTCCTGTCCGACGGGCTCAAGACCATCCCGCTCGGTCTGCAGAACTACATCGGTGCGATGGGGAACACCGACTGGACGGCGACCTTCGCGGCCGTGTGTGTCACCGTGACCCCGTTGCTGCTGGTATTCCTCGTCCTGAACAAGGCGATGATCAACGGGCTCGAGAGCGGGGCGACCAAGGGATGAGCACGGCAGGAAACGGCAAGCACGGTGCGACCGTCACGATGCGCGACGTCGCGAAGCTCGCGGGCGTCTCGGTCGCCACGGTCTCGCACGTCGTGAACGACAAGCCGGGTGCGCGCATCGGCAAGGACGCCCGGCGACGGGTGCACGAGGCCGTCGAGCGGCTCGGCTACCGCCCCAACGCACTGGCGAAGACCCTCTCCCGCGGCACCTCCCCGTTCATCGGCCTCGTCGCCGACGAGATCGCCACGACCCCGTTCGCGGGCCAGATCATCCACGGGGCACAAGACGAGGCGTGGAAGCACGGCTACGTCCTGCTGGTCGCCAACACCGACGGCAACGTGGCTGCCGAGAACGACGCCATCGCGATGATGCTCGAGCACCAGGTGCGCGGCATCCTCTACTCCACCTGGTACCACCGCGAGATCGTCGTCCCCGAGTCGCTGCACCAGACCGACACGATCCTCGTCGACTGCTACGCCGACGGCAGCGGTCTGCCCGCCGTGGTCCCCGACGAGGAGCAGGGCGGGCGGACCGCCACCGAGGAGCTCCTCGCCGCCGGCCACCGCCGCATCGCCTTCCTGAACACCACGACCCCGTCCCCCGCCCAGACCGGTCGTCTGGCCGGATACCGCGCCGCGCTCGAGGCGGCCGGCGTCGACTACGACCCCCGGCTCGTCGTCTCCGTGGCGCCCGAGCAGGAGGGCGGCTACGCCGGCACGTCGCACATCGTCGAGTCCGGTGCGACCGCTGTGTTCTGCCACAACGACCGCGTGGCGATGGGCGCGTACGACGGCCTGCGCGAGCGCGGGCTGCGCATCCCCGACGACGTCGCCGTCATGGGATTCGACAACCAGGACGTCATCGCCGCCCATCTGCGCCCGACCCTGTCCACGGTGGCGCTGCCGCACTACGAGCTCGGCGCGGCAGGCGTGCGGATGCTCCTCGGCGTCGACCCCGCGCCGGACGACGAGCTCCGCCTCATCGCCTGCCCGCCGGTACACCGGAACTCGGTCTGAGGGGGCGAACCATGCAACCGACGAGCACCGAGGTCCCCCGTCCCCGTTTCCACTTCACCCCCCGGCGGCACTGGATGAACGACCCGAACGGGCTCGTGCACCACGGTGGCCTCTGGCACCTCTACTTCCAGCACAACCCGGAGGGTCTTGACTGGGGAAACATGAGCTGGGGCCACGCCACGAGCCCTGACCTGCAGCACTGGACCGAGCACCCCGTGGCGCTGGCGCACCGGACCGGCGAGCAGATCTTCTCCGGCTCCGTCGTGGCGTCGCGCGCCGGCGGCGACGTCCTCACGGCCTACTACACGAGCGCCTACGACGACGGGCACCAAGCGCAGTCACGCGCGACCAGCGACGACGGCGGCTTCACGTGGCGGACCGATCCCGGGAACCCGGTCCTCGACCGAGGCACCACCGCCTTTCGCGACCCCAAGGTGATCCGCTACGACGACGGCCACGCCGCCCGGTGGGTCATGCTCACCGTCGAGGCGGACGATCGGCAGGTCCTGCTCTACTCCTCCGACGACCTGGTGTCCTGGGAGCACCTGAGCACCTTCGGGCCCCTGGGCGCGACCGGCGTCGTTTGGGAGTGCCCCGACCTGGTCAAGCTGCCCCTGGACGGTGACACCGACGACCCTCGGTGGGTCCTGCTGCTCAGCACCAACCCCGTCGGCGACGACCCCGACCCCGCGGGTTCGTCGATGCACTACATCGTCGGGTACTTCGACGGGACGACGTTCGTCCCCGACTTCCCCGAGCTCCGCCGGCTCGACCACGGCCGCGACTACTACGCGGCCGTCACGTTCGACGACGCCCCGGGCCGCGAGGCCGTGACGATCGGCTGGATGAGCAACTGGCGCTACGCCCACGCGTTCCCCACGGCGCCATGGCGTGGGGCGATGTCGTTGCCACGCACCCTGACGCTGCGCACCGTGCAGGGACGAGCGACGCTCGTGCAGGCACCGCCGGCCTTCGTCCGCGAGCACCTCGAGCATGCGGCGTCGACCTCGGTCGCGGTCGTCAACCGTCCGGCCGAGCTCTCGCTCACCGGGCACTCCCTGCTCGAGCTTCGCTGGGACCCCGCATCGACCGGCACGCTCCGCATGCAGCTGCGCGGGGCGGCGGACGCCTTCGTCGACCTGGTGCACGCACCCGGGACCGGGAGCCTGCGCCTCACTCGCGGGGGCCCGGCCGCCGAGGCGGTGCACCCCGACTTCCCGTCGACGACCACCGTCCCCCTACCGGGCGACCGCCCGGCCCGACTGCTCCTCAGCCTCGACGGGCCTCTTCTCGAGGTCTTCGTCGCGGACGGTGAGGAGACCGCGTCCACCCTGGTCCTCCTCGGGGCCGAGGGCGTCATCGCGAGCCTCGAGACGGCGCGGCCAGGAACCGTGCACGTGACCGCGGTCGACGTCGAGGCGCCCACCGATGTCGCCCTCCCGGCGCCTGCCGCGGTGCTCAGCTGACCAACCCTTCCATCCTGACATCCCTCCTTCCGCCACCGCCTGCACCAGGGTGAACGCTTCGTCGCGCCCGCCCGTCCACGAGAGGAACCAGCAATGACGCCGTCCATCTCACGCCGCGCCGTGCTCCAGGGAGCCGGCGCCGGAGCACTCGCCCTGATCTTCGGTAGTGCTGTGCCGCCTGCAGCCCGGGCATCTGCCCCCGGCTCGCTCCGTGCCGTCTACCACATGACTCCCCCCAGTGGCTGGCTCTGCGACCCCCAACGCCCGGTCACCACCCACGGCGCCTACCAGCTGTACTACCTGCACTCCGACCAGAACAACGGCCCCGGCGGCTGGGACCACGCGAGCACGACCGACGGTGTCGCCTTCACGCACCACGGCACCGTGATGCCGCTGCAGCCCGACTTCCCCGTGTGGTCCGGGTCTGCGGTCGTCGACACCGCGAACACCGCCGGGTTCGGCGCCGGCGCGGTCGTCGCGCTCGCGACCCAGCCGACCGACGGCGTCCGCAAGTACCAGGAGCAGTACCTCTACTGGTCGACCGACGGCGGGTTCACGTTCACCGCCCTGCCCGACCCCGTCATCGTCAACACCGACGGTCGCGCCGCCACCACGCCCGCCGAGATCGAGAACGCCGAGTGGTTCCGCGACCCCAAGATCCACTGGGACACCGCCCGCGGAGAATGGGTCTGCGTCATCGGACGGCTGCGGTACGCGGCGTTCTACACCTCGCCGAACCTGCGCGACTGGACGCTGCGACGCAACTTCGACTACCCGAACCACGCCCTCGGCGGCATCGAGTGCCCCGACCTGTTCGAGATGACCGCGGACGACGGCACGCGCCACTGGGTGCTCGCCGCCAGCATGGACGCCTACGGCATCGGCCTCCCCATGACGTACGCCTACTGGACAGGCACCTGGGACGGCGAGCAGTTCCACGCCGACGACCTCACCCCGCAATGGCTCGACTGGGGCTGGGACTGGTACGCGGCCGTCACCTGGCCATCGATCGACGCGCCCGAGACCAAGCGGCTCGCCGTCGCGTGGATGAACAACTGGAAGTACGCCGCGCGCGACGTCCCCACCGACGCGACCGACGGCTACAACGGGCAGAACTCGATCGTCCGCGAGCTGCGGCTCGCCCGGCAGCCGGGTGGCTGGTACAGCCTCCTGAGCACCCCCGTGGCGGCGCTGACGAACTACGTCACCGCCACCACCACGCTGCCCGACCGGACCGTCGACGGCAGCGCCGTCCTGCCGTGGAGCGGGCGCGCGTACGAGATCGAGCTCGACATCGCCTGGGACGCCGCGACGAACGTCGGCATCTCCGTCGGACGCTCCCCCGATGGCTCCCGGCACACGAACATCGGCAAGTACGGAGCGGACCTGTACGTCGACCGAGGACCCTCCGACCTCGCCGGCTACTCGCTCGCGCCCTACTCGCGAGCCGCCGCCCCCATCGACCCCGGCGCCCGATCCGTGCACCTGCGCATCCTCGTCGACACCCAGAGCGTCGAGGTCTTCGTCAACGCCGGCCACACCGTGCTCTCCCAGCAGGTCCACTTCGCCGAGGGCGACACGGGCATCTCCCTCTACACCGACGGCGGCCCCGCACGCTTCACCGGCGTCGTCATCCGCGAGCTTGGCCAGGCGATCTAGGCGATGCACACCTCACCGCTCACCGAAGCCGCGCCCCGGGAGACGACGGCCGACAATCGACACGTCCTCGTCGTCGGCGAGGCGCTCGTCGACGTCGTGCACCGCGCGGACGGCAGCGTCGCGGAGCACCCCGGGGGCAGCCTCGCGAACGTCGCGCTCACGCTCGGCCGGCTCGGGCGGGACGCCCGGCTCGCCACGTGGCTCGGGCACGACGCGCACGGCGAGGCGGTGCGGGCGTGGCTCGACGACTCCGCCGTGACCCTCACGCCCGGCAGCACCGACGCCCCCACGACGAGCGTCGCCACCGCGCACCTCGACGCGCACGGCGCAGCCACGTACGAGTTCGACCTGGAGTGGCGCGTCCCCGCGGGCACGGCTCCCGACGCCGGCACGCTCGCCGTGCACACGGGCTCCATCGCCGCGGTGCTGGAGCCCGGCGCGTCCGACGTCCGCGCGCTCGTCGCCGCGGCGCGCGACACCGCGACGATCACCTACGACCCCAACGCCCGGCCCGCCCTCATGGGCGACCCCGCCGACGCGCGCACCCGGATCGAGGCGCTCGTCGCGCTCGCCGACGTGGTCAAGGTGAGCGACGAGGACGTGGCGTGGCTCGTGCCGGGCGCGGACCCGGTCGCCGTCGCGCGCGAGTGGCTCGCCCTCGGTCCGGCGCTCGTCGTCGTGACGTTCGGCGGCGAGGGCGCGGTCGCCGTCACCGCGGCGGGCGAGCAGCGCGTCACGGCCCCGCGCGTCGAGGTCGTCGACACCGTCGGCGCGGGCGACTCGTTCATGGGTGCGCTCCTCGACGGCCTGTGGGACGCCGGGCTGCTCGGCGCGGACCGGCGCGAGGCGCTGCGCGCGATCGACGCCGCCGTGCTCGCGGACGTGCTGCGCCGCTGCGTCGCGGTCGCCGCCGTCACCGTCTCGCGCGCCGGGGCCAACCCGCCCCGACGCGTGGATGCCGCGTCCGCGTGACGTGCGGCGGGAGGCCTCGCGTCACGGTTCGCGCAGCGAGACACTCGCGCGTTCGTCCAGGCGGGCGGGCCGCCTCGGGCGGGATCACACGCCCGCATCACCAGATCGAGGCCAGCGGTGTCACCTCGAGCGACCGCAGCGTCGCCGTCCCTCCGCGCGCGTAGACCGACAGCCCGACGGTGCCCTCACCGGGGTAGACGACCATCGTCCCTGTGAGGGCCCCGTCGTCGACGAACGTCTCCACGGAGGACTCGTCGACGAGCACGCGCAGCCGCACCACGCCGTCCACGGGTGTGTACGGCGCCGCGCGGCGGACCCCGAACTCGGTTTTCTCCCCGCTCCTGTCGGGCAGCGTGGTGAGGCCGGCGTGCGTCCGGTCCAGGAAGAAGCCGTCAGGGCCGATGCCGACGACCGTCGCGTCCTCGATCGACCCGTCCTCGGCCCGTCGCTCACGCACCCGCAGTCCGGCCTCTTCGGCGTCGCCCATCTCGATCTCTGCCACCACCTGGTAGGTCGTGCCCGGGTCGTCGAGCACCGTCTCGCCGTCCTCGAGCACGACGTCGGTGACGGTCGTGGTCCCCTCATCCAGTACCTCGAGCTCGGGGACGGGCGACTGCGTGAGGACGTACCCGCCCTCGGGCAGTACCTCGCCCGACGGTGCAGGGGCGCCCGGAGCCACGCGCCGCAGTGACAACTCGCGAGGGACGCTCATCGCGTTCTGCCAGGGCGTCGTCGGGGCGGAGTAGGGAAAGCGCCAGTTGCCCATCCAGCCGAGCCAGAGCCGGCGCGCGTCGGGGGCGTGCTCGAACGTCTGGGCGGCGTAGAAGTCCTGGCCCACGTCGGTGATCTGCACAGTCTCGGGTGGCGTCGCGGGATCGCGCGTGAACGTCGACCCGTCGAATTCGCCGACGAAGTACTGGGCCGTCGACCCGTTCGTCTCCTCCGAGTCCCCCTCGCTCACGGTGAGCACCCAGCGCACGTCGTCCGGATCCCCGTCCACCGGCAGAGGAAACAGGTCCGGGCACTCCCACACGGCCGAGTGCAGTCCCTGCCCCTCACCGAACATGCTGAGCAGCTCCCAGTGCAGGAGGTCCGGGGAGCCGTGGAGCTCGACGCCGTCCCCCACGGAGACGACCATGACCCACTGGTGCGTCGCCTCGTGCCAGAAGACCTTCGGGTCGCGGAAGTCGCCGCGTCCGTCGTTAGGGATCACCGGGTTGTCCGCGTAGCGCTCCCACGTGCGACCGCGGTCCGTGCTGAACGCCAGCGACTGCGCCTCGCCGCCCTCGGTCGAGGTGTATACCGCGACGAGGCCGCCGTCCCGTCCAGGGAACAGCCCCGACGTGTTCGCCCCGTCCACGACGACGCTTCCGGACAGCGCCTGGCCGAGCTCGTCGTGCTCGAGCGCGGTGGGCAGCGTCTCCCAGTGCACGAGGTCGGTGCTCACCGCGTGCGCCCACGTCCCGTCCTGCTGGTGGAACAGGTGCCACTCCCCCTCGAACCACACGAGCCCGTTCGGGTCCGCGAGGCGTCCCTCGGGCGGGCTGTAGTGGAACTGCGGACGCCACCGCTCGGCGTACGCCGTGCTCTCGGGCGGGCCGGGCGTTGTCGTGCCCGACGACGCCCGGTCGCCCTCCGGCGTGCCGGTGCACCCCGCGAGCAGAGCGAGCGCGAGCGCGACGGACGCCGCGACCCCGCATGAAGGGACGCGCCGTGCCGTAGAGCGACCGGTTCTGGCCATCGTCACCACGTTAGGCACCGTGGCATCCCACCCGCCCGCCGGGGCGGGAGGGAGGGGCGACGGCCGGGTGCCGCCGCCCCACCTCAGGCGTGCTGCCCTCGTCTGCTACGGGAGCGGTCTCGGGTCGGAATCGGGCGAGACGTCCTGCTCGGCGTTCGCGGGGATGTCCCCGTAGCCGCCCAGGCCGCCGTCTCCGTAGGAGCGGTCGACGACCGCGCTGGTTCCCGCGATGTTGAGCTTCACCGTCGGGGCGAGCGTCCCGCCGCGTCGCACGTCCGGGTTACCGATGGCATCGATGAACGACTCGACGAGCCCGTTCGGCATCACGTAGTGCGAGTAGGACTGGAACGCGTGCGCCGTCTGGAACGGGTCCGGGCTCGCCGGGGTCCCGACCGCGTAGTTGAGGTTCGTCGGGTTGCCCAGGGCGAGCCCGCTCCCCTCGTTCAGCGGCTGGAAGTCGGACCGGATGCCGTTGCCCACGAACCCGTAGACGCCGTCCGGACCGTCCAGGTACCAGAACCGCGGATCGGTCGAGTCGGTGTCCGGGCCGCGCGCGAACGTGTGACGGTGGCTGATCGTGAACAGGTAGTACTTCGAGCCCTGCACGTAGATCTGCGGACGCTCCGTCTGGTCGTTGACGCAGTTGCCGGACAGGATCGGCGGCAGGAACCGCCACTGCGTCATCGCCTTGTTCTCGGCGACGGCGAGGCCGACGTTCGCCATCTGGAAGTTCGCGCCAGAGGCGGTCACCGTCTCAGGCAGCTCGGCGTACGGGTCGCCCTCGCGGTAGCCGAGGTCTTCGGCCGTGCACGGCACCGACCCGCGCTCACCGCCCGTGTTGCCCTCGAACACCATGTACGTCGGGCTGGCCTCGGTGTTCGGGTCCTCGAAGGTGAACGGGTCGCGGAAGTTCACGAACGCGTTCTGGTCGCGGGTCTGGTAGAACGTTCCGTCCGGCACGAGCAGCTGGTGCTGGTCGCGTGCGCCGGTGAGCCACACGCCGTCCTCGTCGGCGAAGATGCGCAGCTCGGTCTGGACGATGCGCGGATCGGCGGGCTGGATCTCCTGGTCGTTCGCGTCCCGGTAGAACGCGACGGCGGTGTAGAACATCCGCAGCTTGTTGCCCTCCATGATCCGGGTCGACCCGGACCACTCGGTGACCGTCGAGAACGACTGGTCCTCGAAGATCGCGCCCGCGGCACCGTCCGGGAACACGTGCCCCCCGTAGATCCAGCCCCCGTTCGCCGGCCGCTCGTCGGCGGGCACGTCAGCGGGGCGGTAGAAGTACCCGATCCGCGCGTGGGTGTGCCGGTCGTCGAACGTGTACCCGGCGGTCGAGTCCGCGACGAGCGAGAAGATGACCTCCCAGCCCTTGAAGCTCAGCTGGTTCGAGTGCTCGTCGGTCAGGGTCCAGGTGTCCCACACCCAGACCTGGGTGCCGTTATGGTCCACCAGGACCGGGAAGTCCTGCGGGATCTCCGGCATCGTGTACTCCTCCGGCATGGAGTTCTCTCCCGCAGGTGCGGACGGGTCTGTCATCGCCCGCATCTGGAGGGCGTCCGCGCGCGTCCAGCGCGCCGTGAAGTCGTCCTCCGGGTCGTACGCCTGCTGGCTGTGGATCGACGGCGCCGGGAACCCGGGGAACCTGAACGGCGTGACCGTCGTGTCGTCGGTCGGGTCGTCGGCCGACGGCGCGTCGTCGTCCGGCGATTCCTCGCCGTCATCGGGCGCCGCGGGGTCACCTGGAGCGGGGTCGGCATCGGCCGGATCAGGCTCAGCGGGTACCGGGACGCCCTCCTCAGGAGTCGCCCCCTCGGGCGCCGGCGCGGTGTCGTCCGTCGTGGTCTCAGTGAGCGACGGGGGCGTCGGTGCCTCGTCGTCCTCGGCCGCCAAGGCGGTCGTGGAACCGATCGTGATGGTTCCGAGGAGGAGGCCGGTGGCGAGCAGTCCGCTCACCAGCCCCTTCGTGCGTGGTCGTGTGCGTGTCGAAGACTTCACGTCCGTTCACCTTCTGCTGGATCCGTGAGCGTCTTCGTCCGAACGGTTCTCCCCCAACGATTTCGAGCGTAGTGTGATGCACACCACACCTGTCAAGCCGTTGACAGGGATTTCGTAGGACCGTCACAGGGGGTGACACCCAGGGTGCGTCCCATCGCACCCGACGACCGGTAACGACGCCGGCCGCTCGTACGGCTTCGGCTGAACGGCACGCGAATCTCGCGACATCTCCTCCTCCATGAACCACGCGTCGCGCCCTGCGCGACGGCGCCCTCGGGCGCACTCCGACGACTCATGGAGCATCATGAACACCTCAACAGCCCACGGCCGACCACCGGCCGAGCCGCGGCGCAGGCCCCGTCATCACCGGCGCGCCGCCCGCACTGTCGGCATCATCTGCGCGGCCACGCTCGCCACCAGCGGCACGGTCGCACTCGCCCTGCCTGCGACCTCCTCGCCCGGACAAAGCGTCACCTCGCTGCGCGACCTCGAAGCAGAAGACCTCGCCGCGACGATCGCCGGGCGCGGCATCACGGTGCGCAGCGCCACCTTCTCCGGCAACGACGTCCAGGCCGGCCGCTTCTCCGGAATGAACGCCACCGGCCTCTCGCGCGGCGTCGCGCTTACGACCGGCTCAGTCATCGACGCCGACCCGCAGTCCGACGCCGACACCGACTTCTCCACCTCGGCCGTCCTCGGCCCGAACGAGAAGCTCACCACCACCGGCGACCTCGGCGGCCGCGGCGCGCGCGCCCTCGACCGCCTGATCGGGCAGACCACCTACGACGCGGCCGTGCTCACCATGCGGGTTGTGCCGTCAGGCAACCGCCTCTCCCTGTCCTACGTCTTCGGCAGCGAGGAGTACGCAGGATGGAGCGAGCAGGACTTCGCCGACGCGTTCGCCATCTGGGTGAACGGCCAGCCGTGCTCCACCGTCCCGCGCACACGTGACCTGGTGTCCACCGCCACCGTCAACGCAACCTCCCACCCCGAGCTGTACGTGGAGAACTTCGCACCGAACGACCCAGGCGCCGGGACACACGACACCGAGCTCAACGCCTTCACCACGGTCCTCACCTGCGACGCCCGCGTCACACCCCGTCGGGTCAGCACCGTCCGAGTCGCCGTGGCCGACACCCGCGACGGCCAGCTCGACAGCACCGTCCTGCTCGGGCGGGACTCCCTCGTGTCGAGCAGGGGCAACGGACTGAAGGCCGACCGGGACCATCGCGACCACGGCCGTAGAAACTTCGGCAGTCAGTTCTGGCAGGTGCCACGCTGACCTGACAAACGCAACACCGGCACGGCTGACCTGCCGGCTCTGCCAAACGCCCGGCGCGAGAGGTGTGGTCCGTCCCTGATAGGGGACGCCCACACCTCTCGCGCGACCAGGCTGCACGGCGCTCAGCGACCCGTAGCGCTTCTTCGTTCCGGAATCATCAGACTCACTCGCCCCGCATCCGGCATCCTCCTGCTCTGTATGACAACACGGCCCTCGACCCGGGTCATCTCACCGCAGACAAATCGCCCCCACGCCCCTTCCCCTCCGGCCGTTCTAGCTGCCCGACCGCTGGGCGTCGATCGAGAATGGTGTGCAAGTGGTCGGCGTCAGTTGCCGGTTCATTTGCCCACTGCAGCCCGGAGAAACAACGGCCGCGGCGCACCTCGCGCCCCTGCCCTCCCGGTAAGAACGCCCACGGCCTGCGACGCGGCGGGCGGACCCGCCGGGGCACGGGAGCCGGGCACGCGCGCGAGGAGGAGGGCCGCCCCCAGCCCGGCTGCCAGCAGGGCCAACGCCACGACCGCCGCCACATCGAGGCCAGTCGTGACGAGCGGCCCACCCCGGCAGCACCCCACCTGGGAGGGCGGTTCCGGGCGGGTCGGAGGGCTTGGGGCTCGGGTCGTCCGCCGGATCGTTAACCGTCGGGGCGACGATGGTCAGGGGCCGCCAGCCCACAAGCGAGCCGTGGGCCCGCGTCACGGCGAGGCGGTGTCGCCGAGCGTGACGTCGCTAGTCAGGACGACGTGTGGGTGCCGTCGGCCGCGACCTGCGGGGTGCCGAGCGCGACGGGGTCAGAGAACAGGCAGGAAGCGACGGCCTCGCCCGCCGCCCCCAGGCAGACCGAGACGAGGACGGTGTCGCCGGGCGAGAACTCACCCTCGACGCGTACGTTCCCCCGGTTGGAGCGGTGAGGTCGCCCTCGCTCGGCGCACCCGGGCCCGAGGGGTCCGTGGGTCCCGCAGCGACGTCGTCCGCCGTCATGCCCCAGTGCTGCTCGTAGACCCGCCGGGCGTCGACTCCAGGCCACACGAGGTCGGCCTGCGGGCTATCGGGCAAGAGCCATACCGGATCGCCGGTATCGCCGAGGAACGCAAAGGCGGGTCCGCCGGGATCTGCTGTCGCGCCGCCTCGGAAACGTCGAGGACGACCTCGTCCAGCTCGTCCTCAACCGAGCGAACCTCGGAGTCGTCACGGACGACAGTCTCGACCGTGGCGCCGGTTGCAATCGCCGAGACCCGTCCGAGCGGGCCGACGTAACCGCTGCTCAGAACTGTCCGGTCGGTGACCGGCCACGTCGAGTCGATGGGATCCATCGGGCGCGTGGGGTCGGTCGGGTCGCAAGGATCGACGCCCTCCGGGTCGACGCCCGCTACAACGGTGAGGGTCGTTGTCGTCTCCACGGGGTCGCCGGCCGCCGTCGTGCCGGAGAGCGTCGTCGTGACGCAGACCGCCCGGCGTCGGAGAAGCTCCAGCGCAGCAAGTTCGCCGTGCTCGGGACCACCGTGGCCGACTACGCCGGGTAGTGTGCGTCCGTCGACCCCGACGGGAGCGTACGTCTCGAACCACTCGGCAGCCTCGTTGACGTCGGCCGTCATTGGGCTCAGGATGAGCGGTGGCCGCCACGACGCCGCGAGCTCGACCAGGAGCGCGCCGCTCGTCGAACGCGGCGAGGAGCGCGAGCACGGCGAGACGACGGCCTCGAGACGATCAGGCTTATCACGCCGTCGCGGTGGTCCGACCGCACCGCCCCGTGTCACAGGGGGCGCGCACCGGCGCGCACTCTCCCTGGGTGAAAAGGCGGGGCGCTGCTCTTCATCGCTGCTTCACCCTCCATCTAGTATTCGCCAACGCCGCACGCCAGGTTAACCACCCAGGCCCGGATGAACGACAAGGCACTCTGGGGAAGAGCAAAGGCCCGACGGGCGAGGCGGCACCGGGCGGTACGTGCAGACGATCAGGACCTTTCAGGAGAGGTTGCTGGCTTTGCGCACCGCCAGGACTGCCCCAAGATCGACGGACACATTGCCGGGTGCTTGCGGGCTCCAGGTGGCGCCTGAGCCACTTCTGCGGGCACTCGTGTGAAGGTTGCCGTGTGAGCAAACCGGCCGCCCCTGACGAGCTACTTGCGACGGCTACTCGGGTCGCGGTGCTCGGTGACGTGCACGGGGACGCGATGGCAGTCATCACCGCGCTCCAGGCTGCGGCCCGAACTGGCGTCACCGTGATCCTCAGCGTCGGGGACTTCGGCATCGGCCCATGGCCGGGAGAGCGCAAATCGTTCACCAAGGCCATCGACCGATGGCTGACCCGGCTCGGCCTGTGGTTGTTCGTCACGCCCGGCAACCACGAGAACTACGACCGGATCGACGCCGCGCCGCGCGACGAGTCGGGCGCGATCTACCTCGGTTCTCAACTGCGCGCACTCCCCCGAGGCCACCGCCTCACCATCGGTGGGCGCGCGGTCGGCTCCCTCGGTGGCGCGGTGAGCGTCGATGTCGGACCGCACCGCCAGCCCGGGCGCACCTGGTGGCCGCAGGAGCGCATCCTCGACAGCGACATCGACGCGCTCGGCAGCGAGCCGCTGGACATCCTCATCACACACGAGGTCCCCGCATCGGTTCCGGTCGAATCCCAGCTCACGGTCCCGCCCAAGATCGCCGCTTCCGCACACCAGGGCCGTGAGCTGCTCGACCGCGCCGTGGAGACCACCCGCCCGCAGCTCGTGCTGTCCGGGCACTGGCACCAGCGAGTCACCCACACCCGCACCCGGGACGACGGCATGAAGACCCGGTACGAGGTCCTGCCGAAGGAGAACCGCCGCTTCAACTCCGTCGTCCTCGACCTGACCGACCTCGAAGGAGAACTCGTGGACCTGCGCGAATGGAGCCGAAGCCTGCACCGGGCCGACCGCGACTCCGCCGACGTGAGCGAAGCCCGCTGATGGCCGGCCTGGCTAGATGGGACCTCGAGCGGGGCCGGTTCCAGTTCCCGCGTGTGCTGGTGTCGACCGCGAGCGGCGCGCAGCACCTGATCGATACGACGGCCACTCCACCCACCGTCACCCGCGTGATGCCCGTAGATCGAGAGGTCGACTACCTCGAGGTCCCTGACGCAGACGGCTACCACTCCGGCCGCACGGTGTTCCTCGGCGAACAGTTACCAGCCGACGACGAGCCATGGGCATTGGCCGCGCTCCGCGCCGACGGAGCACCAGCCATTCTCGCTGGGACGATCGGGGCGGTGACGGTCGGTGACCCAATGATCATGATCCTCGACCGCCTCACCCCCAGGGCCACCACGACTCGCATGACCACCGCGGTGACCGACATCGAGCCATGGGCGAGACCAGGACCCGCCCTAGGCAGGGTCCCGCCAGATACGCCAGAGGACCCTCGCTAGCGGCTCGGGGCTAGACCCGCGCCAGAGGGAAGGCTGCCCACGAGCTCGATCCGCCCGCCACCGGTCACCTCGTGCGTGGAGGGCGCTTGGCGACGTAGCGAAGCGTCGCGGCAGTCCGGATGTCGCTCGCGACGCCACGCCCCTCGAGCTTGGCGGACGCCCTCGTGGAGCGAACACCCGCCCGTCATAGCCGCCTCGATACGCGCGGGGCCCGTGGGTTCGGGGCAAGGTCTCGCAGTTACAGGACGTCTCTGGAGGCCCCGCACATCTACCGGGCATGAACATCACCACACCCTCACCAAGCCCCTCCTCGGACCGCCGCAAGAACCAGTCGAGCGGCCCGCAGAGCGACCACGCCCAGCCCACCGCAGTCTGGAACGCGGAGCAAGTCCGCTCGTTCTGCAGCTGGGCGCTCGACATCCACCGCCCCTGGGCCTACGCCTGGTCGATCTTGGCGCGCACCGGACTGCGCACGGGCGAGCTCCTCGGCCTGGAGTGGCACGACGTCGACCTCGACGCCGGCACCCTCACGATCAGGCAGGCACTGCACTACAGCAAGGCCGCCCCCCACGGGCAACGCCCCGGGTTCAAGCCGCCCAAGCACAACCGCGTCCGCATGATCCTCCTCGACGCCACCACGCGAAAGCACTTCGCCGCCATCAAGGAGCTGCAGCTCAACTCCCCCGGCACCCTCGAGACGGAGCGCTGCGACCTCGTCTTCCCGCCGAGCAACGGACGCTCAGCCAGCCAGTCCGCGCTACTGTCCGCCTTCCGCCGCGACCAGGAGCTCTACAGCGCCGCGAACCCCGGCGCTGAACTCCCGGGGCTTACGGTCAAGGACCTGCGGCACACCCACGCCGCACTGCTCTTCGCGCTGGGCGCCGACCCCAGAGTCGTCCAGGAACGCCTCGGGCACTCCAGCCTAGGTGTCACCTGCACCACCTACGCGCACCTGATGACCGCCACGCAGCAAGGTGCAACGAAGTGGCCGGACTACCTCGGCGAGGCCGTGTGACCTAGGCGGGCACTTTCCGATCCGTCAAGGGTGCTGTTGACCCGCGCCTCCCCGCACCGGTAAGCCGCAGGCCGTTGTTCCAACCCTAGCCATCAAGACCGCGTCGCAGAGACCCCCTGGACTAGAGCGATCAGGGGGTCTCTGCGCTCCCGCGGGGGCGCGTCAGTACTCCAGGGAACGGCCAGGTCCTCGTCGACGCCTCGGCACGAGGCGGGACCTCCAGGCCCATCTGGGTCGTCTCGGCGCATTCAGCCGGCGAGCGCCATGCATCACGCGATGCATCACCTCCCCGCCTTTCGGCCCGTTTTCGGGGTCTAGTCGCCGAGTTCAATGCGTCGAAAAGCGCACCATTCCGCCAGTTGCGGCTCTCAGCCAGCGTCCGTTGATTTCATGTCCCACAGGACCGCCTCGGGCAACGCGGGGACCTCTGGACGCTCGGCAGAGCGCTGACCTGCGGACGTGCTGTCAGGACGAGAAGGCAAAGCGGTCTCCATCAATGGTCGTGCGACGAACCCCTGCACCCTCGACCCTAACCGGGCGGCTCCGCCGCGAGCGCGCGCCGACGTCCCGGCGTGCGGTCGCGCGCGACGGCTTCTGGCGACGCCGCTCCCGAACTCGCGCGCCGGTCGACAGAAGCGTGCGGCTTCCCTAGGCTGCTGAACGCCCGCCACCGCCGTCGGGCCCGACGAAGGAGTCGCCATGTCCGCACCCCCCGTCCGCCGCCCGCTCGCGCTCGCCCTCGCCGGGGTGCTCGCGCTCGCCGGGACCGCGCTCCCCGCGAACGCCGCCGTCCCCGACCCCGTGGTGACCGGCCCGGTGCCCACGACGACGGCGCCCGGCGACCTTGCCCACGGGTACCCCTTCCTCGCGACCGACTACGACCTGGCCGCGCGCGGCTACGTCGAGGAGGAGTTCTTCGTCGAGGGCGAGGCGACCCGCTACCAGGCGGACGGCGTGACGGACGCGACGGTCCTCAGCACCGGGCACGCGTTCCGCACCCGCGTCGTGGTGCGCCGGCCCGTCGACCCCGCGACGTTCAACGGCACGGTGATCGCCGAGTGGTACAACGTCTCGAACCAGTGGGACCAGGAGGTCGACTGGTTCCAGACGCACGAGCACCTGGTGCGCGAGGGCTACGCGTGGGTAGGGGTGTCGGCGCAGCGGGCGGGCGTGCACTCGCCCACCGGCCTACGGGCCTGGAGCCCCGAGCGCTACGGCACGCTCGACCTCACCGACGGCGGCACCGTGACCGACGACACCCTCTCGTGGGACGTCTTCAGCCAGGCCGTGGCCGCGGTGCGCGACCCCGCGGGCACGGCGCCGCTCGGTCCGCTCGAGGCGGAGCGCGTCGTCGCGACCGGGCACTCGCAGTCGGCGGGGCGGCTGTGGTCGTACGTGAACTCGGTCGACCCGCTCGCGGGGGTCGTCGACGCCGTCGTGCTGCACGGCGGGGGCGGGCTGCTGCGCGACGGCCTCGAGACGCCGGTGTTCAAGATCAACAGCGAGACCGACGTCGCGATCGACCTCCTCGGGGCGGCGCAGCGCCAGCCCGACACCGACGTGCGGCGCACGTGGGAGGTCGCGGGCGCGTCGCACGGCGACTGGAAGCTCATCACCGACTACGGGCGGCTGCGGATCCGCGACGTCGGCTCCGCGCCCGGCGGCTACCCCGGGACGCCGCAGACGTGCGAGGAGCCGTCCGGCTCCCGCGTGCCCCAGCACCTGGTCCAGGCGTCGGCGTACGACCACGTGGCCGCGTGGGTCGCGGACGGGACGACCCCGCCGTCGGCGGCCCCCATCACGCTGTCCGACCAGGCGCCGCGCCAGGTGGTGCGCGACGAGCGCGGCCTGGGCCTGGGCGGCGTCCGGCTCGCGCAGCAGGACGTCCCGACGCGGATCAACTCCGGCGCCAACGCCGGGCCCGGGTTCTGCTTCCTCGACGGCGGCTCGCGCCCGGTGGACGACGCCACGCTCGCGACCTGGTACCCGGACGCCGAGGACTACCGCGACGCCGTCGTCGCGTCGACCCGTGCCGCGGTGGAGGCGGGCTTCGTGGGTGCCGACGTCGCGGCCGACCCCTCCTGGTACACCGACGTCGTCGACCTCGTCGACGAGCGCGTCGCCGCGGGCACGGTCGAGCCGGAGGCCGGGGCGCAGGTCCAGGTCCGGATGCGGCGCGCGCTCGAGGCCGCGGACCGGCGTGACTGGGACGCGGCGCAGACCCTGGTCCAGGAGGCGCTCGCTCTCGGCTCCACGGCGATCGAGGACGCCGGCGCGTCGGCGAGCGTCGTGCGCTCGACCACGGCCGTGCTCGGCGTCCTCGCGCTGTCCGCCGCACTCGACGGCCCCGACGTCTCCGCGACCGCCGTCCCGCGGTGCCTGGCCGGGGGGGCGTACGTCGCGGTCCGCGCGACGAACGACGGCGCGGTGCCCACGGACGTCACGCTGAGCACGCCGTTCGGCGAGCGCACCGTGGCGGGCGTCGCGCCCGGCGCGTCCGCGTACCAGTCGTTCTCGGCGCGCTCGGACACGCTCGACGCGGGCAGCGCGCGAGTGACGGCCACGGGAGACGGGCGGTCGTCGTCGGACGACGTCGCCTACCAGGCGCTCGACTGCGGCTGAGGCGGCTACGCCGGGCGCGAACCCGCCCCGACGCCGTCGGGCCCGGCCGCATAGGCTGGGGTGATGACCGAGAACGCGACCGAGGGCACCCGCCAGACCGTGATGATCGCGGCGTTCGAGGGCTGGAACGACGCCGGGAGCGCCGCCACGGCCGCCCTTCAGCACCTCCACGAGGTGTGGGGAGCCGAGGACGTCGACGAGCTGGACCCGGAGGAGTACCACGACTTCCAGGTGAACCGCCCGGTCGTCACGACGGACGACGACGGCCGCCGCGAGATCACGTGGCCCACGACGACGATCGCGTCGGCGGTCCTGTCGCCGACGGGTCGCCGCGTGGTGCTCGTGCACGGCATCGAGCCGTCCATGCGCTGGCGCCGGTACTGCCGCGAGCTCCTCGACGTCGCGGAGGAGCACGGCGTGCGCACGGTCGTCACGCTCGGCGCGCTGCTCGCGGACGTGCCGCACACGCGGCCGATCCCCATGACGGCGACGTCGGAGAGCGTGGGCCTGCAGGCCGTGCTCGACGTCGAGCCGAGCACGTACGAGGGCCCGACGGGCATCGTCGGCGTCCTCCAGCACGCCGCGGCGGAGCGCGGGATGCAGTCGGTGTCGCTCTGGGCGGCCGTGCCGCACTACGTGGCGCACCCGCCGTCGCCCAAGGCGACGCTCGCGATCCTCGCGCGCATCGAGGAGCTGCTGTCCGAGCCGATCCCGCTGGGCGACCTGCCCGAGGACGCCGAGGCGTGGCAGCACGGCGTGGACGAGCTCGCCGCGGAGGACGCGGAGATCGCGGAGTACGTCCAGCAGCTCGAGGAGGCGAAGGACACGGCCGAGCTCCCAGAGGCGAGCGGCGAGGCCATCGCGCGCGAGTTCGAGCGCTACCTGCGCCGCCGCGACCGCGGCAACCCGGGCAAGGGCCCGACCGTCTGACGCACGGCCCGCCTCGCGGGCGGCGGTGTCTGCGCGGGGCGGCTCGTCAGAGCCGGACGCCCAGCAGGGCGTTCACCGCGCGCGCGACGACGCCCGGGGCGCCCTCCTCGTCGCGCGACGTGTCACGACCGGGGCGCAGCGACTCCGCGGCCCAGGCGTCCACGGCGGCGAGCGCCGTCGGGGCGTCCAGGTCGTCGGCGAGGGCGGCGCGCACGGCCGCGAGCGTCGCGGTCGCGTCCGGGCCACCGTTGCCCGACACGGCGTCGCGCCACGTCTCGAGACGTCGCACGCCCGCGGGCAGGTCGTCGTCGGTCCACTCCCACTCGCCGCGGTAGTGGTGCGCGAGCAGCGCCAGGCGGATCGCCATCGGGTCGACGCCCGTGGCCCGCAGGTTCGACACGAGCACGAGGTTGCCGCGCGACTTGCTCATCTTCTCGCCCTCGTACGCGACGAGGCCGGCGTGCACGTGCGCGCGGGGCGCACCGCCGCCCGCGAGCATGCGGTCGTGCGACGACGACATCTCGTGGTGCGGGAACAGCAGGTCCGCTCCCCCGCCCTGCACGTCGAACGGCAGGCCGAGCCCGTCGCGCGAGATGACCGCGCACTCCACGTGCCAGCCGGGGCGGCCGGTGCCGAGCGCGCCGCCGTCCCACGCGGGCTCGCCCGGGCGCTCGCGGCGCCACAGCAGCGGGTCGAGCGCGTCCTTCTTGCCCTCGCGGTCGGGGTCGCCGCCGCGCTCGGCGAAGAGGTGCTCCATGACGTCGCGCGCGAGGCGTGAGACCGAGCCGAACGCGCGGTCGGCAGAGAGGTCGGCGTAGACGTCGCCCAGCCCGGGGTCCGTGCCGCCGGCGCCGGGCTCGACCGGGACGCGGTACGCGAGGCCCGCGTCGAGGAGCTGGGTCACCGCGTCCACGACGGCGGGGATCGTCTCCACCGCGCCCTCGTAGACGTCGGGCGGGACGACGCCGAGCGCCGTCATGTCCTCGGCGAACAGCGCGGTCTGCTCGACGGCGAGCGCGCGCCAGTCGACGCCGGTCGCGGCGGCACGCTCCAGCAGCGGGTCGTCGACGTCGGTGACGTTCGACGCGTAGCGCACGCGGTGCCCGGCGTCCGTCCACGCGCGCACGAGCAGGTCGAACGCGACGTAGGTGGCCGCATGGCCGATGTGCGTCGCGTCGTAGGGCGTGATGCCGCACACGTACAGGGTGGCGTCCTCGCCCGCGGCGGCGACGACGAGCTCACGGGTCGACGAGTCGTGCACCCGGACCGGGAGGCCTCGTCCGGGGAGCTCGGGGATCTGCGGGGCGGGCCAGCTGTGCACGCGTCAACCTTAGCCGCCGGGGCGCCGCCGTCGGACCGCCGTCCGGCACGCGAGCGACGCGCGGAGCCGCGCCCGACGGCGACCGGGCAGGTCCGTGCGGGGCGCGGGACAATGCGGACGTGACGAACCCCACCGAGCCACGGACGGGCACCCCGCCCGACGGCGCACCCGCCCCCGCGCCCCGACGACCGACCGTGCGCGCCGTCGCGGCGTGGACGGTCGAGCCCGGCGCCGACGGCGTGCACCCGGCCGATCCCGGCACCCTGGACACGCCCGGCGACCGGCACGCCGCCCGCGCCACGGTGACCTGGGCGCGTCTGGAGGACCTCGACGCCGTGCTCGACGCCGCGGCCCAGGTCACGACCGGGGTGGGCCCGACGCGGCAGGACCTCGCGCGGCACAACCGCCACCCCTTGGCGCACGTGCGCCGGGTCGCGGCGGACTGGCTCCTCCTGGTGACCCCGACGGCATGGTTCACCGAGTCGGACCGCCAGGTGCACACGGGCCAGTTCGCCGCGCTGCTCGGCCCGGGCCTCGTCCTCACCGCCGAGGAGGGCGACGCGGACGTGCACGCGATCATGCTCGACAAGGTCGCCGCGCCCGGCGACCCCCACGGCTCGCCGGTCCAGCGGATCGTCTCCGCCGCGGTCCTCGCCATCGTCGGCGGCGCCTCGCAGGTCGAGCTGGGCCTGGGCGACGCCGTCGCCGACACCGAGCGCGTGGTGTTCGACCAGCAGCGAGAGGACCCGGTCGAGCGCATCTACGACCTCAAGCGCGAGATCACCGAGGCGCGGCGCGCCCTCATGCCCGTCACGGCGGAGCTGCCCGAGCTCCTCGACCCGGACGTCCCCGACCACCTCGGGGTGAACCGGCGCATGCTCGAGCGCGTCGTGACGACGGTCGAACGGATCGACCGGCACCTCGACGCGCACGACGACCTGCTCTCGGACATGCTCCAGGTCCACATGACCCAGGTCTCGGTGCGGCAGAACGAGGACATGCGCAAGATCTCGGCGTGGGCGGCGATCCTCGTGTACCCGACGATCGTCGCGGGCGTGTACGGGATGAACTTCCGCAACATGCCGGAGCTGCACTGGGCGTTCGGCTACCCCTTCGCGCTCGCCCTCATGGCGGGCGGCTGCGTCGTCCTCTACCGCGTCTTCAAGCGCGTCGGCTGGCTCTGACCGCGGCCCGAGAGGGTCACGGCGTCGAGACGGCCGTCCCGCCCGGCTCCAGCACGCCCACGAGCAGGAGCAGCACGACGAGCGCCGCGAGCACGAGGCGGTAGACCACGAACGGCGTGTAGCTGAAGGTCGAGACGATCTTGAGGAACGCGATGATGACGAAGTACCCGACGACGAACGCGACGAGCGTCGCGATGAGGGTCGCCCCGGCGCCGGGTGCCCCGGGTGCCGGCTCGTCCGCGGACTTGAAGAGCTGGTAGAAGCCCGAGCCCATGACGGCCGGGATCGCGAGGAGGAACGAGTAGCGCGCCGCCGCCTCGCGCGTGAAGCCCATGAGCAGGCCGGCGGTGATCGTGCCGCCCGAGCGCGAGACGCCGGGGACGAGCGCGAGCGCCTGCGCGAAGCCGAACGCGACCGCCTGCCCGGCCGAGAGCTCGCGCAGCGTGCGCCGCTTGGCGCCGATGCGGTCGGCCCAGCCGAGCAGGAGCGCGAACACCGCGAGCATGAGCGCCGTCAGGTAGAGGTTCCGGAACGTGTTCTCGATCGCGTCCTGGAACAGCAGGCCGAGCAGCACGATGGGCACCGAGCCGAGCGCGATGTACCAGGCCATCGCGGCGTCGTGGTCGTGCCGGCCGAGCCGCGCCCGCCAGTCCGTGCCGTGGTCGCCGCGCACCGAGCGCCACCACGCGGCGCAGATGCGCGCGATGTCCCGCCGGAAGTACAGCAGCACCGCCGTCTCGGTCCCGATCTGCGTGATCGCCGTGAAGGCGGCACCCGGGTCCTGCGACCCGATCAGCTCGCCGACGATGCGCAGGTGGGCGCTCGACGAGATCGGGAGGAACTCGGTCAGGCCCTGGACGAGGCCGAGGAGGACGGCTTCCCACGCGTTCACGAGCGGTCACGATACCCGCTCGGGGCGCGGCAGCCGCGCACGTGCGGGCCCGAGGCCGAGCGGGTGAACCTGGCCCGACCAGGTCCCCGACCGCGCGCCCCGACGGTCGCCCGCGGGCCCCCGCCGGTACCCTCGGCAACCATGGAGAACCGCCACCTCGGCAGCACCGGCCTGCGCGTGTCCGAGCTCGGGCTCGGCACCATGACGTGGGCCCGGGACACGGACGAGCTCGACGCGGCCGAGCAGCTGCGGGACTTCGTGGACGCCGGCGGCACCCTCGTGGACACGGCCGCCTCCTACGCCGACGGCGACGCCGAGTCGCTCCTCGGGTCGCTGCTCGGGGCGAAGGTCGACCGGCGAGACGTCCTGCTCTGCACCAAGGCGGGGGTGCGCCACACGCCGTCGGGCCCCGTGGTCGACGCGTCCCGCGGCGCGCTCCTCGACTCGCTCGACGACTCGCTCGCGCGCCTGGGCACCGACCACGTCGACCTGTTCCTCGTGCACGCGCCCGACCCGCGCACGCCGTTCACCGAGACGCTGTCGGCGCTGCGCCACGCGGTGACCTCCGGGCGCGCGCGCTACGTCGGGCTGTCCAACCACCCGGGATGGGCGACGGCGCGGGCCGCGACCCTCCTCGGCGGGACCGACGACGTCGGCCTCGCCGCCGTCCAGCTCGAGTACTCGCTGCTCCAGCGCGGCGCCGAGCGCGAGGTCGTCCCGGCCGCCGAGTCGCTGGGCCTGGGCCTGCTCGCGTGGTCCCCGCTCGGGCGCGGCGTCCTCACCGGCAAGTACCGGCGCTCGCTCCCCGCCGACTCGCGCGGCGCGTCCCCGCACCTCGCCGCGTTCGTCGAGCCGTACCTCGACCACGTGTCGTCGGGGATCGTCGAGGCCGTCGTCACCGCCGCGGAGGGCCTGGGCCGCGCGCCGCTCGACGTCGCGCTGTCCTGGCTCCTGGGGCGCCCCGCCGTCGCGAGCGCGGTCGTCGGTGCGCGCACCCCTGCGCAGCTGCGCACGTCGCTCGCCGCGACGGACCTCGTGCTGCCCGACGCCGTGCGCGCAGCGCTCGACGACGTGAGCGCGCTCGACGTCGGCTACCCCGAGCGGTGGTGACCCCGCCCCTCCCTCGGCGACCTCGGGCGGCTCAGCGCGCGCCGTCGGTCTCGAGCTCGCCGGAGAGGACGTCGTCGTCGAGCGTGTCGTCGAGGTCGTCGTCCTCCTCCGCGTCGTCGTCCTCGTCGTCCTCGTCGTCCTCCTCCGCGAGGTAGAACGGCGTCGCCTCCCCGTGCACCTGTCCCAGCGCCTCGTCGTACACCTCGAAGGCGTCCCCGAGGACGTAGTAGGCGTCGTCGACCGCGGGGTCGTCCTCCCCGCGACGTGCGGCGACGGCGTTGTAGTGGGCTTCGAGCGCGGCGATGAACCGGTCGAGCGCGGCACGCGGGTCAGCGGTCATACCCTGACGGTAGCGCCGAGAGGGGCACAATGGCACTCGTTGGCCGGGTCGGTCCCACCACCCGGCCCGCGACCGAGACAGGCGAGAGAGGACGGTGGCACGTGGAGGAGAGGCCGACGTCACGCCGGAGGTCCGGATGGGCCGCGCACGGCGGGCAGTACGAGTACCGTGTCCTGACGATCGACCGCTCCACGAGCCGGTCGGACGCGAGCAGGCTCCTCACCGACGAGGCGGAGTACGGGCGCTGGGAGCTGGCCCGCACCCGGCTGTACGTCGGGGGCGAGCGCCGGGTCTGGCTGCGGCGCAAGATCATCCGGGTCAGCTCGACGCTGTGAGCACGAGCACGATCCGGTGAGAGCGGCCCGGTGAGCGGCGAGCACGAGGCGGCTCCGGCCGTCTTCACGAAGTCGCGCGCCGCGGCCCCGGCGGAGTTCTTCCGCTGCGAGGCCGCCGGGCTGGCATGGCTCGACGTCCCGGGCGGGCCGCGCGTCGCCCGCGTGCTCGACGTCGGCCCCGACCACCTCGACCTGGAGCGCGTGCCGACGACCGCGCCGACCCGCGAGGCGGCCCGGGCGTTCGGGCGGGCGCTCGCCGTCGTGCACGACACCGGGGCGCCGGCCTGGGGTGCTGCCCCGCCGGGGTGGTCCGGTGAGGCGTTCTTCGGCCCGCTCGACGACCCGCTGCCGCTGCCGACGGGCGCGTGGCCGGACTGGCCGACCTTCTACGCCGAGGCGCGCCTCCTGCCGGTCGCGCGGCAGGGCCGCGACCGGGGTGCGCTCGACGCCGAGGACGCGCGGCTCCTCGACCGCCTCGCCGCGCGCCTGACCGACCTCGCCCGCCCCGCGCTCGACGACGCGCCGGCGCGCGTGCACGGCGACCTCTGGTCGGGCAACGTGCTGTGGGCGCCAGGCCGGGGCGGCGGCCCGGACGACCGCACGGGCGGCTCGGCGGGCGCGGTCGAGGCCGTGCTCATCGACCCGGCCGCGCACGGCGGGCACCGCGAGGCCGACCTCGCGATGCTCGCGCTGTTCGGCGCGCCGTTCCTCGACGAGATCTTCGCCGCGTACGACGCCGCGCACCCGCTCGCGCGCGGGTGGCGCCACCGCGTCGCGCTGCACCAGGTGTACCCGGTCGCGGTGCACGCGGTGCTGTTCGGCGGGGGGTACCGCGCGCAGCTGCGCTCCTGCGTCCGAGCGCTGCTCGGCGAGACCTGACCGCGCGACGCCCTCCGGTCAGCAGGTGCGCAGGAGCCGGTCCAGGACGCGCACGCCGAACCGCAGCGAGTCGACGGGCACGCGCTCGTCCACGCCGTGGAACATGCCGGAGAAGTCGAGGTCGGCGGGCAGGCGCAGCGGCGCGAAGCCGTAGCCCGTGATCCCGAGCCGGGCGAGCGACTTGTTGTCCGTGCCGCCCGACAGCGTGTACGGCAGCACCGTCGCCTCCGGGTCCTCCGCGAGCAGCGAGTCCACCATCGCGTCCACCAGGTCGCCCTCGAACGGCACCTCGAGCGCGATGTCGCGGTGGATCTCCTCGACCCGCACGTGCTCGCCCGCGAGCGCGCGGAGCGTCGCGAACCCGTCCTCCTCGTGGCCCGGGAGGAGGCGCGCGTCGATCGCGGCCTCGGCGCGGCCGGGGATTACGTTCGCCTTGTAGCCCGCGGAGAGCTGCGTCGGGTTCGACGTGTGCCGCACCGTGGCGCCGACGAACCGCGACGCCGGGCCGAGCGCGGCCACGAGGGCCTCGATCGACCGGGAGTCCTCGGGGTCGTACCGCAGGCCCGTGAGGTCCGCGACGCCGCGCAGCAGCTTGTCGACCGTCGGCGTGAGCGTGTTCGGCCAGTGGTGCGTCCCGATGCGCGCGACCGCCTCGGCGAGCCGCGTCACCGCGTTGTCGTCGTTCACCTGCGACCCGTGCCCGGCGCGGCCCTCCGCGACGAGGCGCAGCCAGGCGATGCCCTTCTCCGCCGTCTGGAGCAGGTAGGCCCGCCGTCCCCCGACCTCGACCGAGAACCCGCCGACCTCGCTGATCGCCTCGGTCGCGCCCTCGAACAGCTCGGGCCGGTGGTCGACGGCGTAGCGCGCCCCGTAGGCACCGCCCGCCTCCTCGTCCGCGAAGAACGCGACGACGACGTCGCGCGCGGGCTTGCGGCCCTCGCGTACCATCTGGCGCACGACCGCGAGGATCATCGCGTCCATGTCCTTCATGTCGACGGCGCCGCGCCCCCACAGCAGTCCGTCGATCTCCTCGCCCGCGAACGGGTCCACCGACCAGTCCTCCGCCTGCGCGGGGACGACGTCGAGGTGACCGTGGAGCACGAGCGCCGGTCGCGTCGGGTCCGCGCCCTCGAGCCGCACGACGACGCTCGCCCGGCCGGGCTCCGACTCGAACAGCTCCGGCTCGAGCCCGACCTCGTGCAGCAGCCCCATGACGTACTCCGCGGCGGCCCGCTCCCCCGGGCCCGACCCGTCGCCGAAGTTCGACGTGTCGATGCGCAACAACTCGCGGCAGATCCGCACGACCTCGTCCTCGGCGCGCGGCACCGTGCCGGGGGTCGCGTCGGTCGCCGCGAGGGCGCTGGCCAGGGAGTCCGGGTGCGGAGCGGTCATGAGCGACACGCTACCCGTCGCCGCAGGACGCGCCGACCGCCGGGCCCGACCGCCCATATCCCGGACGCGCCGTCGTCCGGCCTGCGGCTCAGTGACCGCCGTGCGGGCCCCGAGCGAGGCCGCGGGGGCCCGTGCCGCCGAGGGGCGCGGCGTCGTGACCGGGGTGCGGGGAGCCGTCGGGCGCGTCGAGGCGCGACGGCGCCTGCTCGCCCGGGGCGACGACGACGAGCTGGCCCATCATGCCGCGGTCCTCGTGCGTGAGCAGGTGGCAGTGGAACATGTACGGGGTCGTCGGGTCGGTCGTGCCCTCGGCGGCGTCGAACCGCACGAGGAGGCGCGTCACGCGCCCCGGCTGGACGTAGACCGTGTCCTGCCAGCCGGCGAGGTCGGGGCCGGGCGGCTCACCGGCGACGTCGAGCACGCGGAACCGGACGTCGTGGACGTGGAAGTTGTGCGGGGTGTCGTCGAGGCCCGTGACCTCCCAGACCTCGGTCTCGCCGACGGTGACGACCTCGTCGACCCGGTTCATGTCCATGGACCGGCCGTTGATCGCGCTCCCGGAGAGCTCGAAGCGCCGGGTGCGGACGGCGTCGGACTCGTCGAGCGCGTCGGCCGGGTCGGTCGCTCCGAGGACGGCCGGGACGTCCGGGCTGGGCGCGAGCGTCGCGGCCGCGCGCAGCTCGAGGAGGTCGAACGTGTCGTCCCCGCCGGAGAAGCGCTCGAACACGGGGTTGACGCCGAGGTCGGGCGGGAAGCTGCGCAGCACCTCGCGCTGCCCGGGCGTCAGAGTCACGACGACCTCGGCGCGGTCGCCGGGCGAGAGCCGGACCCGCTCGACGGTCTGCGGCGCGGCGAGCAGGCCGCCGTCGGTCCCGACGAGCCGGAACGCGCCCCCGTCGGCGAGCCCGACGTCGTAGACGCGCGAGTCGGAGCCGTTGAGCAGGCGGAGCCGGACGCGCTCGGTCGTGACGTCGAGGTAGGGGCCCGGCGTGCCGTTGACGAGGACCGTGTCGCCGAGCGTGCCGACCGGCGACAGGAACGACACCGCGTCGTCGAGCCGGCCGTCGGCGTGGAAGCGCTTGTCCTGGAGGATCACCGGGACGTCGTCGACGCCGTACTCGTGCGGCAGGTCGGCAGCCGGGCCCTCCGAACCGACGGGGTCGTCGAGGAGGAACATCCCCGCGAGGCCGCGGTACACCTGGTCCGCCGTGCGACCGTGCAGGTGCGGGTGGTACCAGAGCGTCGCGGCGGGCTGGTCGACCGTCCACGTGGGCGACCATGTCTTGCCGGGCTCGACCATCTGGTGCGGGCCGCCGTCCATCGCGGGCGGCAGGTGCATGCCGTGCCAGTGGAGCGTCGTCGTCTCGTCGAGCGCGTTCGTCACGTCGACGCGCACCCGCTCGCCCCGCGCGGCCCGCAGCGTCGGCCCGAGGTAGTCCCCGTTCAGGCCGATCGTCGGTGTGGGCGCGGACGCGCCGAGGTCCGCGAGGCCCGCGCGCGCCTCGAGCGCGAAGACGCGCACGCCGTCCTCCACGCGCGACTCCGCGAGGGGCGGGACGGCGAGAGCTCGGGTGAACTCCACGGCGCCGGCCGTGCTCGTCGCGGCGCGCGCCCACGCGACGCCGAGGACGGCGACGACCGTCCCGACGAGCAGGAGCGCGCCCAGGCCGAGCACGAGGACGACCCGCCGCGCACGGTGCGGCGGGCCCGCGGCCGGGACGACGGCGGGCGGGACGGTCGGCGAGGTCGACATGGCGGCTGCGCTCCAGGGGACGACGGCGGCCTCCGGGACCGGGGCCGGTGGCGGCCCGGGCGAGGGCCACGTCTCGACGCTAGGAGGCCCGCGGGGCGTCGGGCGTCGGCCGGGCGGCGTACGCGCGCCCGGAGCGGACCCTGAGCGCGGGCCGGGGAGGCTCAGGGGCCTCCCCGGGCCGTCGGCTCAGGCGTCGAGGCCGCGGCGCGCGAGGAGCGGCGCGATGTCGGCGTCGCGGCCGCGGAGCTCCCGGAACGACTGCAGCGGGTCCTGCGAGCCGCCGCGCGCGAGCAGCACGCGGCGGAAGCGCTCGCCGTTCTCGCGCGACAGGCCGCCGTTCTCGCGGTACCACTCGACCGTGTCGGCGTCGAGGACCTCGGACCAGATGTAGGAGTAGTACCCGGCCGCGTACCCGCCCCCGAACACGTGGTTGTAGTACGTCGTGCGGTAGCGCGGCGGGACGGGCGCGAACGCGACGCCCGCCGCCTCGAGCGCGGCGGCCTCGAACGGTACGACGTCGGCCTCCGACGCGGGGACGCCGTCGGGCCCGACCTGGTGCCAGGCCTGGTCGAGCAGCGCAGCGGCGAGGTACTCGGTCGTGCCGAAGCCCTCGTTGAACTGGCGCGAGGCGAGCATCGTGTCGACCCACTCGGCGGGCATCGGCTCGCCCGTGACGTGGTGCACCGCGTAGGAGCGCAGGACCGTCGGCTCCCACGCCCACATCTCGTTGGCCTGCGAGGGGTACTCGACGAAGTCGCGCGGCACCTCGGTGCCGGACTGCGACGGGTAGCGCACGTCGGAGAACAGGCCGTGCAGCGCGTGCCCGAACTCGTGGAAGAGCGTGATGACCTCGTCCCAGACGAGCAGCGTGGGCTGGCCGGCCGGCGGCTTGACGATGTTGAGGTTGTTGACGACGACCGGCTTCTGCCCGAGCAGGTGGTTCTGGTCGACGAGGTTGTTCATCCAGGCGCCGCCGCGCTTGGACTCGCGCGTGTACCAGTCGGCGAGGAAGAGACCCAGGCCCTGGCCCGGCTCCCCCGGCGTCTCGGCGTCGAACACCTCGAAGACGCGCACGTCCGGGTGGTACCCGACGAGGTCGTGGCGCTCGGCGAAAGAGATGCCGAACAGGCGGTTCGCGGCCAGGAACACGCCGTCGTGCACGACGCGCTCGAGCTCGAGGTACGGGCGCAGCAGCGCGTCGTCGAGCGCGTAGCGGTCCTTGCGCACGCGCTCGGCGTAGAACGACCAGTCGGACGCGCGCAGCGTCGCGCCCGGCTCGTCGGCCCGCAGCGCCGTCTCGAGGTCGGCCGCCTCGCGGCGCGCGTTCGCGACGGCGGCAGGAGCGAGCCGCCCGAGCATCGCGTTCACGGCCTCGGTCGTCTTGGCGGTCGCGTCCTCGGCGACGTACGCGGCGTGGTGCTCGTAACCGAGCAGGCGTGCGCGCTCGGCGCGCAGGCGCACGGTCTCGAGCACGATCTTGCGCGTGTCGTGGTCGTCGCCGGTCGCACCGCGCGACTCCGACGCCTGCTGCACGCGCTCGCGCACGTCGCGGCGCGCGAGCGAGGCGAGGACTCCCTGCTGGGTGGGGAGCTGCATCTCCAGCAACCACGCGCCCTCGTGCCCCCGCGCGGCGGCGGCCGCCGCCGCGCCCGCGACGGCGTCCTCGGCGAGGCCGTCGAGCTCCGCACTGTCGGTGACGAGCACGCTCGCGGCGTTCGCGCCCGCGAGCAGCTTGCGGCCGAACGCGGCCTCGAGCGTGGTCAGGCGGCCGTTGAGCGCGCGCAGGCGCTCCTGCTGCTCCGCGTCGAGCTCCACGCCCGAACGGCGGAACCGGACGAGCAGCGTGCGGAGCAGCCACGCGGCGTCGGGCTCGAGGGTCTGCTCGCCGGCGTCAACCGCGTCCTGGAGCGCGCGGGCGCGGGCGTAGAGGCGCGCGTCCATGTAGATCGCGTCGTGGTGCGCGGCGAGCTCGGGCGCGAACTCCTCCTCGATCTGCTCCAGGCCCGGCGTCGCGTCGGCCGAGAGCTGGTTGTAGAACGCGTTGAGCACGCGCGCGAGGTCGCGGCCCGACCGCTCGAGCGCCTCGAGCACGCTCGCGGCGGTGGGCGGCGCGTCGTCGGTCGCGATCGCCTCGATCGCCGCGCGCTGCGCGGCCGTCGCGGCCCGCAGCGCCGGGAGGTAGTGCTCCTCACGGATCGCGTCGTAGTCGGGCAGCTCGTACGGCAGCACCGACGGCACCGCGAACGGGTTGGCGGGGTCGAGGTCGAGAAGGGCCGGCGCGGTGGTGGGCGCGGGCGCGTCGGCGCGCGTCGTGGGCTCGGAGGTCATGGTGCCCATCTTGGCCCGCGGGCGGGCACGACGGAAACGGATACCTCGCCGCCCGGGAGCGCCGTGGCGGTACGGCGTCAGGCCGCGCGGCCCGACGGCGGCGCGTCCCCCGGCCACGGCTCCGCGGGCTCGCGCGGGTCGTCGGGCAGGAGCGTGCCGAGCCACGCGTCGCGTCGCTCGCCGCGCTGCAGCGCGAAGCCGCGCACCGTGCCCTCGACCCGGAACCCGAGGCGCCACGCGGTCCGGCGCGAGGGCCAGTTGCCGACGTACGCCTGCCAGAAGAGCCGCGCGAGACCCGCCCCCTCCGGGTCGAACGCCCAGTCCACGACGAGGCGGCCCGCGGCCGTCATGAGGCCCCGGCCCCGGGCGCCGGGGGCGGTCCAGTAGCCGATCTCGGCCGACCGCCGTCCCTCGGGCGCGTCGTCGAGGCTGAGGCCGATCATGCCGAGGAGCGGGCTCACGCCGTCGGGGCCGGGGATGCCCGATCGGCCCGCGCTCTCGCGCACGCCCCACGTGAGGACGTCCCCGCGCTCCCACCCGGGACCGACGTGCTCCTGCACGAACTGCACCGCGTCCGCACGCGTGTACGGCGACGGCACCACCGTCCACGCGGCGACGTCCGGGTCCTGGCACGCGGCCGTGATCGCATCGACGTCGTCGAGGGTCGGGGTGGACAGGTGGACGCGGCCGTCGTCGAGGGCGAAGGGGTGCACCCGCCCGAGCCTGGCACGCCGTGCCGCGCGGCGTCACCCGGACTCGCCGCCCGGGTGATCGTAGCGACGGCCGCTCTCGACCGTGCCCGGACCCGCGAGGGTCACCGGGGCAGGGCGTCCTCCACGGGCGTCCACGGCAGGTCGTGCGCGGCGGCCACCGCCGCGTTGAGGAGCGCGCCGCGGTGGGTGGACGCCCCCGACCGCAGGAGCGGGTCCTCCCGCACCGCGTCGACCCCGCCGTCCGCGAGCGCCGCGAGGTACGGGAGCGTCGCGCTGGTCAGCGCGAGCGTGCTCGTCACGGGGACCGCGCCGGGCATGTTCGCGACGCAGTAGAACGTCGTGCCGTGGACGGCGAAGGTCGGGTCGTCGTGGGTCGTGGGCCGCGACCCCTCGAAGCACCCGCCCTGGTCCACGGCGACGTCCACGAGCACGGCGCCGGGCCGCATCCGCGCGACGAGGTCGTCGGTGACGAGGCGCGGGGCGCGCGCCCCCGCGACGAGCACGGCGCCGACGACGAGGTCCGCCTCCAGCACCTCGCGCTCGATCGCGTACGCGTTCGACACCACGGTGCGCACGTGCCCGGAGAACTCTCGGTCGACGGCGCGCAGCACGGGCAGCGCGAGGTCGACGACCGTGACCTCGGCGCGCATGCCCACGGCGATCTCGGCGGCGTGGCGTCCGGCGGTGCCGCCCCCGAGCACGACGACCCGACCGGGTCGCGTCCCGGGCACGCCGCCGAGCAGGACGCCGCGGCCGCCTGCCGGGCGCTGGAGGAGCCACGCGCCGACCTGGGTCGCCATGCGTCCGGCGACCTCGCTCATGGGCGCCAGGAGCGGGAGGGTGCCGTCCGGGGCCTGGGCGGTCTCGTAGGCGACGGCGGTGGTGCCGGCGTCGAGCAGGGCGCGCGTGCACGCCGCGTCGGCGGCGAGGTGGAGGTAGGCGAAGAGCAGCAGGTCGTCGCGCAGGAAGCGGTGCTCGCTCGCGACCGGCTCCTTGACCTTGCAGACGAGCTCCGCCTCGCCCCAGACCTCCTCGGCGGTCGGCACGATGCGCGCGCCCGCGCTCTCGAACTCCGCGTCGGGCAGGTGGGAGCCGGTCCCGGCCCCGGACTGGACGAGCACGTCGTGCCCGGCCCGCACGAGGTGGTGCGCGCCGGCGGGGGTGAGCGCGACGCGGTCCTCGTGGTTCTTGACCTCGGTGGGTATCCCGATCCTCATGGTCCAGTGTGGTCGCAGGCGGCCGTCGTGCGCAGGGTGGCAGGATCTTGTGCCTGCGTGTCCTGACTGCCACTCGTCCGGCCCCGCCGTCGTTGCCAGGGTAAGCGGGTGGACCCGACGACCTCCCGCACGACAGCCTCGCCCGCCCCGACGCGCGGCGCGGCCTCCCGCTCCGGACGGGATCTGCCCACCAGCCCGCTCGACCCCGCCCCAGCCCCAGCCCCGGCCCCAGCCCTGGCCCCGGCGGGCACGCTGGGCCTCGCGCGCGGCAGCGCGCTGTACGTCGCGAGCGTCCTCGGGACCGGCGTCCTCGCGCTGCCGGGCCTCGCGACGCGCGTCGCCGGGCCTGCGTCCGTGCTCGCCGTCGCGCTCGTCCTCGTGGCGAGCGTGCCGCTCGCGGGGACGTTCGCCGCGCTCGCCGCACGTCACCCCGACCGGGGCGGGGTCGCGAGCGCGGTGCGTGCGGCGCTCGGCCCGACGGCGGCCCGCGCCACCGGGTACTGGTTCTTCCTCGGCGTGTGCGCGGGCGTCCCCGTCGTCGCGGTGCTCGGGGCCGAGTACGTCGTCGCCGTCGTCGGGGCGGACCGCGCCGTCGTCCCGGTCGTGGCGGTCGCGCTGGTCGTCGTGCCGGCACTCGCCGTCGCCCTCGGCGTGCGCGTGGCGGGCGCCGTCCAGCTCGGCCTGACGACGCTCCTGCTCGCGGCCGTCGTCGTGGTCGTCGCAGCGGCGGCGCCGGCGGCGAGCGCCGAGCGCTTCACGCCGTTCCTCAGCGAGGGGTGGTCCGGCGTGGGCTCCGCCGTGAGCCTGTTCGTGTGGGCGTTCGCGGGGTGGGAGGTCGGCACGCACGTCTCGGCCGACTTCCGCGACCCGCGGCGCACGATCCCCGCCGCGACGGGCGTGGCGCTCGTCGTGGTCGGCGTCGCGTACCTGGCGCTCCAGGTCACGACGGTCGGGGTGCTCGGCACGGACGCGGGGACGGGGACGGTCGCGCTCCTCGACCTCGCGCACGTGGGCGCACCCGGGGCGGGTCCGGTGCTCGTGGGCGTCGTCGCCGCGGTCGTCACGTCCGGGGTGCTCACCGCGTATCTTGCCGCGTTCGCGAACCTCGGGCAGGCGCTCGCCCGGGACGGCGACCTCCCGCGACCCCTCGCCGCGCTCGCGGGCCGTGCGGGCGTCCCGCGCCGCGCGCTGGCCGTCACGCTCGCGCTCGCGACGGGCTACCTCGCGGTGCTCGTCGCCACGGGGCTGGACCTCGAGCCGTTCGTCCGCGTCCACACGAGCAGCATGGTGGCCGTCTACGCGCTGGGCATGGTGGCGGCGCTGCGCCTGCTCCCCCGACGCTCTCCCGGCTGGTGGCTCGCCGCGGTCGCGACGGCCCTGACGGCGGTGCTGCTGCTCCTCGCGGGGGCGTCGCTCGTCGCACCGGCGCTGCTCGCCGCGGCCGCGGTCGTGGTGACGCTCGTCCGTCGTGGCGCCGCGCGTGCACGGGCCGCAGGCCGGTCGGCCGGGTCCGAGCGCGGCTGACCGGGCCGTCCGGAAATCGCCCGGGCGGCCCGTTCCCCGCTCCCGCGCTCTCCGCTACGGTCGACGCCATGCCCACGTGGACGGACCCCGGCCCGGTGGAGTTCGACGCCGTGGTGGTCGCCGCCGGGACACGGTCGGGAGCGTTCGTCACGCTCCCCGTCGACGTCCCCGACCTGTTCGGGACGCGCGGCCGGGTCCCCGTGCTCGCGGCGGTCGACGACGTCGCGTACCACGCGTCCCTCGTCGCCTACGGCGGCCCGCACCTGCTCGCCGTGCTGCGGTCCGTGCGAGCCGCGACCGGCAAGGACGTCGGGGACACCGTGCACGTCTCGGTCCGGCTCGACGCGGGCGTCTCCGCCGTCCCGCGGTGATCCCGGTCCCGGCCCCGCGGCAGCGCACGGGTCGACGCGTCCCGGCCGGGCGCAGTCCGGGCGGGGACGGCGCGGCGGTCAGCTCGTCGCGCCCTCCGGGGGCGGCGTGACGCCCGGGCCGACGTCCCCGAGGGCGATCTCCTTCGCCGTCGGGAGCTCGTCCTCCATCGGTGGGTCCTTGTGCCGCAGGTGCGAGAACACCGACCACGCGACCGCGACGAGCGGCACCGACACGACCGCGCCGAGGATCCCGGCGAGGAGCGTGCCGGCCGTTACCGCGATCGCGACCACCACCGGGTGGAGCGACACCTGCTTGCCCATGACGAGCGGCTGCAGCACGTGGCCCTCGAACTGCCCGATGAGCGCGATGCCGATCGTCACGATCAGCGCGATGAGGAAGCCCTTGGCCGCGAGCGCGACGATGGCGGCGATGATCATCGCGAGCGGGGCGCCGATGATCGGGATGAACGCCCCGATGAACACCAGGACTGCGAGCGGGGCCGCGAGCGGGACGCCGAGGATCGCGAGGAAGATCCCCGCGAGGATGCCGTCGACGAGCGCGATGATCACCGTGCCGCGCGCGTAGCCGGAGAAGGTGTACCAGCCGGCGCCGCCCGCGATCTTCCAGCTGTCGCGCGAGCGCGACGGGAGCTGGTTGAGGAACCACGTCCACATGTCCTTGCCGCGGGCGAGGAAGAACACCGTGCAGAAGATCGCGAGCGCGATCGCCGCGAACGCCTCGAAGACGGAGCCCGCGCTCGCCGCGGCCTGGCTCGCGATGTCGCCGCCGTGCTCCGTGAGCCACTGCCGCCCGTTGTCGATCCAGCCGTTGACGTCGTCCGCGGTGATCGTCACCGGCAGCGGGCCGTTCTCGAGGAAGTCGAAGATCTGCTCGATGCCCTGGTCGAACTGCTCCGCGAGGCTCTGCCACTGGCCCGCGACCGACGTGATGACGTACGTCAGCAGGCCGGCGAAGAAGAGCAGGGCCGTGAGGATCGCGAGCCCCGTGGCCAGGCCGCGCGGCATGATCCTGCTGTAGAAGTCGGTCACGGGCCGCAGGACGGACGTGATGACGAGCGCGAGGAAGACCGCCACGAACACGAGCTGCACCTGCGCGGTCGCGAAGAAGACGAGCGCGACCGCTGCGACGATCATGAGCAGGCGCCACGACCAGCCGGCCGTCGTGCGCAGCCAGGCGGGGACCGTCTCGTCGTACCCCACCACCGACGGGTTGCGGCGCGCCCCGGCGACCTTGCGCGCCGCGCTCGACGCCCCGGCGAGGTGCTTGACCGACGCCGCCGAGCGGTCGGAGCCGGAGCCCGGCCGAGGTGTCGGTGCCGGGCCTGCTGCGGGTCGCTGCTCGTCCGTCACGCGTGCCTCCGTCGCGTCGTGGCCACCATCCGCCCAGTCTGCCCCAGGTCGTCCCCGCACGCCGGGCGCCGCGCACGGCCCTGGTCGAGGTGGACGACGAGGTCGCGGTCGAGGTCGCGGCCCTGGTCCGGGGCGTGACGGCGATGTGAGAACCACCCCCGAACCGTGCTATGTTTTTCCCCGCACCGGAACGGCGGAAACGCCGGGAAGGTCCACTCGTCCGGGTGGCGGAATGGCAGACGCGCTAGCTTGAGGTGCTAGTGCCCTTTATCGGGCGTGGGGGTTCAAGTCCCCCTCCGGACACCATGATCGAGGCCCCTGGCCTGCGGAAACGCAGACCAGGGGCCTTCGTCGTCCCCGGGGCACACACCAGTCCCCTGGCGCGCACGTGGTGTCAGCGCCCCGGCGGGAGGACGACGTCGTCGCCCGAGGTGAGGATCGTCACGGCCTCGTCCGCAGGCAGGCCGGGCACGACGACGACGCTCGTCGACGGCGCGGTGTCGAGCGTGCAGGGGCGCTCGTCGGTGCCCGCCCGGCGACCGAGGCGGAAGCTCAGCGCGCGCTCCTCGGCGTCCCACGTGTAGTCGACCGGGACGAGCGGGCACGAGCTCGACCCGAACGTCACGACGTTCACGGTCTGCGGCTCGCCGCCGCGCGCGTAGCCGACGGCCGGGGTCTCGGCGTCGGACCACGGGTGCACCTCGCCGCCCTCGGCGGGCAGCCCGAGATACGTGCGGTCCGCGACGGACGGGTCGATAGGGTCGGTGGCTGCCGCGCACGCGACGAGGGCGACCGCCGCGCCGATGCTCAGCACCGAGGTGCCGACGAGACGGGCCGTGCGGACGAGGACGGGCAGCTGCGGGTCGATGGCGGGCATGGTGCTCACGCTCGTCCTGAGGCGCCCCGTCCCGGATCGGTCGAACGCGCCGTCCCGACCCGCCCCGGGGCCTCAGCGCGCGCCGCACCTCCTCAGCCCCGGGTGCTCCGAGCCTGAGGTGCCTGAGCACCGGAGGGGCCGCGCCCCACGCGTCGGCTCACGCCGTGACGTTGGCGCTGTCGCCGCCGGTGACGGCGAGGCTCGTGCCGCTGATCATGGACGCCTCCGGCGAGGCGAGGAAGACGACGGCCGGGGCGACGTCCTCCGGCGCGAGCCACGGCACCCCGAGGGGGAGCTTGCTCGCCAGCCCGGCGGCGGCCGCCTGCTCGTCGCGGGCGACGTCGCCGGTGGGCGCCTTCCCCGACGACTCCAGGGCCTGGGCGTACCGCTCCTCGTGGCGCGTCAGGGTGGTGTCGATCAGGCCGGGGATCACGGCGTTGACGGTGATGCCGTGGGGGCCGAGGTCGAGCGCCGCGGACTTCATGAGCCCGATGAGCCCCCACTTGGAGGCCGAGTACGCGCTGCCCTCGAGGGTGCCGTGCTGACCCTGGGTCGACGAGGTGAGGATGATCCGCCCGCCGCCGCGCTCGACGAGGAGCGGTGCCGCGGCGCGCAGCACGTTCGCGGTGCCGGTGAGGTTGACGTCGATCGTGTCGTGCCAGAGCTCGTCGCTCATGTCGAGGACCGAGGCGAAGCCTTGGATCCCGGCGTTGGCGAACACGACGTCGAGGCCGCCGAACCGCTCGACGACCTCCCCGAGCGCCGCGCGCACGGCAGCGAGGTCGCGCTGGTCGGCGACCAGCGGCAGCCACGACGCCCCCGCCTCCTCCACGAGCTCGCCGGTCCGCGCGAGGTCGGCTGGGCTCGCGGGCTCGTATTCGAGCGCGCGGCTCGCGACGGCCGCGATGTCGAGGCCGGCGACCCGGTAGCCCGCCCGCGCGAACGCGACCGCCGTCGCGCGCCCGATCCCGCGCGCCGCGCCGGTGACCACGACCACTCGTCCCTGGCTCATCCCGCTCTCCCTCCGAGGGTGCCGTCCCGCGAGGCTAGCCGCGGGCCCGAGGGCTGGCAGCCGGAGCACGGCTGACGCGCCCGGGGAGCCCGTCGGGCGCGTCAGCGCGGCGCCACGGCGTCGTGGCGGCGGGCCAGGGCGAGCGTCGTCGTGCCGACCGCGACGAGGAGGCCCGCCAGCAGCAGGCCGGCCGCACCGGACCACGACCGCACGACGACGGCGCCGACGGCCGCGCCCGTGCCCATCGCGAGCACGGCCCCCGCGCGTCGGGCCGCGCCCTCTCCGGACCCGCCCGCGAGCGGGCTGCTGAGAGCGAGGTTCACGAGCGTCGTGGTGACGACGACGGTCGAGACGTCCTGGACGTGGGCGCCCCGCGCGGCGACCGCCTGGGCGCCCATCACGAGCGCGAGGGCGGCGGTGAGGGCCAGGACCGCGGGCGTGGGCAGGCGCCCGACGGCGAGCCACAGCGCGCCGCCCGCGACCACGAGCACCGCTCCCCCGGCGAGCACGCCGAGCGCGCGCCGCGGCATCCGCGCGTCGTCGGCGCGCCCACGGAGCAGCACCCCGCACAGGGCGGCGCCGAGGACGAAGGCGACGAGCGCGACGACGTTGTTGAGCAGCGGGATCCCGCCCGCACCGGCGGCGGCGAACCCAACGAAGAGCACGTTGCCCGTCATGTTGCCGGTGAACACCTGGTCCAGCGCGAGGTAGCTCACCGCGTCGACGACGCCCGTCGCCACGGTCAGGACGAGCAGGCCGGCCACGTACGGCCGGTCGCGCGGGTCGGTCATCGTCCGACCGTACGGGCCGGGACCTGCCGCGGCGCGTCGGCGGGCGCCGCCCCGAGCCCGCGTGCGGCGTCACGCGCCGGCCGCGCGGTCCTCCACGTCGTCCGCCGGACGGTCGGCGACCACGACGGCGTCGTCGACGAAGCGGGGTCGGCAGGCGAACCAGCCGGCCACGACCCCGGGGACGGCGGTCGCGGCGAGCACGACGAGCGGGACGGACCACGAGCCGGTCGCCTCGCGCAGCAGGCCGAGCCCGAGGGGCCCGAAGCAGGCGATCCCGTACCCGATGCCCTGGACGAATCCGGACACGGCCGACGCCGCCTGGGCCGTCCGCGTGCGCCGGTTGATGAGCGTCATGCACAGGGGGAAGGTGCTCACCCCGATGCCGAGCGCGCACACCCACACCGCCGTGCCGTCGAGCGGGGAGAGCAGGAGGCCCAGGTACCCGGCGACGAGCACCACCGAGCACGCGACCACGACGACGAACGGGTTCGTCATCCGGGTGGCGACCTGGGGCACCACCAGCGCCGCGAGCACGCCCCACGCCGAGTACAGCGCGACCATGGAACCGCCGAGCGCGGCGCTGCCCCCGGCGTCGGTGAGGACCGCCGGCACCCACGTGATGATCGCGTAGTTCGACAGCGACATCATGGCGAAGAGGCCGACGAGGCCCCACGCGGTGGACGACCGGCCCACCCGGAGGCGCGCGCCGGCCGCCGCGACGGGTGCGGGCGCGTGGTGGGCGGCGGGCAGCCGGAGCGCGAGCAGGAGCCAGACGACGGCGGCCACGGCGGCGGGCCCGGCCCAGAGCCCCACGGACACGCGCCAGCTGCTCGCCTCGGCGACCGGGACCGCGAGCAGGGGGGCGACGAACTGCCCCGTCTGCATGAGGAGGAGGTAGAGCGAGGTCCACAGCGCGAGCCGGTCGGAGAACCACGCCTTCACCAGCGGCACGATGACGACGTTGGCCGCCCCGATGCCCGCGAGCGCGAGCACCGTCGACAGGACGAGCACGGTCGTCGTCGGGGAGGCCGCGCGCAGCACGAGGGACAGCGCGGTGAGAGCGAGCGCCACGGTGGCCGTGCGCTCGAGCCCGAACCGCCGCGTGACCGCGGGCGCGAGGAAGCCGAACACGGCGAACGACGCCGCGGGGACCGTGCCGAGCAGCCCCGCGACGGCGACCCCGAACCCGAGGTCGGCGCCCACGGTCTCCAGCAGCGGGGTGAACCCGGTCACCGCCGTCCGGAGGTTGAGGGCCGTCAGCGCGACGGCGAGACCCGCCCAGAGAGTGAGGCGTCCGGGGCGCACGCGGGGCCGGGGGGGAGAGAGGGTCGTCACGCTACACTCCACACTGAGGTCGGCGGATGATGGGATCATGGGATGAATCTGGAGCAGTCTGGCACAGGCGGACCGATGCGTCGAGTAGGCCTCATCGACCAGGCCGCGGCGCGCTTCCGGGACGAGATCGTCTCGGGCCGCTGGGCGGTCGGCGACCGGATCCCCACGGAGGCCGCGCTCGTGGCGGAGTTCGGCGTCGGGCGCAACACGGTGCGCGAGGCGCTGCAGTCGCTCGTGCACGCCGGGCTGCTGCGCCGCGAGCAGGGCCGCGGCACGTTCGTCATCTCGAGCTCCGAGCTGACCGGCACCCTGGAGCGCCAGCTCGCGGGCGGCAGCCGCCGCCACTACCTCGAGCTCCGCCTCGCCCTCGACAGCACCGCCGCCTCGCTCGCCGCGGCGAGCCGCTCGGACGACGACGTCGAGCACCTGCGCGAGCTCCGCGACCGGCGGGAGGCGGCCTGGGAGGCCGACGACCGCGACGCCCGCGCGCGCGCCGACCTCGACCTGCACCGCGCGATCGTCGCCGCGACGCACAACCCGCTCTACGTCACGCTCTACTCGAGCATGCTCGACGTCTTCACCGTGCACATGCGCGACGAGGAGAACGAGGACGACGAGGCGGCGCACCGCCACCACCACGAGCTGGTCGAGGCCGTCGCGCGGCAGGACGCCGCCGGGGCCGCCGCAGCGGTCGCCGCCATCTTCGGCCCGTTCCTGCCGGGAGCGGACGCCGCGCCCTCCCCTGTCCGGTGAGGCACGGCACCCGGCCGGGCGGCAGGACGCGCCGGGACAGCGAGAGGCCCCGTCGTGTGGAGCGACGGGGCCTCTCGATCCGCTGTCTCATTCGGATCCCGCCGGCGCTCTCACGCCGGAAGCATGCCCCCGAGCCTACCGCTCCCGCGCGGACCCGGGTGCCGTAGCGTCGGGGCGTGACCGCGACCACGCCCGGCGACAACCGGGCGGAGCTCCTCTGGCTGCCCGTCGGGGCGGGGGGCCACGTCGTCCGCCGCACGAGCGCCGCGTGGGAGCGCGCCGCCGCGCTGCTCGCGCGGCGGCGTCCCCGCCCGCTGTTCCACGCGGCGCTGGGACTGCGCTGCGACGGGGTGCCGTACGTCGTCGAGATGACCCCCGCGTGGGGCGGCCCGGTGTGCGACCGGGGCGTCGTCGTGACCGGCCCCGTGGGTCTGCGGCCGCTGGGCCGCTCCCGCTGGTTCCGGTACGAGGTGCGCTGCTGGGCGCACGGCGCCATCCCCGACCGGGAGCACGCCGTCGGGCCACCCGTCGTCCTCACGCGCGACGCCGCCGCTGTCGCCCGGATCCTGCGGGCCGTGCGTGGCGTCCCGCCGCTCACGTGGGGTCGGCGGCCGCCCGGCGGGGGCGAGATGTGGAACTCGAACTCGCTCGTCGCGTGGTCCCTCGCCCGGGCAGGGCTCGCGACCGACCACGTCCCCCCCGGGCGGCGGGCGCGCACCGGGATGGGACGCGGGCGTCCGGGTGGCCGCAAGGACCGCCACCGCCTGACCGTCGTCGTGCCCGCCCGCGCCGCGCCCCGTCCGCCCGGGCAGGACCGTCCCTCCTGGGCACGCTCGTCCCACCCCGGCACGACCTCCTCCTCCCCGAGGAGGAGGCGGGAGTGTCGCGGATCTCGGCCGACCGCCCGAGCCGGTGCCCCCGCGGGTCTTCGTAGCGTCGACGACGGCGGTGCCCGACGACCGGGCCCGCGGACGACGGGAGGACCGATGATCCAGGTGGAGGCGCTGACGAAGCGCTACGGACCCACGACGGCGGTGGACGGGCTGACGTTCACGGCGCGGCCCGGGACCGTGACGGGCTTCCTCGGCCCGAACGGTGCCGGGAAGTCCACGACGATGCGCGTCGTCGTCGGGCTGGAGCGCCCGACCTCCGGCACGGCGACCGTGGACGGTCACCGGTACGCGGACCTGCCGGCGCCCCTGCGCGCGGTCGGGGTCATGCTCGACGCGCGCTCCGTGCACCCGGGCCGCACGGCGTTCCGCCACCTGACGGCGCTCGCCCGCACCCACGGGATCGGGCGGGCGCGCGTGGACGAGGTGATCGGGATGACCGGCCTCGAGAGCGTCGCGGGGCGGCGTGCAGGCACGTTCTCGCTCGGGATGGGCCAGCGCCTCGGCATCGCGGGCGCGCTCCTCGGCGACCCCGGGACGCTCGTCCTCGACGAGCCCGTCAACGGCCTCGACCCCGACGGCGTGCTGTGGGTGCGCGGGCTCGTGCGCGGCCTCGCGGCGGAGGGCCGCGCGGTGCTGCTGTCGTCGCACCTCATGCACGAGCTCGCGCTGTGCGCCGACCGCGTCGTCGTCATCGGCCAGGGCCGGCTGCTCGCCGACGCGCCGGTGCAGGAGCTCGCGGGCGCGGCGGGCTCGCTCGAGGAGGCGTACCTGCGGCTCACCGCCGACGCCGTCCAGTACCGCGGCCGTGCCGCGGGCGAGACCGGTCTGGCGTCGGCCGGAGGTGCCCGATGACCGCCCCCACCGCACCGACCGCGTCGTCGCGGCGTGCGCACCCGGCGGTGCCCCGGCCCGCGAGCGCCGGTGGCCCCACGCTCCCCCGCGCCGTCGCCGCGGAGTGGACGAGGCTGACGAGCCTGCGCTCGTCGTGGTGGGCGGCCGCTCTCACCGTCGTCGTCTCGGCCGTGCTGACGTACCTCTCGGCCCAGGCGTCGTCCGTGGACCCGGGGTTCGACCCGCTCGGCTCCCTCACGTCGGGCCTGCTGCTGGCGCAGGTGCCGCCGCTCGTCCTCGGCGTCCTCGTCGGGACGGGCGAGTACAGCACGGGCACGTTCCGCACGACGTTCGTCGCCGAGCCGCGGCGCTGGCCCGTGCTCGTGGGGCAGACGGCGGCGACCGCCGCGTTCGCGCTGCTCACCGCGGTGCTCGCGGTCGGGGCGGCGGTGCTCGCGCTGCTGCCGTCGGCCCGTGCGCGCGGCCTCGCGCTCGACCTCGGCCGGGACGGCACGCCGCAGGTCCTCGTCGGGATGACGCTCCTGCTCGCCGGCATGGCGCTGCTCGGCCTCGCGATCGGCGCGCTCGTGCGGCGGCCCGTCCCCGCCCTCACCGCGGCGGTGCTCGTCGTGCTCGTGCTGCCGGTCGCGCTCGTGCTGGCGGCCGACCTGTCGGGCGACCCGCTCGCGGCACCCGCGGGCGTCTCGTCGGCGCAGGCGGCGGTGAACACCGTCGTCACGTTCCTGCCCACCGGGGCGGCGTCCCTGCTCACGGGCGAGGGCGCGGTCGAGGGCGCGCCCGACCTGGGTGCCGTCGGCGGAGGGCTCGTCCTCGCGGCGTGGGTCCTCGTCCCGCTCGCCCTGGCCGCCGTCCGCCTGCGCACGCGGGACGTGGTCTGACGTGGCCGCCACGATCCCCCCGACGGCCCCGGCGCCGGCCCGCACCCCGCCCGCGCCCGACCGGCCGCAGGTGACCCTGCCCCGGGTGCTCGCGGCGGAGTGGGACAAGCTGACGAGCCTGCGCTCGACGGCCTGGCTCGCGCTCGCGACCGTCGCCGCGGCGGCGGGGACGGCGTGGGCGCTGGGCGCGTTCGCCCGGCCCGACGCCGGGTCCTCCGGGGCGCCGCTCGCCGTCGCGGGGTCCGTGCTCGCCCAGCTCGGCTTCCTCGTGCTCGGCGCGGGCGTCGGCGCCGGAGAGTTCCGGAACGGCACCGCGCGCGTGACGTTCGCCGCGGTCCCCCGCCGCCTGCCCGTGCTCGCGGCGCAGGCGCTCGTGACGACGGCGGCCGCGCTCGCCGTCGCGGTGCTCGCGCTGGGTGCGGCGCTCGCCGCGACCGCCGAGCAGCGCGCGGACGCCGCGCTCGTGCTCGATCTCGCGGACCGCGAGACGCTGCGCGTGCTGGCGGGCTTCGTGCTCTACCTGACCGGGGTCGCCCTCGTGGGCCTGGGCCTGGGGGCGCTCGTGCGGCGGCCGGACGGGGCGCTCGTCGGCGGGGTCGTGCTGCTCGTCGTGCTCGACCACGTGCTCGCGACGAACCCGGGACGCGTCGCGGACACGGCGCGCGCCCTCCTGCCCGGTGCGGGGGCGCGCCTGCTGCAGGACGACGCCCGGCTCGCCGCGCTCGACGCGACGACCCTGGGGCCGCACCTCGGCACGTGGGGCGGAGGCCTCGTCCTCGCGGCGTGGGCCGCCGCGCTGCTCGCCGCGGCGGCGTACCGGCTGCGGCGCCATGACGTCGTCTGACGCGCCGCACGACGGCCGATGGGAGAGTAGGCCGGTGCCCTCGTCGCCCCTCGCCCTCCCGTCCGCGCCCGGGGCGCACGACGGCGGCCCGCGCGCCGAGCCCGACGTGCGGCGGCGCGGCGCCGTCGGCCGCGTCCTGGCGCGGCACCCGTGGGCGACCGACCTCGCGCTCGCGGGCGCGGTCGCGCTGCTCGGGCTCGTCACCGCGGCGGTCGCGCTCACGACGGTCGAGGGGTCCACCGGGCTGGGGCTGTTCCGCCCCGACGAGCCCGTCGCCCAGGTGGTCGTCGCGGCCTGGCTCGTCGGGGCCGCCCTCGGGGCGGGCCTGCTCCTGGTCCGGCGGTCGCGCCCGCTGACCGTGACGGCGGCCCTCACCGTCCTGGCTGTCGCGTCGCTCGCGACGGCGGGCGTGCTCGGGGTGCTCGGCGTGTGCCTGGCGTGCGCGGTGCACACCGTGGCCGCCGAGCGCGCGCCCCGCACGGCGTGGATCGTGTGCGGAGCGGTGCTCGCCGTCGTCGTGGCGGCGCTGTGGTGGTGGCAGGACATCGGCCTCGCCGAGATGCTGCTGTGGAGCGACCCGATCGTCCTGCCGGACGGCGACCCGGTGCGCGACCTCGCGCAGCCGCCCTTCTCCCCCGGCCGGCGCTCCGTGTCGGTCCTCCTCCTGCTCGCGCTCCTGCTGCTGGGGATGGCGACGGGGTCGGGAGCACGGGCACGACGGCTGCACGACGAGGACCTCGTCGCGCGCTACCGCGCCATGGCGCGCGACCGCGACCAGAGCGCGGCGCTCGCCCGGGCCGCCGAGCGGGCGCGGATCGCGCGCGAGATGCACGACGTCGTCGCGCACAGCGTGTCCGTGATGGTCGCGCTGTCCGACGGCGCGGGCGCGGCGCTCGACCGGGCGCCGGACCGCTCGCGCGAGGCCCTGCACGAGCTGTCCCGCACGGGACGGGACGCGCTGGCCGACATGCAGCGCGTCCTCGGCGCGCTCGACCCCGAGGAGGGCGGCGACGGGGCGGGCACCCCGGTCGAGCCGACCGGGACGGACCTCACGGCCGTCGTCGCACGGTTCCGCGCGGCGGGCGTGCCTGTCGCCGCGAGCGGCCTCGACGTCGCGCTGCCTGCGGACACGTCGCTGCGGCTCGGGGCCGTGCGCATCGTGCAGGAGGCACTGACCAACGTGCTGCGGCACGCGCCCGGGACGCCCGCGGCCGAGGTCGTGGTGCGGCGCACCGCGCGCGCGGTCGAGATCGACGTCCGCGACGAGGGCGGCACGCGCCCGGCGACCGGCGGCGGGACCGGGCGCGGGATCGTGGGCATGCGCGAGCGCGCCGCGCTGCTCGGCGGCGTCGTCGAGGCGGGGCCGCGACCGGGCGGCGGCTGGGCGGTGCACGTGGTCCTGCCCTGCGACCCGGGCGAGGTCGGGGCGCGGAGCGCCCCCGAGCAGGAGCACCCGCACCGCGACGTGCACGACGACGAGGGAGGACGACCGTGACGACCGTGCTGCTCGTCGACGACCAGGCGTTGCTGCGGATGGGCTTCCGGCTCGTCATCGAGTCCGAGCCCGACCTCGAGGTGGTGGGCGAGGCCTCCGACGGACGCGTAGCGCTCGACCAGGTCGCGGCACTCGCCCCCGACGTCGTCGTCATGGACGTCCGGATGCCCGGCATGGACGGCATCGAGGCGACCCGGCGCGTCGTCGCCGAGCACCCCGGGACGCGCGTGCTCGTGCTCACGACGTTCGACGTGGACGAGTACGCGTTCGCGGCGCTGCGCGCCGGGGCGAGCGGGTTCCTGCTGAAGAACGCGCGCCCGCACGAGCTCGTCGAGGCGATCCGCACGGTCGCGGCGGGGAGCTCGGTCGTCGCGCCCCGCGTGCTGCGCCGCATGCTCGACCTCTTCGCGCCGCACCTGCCCGCGGGCGAGCAGCCGGCCGTCGACGACGGCCTCGACCCCCGGCTGCGCTCCCTCACGCCGCGCGAGCTCGACGTGCTGCGGTGCGTGGCCGAGGGGATGTCGAACGCCGAGATCGCCGACCGCCTCGTGCTGTCCGCGACGACCGTGAAGACGCACGTCGGCAACCTCCTGGCCAAGCTGGGCGTGCGCGACCGGGTGCAGGCCGTGATCGTCGCGTACGAGAGCGGGCTCGTGGGGTCGCGCGGCTGAGGCCCGGGCGGCACGCGCGTCGAGCGCGGGCGTCGGCGGCACGTCGCGCACCGGTGCCGCGCCGCCGCGGGGCGTTCACCCCCGCCGGGTGAGGACCCCGCCCGAGCCCGCTGCGACGGTGGGACGAGCGCCCGAGAGGAGCCGAGGATGACGGCTGCACCGATCCCCCGACAGCAGGCACCGGCCCCCACGGGCCCCTGGCACACGGCACCGCCCGAGGCGGTGTGCGCGGCGCTCGACGTCGACCCGGCCGTCGGGCTGACGTCCGCGCAGGTCACCGAGCGGCGCGCGCGCTACGGGCCGAACGCGCTCGCGCAGGAGCGCAAGGAACGGCCGTGGCAGGCGTTCCTGCGCCAGTACCGCGACCTCATGCAGCTCGTCCTCGTCGGCGCGGCCGTCGTGAGCATCATCGCGCTCGGGGACGTGACGACCGGCGTCGTCGTGCTCGCCCTCACCGTCCTCAACGCGCTCATGGGCCTGCACCAGGAGGGCAAGGCGGCCCAGAGCGTCGCCGCGCTCCAGCAGATGCTCGTCATGACGGCCACCGTGCGCCGCGACGGGCGCCAGGAGCAGGTTCCCGCCGAGGAGCTCGTGCCGGGCGACGTCGTCGGGTTCGAGGCGGGCGGCAAGATCCCCGCGGACGGGCGGCTGCTCGTCGCCGCCTCGCTCGAGATCGAGGAGGCCGGGCTCACGGGCGAGAGCACGCCCGTCGCGAAGGGCGTCGCGGCGGTCGCGGCGGACGACGCCCCGCTCGGCGACCGCACCGACATGGCGTACATGAACTCCCAGGTCACGCGCGGGCGGGGCGAGATGGTCGTCACCGCGACGGGCATGACGACCGAGGTGGGCCGCATCTCCGGGATGCTCAGCGGGGTCGAGCAGGACAGGTCGCCGCTCACGCGCCAGCTCGACCGCATCACGGTGATCATCACGGTCATGGCGGCGGTCGCCCTCGTCGTGGTCGTCGTGCTGGGGCTCGTGCGCGGCGAGGACTTCGACAGCCTCTTCGTGGTCGGGATCAGCCTGGCGATCGCCGCGATCCCGACGGGGCTGCCCGCCGTGGTGACGATGCTCCTGTCGCTCGGCACGCGCCGCCTCGCCGAGGAGGGCGCGATCGTCAAGCGCCTCAAGTCCGTCGAGACGCTCGGGTCGACGTCGGCGATCTGCTCCGACAAGACCGGGACGCTCACGCTCAACCAGATGACGGCGCGCCGGCTCGTGCTCGCCGGACGCCGGTTCTCCGTCGACGGCGAGGGCTACTCCACGACCGGCCGCATCCTCGCGGCGGCCGGGTCGACCAACGTCCCGCTCGAGCCGGTCGCGCTCCCCCTGGCGCTCGCGAGCGACGCCGTCGTGCGCGACGGCGAGTGCATCGGCGACCCGACGGAGGGTGCGGTCGTCGTCCTCGCGGCCAAGGCCGGGCTCGACGTCGAGGAGACGCGCGCCGAGCACCCGCGCGTCGCGGAGGTCCCGTTCGACGCCGCGTACAAGCTCATGGCGACGTTCCACGAGATCGACGGCGAGCTCGTGTGCTTCGTCAAGGGCGCCCCGGACGTGCTGCTCGCCCGCTCGGCGCGGTACCTCACGGCCGACGGCGGGTCGGCGCCCCTCGACGACGAGGGCCGCGCGCGCGTCCTCGCGGAGAACGACGCGCTCGCGGGCGAGGGCATGCGCGTGCTGGCCGTCGCGCGGCGCACCGTCGCGCGCGACGAGCTCGCGGGCGACCTGCTGACCGCGGTGCGTGACCTCGAGCTCCTCGCGCTCGTCGGCATCGTGGACCCCCCGCGCCGCGAGGCGCGCGACGCGATCGCCGAGTGCCGCGACGCCGGGATCCGCGTGCGGATGATCACGGGCGACCACGTCACCACGGCCGCGGCGATCGCCGGGCAGCTGGGGATCGAGGGGCGCGCGCTCACGGGCGCCGAGTTCGCCGCGATGTCCGACGCGCAGCTCGAGGCGGAGGTCGGCGAGATCGGCGTGGTCGCACGCGTGGCGCCGGAGGACAAGGTGCGTCTCGTCGACGTGCTCAAGCGCAAGGGCGACGTGGTCGCGATGACGGGCGACGGCGTCAACGACGCCCCCGCCCTGACGCGCGCGGACATCGGCGTCGCGATGGGGATCACGGGCACCGAGGTGACGAAGGACGCCGCCGAGATGATCCTCACCGACGACAACTTCGCCACGATCGTGGCGGCGGTCGAGGGCGGCCGCGGCCTCTACGACAACCTCATGAAGTACATCCGCTTCCAGATGGTCGTCCTCGTCGGGTTCATCCTCACGTTCGTCGGCGCGGGCATCTTCACCGTCGCGGGGGGCACCCCGCTCACGCCGCTGCAGATCCTGTGGGTCAACTTCGCGATCGACGTGCTGCTCGCCGTCGGCCTCGGCTTCGACGCCGCGACGCCCGGCCTCATGCGGCGTCGCCCACGCCCACCCACCGAGCCGGTCATCGGGCGCGCGCTCGGCGTGCGGCTCGCGGTCGGGGGCGTGCTCATCGCCGTCGGCACGCTCGTCGCCGTCGCGTGGGGCGAGGCCGACGCCGACCTCGCGGTCGCGACGACGATGGGCCTCACCGCGATGTCGCTCCTGCACGTCGTCGCCGCGCTCGAGTGGCGCGACCCGCGGGCGAGCATCCTGTCGTCCGAGACGCTCGCGAACGGCCGCTTCGTCGTGCTCCTGCTCGCATCCCTCGGGCTCACGTTCCTCGTCACGACGCTCGACGGGCTGCAGCGGATCTTCGGCACCGTCGACCTCGACGGCGGCCAGTGGGGCGTGTGCGCGCTCGTCGCGCTCGCCTTCCTCGTCCTCGTCGAGCTCGGGAAGCTCGTGCTGCGCACGGTGGACCGGCGCCGCGCCTGAGCGCGTCTCCTCGGCAGACCCGTCAGGGCACGACGCCGAGCTCGCGGCCGCGCCGCACGGCCTCGCGCCGCGAGCCGACGCCGAGCTTGCGGTAGACCGACTTCAGGTGCGCCTTGACGGTGTTGACCGACACGAAGAGGTCGGCGGCCACCTCGGCGTTGCTCGCCATCGACGGCAGGACGGCGAGGACCGCGAGCTCGCGCTCGGTGAGCGGCTCGACGAGCGGGACCGGCTCCGGTGCCCGGCCCGGTGCGTCCAGGTGGGTGCGCAGCAGCGCGGCGAGGGCGTCGTCGCGGCGCGCGACCGCGCGCGCGAGCGGCTCGTCGAGCTCGGTGCCCCGGACGGCGAGGAACGGGCGGACGACCCGCTCCGCGGCGGCCAGGTCGAGGGCCCGCCCGAGCGGGGCGTCGACGCGGCGCGTGCCCGCCCGGGCGAGCGCGGACGCCTCGACGAGCGCCGCCTCCACCCGCACGAGGACGTCCGCCTCCTCCCCCGGCGCGTCCCCGAGGCCCGCCACGGCACGCTCCGCCGCGCCGGTGCGCCCCGCCGCGAGGAGCTCGCGCGCACCGCAGACCGCGACGACCGCGGCGCTCCCGAGGCGTTCGCGCGCGAGGCGCGCCCCGAGCGCCGGGCCCGTGCCGTCGTCGACCAGACGCGCGGCCGCCGTGGCGCGCACCCACAGGTCCGCGAGCACGGGGGGCGTCGCGGACCGTCCCAGGGCGCGGTCCGCGGCGACGAGCGCCTGCCGCGCGGCGCGCGCGTGCCCGCGGTCCGCGGCGACGAGCGCCTGCAGCAGCCGGACGGCCGCCTCGGACGCGGGCTCGCGCCCGCCGGCGTCCGCCGCGAGGGCGTGCGCGAGGTGCCGGTCGAGCCCGTCGTCCGACGCCCGGAGATACCGCACCCACGCGCGCGCAGCGTGCGCGGGCCGCACGTGCGCGTACCCGTCCCAGCCGCGGCGCTCCGCCTCGACGAGCACCTCGCGCGCGGCGCCGTCCCCCGCGTCGAGCCGACCGGCCGCGACGGCGAGGAGCGCCGCGGCGGCGCGCGCCCCGAGGACGTAGAGCTGCGGGGCGCGCCACGACCGGCCACCAGGGGCGGCGAGCGTGCCCGACGTCGTCTCCCCCGCCGGCTCGGGGCCGACCGCGCACCACGCGAGGCCCGCCGCGCGGTGCGCCCGCGCGAGGCCCCGGTACGTCTCGAGGGCGGGGAACGGGTACGGCACCGCGTCCGCCGCGGCGAGCGCGGCGCCCGCGGCCGTCGCGAGGGCCCGCACGTCGCCCGTCGACCGCGCGGCGGACGCGGCGAGCAGCTCGAGGAGCACCGCGGCGGCGGGGTCGGCCACCGGGTCCACGGCCGGGGCGAGGAGGTCGCGCGCCCGCGCGACGTGGAGCCGCACGGCGTCGAACCGCTCGTCGACGGACGCGAGCGCGCCCGCGCACAGATGCAGGCGGGCGTCGGGCCGCAGGGTCGCGTACGGCACGCGCCGCAGGACCTGGGCGACGGTCTCGCGGTGCGGCCCCGCGAGCTCCGCCGCCGCGCCCTCGACGAACACCTCGCCGAGCAGCGGCCAGTCCTCCGCGGCCGCCGCGTGCTCGAGCGCGCGCAGCGCCTGCCCGTCCTGCGCGAACCAGCGGGCCGCGGCCTGGTGCGCCTCGCGCAGCCCCGCCGGGTCCTCGGTGCGCAGCTGGTGCAGGAGCATCTCGCGCAGCAGCGGGTGGTAGCGGTACCAGGTGCGCCGGCCGCCCGACGTCATGACGAAACCGTCCGCCGCGGCGAGGCCGGGGAGCAGCCGGTCCGTCGGCGCCCCCGGGTCGAGGACGGCCGCGAGGTCGGGGCACACCGCCGACGCCACGCTCGTGCGCAGGAGGAAGCGTTGGGCCTCGGGCCCCTGGCTGTCGAGGACCTCGGCGAGGAGGAACTCCGCCGCAGAGCGGGCGGCGCGCGCCCGGCTCGTCGCGTCGTGCTCCTCGACGCGCAGCCGCACCCCGACGGCCCAGCCGCCGGTCTCGCCGACGACCCGCCCGGCGTCGTCCGCCGCCAGGTCGCGTCCCTGCGCCGTCGCCAGCGCCGCGACCGCGGGGGCGTCGAACGCGAGCTCGGCGGCGCCGACCTCCGTCATCTCGCCCTGCGCGCGCAGGCGCTGCAGGCGCAGGAGCGGGTCGACGCGGGTGAGGACCACGAGGTGCAGGGGCAGCCGGTAGCGCAGGAGGTCGTCCACCGTCGCCGCGACCTCGGCGCACGCGGCGTGGTGGAAGTCGTCGAGCACGAGTACCACGGGCTCGGGCAGCGCCTCGATCGCCGCGAGCACGCGGCGCAGGAGAGCCGGCGTGAGGCGCGGCGGGACGACGAGGGTCTCGAGCGGGTGCCCCGCGGGCACCGCCCCGGCCGCCCGCAGCGCCGCGAGCACGTCGGCCCAGAAGGCCGCCGGCTTGTCGTCGAACGGCTCGAGCGTCAGCCACGCGACCCGCGGGCCGGTGCCGCCGCGCGCCCACCGCGCCGCGACGGTCGTCTTCCCCCAGCCCGGGCCGGCCGACACGAGGGTGAGGCGGCGCGTGGCCGCCGCCGCGACGAGCGCCTCGACCTCCGGGCGGCCCACCGTGGACGGCGGCAGCTCAGGGACGGTGGTGCGGGCGCGCGAGGTCCCGGAGGCGTCCGTGACGTGCGTCACGTCCTCCGGCTCGGCACGGGGCTCGACCGAGACCATGGGGGCAGGGTATTCCCGGGGCCCCCGGACCGCAGGGCGAGCGGAGCACGGGCTCGCCACGCGCCTCAGGCCGGCCCGGGACCGGGGGGCGGGGCGACGACGGCGGGTGGGCGGGCGAGGATCTCGACGACGACGAGCACGAGGCCCGCGACGAGCGCGACCCCGACGACGAGGCCCGGCGTCGGCGTGCCCGCGAGCAGCAGGACGAGCGCGGCGGCCGCCACGACGACGACGCGCACGAACGCCTTGTGCCGGCCGAGCCAGTCGCCGACGGGGCCCGTCGAGACGCCCCGGCCCTCGCCCCAGCCGCGCACGGCGGCGCCCGCGCGCCCGAGCCCCGCGCGCAGGCTGCGGGCCGACGCGCTCGGCCCGCCCACGTACGCGGCGAGCGCGACCACGAGGCCCAGCACGCCGACGGTGCGCAGCGTGAGACGCAGGTAGCCGACGGCCTGGTCGAACACGACCTCCGCGGCGTCGAGCCGCAGCACCTGCCCCGAGAGCGCGCCGAGGTACAGGCCGCGCGCGACGGCGAGCCCGACGCCCAGCGCGACCATCGCCCCCGTGAGGGCGAGCCCGGCCACGAGGAGCGCGCGCGAGCGGTGGTTCGCGACGAGGACGCCCGCGGCCAGCAGACCGAGCACGACCCACGGCAGCCACGTCGTGAGCGTCACGACCTGGGCGTACCGGTTCTGGAGCATGACGAGCTCGGCGGACTGCGCGACGGTGAACGTCGCGTCGACCGAGGGGATACGGGCCGCGACGTCCAGGCCGCGGTCCACGAGGCGTTCCTTGAGCAGGTCGATCAGGCCGGAGAGCTGGATGGACAGGCGGCCGTCGTCGCTCACCTGCAGGACGTCGCCGTCCTCGCCGCGCATCACGGCGACGAGCTGCTCGTGCGCCACGCGGTTCGCCTGGAGCCAGGCGCCCTCGAACGCGTCGCTCTCCACGAGCCGCGTCGCCGTCTCGTGCACGAGCGACTCGACGCCGCTCGTGAGCGGCGCCTCCAGCGCGGCGAGCGCGCGGGTCGCGCGCGGCGGGACGTCGCGCTCCTCGAGCCCGCCGACGAGGTCGTCGACGAGCGCGGCCACGTCGATGCGCGACATGACGACCTCGGTGAGCCGCCCGGCGACTGCGGACTGCACGACCGGGTCGCCCGCGAGCGGTCCGACCGTCGCGACGTAGCGGTCGGTGTCCGTGAGCTCGCGCTGCGCCCACGCCGACACCGCGCCGAGCGGCGCGAGGAGCGCCCCGAGCGTGATGAGGACCGCGCACGCGGCGGCGCGCAGCCCGCGCCGGGGCCGCCGCGCCGCCTCCGGCGCGGTCGCGTCGCCGTCCGGGCCCGCGGGCGCCGCGGCGGCCGGCCGCTCCTCGAGCCGGCGCCGCAGCTCCGCGTTCTCGCGCTCCAGCGCGGCGAGGCGCGCGGCGACGTCGGACGCCTCGCGGCCCGGCGCGGTCTCGTCGGCCATCGCGCGTCCTCAGGCGAGCGCTCGGGCCTTGAGCCGGGCGAACTCGTCGGCGTCGATCGTGCCGGCGTCGTACAGCGCCTTGGCGTCCGCGATCTCGCTCGCGGGCGACCTGCCGGTGCCGGCGGTGGCCCGCACGTAGTCGTCCATGACCTGCCGACGCGCCTGCTGCTCCTCCGCGTGCCGCTCCGCCATGCCCCGCCCGCGCGCGATGACGTAGATCAGCGCGGACAGGTAGGGGACGAAGATCAGCGCGACGATCCACAGCGCCTTCCACCAGCCGCTGAGCGTCTTGTCGCGGAACAGGTCCGCGACGATCTGGAACAGCACGACGAGGTAGGCGATGAAGAAGAACCACCACACCATGAGCCAGAACCAGTCCCAGAATCCGTCCATCGGGCACCCCTCGTGTCGGGTCACGGCGGTCCCGTGACGCTCCCACTGTGGAGCGGCCGCGGCGTCCGCGTGCTCACCCGTCGGGGGTAGTCGGCCGCCCGGCGCCGCGGGCCACCCCCGCCGGGTGATCCCGCCCGGGTCCGTGCCCGCGCATCCTGGACCGACGTGGGCGAGCCGGGAGAAGGACGCATGGACCGCACGACGCTGGTCGAGGTGACGGTGCTGGGGCCGGTGGTGCTGCCCGAGCCCGACCTCGCCGAGCTCGGCGTGCGCCGGTCCGTGGAGTGCACGCGGCTGGAAGCGCGGGTCCGCGACCAGGCCGCGCTGTACGGGCTCCTCCAGCGGCTCGCGGCGCTGGGCCTCGACCTCGTCGAGCTGCGCACGGCGGCGCCCGACGACCGGCCCGACGTCGAGCTCGTCGTCCGCGGCCCCGTGGGCGCGCTCGTGCAGCAGATGCTGGACGACGTCGGGCGTGCCCACCCGGCGTCGAGCACGACGTACCGCGTGCAGGACACCGACCTCGTCGGCGTGCTCGGCGCCGTGACCGGGCTGCCCGACGACGACCGGTCCGGGGCTCAGGTCGGGCCGCACGGCGGGGCGCACGGCGGGGCGCACGATCCCGAGCACGGCGGGACGGCCTCCGGGGGCGCGTCCGCGATGGACGTGCGCATCGCGCAGCTGCGCGACCTCGCCGCGCTGCGGGACCGGGGCGTCCTCACCGACGCCGAGCTCGCGGAGCAGAAGGCGCGCGTCCTCGAGCCGTGAGGCCGGCAGACCGGGCGGGCGGGCCGCGCACGGCCGGCCGATGCCCCGTTCGGGGTTCTTTCGCGTTACGTCGTCCCACTCAGCGAGACGATGGGGACCACGCTGGGGCCAACTGATGCACTAGCGCATAGTGGCAAGCACATCACGGCGCGCTTGCTCGTGTGTCAGACCCCAGGAGGACTCATGGCCATCTCACGCCGCTCGTCGGTCACCATCTCGCTCGTCGCGGCGGCAGGGATCCTGGCGGGCTGTGCGGGCGGGAGCGACCCGTCCGGCGGCGGGGACGACGCCGCGCCGCAGATCTCGTTCCTCTACTCCCCCTACGCGGACTACGCGCCGTTCTTCCTCGCGGAGGACAAGGGGTACTTCGAGGAGGCGGGCGTCGACGTCGAGCTCCTCGCCAAGGGCGGGACGTCGGGCGAGACCTACCAGCTCGTCAGCACGAACAACGTCACGGCCGGTGGCGCGACGTGGGGCGCGGGCCTGTTCAACGCGACCGAGGCCGGCGCGTCGCTCTCGGTCATCGCGAGCGTCTCGCGCGTGCCGGAGAGCGGGCCGAACCCGGCCCCGTTCGTCGTCGCGGCCGACTCCGGCATCACGTCGATCGAGCAGGTCGCCGGCAGCCGCGTCGGCATCCCCGGCGACGGCGGCTTCGGCATCTACTCGGTGGCCAAGGCGCTGGAGGCCGGCGGCCTCACGCTCGACGACGTCGAGCTCGTCAACGTCGGCCCGCCGGAGACGGGCCCCGCGCTCGTGGGGGGCTCGGTCGACGCCGCCTGGTCGATCGAGCCCATCTCGTCGTCGCTCGAGAGCGAGGGCATCGCGTCCGAGATCCTCCCGATCGACTACCACGCGGGCACCGAGCTCGGCGCCCTGGTGTTCAGCACCGAGTACGTCGACGAGCACCCCGACGTGGTCGTCGCGTTCACGGCCGCGTACCTGCGCGCCGCCGCGGAGCTCGAGGCGGGCGGCTGGGACGACCCGGCGAACCAGGAGATCATCGCGCGGTACACCGAGCTGCCGGTCGAGACGCTCACGTCGCTCGCGCTCACGGAGCAGGACCCGACGGGCGAGATCGACTGGGAGGACGTGCACGCCCAGGAGCAGTTCTTCCGCGACCGCGGCACGCTCGAGTACGAGGGCGAGGCGGACGTGGAGAGCATCTTCCGCGCCGACCTCCTCGAGCAGGCGCGCGAGCGGGCCGCGGAGCTCGGCTCGTGACGGCCGTCTCCGTCGAGGGCCTCTGGAAGGGGTTCCACGACCGTCGCCGGGACGACGTGCTCGTCGCGCTCCAGGACGTGTCGCTCACCATCGAGGACAACGAGTTCGTCTGCGTGCTCGGACCCTCCGGGTGCGGCAAGAGCACCCTCCTGCGCATCCTCGCGGGCCTGGAGGAGGCCGACCGCGGCACGGTGACGATGGCGGCGCGCCCCTCCGTCGTCTTCCAGGACCACGGCGTGCTGCCGTGGCTCACGGTCGAGCAGAACGTCGAGTACCCCCTGCGCCTGCGCGGTGTGCGGCGCTCGGCCCGGCGCGAGCGCGTCGCCCCGCTCCTGGACATGGTGGGCCTCACGGAGTTCCGCGGCTTCTACCCGCACCAGCTCTCGGGCGGCATGCGGCAGCGCACGTCGGTCGCGCGGGCGCTGGCCGACGACGGCGCGACCCTCCTCATGGACGAGCCGTTCGGCGCGCTCGACGAGCAGACGCGCGTCGTGCTGCAGCAGGAGCTGCTGAAGATCTGGTCGCAGACCTCGCGGTCGGTGCTCTTCATCACGCACAGCGTCGACGAGGCGCTCGTGCTCGCGGACCGCGTCGTCGTCATGTCCGCCCGGCCCGGGCGCATCCTCGCCGACGTGCGGGTCCCCTTCGACCGCCCGCGCGACATCCTCGAGCTGCGCCGCGACCCGCGCCACGGCGAGATCACGTACGAGCTGTGGCGGCTCCTGCGGGACGCGGAGGCACAGGACGCCGCGGTGCAGGACGCGGCGGGGGCGGACAAGCGCTCCGCCGCGGGCGTCCGGGAGGCGGTCGCATGACGACCCCCACGGACGAGCGCGCCCCCGTCCGCCCGGGCGGCCACGCCGCGCCGGGCGGCGCCCCGGACGCGCCCCACGACGCCGACGACCGCACGGCCGAGATCACGCGCGAACTGACCGAGGAGCTGCGCCGCCGGCGCACGGGTCGCCTCGTGCGGGTCGTCGGGCCCTTCACGCCGCTCCTGCTCCTCGCGGTGTGGGAGCTCGCGAGCCGGACGAACGTGCTCGACGCGCGGTTCTTCCCGCCGCCGTCGTCGATCGCCGAGACGTTCGCGCAGCTCGTCGGGAGCGGCGAGCTCTTCGAGCACGCGGGCATCACGCTCACGCGCATCGCGATCGGGTTCGTGCTCGGCGCCGTGCCCGGGCTGGTCCTCGGGATCGCGCTCGGGTCGGTCACGACCCTGCGCACGCTCCTCGGGCCGATCTTCGCGAGCCTGCTGCCCGTGCCCAAGGTCGCGATCTTCCCGCTGCTGCTCCTCGTGTTCGGCCTCGGCGAGGCGAGCAAGTACGTGATCGTCGCGATCGGCGTGTTCTTCTACGTCTTCTACAACGCGATGGGCGGCGTGCTCCAGACGCCGCAGATCTACTTCGACGTGGCGACCGCCAACGGCGCGGGCCGGCTCCAGCGCTGGCGCACGGTCGCGCTGCCCGCCGCGCTGCCGAGCATCTTCACCGGGCTCAAGCTCGCCGTGGGCGGCGCGTTCGTCATCATCGCGGCCTCGGAGTTCGTCGGATCGCGCAACGGCCTGGGCTACCTCATCTGGAGCTCGTGGACGACGTTCGCCGTCGCGAAGATGTACGTGGGCATCGTCACCATCTCCGTGCTGGGCTACCTCTCCACGACCCTGGTCACGGTGCTCGAACGACGTCTCGTGCCCTGGTCCCGTCAGTAGGAGGCAGCATGAACCCACCCCACCACGACCCGTCCCGCGTGCCCGGGGCCGGCGCATGAGCGTCGTCCCGGCCGCGGACCGGATCTACCACGAGCTGCGGCGCCGGATCATCTTCACCGAGCTGCGCCCCGGCGAGGAGATCGACGTCACGGAGACGGCGTCCGAGTTCGGGACGTCGCGCACGCCGGTGCGCGACGCGCTGCACCGCCTCGACCACGACGGCCTCGTGGACGTGCGCCCGCGCGCGCTGTGCCGCGTCGCCCCGGTCACCCTCAAGACGCTCGTCGACGTGCTCGACGTGCGCGAGGCGACGGGACCGATGGCGACGCGCCTCGCGGCCGCCCACGCGAGCCCGGCCGAGGTCGACGAGCTCGCGGCGATCGCCGAGGGCACGTACCCGCAGGCGCAGGACGTGCAGTCGATCCTGTCGGCGTCGCACCTGTTCCACTGCCGGGTCGCGAAGTACTCGCGCAACCCCCGGCTGCACGCGATCACCGAGCTCGCGCTCGAGGACCTGGAGCGGGCGTTCCGGCTCTGCGGGCGCCAGCCCCTGGAGCCCGGACCTCCGCTCGACGACCACCGGCTCCTCATCGAGGCGCTCCGCGCGGGCGACGGCGAGCGCGCGGCTCGCCTCGAGCTCGAGCACATCCGCCGCGGTCGCAGCGTCGTCATGGGCCTCGCGATCGACTCCGGGGCGTTCTTCGGCGACGACTGAGCGTCTCTTCCGCGCGACGGCCCGCGCCCCGCCCCGCCCGCACGACCCGACCCATCCCCACCACCCGAGAGGACCGCCGTGCCCGCCACCTCGACCGTGCGCGTCGACGCCGCGGACGCCCGTGCCCGGGCCCGCGCGGCGCTCGCCGCCCACGACCCCGCCGACGCCGACCTCGCGGCCCGCGCCGTCGTCGCGGGGGACGCGTCGGGGTGGCCGGAGTTCGGCCTCGCGCTCCTCGTCCGCGAGCTGCGGGACGCGCGCGCGCGGACGACGACGGGGCGCGCCGGGACCGGGGCGCCGTCCGCCGTCGTGACCGGGGCGACCGCGACGCTGGACGCGTACGACCTCCCCGGGCCGGTCGCGCTCGCCGCGGCGGTCCGCCGGGCCGCAGGGCTCGCCCGCGCGCTCGGCGTCGGCGTGGTCGCCGTGCGCCACGCGGGCGGGACGGGGCGCGTCGGCGCGTACGTCCGCGCGCTCGCCGAGGACGGGCTGGTCGGGGTCGCGCTCGCCCAGTCCCCCGCGACCGTCGCCCCGTACGGCGGGACCGCCCCCGTGGTCGGCACGAACCCGCTCGCCGTGGCGGTGCCGCGGGCCGGGCAGGGTCGTGCGCTCGTCGTGGACGCCGCGACGAGCGCCGTCACGCTCGCCGACGCGCGGCGCCGCGCCCGGGAGGGCACGCCCCTGCCCGACGGCGCGGCGCTCGGCCCCGGCGGCGAGGTCACCCGGGACGCGGGCGCCGTCCGCGCGCTGCTCCCCGCGGGGCTGCTCGGGTCCCTCCTCGGTCTCACGGTCGAGGCGCTCGCCGGGCTGCTGACGGGGGCGCGCGGCGACGCCGTGGGGCGCGGGCTCTGGGTGCTCGCGCTGGACCCCCGCGTGTTCGGCGCCGAGGACCTCGCCGACCGGGCCGACCGCCTCGGCGACGACTGGGAGCGCGCCGGGGGCCATGTCCCGGGCGCCCGGCCGGACGCGGAGGCGTTCGACGTCGACCGCGACGTCTGGGACGCGCTGGATCCGGCGACGGGAGGCACGCCGTGACGCTCCGGCTCGCCGTCAGCCCCGCCGACGACCTGCTCGACGTCGCCCGCCGCATCGAGGTGAGCGGCGCCGCACCGGGCGCGCTCGTCACGGTCCGCGCGACGACGGACCGCGCGGGGACCGCGTGGTCCGCCCGCGCGACCTACCGCGCGGACCGGGCCGGCACCGTCCGGCTCGACCGCGACCCGCCGATGACCGGCGACTACGGGCGCGTCGACGGGATGGCGCTCCTCACGTCGCAGCGGCCCGACCCGACGCCCGGCACGACGGCCGGCACGACGCCCGGTCGGCCGGCCACGACCGACGTCGAACGCCCGCTGCGCACGCGCCTCGAGGCGTGGGACGAGTCCGACGCCACGCAGCGCGCGACGGCCGACCTCGTGCAGCGCTGGACCGGGCCCGGGGTGCGACGGCGCGAGGTCCGCGAGGACGGGCTCGTCGGCACGCTCTTCGTGCCGCAAGGCGACGGTCCGCACCCGACGATCGTCGTGCTCAACGGCTCCGGCGGCGGGATCAACGAGCAGCGCGGCGCGCTCTACGCGTCGCGCGGCGTGCAGGCGCTCGCGCTCGGCTACTTCGGCGTTCCCGGGCTGCCCGACCACATCACCGCCACGCCGCTGGAGTACTTCGAGACCGCGCTGCACCACGTGCACCGCGAGCTCGCGCCGCGCGCGGGCGTCGTCGTGGTGAGCGGCCAGTCGCGCGGCGGCGAGCTCGCGCTCCTGCTGGGCGCCACCTACCCCGGCCTGGTGGGCGCCGTCGTCGCCTACGTGCCTGGGGCCCACGTGCACGGCTCCCAGGGCGCCGCGGACCCCGCGCAGGGGTGGGACTCCCCCACGTGGACGCTCGACGGCGAGCCGCTCCCGCACCTGTGGCAGGACAACCCCGGCGTGACGTGGCAGCCGTGGACCGGCGGGCCGCCCCCGGACCGGTACCGCGACGTCTACGTCGACGGCCTGCGCGACCGCCGGTTCGCCGCCGTGTCGCGCATCCCCGTCGAGCGCATCGCGGGCCCCGTCGCGTGCGTCTCCGGCATGGCCGACGGCCTGTGGCCCTCGAGCATGTACGCCCGCCAGGTCGTCGAGACGCTGCGCGCCGCGGGCCACGCCCACGAGACGCTGCTGCTCGACTACCCCGACGCGGGGCACTCGATCGCCCTGCCGCACCTCCCCGTCGCGCAGGGCCCGACGCGCCACCCCGTCTCCGGCATCGAGCTGTCGGCCGGCGGGACCCCCGCGGGCAACGCGTTCGCCGACGCCGACTCGTTCGCGCAGGTGTGCGCGTTCGTGGAGCGCGCGACGCGCGTGCCCTGACCTGCGCCCCGACCCTGTCCAGACCCGTGACCCGACCTGTGACCCGAAACTTCGACGAGAGGACCGACATGTCCGCAGTGAGCGCCGAGTACCGCCAGGAGTGGGAGCGGTGGCACCGCGCCCGGATCGACGAGCTGACGAGCCCGTACGGGTGGATGTCCATGGTCAGCCAGGACTGGCTGACGGGCGACGAGCCGCTGCAGGTCGAAGGCGTGCCCGGCACCTGGTCGGTCCAGGACGACGAGGTCGTGTACACGCCCGACGGCAGCGGGGAGACGGTCACGCTCGACGGCGCCCCCGTGACCTCGCCGACGCCCGTGTCGACCGGCCACAAGTACTCCCTCGTGCCCGCGTTCTACGGCGACCTGCGCGTCGAGACCATCCGCCGCACCGACGCGACCGGCCGCCAGATCTTCGGCGTGCGCGTCCGCGACCCGCGCGAGGCGGCCCGCAAGCGCCTCGACGACATCGAGACGTTCCCGCTCGACGAGCGGTGGATCCTCCCGGCGCGGTTCACGCGGACGGCCGAGCAGGCGTCGGACTACCCGACGGTCGAGCGCGGCGTGTTCGAGGAGCAGCGCGTGATCGGCACCGTGACGTTCACCCTGGACGGGACGGAGCACACGCTCCTCGTCGCCGGGCGCCCGGACGACGACACGGGCATCGAGCGCGGCAACGCGCACTTCACCGACACCACGAGCGGCAAGGAGACCTACGGCAACGGCCGGCTCGTGCGCGTCCCCGACACCGAGCGGAACGGCGACACCGTGGTCGACCTCAACCGCGCCTTCTCCTTCCCGTGCGCGTTCACGAACTTCGTCACGTGCCCGCTCGCCCCGGCGCAGAACCGGCTGCCGGTCGCGGTGACCGCGGGCGAGAAGAAGCCGCCGCTCCAGATCGACCGCATCCAGACCTTCGCGCAGGCCTCCTGACCCGTCCGCGCGACGCCCCCGACGGCGGGCGACCGGCACGTCCGGTCGCCCGCCGTCGTCGTCCCTGCGGCCTCCTCGGCGCCGCGCGCACGGATCCCTTGACACTGGGAAAGCGCTTCCCTACGCTGCGAGAGTCGCGCACACGGACGTGCCGCTCGAGAGCAGGACGGGAGAGCAGGACGCGGCGACCGACGAGGTCACCGACCGTGCGCCCGGCCCGGACGGGCCTCGCCGCAACGACGCGGGGACGAGGACCGACGGCGTGCAGGAGGGCCGGCCCGGCGGCGGACGCCCGGCGGGTCGGTCGCATGACAGCGCTAACCAGCGTCGTGCCAGCACCATCCGACGAAGTGGAGCAGACGATGACGTCTACGCATGCGAGCCGACGAGGCAGGGCGGCGCTCGCCCTGTCCCTCGCGGCCGTCCTGGGAGGAACCCTCCTCGGACCACCGGCGGCCGCAGAGGAGGCCGCAGACGAGTTCAGCGAGGTCCTCAGCTTCGAGTCCTACCAGCGGACCGCCCTGAACGGCCAGGACGGCTGGTCCGCCTCCTCCGCCGCCCGGGTGATCGCCGACCCGCTCAACGGCAACAACCAGGTGCTCGAGATGGTCGGGGGGACCCAGCGCGCCCACCGCGCCGTCCCCGGCATCGCCGACGGGACGACGGGGACCGTGTTCTTCCGCTTCCTGCGCACGGGGAGCGTCGACACGTCGTTCGGGATCACCGACCACGACGCGCCGTCCGACTACGCGCACAGCCGCGCCTACGTGAACAACCAGAACAACGACGTCATGCTCGTGCGCGACGGCGGCGCCTTCAAGCCCGCGGGCGTGTGGTCGCGCGACACGTGGCAGTGCGTCTGGATCGTCGCCGACAACGCGACCGACAAGGTCAGCGTGTACAGCCAGGGCGGCCCGTACGAGGAGGTCACGCGGCTGCCCGCGGGCACCGAGCAGCAGTTCGGCTTCCGGCAGGGCGTGAGCGGCGCGCTCGACCGCTTCTTCTGGATCAACGGCGCGAGCAGCGCGGGCCGGCTCATGCTCGACGACGTCGCGGTCGACACGACCGGGCAGAACCTCGCCGTCCCGACCGGCAACCCGGCCGACTGCGCCGGGGGCGGCACCGCGCCGAGCGAGCCGCTGCTCAACCCGCTGCCGGACCCGACGCCGTCGACCCTCGGCATCGAGGTGACCGAGCTGGCCCAGCTCCCCGAGTCGTCGACGACACCGGCGACGCAGGACCAGCGCCTCGTGCGGCACAACCGGATCACGCACCTCGACGAGATCCCGGACGGCTCCGGCCGCCTCATGGTGCCGGACAACAACGCGGTGCTCTACACGGTCGACAAGGACACCGGGGAGCACGTGGCGTACCTCGACGTGCGCCAGCAGTTCCTCGACAACTTCCACAACAGCGCGGGCCTCGGGACCGGACTCGGCTCCGCCGAGTTCCACCCCGACTTCGCCGAGAACGGCCTGTTCTACACGGTGCACACCGAGGGCGGCACCGCGCTGACGCAGGACACGCCGGACTACCCGGCGTACGGCAACACGCAGTTCCACAGCGTCGTCACGGAGTGGAAGGCCACCGACCCGTCCGCACCGGTCTTCGCGGGCACGAGCCGCGAGGTCCTGCGCGTGCCGTTCGCCGGCCGCGTGCACACGGTGCAGCAGATCGCGTTCAACCCCACGGTGACCGAGGGTGACGCCGACTACGGAAACCTCTACGTCCTCGTGGGCGACGGCGGCAACGGCGTCGGCAACGGCAACCCGCAGGACCTCGCGACGCCGCAGGGCAAGGTCTTCCGCATCGACCCGCTCGGCGACGACAGCGCCAACGGGAGATACGGGATCCCCGCGGACAACCCGTTCGTCGGCACCCCCGGGGCGCTGCCCGAGATCTACGCCCTCGGCCTGCGCGACCCGCACCGCATCAGCTGGGACCCCGAGGGCGACCACACGATGTACCTCGGGCACATCGGCGAGTGGCAGGTCGAGTCGGTGTACGCCGTCGAGCCGGGCGACAACTTCGGCTGGTCCGTGCGCGAGGGACCGTTCCTCGCGGACAACCGGCAGATCTTCCCCCTGCCCGCCGACGACGCGCAGCACGGCTTCACCTACCCCGTCGCCGCGTACGACCACAACCGCGACCCGGGCCAGACCGGCGACGCGGGCGTCGCGCTCAACGGCGGCTTCGTGTACCGCGGGGACATCCCGGAGCTGCACGGCCGCTACCTGTTCACCGACCTCGTGCGCGGGTGGGTCCTGGGCACCGAGGCCGACGAGATGGTCCGGAACGACGGCGACCCGGCCGACCTCGCCGAGATCGAGCACCTGCGCGTGTTCGCCGACGGCGCGGAGACGACGTTCCAGGAGCTCGTCGGCGACCAGCGGGTCGACCTGCGGTTCGGCGCGGACGCCGACGGGGAGCTGTACCTCGTCTCGAAGGCGAACGGGAAGATCTGGCAGGTGACCGGCGCGCGGCGCGCGACGGCCGCCTCCCCCGTCGCGCTGCCCGAGCTCGCCCCGAACCTCGTCGCGCACTACGACTTCGACCACCCCGTCCCGGGTGCGCCGACGTGGGAGGCGGACCAGGGCTGGTCGGGGACCGACATCGAGCTCGTCAACGGCGGCGTCGAGATGCGCGTGGCGGACCGGGCCTACCCCGGTGCGGGCGAGGCGCTCCAGACGCAGCAGATGAGTCCCCGGACGGCGTCGAACGACGACTGGAAGGCCGGCGTCTACGACCCCGACGGCGTCGACTCCCTCGGTGCGTTCGCCGGGGCGGACGAGATCTCCGTGATGGGCTGGTTCAAGCCGACCGGCGAGCACCCCGCCCTCAACTCGGGCACGGCGAACCCCGACGACCGCTACAACGCGATCGGGCTCGCCGGAGTCCTGACCGGGACGTCGGACGGGCACGCGGTGCGCGCGCTGCTCGAGGTCATCACGGTGGACGGCGAGCTGCGGCTCGTCGCGCTCGGGCGCCGCCTCGACGGCGGCGGCTCGTGGACGTTCGCGGCCGACCTGCCGTGGGACCAGATCCTCCAGCGCAACCAGTGGGTGCACCTCGCCGCGACGTTCGACTTCGCGGGCGGGGAGATGAAGCTGTACCGCAACGGCGAGGAGCTCGAGGGCCGGTACACGGCCTCGAACCCGTGGGGCGCGGGCGCGACGTCGCCCACCGACCCCGCGGGGATCAAGATCGGCGGGAGCTTCCCGCAGGACACGCGCGAGGCGAACCCGTTCCACGGCCGCATGGACGACCTCATGTTCCTCGACGTCGTCCCGACGCCCGAGCAGGTCGCCGCGCAGTACGCGCTGTTCGGCGCCCAGCCGGTCGAGCCTCCGACGCCGCCGTCGTGCGCGCCGGCGGGCGAGCCGATCACCGACGTCCTCGGTGCCGAGCACTGGGCGCCGCGCACGCCGTCGAAGTGGCAGTTCCCGGGCGACGCGGTCGTGCTCGCGCAGGCGGGCGACAACCCGAACGACGGCATCCGCCGTCCGTTCGAGTACGCGGTCCTCACCGAGGGCCCCGAGCTCGGGTCGTTCGCGCTCGACGCCGAGGTGCGGCTCGACGCCCCCGCGTCCGTGAACAACCGCGACGTGATCGTGGTGTTCGGCTGGCAGTCGGACACGCAGTACTACTACGCGCACCTGTCGCAGGACAACACGATCTACGCGCACAACGGCATCTTCAAGGTCGACGGCAAGGACCGGGAGCGGATCGACGACCAGTGGGACGGCGCCGTCGGGGCTCCCCCGGCGGTCACCGACGAGGAGTGGCACGACGTGCGCGTCGTGCGCTGCGCGGACAGCGGCGACGTCGCCGTCTACGTCGACGGGCTCGACACACCGCTCCTCACCGCGAACGACACGACGTTCGGCACGGGCCGCGTCGGGTTCGGCTCGTTCGACAACACCGGCAGCCTGCGCGACCTCGTCGTCACGCCGGCGCAGGAGCCGGCCGGCGTGGCGCTCGACGTCGTCGTGACGCCGCGGTGCCTCGCGGGCAAGGCGTACCTCGCGGTCGCGGCGACGAACGCGTCCGACGTCGTGGCGGACGTGACGCTCACGACGGCGTTCGGGTCGCGCACGGTCGCGGGCGTCGCGCCCGGGGCGGCGGCCTACCAGTCGTTCGCCACGCGCGCGACGACGCTCGACGCAGGGGCCGTCACCGTGTCCGCCACGGCGACGGTCGACGGCGAGGAGGTGACGAGCGAGGAGGTGGTCGAGCACGCGGCGCACGCCTGCGGCTGACGCGCCCCTGAGCACCTGAGCTGACGACCCGAGCCGCCCCGGCTCCCACGGCTGCGTCCGACCAGCCTGCGGGACCGGGGCGGCTCTGCGCCCGGTGTCACACGGCCGTCAGCACCGCCACGCCGCGCCGCAGGGCGAGCACGACCGCGCCCGCGACGAAGTAGTCCCGGTCGTCCTCGCGGCGCGCCGCCCGGACGCCGTCGTGCAGCTCCTGCGTCCGCGCGGAGAGCTCGCGCAGCGCGTCCGCGTCGGCGGGCTCCGGGCCGACCGACCGCAGCGCACCGGCGTAGGCGTCCAGGGCACGGGCCGCGAGCGGCCGCAGGCGGGCGCCGAGCGCGAGGTCGTCGCGGTCCTCGCGCTCCCACTCGACGAGCAGCCGCACGAGCGACCCGACGACGCCGGCCGACCCCTCGAGCTCCTGCGCGCGCCGCACCTGCGACGCGGCCCAGTCGCGGTGGCGACGCAGCCGGATGTTGGCGCGCGCGGCCTCCCGTGTCCGCGCGACGGCGTCGCGCGCGCGGGTGAGCGTCGGCTCCACCTCGCGCCGTCGCTCCTCCCACTCCTCCGCCGACGGCGGGCGCTCGCCCGCGAGACCGTCGCCGAGCGCCTCGACCTGGTCGACGAGCGTGTCGCGCAGCCCGTCGAGGGCCTCCTCGGTCGGGGTGAGGGGCAGCGGGGGCACGAGCAGGTTGATGACGACGCCGATGCCCGCACCCACGACGACGAGACCGGCGTACGCGCCGACGAACTCGACCTTCGCGTCGTTGCCGATGATGAGCACGAACAGGGCCGACGTGACCGCCCACGTGCCCATCTCGCCGAACCGCCGCCACCCCGCGCACAGGAGCGCGAGGCCTACGACGACCGCCACGGACAGCGCGCTCGGGGCGAGGACGAGGTCGACGCCCCGGGCGATCGCCGCGCCGACGAGGATCGCGAGGATCGCCTGGGTCGACTCGCGGACGGAGCGCGCGAGCGTGCTCGTCGTCGCGACGACCGCGCCGAGCGGGGCGTAGTAGGGGTACTCGGAGAACGGGGCCGGGGCGAGCACCCCGACGTACCACGCGACGGCCGCCGCGAGCGCGCCCTTGACCGCCAGCGACCACCGAGGGTGGCGCACCCACTGCCGCTGCGCGGCCGTGACCGCGCGGCGCGCCCGTGTCCCCGCCTCCACCACCCGGGGTGCCCGGGCCGCGGGCGGGGTCGGTCCCGTCCTGCTCTCGTCTCGTGCCACGGGACGAGGGTGCCCCGCACGGCGGGCGCCCGCACGCGCGCCTGCCGTGCACGCGCCGGGCACCGGGCCCGAGCAGCGGTTCGACGTGTGAGCGGGCAGAGCCGGTGCTTCACTGGCGGCGTCGGTGCAGCCAGACGCCGACGCCGTCGAGCACCACGGTGGCGTCGCGCACCCCTGCCGTCCGCCCCGTGGCTCCCACGAGGAGGCAGATGATGGTCCGCCGACGCGGCGCGGCAGCCGCAGGAACGAGCATGGTGGTCGCCGCCCTGGCCCTGACGGGCTGTGCGCAGGGCACCGGTGACGACGGCTCGGACGTCGACTTCACGACCGACGGGTCGCCGTCGGGCGAGCTCTCGGTCATGGGCTTCGGGACCGGCGACGAGATCGGCGAGGTCCGCTACGACCGCGCCGTCGAGGGCCTCGACGACGTCGACGTGCGCCTCTCGGAGGGCGAGCTCGACATCCAGGCCTTCCTCTCGGCGGTCGCGTCGGGCAACCCGCCGGACGTGGTGTACGCGAACCGTGACCAGATCGGCACGTTCGCGTCGCGCGACGCGATCCTCCCGCTCGACGAGTGCGTCGCGGCCGAGGAGATCGACCTGGACGCGTTCGTGGACACCGCCGTCGACCAGGTGACGTTCGACGGCAGCGTGTACGGGATCCCGGAGTTCAACCAGGTCCAGGTGACGATGGCGAACGCCGACCTGCTCTCCGCGGCCGGGCTCACCGTCGAGGACGTCAACGGCTCGGACCGCGAGGCCGTCACGGCGGCGAACGAGGCGCTCCTGCGCACCGACGGCGGGGCGCTGAGCGTCATCGGGTTCGACTCGAAGCTGCCCGAGTTCCTCCCGCTGTGGTCGAAGGCGGTGGGCGCCGACCTGCTCTCCGAGGACGGCCGCACCGCGCAGCTCGACGGCCCCGAGGTCGTCGAGTCGCTCGAGTGGGCGGTGGGGATCTACGACGCCCAGGGCGGCTTCCCGGCGGTCAAGACGTTCCGCGACTCCGCCGACTTCTTCGGCGCCGGGAACCAGTTCGCGACCGACGCGCTCGGCGCGATGCCGATGGAGCAGTGGTACATCAACGTGCTCAACGAGTCGTCCCCGGACGCCCCCATGGCGTTCGACGCCGTGCGCACGCCCGACGGCGACGCGATCGCGTTCGCGTCCGGCTCCGCCTGGGCCGTCCCGCGCGGGAGCGAGAACCCCGCGGCGGCGTGCCGGTTCGCGCGCCTCATGACGGAGACGGACGCCTGGGTCGAGGCGGCGCAGGCGCGCGCCGACGCGCGTGCGCAGGACGGCCTGGTCTTCACGGGCGTCCTCACCGGCAACGAGGAGGCGGACCAGCAGATCCGCGACGACCTCGTGCCCGACGACGCGCCCCAGCCGTGGCAGGACGCGATCGACGCGATGTACGAGGCGAACGACGCGACCTTCGCGCTCCCGGCGAACCCCGCGGACAACGAGTTCGAGACCGCCTGGCAGGACGCGGTGAACCGCGTCCTCAACGGCCAGCAGGAGCCGGCCGAGGCGCTCGCGCAGGCCCAGGACGAGGCGCAGAAGGCGCTCGACGACGCCTGGGCGCAGTGGGACGAGGAGGACTGAGGTGGCGGCAGCCGACGTCGCGCCGACCCTGCCGACCCCTCCCCCGGCGTCGGACGGCCACCGCACGGCGCCGGGCGGTCGCCGCCCGCGCCTGAGCGCGTCCGCGCGGCGGGAGCGCAACGCGGCGCTGCGCTTCATCAGCCCGTGGATCGTCGGGTTCCTCGTGTTCACGGCGTGGCCGATCCTCTACAGCGCCTACCTGTCGCTCACGGACTACGACGTCATCAACGACCCGACGTTCGTCGGTCTCGACAACTACCGGGAGATGGCGCAGGACCCGAAGGTCGCGCTGTCGCTGTGGAACACGCTCGTCTACACGGTGGTCCAGGTGCCCCTCTACACGGTCGTGGCGCTCGCGCTCGCTCTGCTCCTCAACCAGGCGGGCCGGTCGGCAGGCTTCTTCCGCACCGCGTTCTTCATCCCCAAGATGACGCCGCCGGTCGCCGTCGGCGTGCTGCTCCTGCTGCTGTTCAACGGCCAGTACGGGGTCGTCAACCAGGTGCTGTCCTGGTTCGGCGTCCAGGGACCGTCGTGGACGACCGACCAGGCCTGGATCAAGCCCGGGCTCGTGCTCATCAGCCTCTGGACCGTCGGGTCGGCCGTGATCATCCTGCTCGCCGCCCTGCGCAACGTGCCGAACGACCTGTACGACGCCGCGCGCGTCGACGGGGCGGGGTTCTGGCGCCGGACGCGCGCCGTCACGGTGCCGATGATCAGCGGCGCGCTGTTCTTCGTCGTCGTCATCAACACGATCGCCGGGTTCCAGATGTTCACCGAGGCGTACTCGGCCTACTTCGGCGCCGGCAACTCCACCTACCGCAACGACGCCGCGCTGTTCTACGTGATCTACCTCTTCCAGGAGGGGTTCCAGGAGCTCCACATGGGGTACGCGTCGGCGCTCGCGTGGCTGTTGTTCGTCGTCATCATGCTCGTCACGCTCGTCCAGCTCGTCGTGTCCCGACGGCTCGTCTACTACGAGGGGGAGCAGCGATGACCACCGCACCCTCGTTCCCCCGCCCCGCCGTGAGCGGCCCGGGCGCCGCGCCGGACCCGGCCACGGGTGCGCCCGAGGCGCAGGGGCCGCCGCCCCCCGCCCGGACGCGCGGCGCCGGGCGCGGGCCGCGCCGCCGGTGGCTGCGCGCCGTCGTGCTCGCCGCGCTCGTGCTCGCCACGGTCGCGTTCGTGTACCCGCTGCTGTGGCTGCTCTCCGCGTCGTTCAAGCCGCGCGCCGAGGTGTTCGACAACCGGCTCGTGCCGCGCACGTTCACGCTCGACAACTACGTGACCGTCTGGCAGGAGGCACCGCTCGCGCTGTGGCTCGGGAACACCGTCGTCGTCACCGTGCTCGCCGCAGGCCTCGTCACGGTGTCGAGCGCGCTCGTCGCGTGGGGCTTCGCGTTCTTCCGCTTCCGCGGCCGCGGCGCCCTGTTCGCGCTCGTGCTCGCGACCATGATGCTGCCGGGCGCCGTGACGATGATCCCCACGTTCCTCATCTGGAACCAGCTCGGGCTCGTGGGGACGAACGTGCCGCTGTGGGCGGGGAACCTGTTCGCGAGCGCGTTCTACGTGTTCCTGCTGCGGCAGTTCTTCCTCGGCCTGCCGCGCGAGCCGTTCGAGGCCGCGCGCCTCGACGGCGCGAACAACTGGCAGATGTTCTGGCGCATCGCGGTGCCGCTGTGCCGGCCCGCCCTCGTCCTGACGCTCCTCTTCGAGGCCCAGGCGGCGTGGACGGACCTCATGCGCCCGCTCATCTACCTGCAGGACTCGTCGACGTTCACCATCCCGCGCGGCCTCAAGGCGCTCATCGACCAGTTCGGCCCCGGCGGCGAGTCGCAGTGGGAGGTCGTCGTCACGGCCTCCGTCATCACGACCCTCCCGATGATCCTCCTCTTCTTCCTCGGCCAGCGGCACTTCGTCGAGGGGGTGGCGACGACGGGGAGCAAGGGCTGAGCCCGCCGTCCCCACCACGCACGCGCACCACGCACCACGCACACGCACCACCCACGGAAGGACGGCAGCACCATGCGAGCACTGACCTGGCAGGGACGCGAGAAGGTGAGCGTCGAGGACGTGCCCGACCCCCGGATCGAGCAGCCCACGGACGCGATCGTGCGCGTCACGTCGACCGCGATCTGCGGCTCCGACCTGCACCTGTACGGGGTGCTCGGGATGTTCCTCGACTCCGGCGACGTCCTGGGCCACGAGGCCATGGGCGTCGTCGAGGAGGTCGGGCCCGAGGCGGGGAACCTCCGGGTCGGCGACCGCGTCGTCGTCCCGTTCAACATCGCGTGCGGGCACTGCTGGATGTGCGAGCGCGGGCTGCAGACCCAGTGCGAGACGACGCAGGTCCGGTCGCAGGACAAGGGCGCCGCGCTCTTCGGGTACACCAAGCTCTACGGCCAGGTGCCCGGCGGGCAGGCCCAGTACCTGCGCGTGCCGCAGGCCCAGTACGGGCCGGTCGTCGTGCCCGACGACGGCTCCCCGGACGAGCGCTACCTCTACCTCTCCGACGTCGTGCCCACCGCGTGGCAGGCCGTCGAGTACGCCGACGTGCCGCCCGGCGGCACGGTCGTGGTGCTGGGGCTCGGCCCGATCGGGCAGATGTCCGCGCGGATCGCGCGGCACCGCGGCGCGTCCCGCGTCGTCGGGATCGAGCGCGTGCCGGAGCGGCGCGCGATGGCCGAGCGTCACGGCGTCGAGACCCTCGACCCGTCGGCGGTCGACGACCTCGTCGGCGCGGTGCGCGACCTCACGTCGGGCCGCGGCGCGGACTCCGTCATCGACGCCGTCGGGATGGAGGCGCACGGCTCCCCCGTCGCCGAGGCCACCCAGAAGGTCGTCGGCGTCCTGCCCGACGCGCTCGCCGCGCCCCTCACCGAGCGCGCCGCGACCGACCGCCTCGCGGCCCTCTACACCGCGATCGACCTCGTCCGCCGCGGCGGCACGATCTCGATCTCCGGCGTCTACGGCGGGGCGAAGGACCCGCTGCCCATGATGCAGCTCTTCGACAAGCAGGTGACGCTGCGCATGGGCCAGGCGAACGTGCGCCGCTGGACCGACGACGTCCTCCCCCTCGCCGCCGACGTCTCCGACCCGCTCGGCGTGCTGGACCTGCGCACGCACCGGCTGCCGCTCGAGTCGGCGCCCGACGCGTACCGCACGTTCCAGCGCAAGGAGGACGGCTGCATCAAGGTCGTGCTCGACCCGTGGGCCTGACCACCGTCGACGCCGTCGTGGTCGGGGCGGGGCCCAACGGCCTCGTCGCCGCGAACGCGCTCGCCGACGCCGGGTGGGACGTGCTCGTCCTCGAGGCGCAGGAGACGTACGGCGGCGCGGTCCGCTCCGCCGAGGTCGCGGCGCCGGGGTACGAGACGGACCTCTTCAGCGCGTTCTACCCGCTCGCGGCGGGGTCGCCCGTGATCCGGGGCCTGCACCTCGAGGAGCACGGCCTCACGTGGTCCCGCGCCCCGGACGTCCTCGCGCACGCCCTCGACGACGGCGGTGCCGCCGTCCTGCGCGCCCGCGCCGAGGACACCGCCGCCGGGCTCGACGAGGTCGCACCCGGCGACGGCGACGCGTGGCTCGAGCTCGTGGCGGGCTGGGACCGCGTGCGCGACCCGCTCCTCGACGCGCTGTTCAGCCCGCTCCCGGCGGCCGGGCCGGTGCTGCGCGTGCTGCGCCGGCTCGGCGCGGCGGGCACGCTCGACCTCGCCCGGCTCGCCGTCCTGCCCGTGCGCCGCCTGGCCGACGAGACGTTCCGAGGCGAGGGGGGCGGCCTGCTGCTCACCGGCAACGCCATGCACGCCGACGTCCCGCCCGACGCCGCGGGCAGCGGCGTGTTCGGCTGGCTGCTCGCCATGCTCGGCCAGGACGTGGGCTTCCCCGTCCCGACCGGGGGTGCCGGACGGCTCCCCGACGCGCTCGTCTCGCGGCTGCGCGCCCGCGGGGGCGACGTCGTCACGGGCGCGCGGGTCGAGCGCGTGCACGTGGTGCGCGGTCGCGCGGTCGGCGTGAGCACGGCCGACGGGCGGCACGTGCGCGCCCGCCACGCCGTGCTCGCCGACGTCAGCGCGCCCGCGCTCTACCTCGACCTCGTCGGCGCCGACCGGCTCCCGGCGCGGCTCGTGCGCGACCTCGGCCGGTTCCAGTGGGACCACCCGACCGTGAAGGTGAGCTGGGCGCTCGACCGGCCCGTCCCGTGGACCGCGCCCGGGGCGCGCGGTGCGGGCACGGTGCACCTCGGCGTCGACCGCGCGGGGTTCGTCGACGTCGCGGCCTCGCTCTCGCGCGGCCACGTCCCCGAGCGGCCGTTCCTCGTCCTCGGGCAGATGACGACGTCGGACCCCACGCGGTCGCCCGCGGGCACCGAGTCGGCGTGGGCCTACACGCACGTGCCGCACGGCGTGCCGTGGACGCGCGAGCGCGTCACGGACGAGGTGCGCCGCGTGGAGGACGCGGTCGAGCGGGTCGCGCCCGGCTTCGCCGACACGGTCGTGGGTCGCTTCGTGCAGACCCCGGCCGACCTGGAGGCGGTCGACGCGAACCTCGCGGGCGGGGCGATCAACGGCGGCACGTCGGCCGTCCACCAGGAGCTCTTCCTGCGCCCGACCCCCGGCCTCGGCCGCCCCGAGACGCCCGTCGCGTCGCTCTACCTCGCGAGCGCCTCCGCCCATCCCGGCGGCGGGGTCCACGGGGCGTGCGGGTGGAACGCGGCGCGCGCCGCTCTCGCCGCCGCCGGACCGCGCGGGTCGCTGCGCCGCGCGCTCGTGCGCACCGCGTGGGCACGGCTGCTGCGCGACCCCTGACGCGGGGGCGATGGGGGCGATGGGGGCGATGGTGCTGCCGCGCTACGGGGTCCGGCGCTCCGCGAGGTGCGCGAGCCGGCGCAGGGCCTCGACGTTCCGGGGGCCGATCACGGCGCTGCGCACCGGTCGGGGCACGAGCGTGCCCGGACCCTTCTCGGCGTCCTCCGTGATCCGCACGGTGCAGCCCTGCTCCGTCGGGCGCACCTCGATCCGCACGCGCGCCTCGCCCGCGGGCCAGCCGCGCGCCTGGAGGTCGATCCCCCGGTCCGGGTCCCAGGCGCGCACGACCGTCTCGTCGTCGAGCAGCGCGGGCCACAGCCCGACCGAGTGCAGGATCCGCGACCCGGGCGCGGGCCACGTGTCGTCGACGGCACGGATACGCGCCGTCCCGACGACCCACGTCGAGTACGACCAGCCGTCCGCGAGGACGCCGAGCACCGCGTCGGAGGGGCATCGCACGGCCCGAGTGACGGTCACCATGAGGCGACGCTAGTCGCGCGCCCCGCACTGGCAACCGCTCGCGCACCCCGGCGCGAGTGCGCGCGAGCGGGAGGCGCCCACCGTAGCGTGAGGACCTGCCCGCGTGGGCGCGGGCGCCGACCGCCAGGAGGGCACGATGGGCATCGCCAGCTTCCCGCAGGAGCTCGCGGACCGGGCCGCGACGATCCTCGGCCACGGCCTCGAGGTCAGCATCACGATGCGCCAGGCCGGCGTGAGCGTGCGCGCGGGCAGCAGCACCGACGCCGCGGCGCGCTGCGACCAGGCCGAGGCGCTCGACGACGCCGGCCCCTGCATCGACGCGATGGAGGACGGCGGCTCCCGGCTCGTGCCGTCCGTCGAGGAGTCCGTCGGCTGGGAGCGCTGGGCACGACAGTGCGCCGAGGAGGGCTTCGTCTCCTCGGTCGCCGTCCCCGCGATCGTCACCGCGGACGTCGCCGTCGCGCTCAACCTGTACTCGCGCGCACCCGACCCGTGGACGCCGGAGCTCCTGACCGCCGCCGACGCGTACGCCCAGCTCGTGGCGTCCGCGGTCGGGCTGCGGCTCGAGCTGGCGGTGCTCGAGGACTCGACCGCGGGCTTCTACCGGGACATGTCCGACGCCGTCGCCACGGAGCGCGCCGTCGGCGCGATCATGCAGACCAACCAGTGCTCCGCCGACGAGGCCCGCCGCATCGTCGACTCGGCGGCCCGGCACCGGAACGTGAGCCCGCGCGAGGTCGCCGAGTCCCTCCTGCGCGCGCTCGTCGTCGAGGACGCGCCGGACCCCGCCGACGACGACCCGGGACGCTCGTGAACGGCCCGGCCGACGCGGCGCGCGCGCACGACCGCCGGACCGTCCTGTCGGGCGTCCTGTTCGGCGCCGGGATCGCGGCGTCGATCATCGACCTGTTCGTGTTCCACCTGGGCCTGCAGTGGCACCACTTCTACGACCTGTCGACGACCCAGGTGGCGCTCGCCGCCGACGGCGTCTTCCACGCGGTGGGCTGGTTCGTCACCGTCTGGGGGCTGTTCCTGCTCGCCGACGTGCGCCGCCGCACGGAGGTGTCGTGGTCGCGCTGGGTCGGGGCCGTGGTCGTCGGCGTCGGGGGCTTCGAGCTCCTGGACGGCGTCCTCAACCACAAGATCCTCGGGATCCACCAGATCCGGTACGGCGTCGACCTCCTGGTGTACGACGTCGTGTGGATCGGGACGGCGGTCGTCGCGCTCGTCGTCGGGCTGGTCGTCCTGCGCCGCGCGCGGCCCGCTCGTGCGGACGCCGCCGGGAGCGCGTGATGCCCCCGCACCATCACGTCGCGACCGGCGGGCCCGCCCTGCTGACGGTCGTCGCGGTCGTCGCGCTCGCCCTGGGCGCCGCCGCCTACGCCGCCGGGCTGCGGGCGACGCGGTCGCGCAGCCGGTGGCCCGTGCGGCGCACGCTGTCCTGGTACGCGGGGCTCGCGTGCGCGGGCGTCGCGACCGTCGGGCCGCTCGCGGAGGCGTCGCGGTCGAGCTTCACGGCCCACATGGCCGGGCACGTCCTGCTGGGCATGCTGGCGCCGCTGCTCCTCGTCCTCGCCGCGCCCGTGTCGCTGCTCCTGCGCGCGCTGCCGCCCGCCCGGGCGCGTCGCGTCAGCGCGGTGCTGCGCTCCCCCGTGCCGCGCGTCGTCGGCCACCCCGTGGTCGCGGGCCTCCTCGACGCGGGCGGGCTCTGGCTCCTGTACACGACAGGGCTCTTCCACCTCGCCCACTCCTCCGCCGTCGTGGGCGTGGTCGTGCACGCGCACGTCCTGCTCGCGGGCTGGTTGTTCACCGCGTCGCTCGTCGGACCGGACCCGCACCCGTCCCGCGCGTCCTTCCGGGTGCGCGCGGGCGTGCTCGTCGCCTTCGTCGCCGCGCACTCCGTGCTCGCGAAGTGGCTCTACGCGCACCCGCCGGCGGGCGTCTCCCCCGCCGACGCGCGCACGGGCGCGCAGCTCATGTACTACGCGGGCGACGTCGTGGACGTCACGCTCATGGTGCTCCTCGTGGCCGGGTGGTACACGGCGACGCGGCCCCGGGAGATCCCGGCCGCGTGCGTGCGCACGCGACCCGGGCTCGCGTGACGGCTCCGCTCCTCACGTGCCGTCGTCGCCCGCGTCGAACGCCTTCCGGTAGAGCCGGCCCGCCTCCTCGACGACCCGCGGGTCGAGCGACGCGGCCGGCACGACGTCCACGAGGAGCGGCTCGCTGTCCGGGCCGCGCCCGGCGACCTCGCCCGTGAGGAGCCACGGGAAGCGCTCCGGCGTCATGAGGTGCGCGTACTGGCAGAGCTGGCGCGCCACCCAGTGCTCCACCGGGCGGTCCCACCACGGTTCGGGCGTCAGCGGGTTGACGCTGAGACCGGGCAGCAGGCACCCGCTCTCGTGGTCGCGGCTCACGCTCTCGGCGTCCTGCTCCGGACCGCCGCTGAACCGCACGTAGAGGGGGCGCACCACCTCCACGAGCCCGGCGACCTCCGCGAGGCTCCGCAGGCGGGGCAGCGTGTCGAGCATGCTGGGCGCGTCGGGCATCGGGACCTCCTGGGCTGGCGTCGCTGCGTGCCGGCGGGGCCCCTTCTCGACTCTCCGTGACGGACGGGACCTGCCGGTCACGCCCGCCGTCCCCAGGCTACGAGCGGGTCGACGGCCAGGCATCCCCAGCCCTGCGAGCGCCGGGAGGTCGTGCGACGGTGACAGGACGCGCCGCCCGTCCGGGGCGCGAGACCCGCACGAGAGCCCGACCGAGGAGGCCGACATGAGCGAGAACGACGAGCGCGGCTACGACCCCGCCGAGGACCCGGACGCCGACCCGCGGTCGCTCAACCCCCGCGAGGGGCGGCAGGCGAGCGGCTCGGGGTCGGAAGACACGGACCCGGACGACACGGACCCGGACGCAGAGCCGGGGAACGTCAACCCGCGCACCGGCGGGGAGGCGTCCGGCGACGCCTGACGCACGGCAGCACGAGGGCCCGGGTGCGGCGCACCCGGGCCCTCGTGCCGTCTGGGCAGTGTCTAGGCGGTGTCTAGGCGGCCGCGCTCGGGGCGAGCTCGCCCTCCCGGCGGGCCGTCTCGCCGCGCAGCCCGAACCGCAGGCCGAGGGGGTCCATCGTCGGCGGGAGCGGGTCCCGGGCGAGGTAGCGGCCGCGCGCGACGGCCAGGTCGAGGCGCGCGACGCGCGCGAGCGTGTGCGACGCCAGGAGCAGCACGACGTTGCGGCCGGGGCACGACACGGGACCGCCGCTGAACGGGACGAGGCCCCAGTCGGCGTCGGCCCGGCCGTCGAGCCACGCCTCGGGCGTGAACGCGTCGGCGAACGACAGGCGGTCCGCGTCCCGGTGGAAGAACGCGCTGAGCACGACGAACCCGGTGCCCGCCGGGAAGGTGCTCGCGCCCCAGCGCACGGGGGCCGTCGCGTCGCGCAGGATCGCGAGCGTCGTCGGCCACAGCCGGACGGACTCGAGCACGCACCCGCGGGCGTACGGGAGGACGGCCGGACCCTTCCCGGCGGTCGTCGGCTCCGCGAGCAGCCGGTCGCGCACGGCGGGCCGCGCCGCGGCGACCGCGAGCGCGCGGAACGTCGCGGCGCCCGCCGCGTCGAACGCGAAGAGCCAGTGCGGGATCTGCCGGCGCACGGCGTCCGCCCCGCCGGTGTCGCGGCCGCGCGCCGCGAGGGTCCCCGGCTCGGCGACGGCGACGTGCTCGGCGATCCGCCGTTCCAGGGCGGCGCGGAGCCAGGGTCGGCGCGGCCGGAACCACGACCAGTTCCCGTCGCGCCGCAGCGCGTCGAGGATCGCGACGAGGCGCTCGTCGTCGCGCGCCGCCCGGCCGAGGACGACCGTCCGCACGGTGCGCCACCACGACGCGGCGAACGTGTCCCAGTCCAGCCGGCCCGACGCCTCGACGGTCGCGACGAGCGCGCGGGTCTCGCGCTCGACCGCGGCGACGAACGCGTCCCCGTCGCGGTGCACGGGCTCGGACATGTCGAGCGCCGCCTCGTTGTACGGGCGGCGCACCAGCCGCTCCGGGAGCGGCGAGATCAGCACGCCGTCCGGCTGGAAGTGGGCGAGCGCGCCCCGCTTCTCCCAGGACGCCGGCGTGAAGGGATCGGGGGAGCCCGCGAGGACGCGCTCGACGTGCTCGGGCCGCGTGGCGAGCACGAGCCGCCGGCCCCCGAGGCGCACGACGAGCGGCGCGCCGTCGTACCGGGCGCGCAGCCGCTCGAGCACCCGGCGCGACGTGCGGTCGACCTGGCGTCGCTCCGCCCAGGCGGTCGCGCGGGGACGCCGCACGATGGCGCCCTGGGCGACGAGCGGACCGAGCACGTCCCGCAGGACGCGCCCGGTCTCGCTCGCCGTCAGGTCGACCGGGGTGTCGGTCACGCGGCCGTCCTCGTGGTCGGCGTCGCGGGACCGGTCTCCCGGCGCGCCGGCCACAGCGCGATGGCGAGGCCCGCGGCCGCGCTCACCGCGTGCAGCACGTTGTCCGCGCCGTTGATGTTGAGGACGTTCGCCTGCGGGTCGTTCACGACGACCAGCCCGTAGACGAACGCGGCCCCGTAGCCGATCGCGAGGATCCAGCCGTACGTCCGGGCGCTCGACGACCGGCTCCACAGCAGCACGCCGAGGAGGCCGATGACGAGGTGGACGACGTTGTGCAGCGGGTTGATCGCGAAGACCAGCAGGGTCTGCGAGTGGTCGTGCACGGTCCACCCGTCGAACCCCGTGACGGCGAACCCGACGACGCCCACCAGCAGGTAGACGATCCCGATGACGAGCGCCAGGTACTGGTGGACGCCCCGCGCGGGGCGGTCGGCCCGCGCGGCGTCCCGTGGTGCGGATGCGGCGGTCATGTCGGCCTCCCCTCTCAGTCCTTGTGCAGGGCGTCCTTGACGGCGCCCTTCGCCCTCTCGAGCGTCGACGGCTTCCCGGTCGTGCCGTGGAAGCGCTCGTCCGGCGTCGTGGGCGGCGGCATCGGGACGCCCGCGGGCGGCTCGGCGACGTAGGTGAACTCGCCCTTGCCGTCGGGGGTCGGGCCGCTCGCCCAGCGCCCCTCGGACGCGTGCTCGCCGTCGGAGAAGTTGATGTACTGGTAGGACACGTCGCGGTCCTCCTTCGACACCGGGAACGTGCTGGGCACCGGGAGCTCCTCGACGCCCTCGTCGCGCAGCTCCTGCGCCGCCGCGAGCCACTGGTTCTGGTGCATCGTGTCGCGCGCGAGCAGGAACGCCAGGAGGTCCTTCACCCCGGCGTCGTCGGTCATGTGGTACAGCCGCGCGACCTGCACGCGGCCCTGCATCTCGGCGTTGGCGTTGGCCGTGAAGTCGGCGAGCAGGTTTCCGCTCGCGGTCACGTACCCGGCCGTCCAGGGGTTGCCGTTCGAGTCGACGGGCCGTGCACCGGCCCCCGCGACGATCGCGTGCTGCGGGTCGGTGCCGCCGATGATCGCCGCCACGGTCGGGTCGTTCTGGACCGCTCCCTCGACGGCGCCGACGGGCGCCTTCTCGAGGAGCTGCGCGATCATCGTCGCGAGCATCTCGACGTGCCCGAACTCCTCGGCCCCGATGCCGTAGAGCAGGTCGCGGTACTTGCCGGGGATGTGGGCGTTCCAGGACTGGAAGCCGTACTGCATGGCCACGGTGATCTCGCCGTACTGCCCGCCCAGCACCTCCTGGAGCTTGCGGGCGTAGACGGCGTCCGGGCGGTCCGGCGTGGCCTGGTGCTGGAGCTCTTGACGGTGGAAGAACATGGTCTCTCCCTCGGGAGGTCGCCTCCCGGGCACGAGCGTGCACGGGAGGACCACGGCACGCGCCCCGTTCTCGACGCGTCGAGCGTCCTCCCACCCTGTGGCCGTCCGCCGCCGGTCGCATCTGGGGCGGCCGGACCACGACACGCCGGATTTCACCCCCGGCGGGGAAGGCCGCCGAGGGAGCCGAGCCCCTAGCGTGGTGCCCGTCGCGGGGCAGCCGGTGAAGAAGACCGCCGCACGCCTGCCCTGCGGCGAACCGCCCTCGTCCGGGCCCGCCGGGACGAGGGCGACGTGCGTCCGGGCCCACGCGCGCGCGAGCGCGCGCGAACGTGCCTACGGTCGACGCAGCTTCGAGAACGGGAGCTCGACGAGACCTGAGGAGCCACCATGCCCGACGCCCCCGGCACCGCCGCCCGCGACGACGACTCCCCCGTCCTCCTGCGCCTCGCCCGGCGGCTCGAGGACTCCCCCGCGCTCGACGGGCTCTCCGGCACCGTGCGCGGCGTCGCGCTCGCCCTCGTCCCCTCGCACGGACGGCTGCGCGAGGAGCTGCACGGCCGCTCGCTCGGCCACGCCCTGCACGCGACCCTCACCGACGTGCCCGTCGGTCTGTGGACGAGCGCCGCCGTGCTCGACCTCGTCGGGGGCGAGCGCAGCGCGCCCGCGGCGCAGCGCCTCGTCGGGCTCGGCGTGCTCGCGGTCGCGCCGACCGCGCTCACGGGCCTCGCCGACTACCTCGACGTCGACCGCCGCGCGCGCCGTGTCGGCGCGGTCCATGCCGCGCTCAACTCCGGCGTCTCGCTGCTCTACGGCGCGTCGTGGCTGCTGCGCCGCGGCGGCCGGCGCCGGTCGGGCGTCGCCGTGTCGCTCGCCGCCTACGGGCTCGCCGGGGCGAGCGCGTTCCTCGGCGGCCACCTGGCCCAGGCGCTGCGCGAGCCGCCCGCCGAGGTCGCGCTCGGCGACGACGACGTCCCGGACCTCCCGTGACGCCGCGTCCCCCGGCGGTCGTGCGGGACCGCGCGAACGCGCTCGTGACGGGCGCGACGAGCGGCATCGGCCGCGCGCTCGCGCACGAGCTCGCCCGGCGGGGGCACGACGTCCTGGTCGTCGCCGACCGCGACGTCGACGCGACCGTGGGCGATCTGGCCGCGCACGGCGGGACGCACGAGGGCCTCACGGTCGACCTCACGACGCCGCGCGGCGTCGAGGCCACCGCCCGGCGGGCGCGCGAGCTCGGCGTCTCGACCGTCGTCCTCAACGCGGGCGTCGGCGTGCACGGCGCCTACGCCCGCACCCCGCTCGAGGCGCAGCTGCGGCTCGTGGACCTCAACGTGCGCTCGGTCGCGCACCTGACGCACCTGCTGCTGCCCGACCTCCTCGCCGAGGGGCACGGGCGGCTGCTCGTCACGGCGTCCGTCGCCGGCGAGATGCCGGCGCCGCACTTCGCGACCTACGCGGCGTCGAAAGCGTTCCTGCGCTCGTTCGCGTGGTCGCTGCGCGGCGAGCTCGCCGGCACGGGCGTGACCGTCACCGCGCTCCTGCCCGGGCCCACCCGGACGCCGTTCTTCCGGGAGGCCGGGATGGAGCGCACGCACGTGGGGCGCCTGCCGAAGCCGAGCGCCGCCGCGGTGGCGCGGCAGGCCGTGGACGCGCTCGTCCACGGCCGGCCCGAGGTGGTCCACGGCGTCCAGGGCAAGGCCATGCTGGCGGTCGCCCGCGTCCTGCCCCAGCCGGCGCGGGCCGCGTTCCACGGCTGGTTCTACGCGCCCGTCCCGCCGTCGCTGGCGGTCCCGCGCGCCCCGTCGTCGGGCTCGCCGCTGCGGTAGCCGTTCACCTTGTGCGTCCCGTCGCACCACGGCGGGATGGCCGTGCCACCGCAGCGGCACAGGGCGACCGTCGCGCGGTGCCGCTCGATCTCACGACCCCGCTGGTCGACGAGCCGCGCGGGACCACGCACGAGGAGCGGCCCGTCCGGGCACGCCGTGACGGTGACCTCCTCCGCCCGCGACCCCGCCCGGGAGTCCTCGCGCGACGCACCCCCGGCGCCCGTCATGCGGCCACCGCCCGCGTCGTCGCGCCGCGCAGCGCGGCCGTCGGGTGTGCGGCCCGGCGGATCCGCGTGCCGGCGTACGGCACGCCGCCGCGGACGCGCCAGACGACCGCGACCCACACGCACACCGCCCGCTCGACCAACCACGCGGGGGCCCACAGCGCCGACGACGCGGGCCACGCCGCGCTGCCCCCGGCACGCCGTCGTCCCGCCTCGGCGAGCGCGACGACGCCCGCGAGCAGCGCCACCAGCGTCCCCAGCCACGCCGCGCGCACCGGCCCGCGGCACCGCACCGCACCCGCGACGCACGCGCCGAGGAGCGGGGCGAGCGCGAGCTCCGCGGCGAGCCGCACGGGCTGCGCGAACGAGTCGTACGCCTGGCGCACGCGCTGCTCGACGAACTTCCGCGTCGGCGGCGGGCGCCGGGCCACGAGGAGGTCGGGACGGTGCACGACCGTCCCGCCGCGGGCGCGCACGGTGCGCTCCAGCTCGAGGTTCTCGAACAGCACGCGGGCGTCGTACCCGTCGGGACCGAGCGCGTCGCGCCGCAGCACCACCGTGCCCGCCCAGTCGTGACCGAGCGCGCGGTTCACGAGCGAGCGCGCGGTGTCCCAGCGCGCGTGCCACGGCAGCGGGTCGAACACGTTCTGCGGCACGACGGCGTCGGCGTCGTCGAGCGCCGCGAGGGCCCGGTCGAGCGTCGCGGCGTCCCAGCGCACGTCGTCGTCCGCCAGGACGAGGCGCGGCGCGGTCGTCGCGGCCAGGGCGGCGAGGACGCCGACCACCTTCCCGTTGCAGCCCGGGGGCGGCGGGCCGACGGCGAGGGTGCGCGCCGCGCCGCCCCAGGCGGCGGCGTGGCGGTCGCGGACGGGACCGGGCGACCCGTCCGCCACGACGACCTCGACGTGGCGCGCGAGGTCGTGCAGGTAGGCGGACAGCTCGGCCGTCGCCGGCTCGTCGGGCTGCTCGCGGCGCAGCGGCAGCACGTAGGTCACGTCAGCCACGCGGCGCGTCGCCCTCCTGCGCCGCGGCGGGGCCGGTGCCCGGCTGCGGCTCGACGGCGGGGGCGAGCGGCACGCGCAGCGCCGAGGCGCCCTGCTGCCAGCGCTCGAGCGCGTGGGCAGCCACGTCGCCCTCCACGGCCAGGCACGCGGCCGCGCCGAGCAGGACGTCGTCGCGCAGAGCGGGCTCCTGCTCGACGAGGCGCCCCGCGAGGTCGCGCGCCGCGATCTGCTCGTGCACCGCGTCCGCCTCGACGTGCTCGTCGAAGTACCAGGTGGTGTCCGCGTCGTGCCCGAGGCGGCGGAAGCCGTTGCCGTACAGGCGGCTCGGCACCGACGACGTCATCTCGAACGCGGCGAGGTGGCCGACGATCGCGCCCCGCAGGCGCCGGTGCAGGCCGAAGAGCGACATCGTGTTCAGGGCCGCGAGCACGACCGCGGGCACGGCGTCGACGTAGCGGCCGTACGTGTCGTCGAGCCCGACGCCGCGCATCGCCTGCGCGAACAGCTCGGCGTGCATGCGGCCGGGCCGACCGCCGCCGTACTCGTCCGCCTGGATCTCCACGAGCGCCGCCTTCGGCACGCCCGCGAGCCGCGGGACCGCCCACGTGTGCGGGTCGGCCTCCTTGAGCTGGTAGAGGGACTTCAGCGCGAGGAGCTCGCGCGCCTGCCCCGCGTCGGCGCGCTTGGCGACGTACCGCGACAGGCTCGGGCCGTCGTCGGCCGCCGCGAGCTCGAACAGCCGTCGCGCGACGCCCGCCGCGTCGGTCGCGTCGCACGCCGGCCGGCCGGCGCGCCCGCGCACCGCGGCCTCGAACGGGGCCTCGAGACGTGCCCGCACCGCGAGCAGCGCCGGGTCCCACTCCCAGTCGTCGTCGACGCCCTCGACCCCGCGGTAGTGGAGCTCGTAGAGGAGGGTGAGGGTGAGCTGCACGTCCTCGTCGCGCAGGATCGTCCCGGCCGCGGCGTCGAGCGCCGGCCCGACGGCGTCCTCGACCGGCCGCAGGTCGGCCGCACCCGGGGGCTCGACGAGCGCGGCGAGGAGCGCGGCGCTCAACGGGCCCCGCGGACGGGGCCGCGGCAGGCGGCCCGACCCCGGTGCCGGCGAGGCTCCGGGCGCGGGCTCGTCCGCCGGGCCGGTGGTGGTCGCCGACCCGGCGGTGGGGACGTGGGCGGGGAGGGCGGTGGAGGTCATCACGTGTTCCTGACGCTCGCGCGGACGGCGCCCCTGCTCGACGCCACCGCCATGCTCCCCACGGACCGCCCGACTCGCGAGCCGAACCGGCTCCCGAGCGGGCGGCCGGCGGTGCATCAGCCCTGCTGGGAGCCCTGCGGGGACGTCGCGGACGTGCCGTCCTGGGTCAGGTCGGCGAGGAAGCGGTGGCACTGCTGGGCCCGCTCGGAGTCCTCCGCCATCACCTTCTCGAAGAACGCGGCGATCTCCTCCTTGCCCGCGTTCCGGGCGTCGCGCACGTACTGGCCGTAGTCGTGCCCGGCCTTGAGCGAGTGGTACTGCACCGAGATGAGGTCGAACGTGACGTCGTCGAACCCGGTCTCTCCTGTGGCCATGGTCGAAACCTCCTGCGCCCGGGGGCGCGGTCGTGCTGCCGGGCCCGGCCCGGCGGGGGCGGCAGGCTGCTGGACCTCCTCCCACGGTCGCAAGGCCCCGCCCGCTCGCAACCTGCGGGCGACCCCTCGTTCCAGTTGTGTGCGCGCGGCCCGCGCCTAGCGTGGGAGGTGGTCCAGGAGGTGGCCGTACCGGCGGAGCGAGAGCCCGGCACGGCTACCGCTCCGTCGCCAGTCACGCCGCACGAGCGGCGACGACGACGGGAGTCCGACCATGAGCGAGACGAACGTGCCGTACGGCTCGGGGCCCGGTTCGCCGGGTGTCGGGACGGCGCAGGGCACCGGGGACGGCGGCGGCGCCGCGTCCGGGGTGAAGCAGCGCGCGAGCGAGGCCGCGTCCCACGCGGGCGACGCCGGACGCGAGGTCGCGCAGGACGCGAAGGAGAAGGCGCGCGACGTCGCGCACGAGGCCACGGACCGCGCCCGCGGCCTGGTCGACCAGACGAGGACGGAGCTCAGCGACCAGGCGCGCACGCAGCAGGAGCGCCTCGCGAGCGGGCTGCGGTCCCTCGGTGACGAGCTCCGCCAGATGGCGGACGGCACCGAGGACCCGGGCTACGCGACCGAGCTCGTGCGGCGCGCCGGGGACGCCACCGGGCAGGTGGCGCAGTGGTTCGAGGACCGCGAGCCCGCGTCGGTGCTGCACGAGGTCGAGGACTTCGCGCGGCGCCGCCCGGGGACGTTCCTCCTCCTCGCCGCCGGGGCCGGCCTGCTGGTCGGGCGCCTCGTGCGCGGGATGAAGGACGCACCGGACACCGGCTCCGACCGCGAGCAGAGCGGCGGCACCGGGTCGACGCCGTCCGCGACGCGCGGCGCGCACGCCGCACCGCTCGGCACGACCACGGGCACGGGCACGACCACCGGCGCGACGACCGGGAGCACCGGGACCGTCGGCGGGACCGGCACGACCGGGACCACCGGCGTGCCGGGCACGACCGGGGGCACGGGCACGACGGGCGCGCCGGACATCGGCACGGCGGGCGCGTACCCGGGCCTCGCGAACGACCGCCTGGCGCACGACCCCGACGTCGCGACGTCGGCCGAGGGCGCTCCCCCGGCGCCGTCGTACCCGCCCACGACGCCCGGCTCGGGCGCCCGGCCGGGAGGTGGCCCCGATGTCGTACACCCCTGACCCGTTCGCCGCGGCGGGCACCGGTCGGCACACGACGGGCAGCGGCCCCGACCCGGGCCTCGCGGCCACGCCGCAGCCCGCGCCGACGTCGGCGGACCAGCAGGCCGAGCAGCAGAGCCTCGGCGAGCTCGTCGCCGAGGTGAGCCGCGACCTGTCGACCCTCGTGCGCCAGGAGGTCGAGCTCGCCAAGGCGGAGGCCAAGCAGTCCGCGCAGCGCGCCGGGAAGGGCGCCGGGATGCTCGCCGGCGCCGGGGTGGCGGGCCACATGGTCCTGCTGTTCCTCTCCGTGGCGCTGTGGTGGGCGCTCGGCGCCGTCATGGGCCGGGGCTGGTCGGCCGTCGTCGTCGCGGTGCTCTGGGCGATCGTCGCCGCGGTGCTCGCGGCGCGCGGACGCAAGGAGCTGCGCACGGTCGGGGGCATGCCCGAGACCACGGACACCCTCAAGAAGATCCCGAACGCCGTCCGAGGACACGAGGAGAAGAACTCATGAGCACCAGCGATCCGGAGGAGATCCGGGCGGACATCGAGCGCACGCGGACCGAGCTGAGCCGCGACGTCGACGCCCTCGGGGAGAAGGTCAAGCCCGGCAACGTGGCGCGCCGCCAGGTGGACCGCGTGCGGTCGGGCGTGACGAGCGTCAAGGACCGCGTCATGGGCAGCGCGCACGACACGGTCGGCTCAGCCCGGGACACGTCGCACGGCGTCGCCGACCGCGGGCGCGAGGCGGCCTCGTCGGTCGCCGACTCGGCGCGCAGCACGGCGTCCTCGGTCGCCGACACCGTGGGCTCCGCCCCGCGGGCGGTGCGCGAGCAGACGCAGGGCAACCCGCTCGCCGTCGGCCTCGTGGCCTTCGGCGTGGGCCTCGTCGTCGCCTCCCTCCTCCCGTCGAGCCGCGCCGAGCAGCGCGCCGCCGTCGGGGTCAAGGAGAAGGCGGCCCCGCTCGTCGAGGACGTGAAGTCCACGGCGCAGGAGGTCGTGCAGGACCTCAAGGAGCCCGCCAAGGAGGGCGCCGAGGCCGTCCGCGACGCCGCGAAGGACGCCGCGCAGTCCGTGGGGCAGCACGGCAAGGAGGCCGCGGCGGACGTCCGCGACCAGGTCAAGGAGGGCTGACAGGCCCGAACGACGGCGGCCCGGGTGACGCGTGCGTCACCCGGGCCGCCGTGCGTCCGGAGCGGGTCGGTGCCCGGACGCGCGAGCGCCGGGTGAGGCGGCGTCGGACGTCCGCCTCACCCGGCGCTCCTGCGCGTCAGGCCGGTGTCAGCCGCACGACAGCGCGTCGTGCTCGGCCGTGACCGTGGCCGTCCTCCCCTCGGCGTCGGTGGCGGTGACCGTGGCGGAGCCGGCCTCGACCTCGCCGGAGCGGACCGCGAACGACTGGTAGGCGTTCGCGCCCGGGGCGACGTTCTCGACCGTCTTCGTGCCGTACGGCGTCTCGAGCGTCACGGTGAGCGGCACGTCGTCCTCGTTGAGGGCACGGACCGCGACGTAGGTCTTGCCCGCGAGGCAGCGCGCCTGCGCGGTCGCCGTGACGTCGGGCCCGGCCTCGCCGGCGGGGACGCCGGTGAGGTACTCGAAGCCGTGGGCCGCGAAGTCCTCGCCGTCGGGCGCCTGGTCCCACTCGAGGACGTAGTACGCGACGCCGGCCTCCTGCGCCGCCGTGAGGATCTCCTGGAGCGGCACCTCGCCCTCGCCCAGGTTGGTGAACGACGGGCGGCCGCCCGCGTTCAGGCCCGTGGCGTCCTTGACGTGGAGCAGCTCGATCCGGTCGCCGTACTGCTCGATGAGCGCCGGGACGTCGACGCCCGCGTGGGCGGCCCACGCGACGTCGAGCTGGAACGTCACGTACTCGGGGTTCGTCTCGCGGACCAGGATCTCCCAGGCCGAGAGCGTCTCCCCCTCGTGCTCGTACGTCGTGCGGAACTCGCCGTCGTGGTTGTGGCCGAAGAACTTCGTGAAGCCGGCGTCGACCGCCCGCTCCCCGAGCCGGTTCATGGCCTCGGCCGTCGCGAGCGTGTTCTCGTAGGTGCCGATCCCCGGTGCGGGCCAGCCGCCCGAGCCGACGTACTCCTGGCCGAGCGTCCCCACGTAGTCCAGGGTCGCGTCGAACGTGGCCTCGTCGACGTTGTAGTGCGACGACTTCACGCTCAGGCCGTAGGAGTCGGCCAGCGCACGGAACTCCTCGGCGGTGTAGCCGGAGAAGTTGCCGCCGAAGGGCTCGATGTTCTTGAAGCCGATCTCCGACAGGCGCTCGAGGACGGCCGGGAGGCCCGCCTCGTTGACCCACGGGATGAGCGAGAACATCTGGATGGACACCTGCTCGGCCGGCACGACGACCGGCTCGGTGCTGCCCTCGCCCACGGCGAACGTCACCGCGTCGACGTCCACGCCGCCGGTGGTCGTCACGACGACCGAGCCGGTGCCCTCGGGCACGCTGCTCAGCGTCTGCGTGACGTCCTGCCAGCCCTCGCCCGTGAAGGCGAAGTCGGCCAGCGGCTCGGAGGACTCGGCCCCCGCACCCTGCCAGCTCAGCGTGACGGTGCCCTCGCCGCTGCCGCGGACGGTGACCTCGTCGACGGCCTCGCCCGTCGGGGCGTGGACGAGCGCGAGCGGCCGGTAGGTGAACGAGTCGCCCTCGTCGAACGAGGTGACATAGCGGCCGGCGTTCGCCGCCGGGTCCTCGACGACCTCGACGCCCTCGGCCGCGTCGTACCACTCGGCCTGCTGCGCCTGCGGCTTGAGGATGTGCGTGGCCTCGCCGGTGATGGCGGGGACGTCACCCTGGGCCTTGTCCGTGTAGGTCACGACGAGCGTGCCGAAGATCTTCTCGCCCTCGCCGTGCTCGACGGCGTCGGGGCTCGTCTGGATCGTGAAGCCGCAGCCGTCCTCGGTGACCGCGGCGCGCCCGCTCACCTCGGGGTGGGCGTGCTCGTTGTGGCCGAGGCCGAACGTGTACTGGATGTTGGTGCACACCGGCTCGTCGCCGTCCTCGGCGTCGTGCACCGCGACGGTGTACGGGACGGCGTCGCCCCAGTCGAAGACCGCGCCGTCCGGCTGGCTCAGCGTGATCTCCGGGGCGGTGTTGCCGACGGTGACCTGCTGGATCGCGAGGCCGAAGTTGCCCTCCGGGTCCGTGACGCGCAGCTGCACGGCGAACCGGCCGCGCTCGGTGAACGTGTGCGTCACCGTCTCGCCCTGGGCGTCGTACTCGCCGTCGGCGTCGAAGTCCCAGTCGAAGGTCAGGCCCTCGTTCGGGGTCTCCGCGTCCGTGGTCGCCGAGGCGTCGAACGTCACCTCGAGCGGCGCGTCGCTGCCCGACACCGGGGTGGCCGAGATCGCCGCGCGCGGGGTCTTGTTCTCCGACCCGTAGGTGATGCGGTACAGCCCGGCGTCCGGGTTCTGGCGGAAGAAGCCGTCCCCGTACTCCAGGACGTACATGGACCCGTCCGGACCGAACTCCATGTCCATGACGTTGTCCCAGATCGGCTGGTTCACCGTCTCCAGGTGCGCGTTGGGCAGGAAGTCCTCGACCGCGGTGACCTCACCGGCCGACGAGAGCTCGTCGAGCGTGAACGCGACGACGTAGTCCTGGGAGAACTCCGCCATGAACGGCTTGCCGTCCCAGTACGCGGGGAACTTGCCCGGCGCGTCGGGGTAGTCGGCGGAGCGGAAGATCGGGCCGCCCATGGGCGCCTGGCCGCCGCCGCCCAGCTCGACCAGCGGGTCGAGCAGCTCCGGCTGGTCGCCGGGGCGGTCGCCGTAGTAGACCTGCGGCGCCGTGGCCGGCGGGACGACGTCCAGACCGGTGTTCCACGTGGAGTTGTTCTTCGCGCCGGCCTCGCAGTCGAACCACTCGCCGGGCGTGCCCGTCGCGAAGTCCCACTCGTTGTAGTTCGCGTTGGGTCCGTGGCAGTAGGGCCAGCCGCCGTTCATCGGCTCGGTCGTGAGCTGCCACTCGACGTAGCCCATGGGGCCGCGGTCGGGGTTGGCGTTCGCCGCGTCGGGGCCGTAGTCGCCCCAGACGAGCGCGCCGGACTCGAGGTCGTAGTCGATCCGGAAGGGGTTGCGCACCCCCATCACGTAGATCTCCTCGCGCACCAGGTCCTCGGAGCCCTCGTACTGCGGGTCGTCGAAGAGGTTGCCCTCGGGGATCGTGTACGTGGTGCCGGGCCCGACCTCGGTGCCGGGGGCGATGTCCTCGATCGGGTTGATCCGCAGGATCGCGCCGCGCAGGTCGTTCGTGTTGCCCGCGCTGCGGCGGTCGTCGAACCCGGGGTTCATGCCGGGCGCGTTGTTGTTCGGGGCGTACCCGTCGGCGCCGGGGGCACCGGCCGGGGTGTTGTCACCCGTGGACAGGAAGAGGTTGCCCTCCGCGTCCCACGCCATGTCGGCGCCGACGTGGCAGCACTGGCCGCGCTGCGCGTCGACCTTGAGGATCGCGCGCTCGCTGTCCAGGTCGAGCGTGCTGCTCTCCGCGTCCCACGTGAACCGCGAGAGCTGGTTGTAGCCCAGCCACCGGTCCCAGTAGCTCTCGTCCTCGCCCGCGGGGAGCGAGTTCGGCGCGCTGCCCTGCGGCGTCGTCTCGGGGTACTCGACCCCGGTGGGCGAGGTGCCCTCCATGACGCGGGGCGCGTACACGAGGTAGACGAACCCGTTCTCCTCGAAGTCCGGGTCCAGGGAGATGCCCTGCAGCCCGTCCTCGGAGTTCGCGTAGACGTCGAGCTTCGCGATCTGCGTCGTCCGCCCGGTCGCGGTGTCGGTGAGACGGACGACGCCGTCGCGCGCGGTGTGCAGGACCCGCGAGTCGGGCAGCACGGCGAGGTCGATCGGCTCACCGGTGTCCTTGCTCAGCAGGACCTTCTCGTAGTTGTTCCAGTCGAGTGCCGCGTCGTCCTGCGCGGCCTCGGCGGCGGTCTCGCTCTCGTCTCCGCCGTGGCCGGGGTGCGCGCTCGCCCCGCTCATCGCGAGCGGGACGAGCAACGCGGCGGACAGCGCCGCCGCGGCGCCTCGGGCGAGCCTGCGTCGGCTCGTGGATGGTCTGTGCACAACGTCCTCCTTGACGTGGATCGAGGAGCCCGTGGTCCCCGACCAGCAGCGCGGCACCTGTGCTCGGTGCCGCTGCTCGACGATCGCCGCTGATCGGTCGACCCGGATGGGTGGACGGCCCCGGGGACCGGGGCCTGCGCGGCGCCGTCCTGGCCCCGCGCTGCGTTCGACCCTAAGCGCGACTTTCGCTGATGCCAAGTCAGAAGTTGAAATATTGAGACGAAAAGTTGGGCCGGACCCCTCACGAAAACCGACCACAAGGTCGCTGTTCCCGGTGGGTCGCCGGGCGGCCCCCCGCGGTGGGCATCCGCCCGTCAGTCGACCCGGAGGTCGACCGTCGCGCCCCGCGCCACGGGCCGGATCTCGACCCCGGGCAGCTCCGGCGACCGCGCGAGGAAGTCGCGCAGCGGGCTGCGGAACACGCCGTAGTCGTCGTGGTGGATCGGGACGACGAGCGGCACGCCGACGCGCCGCACGAGGTCCGCTCCCTGCACGTCGTCCATGGTCACGGTCCGGCCGAGGATGCGCGTCCCGCCCAGGTGCGCGACCACCGAGTCCAGGTGCGGGAACGCGTCCGCGACGACGTCCACGTGGTCGCCCGTGAGCGTGTCGCCCGTGACGTAGACCTGGGTCTGGCGGTCGCCGTCCACGCGGTGCGTGTAGACGGTGCCCATGACCTCCGGCAGCAGCGAGCGCATGACGCCGCGCGCGTGGATCGCCGGGACCGACTCCACGTCGAGCGTCTCCTTCCCCGAGCGGAACGTCTCGATCGTGCCGGTCGGCATGCCGACCGTCGCGAAGTGGTACCGCGCCAGACGCCGCGCCGCGGACGGCGTGGTGAGGAGCGGCACCTGTCGCGTCAGGCCGCGCCGCGCGACCCGGTCGAAGTGGTCCCCGTGCAGGTGGGACAGCACGATCGCGTCGAGCGGAGGGAGGCCCGTCGGCCCGAGCGCGGGCTGGGTGCGGCGCCGCGACGCGAGACCCTTGCCGAGGTAGGCCCACTGGCCGCGGTGCAGGAAGTTCGGGTCGGTGAGCACGGTGAAGCGCCCGAACCGCAGGAGCGCCGTCGCCGTCCCGCCGAACGTGAGCGTCGCGCTCGCGCGGCGGCTCACGGCTCCCCCAGCGCTTCGAGGTGGACGGCCTTGCGCACGGTCATCTCGTCGAGCAGGTCCGGCCCGTACCCGGCCCCGCCGCCGCTGCCGCGCCGCGGGTCGGCGGACCCGCCCGGCGCGCCCCCGAACACCGCGTTCACCTTGACCGTGCCGACGTCGAGCACGTCCGCCGCGCGCAGCGCGTGGGCGAGCGACGGCGTGAGCACGGTCGCCGCCAGCCCGTACGCCGACGCGGACGCGCGTCGCAGGCCCTCGTCGAAGTCGGCGACGCGCACGACCGGCGCGACGGGGCCGAACGTCTCCGTCGTGAGCAGGTCCACGTCGTCCGGGCACCGGTCGAGGACCGTGGGCGCGTAGTACGACCCGGCCCGGTCGAGCCGCCGGCCGCCGGTCACGACCTCGGCACCCGCCGCGAGCGCCCCCTGCACGTGCTCCTCGACGACGGCGAGCTGCGCGTCGTCGACGAGCGGTCCCATGGTCGTCGCGTCGTCGGCCGGGTCGCCCACCACGACGGCGTCGGCGAGGCGCGCGAGCTCGGCGACGACCGCGTCCGCGACCTCCTCGACGACGTACGCCCGCTCGACGGCGGTGCACAGCTGGCCGCCGTTGGTGAACGCGCCGGTCGCGATCTGTCGCGCGGCGAGCACCGGGTCGACGCCCGCGTCCACGACGAGCGGGTCCTTGCCGCCGTTCTCGAGCAGCACCTTCGCACCGCGCGCGCCGGCGGCGGCGGCGATGCGCCGGCCCGCGGCCGTGGAGCCGACGTGCGCGACCAGGGCGACGTCGTCGTGCGCGACGACGGCCGCGCCCGTCCCGCCGTCGCCGCTGACGACGCGCAGGACGTCCGGCAGGAGCGCGCCCGCCACGATCTCGGCGAGGCGCACGCCGGGGGCGTCGCTGCGCTCGGACGGCTTGTGCACCACGGTGTTGCCGGTGACGAGCGCCGCGGCGAGCAGCCCGGCGGCCGCCGGGTAGGGGTCGTTCCACGGCGTGATCACCGCGACGACGCCGCGCGGCTCGCGGCGCACGACGTCCAGCGCCGCAGGGTCGCCCGCGAGCACACGCCCTGCACGGCCGAGACCCGCGACGGCGGCCTCGTCGAGCAGGTCGGCGGCGACCTCGGCCGACGCGCGCGCCTCGGCCCGCAGCCGTCCGGTGGTCGTGCACAGCAGGTCGCCGAGCTCGTCGAGGGCGGCGCGCACCGCGCGGGCGGCGGCGCGCAGGGCACCGGCCCGCTCCCCCGGCGGGGTCGCGCGCCACGCGGGCCAGGCGGCCGCGGCGGCGCGCACGGCGGCGTCGACCTCGTCGGCGCCCGCGCAGCGGACCGGGGCGGCGGGCCGACCCGTGGCCGGGTCGGTCCGGTCGAGGCGGCGCTCGCCCGCGGCCGGCGTGGTCGGGTCGGGGTGGGTGGTGGGTGTGGTGGTCGTGGTCATGCAGGCCTCCCGGGAATCACACGAAGAGAACTACCCATGGGTGCGACGTCGGCGTGCGAGAACCGCTTCCCCGGGTCAGGGTGAAGTCGGGTTGCAGCAGAGCCGACCCGCACGCGTCAGGTCCAGTGCCCCCGGTTTCTCGAGGCGCACCACGAGCCTGACCCGAACGAGGAAGGCTCGCAGCCCATGCGCGTCCTCGGAGTCAACGCCCTGTTCCACGACCCGTCCGCCGCCCTCGTCGTCGACGGCCGGGTGGTCGCCGCCGCGGAGGAGGAACGCTTCTCGCGGCGCAAGCACGGCAAGCGACCGCTGCCGTTCGCGGCGTGGGAGCTCCCCGAGAAGGCGATGGCCTGGTGCCTCGAGGAGGGCGGGCTGCGCCCCCAGGACCTGGACGCCGTCGCGTACTCGTTCGACCCGGCGCTGGCCAAGCCCGCCGAGGAGATGGGCCTGCCGGACCCGTGGGACTGGCTGCGCGTGCAGTACGCCGAGCGCGCGCCGCAGTTCCTCGCCACCGCGCTGCCGGGCCTGTCCCCCGCGACGGTGCGGTTCGTGCCGCACGAGGTCGCGCACGCGGCGTCGGCCGCGCTGGCGTCGCCGTTCCCGGTCGCGAGCGTCCTGTCGCTCGACGGCCGCGGGGAGCGCTCGTCGCACCTCGCGGGCCGGTACGACCACGGCCGCCTCGAGGTGCTCGCGAGCCAGGAGCTGCCGCACTCGCTCGGGCTGGTCTACGAGTCGCTCACCGAGCACCTGGGCTTCCTGCGGTCGAGCGACGAGTACAAGGTCATGGCGCTCGCGTCGTACGGCGAGCCGCGCTTCCTCGACGACCTGCGCGAGGTGCTCTACGCGACCGGCGACGGCGGCTTCGTCGCCGAGGTTCCCGACTGGGAGCGCTGGGCGCCGCGCCGCACGGACGACGGCACGTGGGGCACCGCGCACGGCGGCCGGGCCGAGCACGCCGACCTCGCGGCGTCGGTGCAGGCGCGGCTCGAGGAGGTGCTCGTCGACCTCGCGACGTGGCTCCACGGGCAGACGGGCGACCGCGTGCTGACCATGGCGGGCGGCACGGCGCTGAACTGCGTCGCGAACTCGCGGGTCTGGCGCGAGTCGCCGTTCGAGGAGGTCTGGGTCCAGCCCGCGGCGGGCGACTCCGGCACGGCGCTGGGCGCCGCCCTCCAGCTCGCCGCGGAGGCGGGCGACACCGTCGAGCCGATGGGCTCGGCGGCGCTCGGCCGGGCGTGGGGCGACGAGGCGCTCGCCCGGTGGCTGCGCACCGCGCAGGTGCCGTTCACGACGCCCGACGACCTGCCCGCCGAGGTCGGACGCATCCTCGCCGACAACGGCGTCGTGGCGTGGTTCGACGGCCGCGCCGAGCTCGGACCGCGCGCGCTGGGGCACCGCTCCCTGCTCGCCCATCCCGGGCCGGTGGAGAACCTGGAGCGGCTCAACGACGTCAAGGGCCGCGAGCAGTTCCGGCCCGTCGCGCCGATGGTCCTGCTCGAGGACGCCGCGGAGATCTTCTCCGGCGGTCCGGTCCCGAGCCCGTACATGCTCTTCGTGCACGAGGTGGCGCCCGCGTGGCGCGACCGGATCGCCGCCGTCGTGCACGTGGACGGGACCGCGCGCATCCAGACCGTCGACGACTCGACCCCGCGCCTGCGGGCCACGATCCGGGCGTTCAAGGAGCTGACCGGGCTGCCGGTCGTCGTCAACACGAGCCTCAACACCGCGGGGCGCCCCATGGTCGACGACCCGCGCGACGCGCTCGAGCTCTTCGGGTCCGCCCCCGTGGACGCGCTCGTGCTCGGCCCGCACCTCGTGCGCCGGCCCGACGTGTTCGCCGCTCCGTCCGGGGCGACGGCGTGAGCGCGCCCGCGGGCCGTCCCGCTCCCCCGGTGCCGTACGCCGTCGTCGTGCCCTCCATCGGCCGCCCGTCGCTCGACCGGCTCCTGAAGTCCCTCGTCGCCCAGGCCGACGGCCCGGGCTCCCCCGGGCCGGCCGAGGTCGTCGTCGCGGACGACCGCCGCCTGCCGCCGCCCGGCTCGACCGACCCGGTGCCCGACCCGCTCGACCTCGGGGACGCCGGCCGTGCGCTCGGCGCACGCGTCGTGCGCACCGGGGGCCGGGGCCCGGCCGCCGCGCGCAACGCCGGGTGGCGCTCGACGACCGCGCCGTGGGTCGTGCTCCTCGACGACGACGTCGAGCTCCCCGCCGGGTGGGCGCGCCTCCTCGCGCACGACCTCGCGGCGGCGACGCCCCGCACCGGCGGCGTGCAGGGCCGCCTGCACGTGCCGCTGCCCGCGCACCGCCGTCCGACGGACTGGGAGCGCGGGACCGCCGGGCTCGAGCGCGCGGCCTGGGCGACCGCCGACATGGCGTACCGGCGCGCCGCGCTCGAGCAGGTCGGCGGGTTCGACGAGCGCTTCCCCCGCGCCTACCGCGAGGACGCCGACCTCGCGCTGCGCGTGCGCGAGGCGGGCTGGGAGCTCGTGCGGGGCACGCGCACGACGACGCACCCCGTGCGCCCCGCGGACGACGCCGTGAGCCTGCGCGTCCAGGCCGGGACCCGCGACGACGCGACGTTCCGCGCCCTCCACGGGCCGGGGTGGCGCGAGCGTGCCGAGACCGGCCGCGGCCGCCTCGCGTGGCACGTCGCGACCGTCGCGGCTGCCGCGGTCGGCGTCGGCGGGCTCGTCGCGCGGCGCCCGCGCGTCGCGGCGCTCGGCGTGCTCGGGTGGGCGGCCCTCACCGTGCAGTTCCTCGGGCGCCGCCTCGCGCCGGGGCCGCGACCGGGCGACGACGCGTTCGGGCCCGAGCTGCGGCGCATGGCGTGGACGAGCGCCGCCATCCCGTTCGCCGCGGTGCGGCACCGCGTCGCGGGCGCGTTCGCCGCCCGGCGCGGGCTCGAGCCGTGGCCGCCGCCGCTCGCGGCCGTGCTCCTCGACCGCGACGGCACGCTCGTGCACGACGTCCCGTACAACGGCGACCCGGCGGCGGTGCGTCCCGTCGAGGGCGCCCGCGCCGTGCTCGACGACCTGCGCGCCCGCGGGGTCCGGCTCGGCGTGGTGTCCAACCAGTCCGGCGTCGGGCGCGGGCTCCTCACACGCGCGCAGGTCGACGCCGTGAACGCGCGCGTCGAGGAGCTGCTGGGCCCGTTCGACACGTGGCAGGTCTGCCCGCACGCGCCGGACGACGCGTGCGCGTGCCGCAAGCCCGGTCCCGGCCTCGTGCTCGCCGCGGCGGCCGACCTCGGCGTCGAGCCGTGGCGGTGCGCCGTCGTGGGCGACATCGGCGCCGACGTGGCCGCCGCGCTCGCCGCGGGCGCGACCCCGGTCCTCGTGCCGACGCCCGTGACGCGCGCCGAGGAGGTCGCCGCCGCCCCGTGCGTCGTGCCGGACCTCGCTGCGGCGGTCCGCGCGCTCGACGACCGCCTGCCCGGCCCGCGCCGGGAGCACTCCCCCGACGCGTCGGTTCCCGGCGCGTCCGCGGCGGCGCCGGGCGAGGAGCGTGCGGCATGAGCGCCGACGTGCTCGCCGTGCGCCTCGACAGCGACGGCGACGTCCTGCTCACGGGCCCCGCGGTCCGGGCGATGGCGCACGCGACCGCGCGCGACGGCGGCCGCGTGGACGTCCTGGCGGCCCCCGCCGGGCGCGCGGCGGCAGAGCTGCTCCCGGACGTGCGCGACGTGCTCGTCTTCGACGCCCCCTGGTCCGGCTACCGGCCCCCGCCCGTCGACCGCGCGAGCGTGCTCGACCTCGTGGCGACCCTCGCCGAGAGGCGCTACGCCGCCGCGGTCGTCTTCACCTCGTTCCACCAGAGCCCGCTGCCCGCGGCGATGCTGCTCAAGGTCGCGGGCGTCGGGCGCGTCGCCGCCGTGAGCGAGGACTACCCGGGCTCGCTCCTGGACGTGCGGCACACCCGCGCGGACGGCCTGCACGAGGTCGAAGCAGCGCTCGACCTCGTCCGCGCTGCGGGGTTCGGCGCGCCGCCCGACGGCGACCGGCTGCGCGTGCGCGGGCCGCTGCCCGACGTGTCGTCGCTCGTGCCCGCGGGGCCCTACGTCGTCGTGCACCCCGGCGCGTCCGTCCCCGCCCGGGCGCCCGCGCCCGACCACGCGTGCGACCTCGTCGCGGCGCTGGTCCGCGCGGGCCACGAGGTGGTCGTCACGGGCGGGCCCGGCGAGACGGACCTCGCGGCGCACGTCGCCGCCGGGCGCGCGCGGGACCTGTCGGGGCGCACGGACCTCGCGGGCCTGGCCGCGGTGCTCGCCGGCGCCCGGTGCGTCGTCGTCGGCAACACGGGGCCCGCGCACCTGGCCGCCGCGGTGGGCAGGCCCGTCGTGTCCCTCTTCGCCCCCGTGGTCCCCGCGGAGCGCTGGGCGCCGTGGGGCGTGCCGACCGTCCTGCTCGGCGACCAGGAGGCCGCGTGCCGCGGCACGCGCGCCCGGGTGTGCCCGGTGCCCGGCCACCCGTGCCTCGGCGTCGACCCGGACGACGTCGTCGCGGCCGTCGACCGGCTCGTCGTCCCGCACGTCGTGGGGACGCCCGCGCCCCGCGCGACACCGCTCCGGACCGTGGGGGTGACCCGATGAGGATCCTCGTGTGGCACGTGCACGGGTCGTGGGCGACGTCGTTCGTCGCCGGCGGCCACGAGTACCTGGTCCCGGTCGTCCCCGACCGCGGGCCCGACGGCCGCGGCCGCGCGCGCACCTGGGACTGGCCGCCCGGGGCGCGCGAGGTCGCGCCGGACGAGCTCGCCGACCTCGCGGCGGACCGCGCGATCGACGTCGTGGTGCTCCAGCGCCCCGAGGAGGTCGAGCTGCTGCGGCGCTGGACCGGGCTCGTGCCCGGCCGCGACGTCCCGGCCGTCTACGTCGAGCACAACGCCCCGACCGGCCACGCGGCCGCGACCCGGCACCCGCTCGCCGACCTGGAGGTCGTCGAGGAGGGCCTCGTGCCGATCGTGCACGTCACGGCGTTCAACGCGCTCATGTGGGACACCGGCGACGCGCGCACGCTCGTCGTCGACCACGGCATCCCCGACCCCGGCCCGCTGTACACCGGGGAGCGGGCGAGCGTCGGGGTCGTCGTCAACGAGCCCGTGCGGCGCTGGCGCGTCGCCGGGACCGACGTGCTCGTCGGGCTGGGGCGGCACGTGCCGCTCGACGTCTACGGCATGGGCGTCGGCAAGCTCGCCGAGCACCTCGCGGCGCCCGGCGCCGCGCCGCACGACCCGCCGCACGACCTGCCGCACGACCTCCCGCACGGCCTGCACGACGACGTCCCTCAGGCCGCGATGCACGCGCGGCTCGCGACGTCGCGCGCCTACCTGCACCCCTACCGCTGGACGAGCCTCGGGCTCTCCCTGCTCGAGGCGATGGCGCTCGGGATGCCCGTCCTCGCGCTGCCGACCACCGAGGCGCCCGTCGCGGTGCCCCCGGCCGCGGGGCACCTCAGCGCCCGTCCCGACGAGCTCGCCGCGACCGCGCGGCGCTGGCTCGCCGACCCCGACGACGCCCGCGAGCACGGCCGGGCGGCCCGCGCCCACGTGCTCGAGCACTACTCCCACGCCGCGTTCCTGCGGCGCTGGGACACGGTCCTGACGGAGGTGACCTCATGAAGATCGCGATGATCTCGGAGCACGCCAGCCCCCTCGCCGCCCTCGGCGGCGTCGACGCCGGAGGGCAGAACGTGCACGTCGCGTCGCTCGCCACGCGGCTCGGCGCGCAGGGCCACCGCGTGGAGGTGTTCACGCGCCGCGACGACGCGTCCCTCCCGGAGCGCGTCCCGCTCGCGCGCGGCGTCGAGGTCGTGCACGTGGACGCCGGTCCGCCGGTGCCCGTGCCCAAGGACGACCTCCTTCCCCACATGGACGCGTTCGGCGCCGACCTCCTGCGGCGGTGGATCGAGCCCGGGCCCCGGCCCGACGTCGTGCACGCCCACTTCTGGATGTCCGGGATCGCGGGCCTGCTGTCCGCGCCCCCGCTCGGGGTCCCGCTCGTGCAGACCTTCCACGCGCTCGGCTCCGTCAAGCGCCGCCACCAGGGCGCGCACGACACGAGCCCCGCCGAGCGCGTGGCCCGCGAGCGCCTGCTGTGCCGCGCGGTCGACCGGATCGTCGCGACGTGCGCCGACGAGGTCGCCGAGCTCGTCGCGCTCGGCGCCGACCCCGACCGCATCGACGTCGTGCCGTGCGGCGTGGACCTCGGCCGCTTCCTGCCCGACCCGGACCGCACCGAGCACCTGCACCGCGAGCCCGGCCGCCTGCGCCTGCTCTCGGTGGGCCGGCTCGTCGAGCGCAAGGGCGTCGACACCGTCATCGAGGCGCTCGCCGCGCTGCCGGGCGCGGAGCTCGTCGTCGCGGGCGGCCCCGCGCCGGGCGCGCTCGACGACGACCCAGAGGTGCTGCGGCTGCGCGCCGTCGCGGTCGCCTCCGGCGTCGCGGACCGCGTGCGGTTCGTGGGCAGCGTGACGCAGGACGACGTGCGCGACCTCATGCACGCCGCCGACGCCGTCGTGTGCGACCCCTGGTACGAGCCCTTCGGGATCGTCCCGCTCGAGGCCGCCGCGTGCGGGCGTCCCGTCGTGGGCGCGGCCGTGGGCGGGCTGCTCGACTCGGTCGTCGACGGGCGCACGGGCCTGCTCGTCCCGCCGCGCGACCCCGGGGCGCTCGCCGCCGCGCTGCGCCGGCTCGCCGACGACCCGGCGTTCGCGGAACGCCTCGGCTCGGCCGCGCGGCTGCGCGCCGAGCACCTGTACGGCTGGGTCACGGTCGCCGAGCGCACCGCCGAGTCGTACGAGCGCGTCACCACGGCCCGCCGGGCCGAGCGCGGCCGAGCCCGGCCGGTGGCGGCCGGGCGCACCGCGCTGCGGGCGGTGAGCGCACCGTGACCGCGCCCCGGACGCCCTACGGCGACACCCCCGGTGCCGGGTCCGGCGACGGCCCGCACGACGCCGCGCGCCGCTGGCTGCGCGCGCACGCCGACGACCTGCACGACGGCCTCGACCTGCTCACCGCCGAGGCGGGCCGGATCGACGCGTGGGGCGCGCGGCTCGCCGACACGGTGCTCGCGGGCGGGCGGCTGCTCGTCGCGGGCAACGGGGGCAGCGCCGCCGAGGCGCAGCACCTCACCGCCGAGCTCGTGGGCCGCTTCGACGGCGAGCGCACCCCGCTGTCCGCGATCAGCCTGCACGCGGAGACGTCGAGCCTCACGGCGATCGTCAACGACTACGGCATCGCCGAGATGTACGCGCGCCAGGTCGCGGCGCACGGTCGCCCCGGCGACGTGCTCGTGCTCCTGTCGACCTCCGGCGAGAGCGAGAACGTCGTCGCCGCGGCCCGCCGGGCCCGCGAGCTCGGCCTCACCACGTGGGCGCTCACGGGCCCGCGGGACTGCGCGCTCGCGGCCGCGTGCGACGACGTGCTCGCCCTGCGCGGCGCGTCGACCTCGTCCGTCCAGGAGCTGCACCTCGTCGTCGTGCACGCGCTGTGCGCCGCGCTCGACGCGCACGTGCGCCACCGCGAGGCGCGCGCCGCGGCCGGTCTCCCGGGCGCCGGGTCGGCCGACGACCGACCGGCCTCGGCGCCCGCACCGGCCTCCGCGGCGGCGACCGGACCGCAGGTCGTCGTCGTCGGGGACGTGCTCCTCGACCGCGACGTCGACGGCCAGGTCACCCGCTTCTCCCCCGACGGCCCCGTGCCCGTCGTCGACACGCTCGGCGTCCGGCGCAGCCCGGGCGGCGCGGGGCTCACCGCGCTCCTCGCGGCCGACGGCGCGAGCGTGCGCCTCGTCGCGCCGTTCGGCGACGACGACGCGGGCTCCGAGCTGCGGGCCCTGCTGCGCCCGCACCTCGACGTCGTCGCGCTGCCGCAGGTCGGCACGACGCGACGCAAGACCCGCGTGCGCTCCGGCGGCCAGACCGTCGTGCGCGTCGACGACGGCGGCCCCGCCCGGCCCGGCGACCTGTCGGAGCGCGCGGCGCGGGCGGCGCTCGCGGGCGCGGACGTCGTGCTCGTGTCCGACTACGGCGCGGGGACGACCCACGCCGGGCCGGTCCGCGACGCGCTCGCGCACGCGGCCCGCACCGGGACGCTCGTGTGGGACCCGCACCCGCGCGGCGGCGCCCCGGTGCCCGGGACGGCGCTCGTCACGCCCAACCTCGCGGAGGCGCTCGACGCCGCGGAGGCGCTCGGCCTGGACGCGACGCCCGACGACCCCGGGGGCCTCGCGCGGTCGCTCGCGGCCGCGTGGGACGTGGGGGCGGTGTGCGTCACGGCGGGCGACCGCGGGGCGTTCGTCGCGCGCGCGGACGGCGAGCCCGCGTACGTGCCCGCGACCGTGGCGCACGGCGACCCGTGCGGCGCGGGCGACCGCTTCGCCTCGACGGTCGCGGTCGCTCTCGCCCGGGGCGAGGGCCTCGTCCCGGCGGTCGTCGCCGCCGTCGCCTCGGCCTCGGCCTGGGTCGCGGCGGGCGGCGCGGAGGGCTACCGACGCCGGGCCGACTCCCTCGCCGACCGCACGCCGGGCGCGGCCCGGGAGCACGCGCCGGACCGCGCGTCCGCCGCCCCGGCCCCCTCCGGCGCGACGCAGGACGCCCCGCCGTCGGACCCCGACGGGCCCGAGGCCGTGGCCGCCCGGCTGCGCGCGGCGGGGGGCACCGTCGTCGCCACGGGCGGCTGCTTCGACATCCTGCACGCCGGGCACGTCGCGACGCTCGAGGCGGCCGCGCGCCTGGGCGACCACCTCGTCGTCCTGCTCAACGGCGACGCGTCCGTGCGACGGCTCAAGGGGCCGCAGCGCCCCGTCGTCGGGCAGGCCGACCGGGCCCGGGTCCTCGCCGCGCTCGACTGCGTGGCCGCCGTCGTCGTGTTCGACGAGGACGACCCGCGCGCCGCGCTCGACCGGCTGCGCCCCGACGTCTGGGCGAAGGGCGGCGACTACACGGAGGAGACGCTCCCCGAGGCGGAGACGGTCCGGCGCCACGGCGGCCGGGTCGTCGTCCTGCCCTACGTCGACGGCCGCTCCACGACCTCGATCCTCGAACGCTCCGGGCGGTTCGCGCCCGGGGTCCCCACCCTGACGGAGGAGACCACCGCATGACCACCACCACGTCCGCCCAGCGGACCGACGTCCCCATGCCCCGCGAGATCGGCACCGTCTACGTCACCGGGGGCGCGAGCGGCCTGGGGGCCGCGCTCGTCGAGGCGGTGACGGCGGCGGGCGGCAGGCCGGTCGTCCTGGACCGGGTCGCGCCCGCCGACGGCGTGCCGCACGCGGTCGTCGACCTGTCCGACTCCGCCGCCGCGGCCGCCGCGGTCGAGCGGCTCGCGCTCGAGGTCGGGCCGCCCGACGCCGTCGTCACGGCCGCCGGCACCGACGCGTGCGGGCGCCTCGACGAGATCGACGTCGAGACGTGGGAGCGCGTCGTGCGCGTCAACCTGTTCGGCACGGTCGCCGTCGTGCGCGCCGCGCTGCCGTTCCTCGAGGAGCGCCGCGGCACGGTCGTCACGGTGGCGTCGACGCTCGGCCTCAAGGGGGTCTCGGACGCGACCGCCTACTGCGCGTCGAAGTTCGCCGTGCGCGGGTTCTCCCAGGCGCTCGCCGCGGAGCTCGCGGGCCGCGTCGGCGTCACGTGCCTCGTGCCCGGCGGGATGCGCACCGCGTTCTTCGACGGCCGCACCGAGCAGTACAAGCCCGGGCCGGACGCCGACCTCAACGACCCGCGCGCGACCGCGGCGGCCGTCGTGACGGCGCTGCGCCAGCCGGTGGGCTGCGAGATCCGCGAGATGCTCGTCATGGCGTCCGGCGAGACGTCGTGGCCGTGACGGCGGGCGCGACGGAGCTAGCACCCGACCTGCCGGGGCTCGCGGGGCAGGACGAGGGGACCGTCCTCGTGCTGCGCGCGCTCGGGCTCGGGGACGCGCTGACGGCCGTGCCCGCGCTGCGGGGCGTGCGGCGCGCGTGGCCCGGTCGGCGCGTGCTCCTCGCCGCGCCAGCGGAGGTCGGCGGCTGGCTGCGCGACCTCGGCCTCGTCGACGGCGTCGTGCCGACCCGCGGCCTCCAGCCGCTCGTCTGGGCGCAGGAGGCGCGGACGCTCACCGGCGCGGACGCCGTCGGGCACGTGGCGGTGAACCTGCACGGCAGCGGCCCCGAGAGCCACCGGGTGCTGCTCGACACCGCCCCGGAGCGGGTCGTCGCGTTCGCGTCGGGCGACGCGGGGGTCGACGGGCCGGACTGGGACCCGGACGAGCACGAGGTCGACCGCTGGTGCCGGCTCGTCACCGCGGCGGGCGGCGCGTGCTCGCGCGAGGACCTGCGGCTCGACCCGCCGGGGTCGCGCGGGCGCCACGTCGTCGTGCACCCCGGCGCGGCGTCCGGCGCGCGCCGCTGGCCCGCGGACCGCTTCGCCGCCGTCGCGCGCGACGTCGCGGCCGCCGGCCACGACGTCGTCGTCACGGGCGGCCCCGACGAGCGCGACCTGTGCGCGCGGGTCGTGGCCGACGCGGACGCCGCCCTCGGCGGCCCCGCGGGGGCGCCGGACGGGACCGGCAGCGTGACCGACGCGGCCGGGACGCTCGACCTGCCCGCGCTCGCCGACGTGGTCGCGACGGCCCGGCTCGTCGTCTGCGGGGACACGGGCGTGGCCCACCTGGCGACCGCGTACGGCACCCCGTCGGTGGTGCTGTTCGGCCCGACGCCGCCCGCCACGTGGGGCCCCGCCGTGGACCCGGAGCGGCACGCGGTGCTCTGGCACGGCGACACGGAGCAGGGGCCGGCGCACGCGCCCGACGACGCGGCGGGCGGCTACCGCGGCGACCCGCACGCCGTCGACCTCGACCCGGCGCTCGGCCGCATCACCGTCGCCGAGGTCGTCGCGGCCGCGCGGTCGCTCCTCGCGGGGCCGCAGGACCCTGCCGAGATGCGTGCGGGCGACGAGGTCCGGAGGGTCGAGTCATGACCTCTCCCGATCTCGACCCCCGCACCGCCCGGTCCGCGACCCCCGCGGGCGAGGGAGCGCACGAGCGCCCCGTCGCCCTCGTCACGGGCTCGGAGTCCGGCATCGGACGCGCCACCGCCGTCGCGCTGGCGGCCGACGGCTTCGACCTCGGCCTGTGCTGGTACGCCGACGAGGAGGCGGCGCAGGAGACCGCGCGCCAGGTCCGCGAGCGCGGCGCGACGGCCGTGACGCGCCGCGTCGACGTCACCGACCTCGACGCGCTGGCACCCGCCGTGGACGCCCTGGCGGCCGAGCTCGGGCGGGTCGACGCGCTCGTCAACGTCGCCGGGACGGGCACCGCGACGCCGTTCCTCGACCTCGACCTCGGGACGTGGCGCGAGGTGCTGACGACGAACCTCGACGGCCCGTTCGTGCTGACCCAGGCCGCCGCGCGGCACATGGTCGCGGGCGGGCGCGGTGGCCGCGTGGTCAACGTGACCAGCGTGCACGAGCACGCGCCGCGCGTCGGGGCCGCCCCGTACTGCGCGGCGAAGGGCGGGCTCGGGCTGCTGACCCAGGTCGCCGCGCTCGAGCTCGCGGAGCACGGCATCACGGTGAACGCCGTCGCCCCCGGCGAGATCGCGACGGCGATGACCGGCCAGGAGGACGAGGACCCGCACCCGACGGCGCGCCCGGGCGTCCCCCTCGGGCGGCCCGGGGACGCGCGCGAGGTCGCCGCCGTCGTCGCGTTCCTGTGCGGCCCGGCCGCGACGTACGTCACCGGTGCGTCCTGGCCGGTCGACGGCGGCATGCTCCGCATGGGGCCGATGGCCGGCTCGCACCTCACCTCGGACGACTGGCGCCGCCCGTGACGCGCCGCCCCTGACGACCGTACCCGCAGCGACCAAGCACCACCGCACCGACGGAAGGACCGCACCATGACCGGACCCGCCTCCCCCGATCCCGACCCGCTGGACGCCTCGCACCGCTCGTCCGCGGCCGACTTCTCGGCGAGCGGCGACGTGCAGCCCGGCGAGACCCCGCCCGCGGAGGACCAGGTGAGCGCGCCGCAGGGCCACGAGGAGCACGGCCCGCACCGGGCCGTGCCGTGGGTCTGGATCGGGGTCGTCGGCGTGGTCGCCGTCGTGACGGCCCTGTTCTTCGTGGGCTACGCCGTGGGGCTGCTCGGCTGAGGTCGTGCCGCGCGCGGCGCGGCGACCCCGAGCGAGCGCACGTCCCACCCGGCAGCACGCCACCGCGCGCCGTCGACGGCGTTGCGCGCGTCCACGAGGCGCGGTGACCGCACCACGTCGGCCAGGGTGTCGGGGTCGAGGTCGCGGTACTCGTCCCACTCGGTCGCGAGGACCACGACGTCGGCGCCGGTCGCCGCCTCGCGCGCGTCCGTGGCGTACCCGAGCTCGGGGGCGGCCGCCTGCGCGAGCGCGAGCGCCTGCGGGTCGGTGACGACGACGTCGGCCCCCTCGGCGGCGAGCGCCCGGGCCAGCGCGAGGGCGGGCGAGCTGCGCACGTCGTCGCTGTCCGGCTTGAACGCGGCGCCGAGCACCGCCACGCGTCGCCCAGCGAGCGAGCCGCCGCACGCGGTGCGCGCGAGCACGACTGCGCGCTCCCGGCAGCGGTCGTTGATGGCGTCGACCTCGTCGAGGAACGACACCGCCGGGCCGACGCCGAGCTCGCGCGCCCGGGCCGCGAACGCGCGGATGTCCTTGGGCAGGCAGCCGCCCCCGAACCCCAGGCCCACGCCCAGGTACTCGCCGCCGATCCGGCGGTCGAGCGCCATGGTGCCGACGAGCGCGACCGCGTCGCCGCCCGCGGCCTCGCACACCTCCGCGACCGCGTTGGCGAACGAGATCTTCGTCGCGAGGAACGCGTTGGCGGCCACCTTCGCGAGCTCCGCCGTCGCGAGGTCGGTCACGAGGCGGGGCACGCCGTCGTCGAGCAGCCGCGCGTAGACGGCATCGAGGCGCTCGACGAGCGCGTCGCCGTCGTCGGGCACGCCGTAGACGAGCCGGTCCGGGTGCAGCGTGTCCGCGACCGCGTGCCCCTCGCGCAGGAACTCGGGGTTCCAGGCGAGCCGGACGCCGTCGGGCAGGTCCGTCGCGAGCCTGGCGGCCGTGCCGACGGGGACGGTCGACTTGCCGACCACCACCGACCCCGGGCGCAGGTGGGGGCGCAGCGCCGCGAGCGCGGCCTCGAGCTGCTGCAGGTCCGCGACGCCGCTGCCCGCCGACTGCGGCGTGCCGACGCACAGGAAGTGCACGTCGGCGACGCCCGCGTGCGCGACGTCGGTCGAGAACGTGAGCGACCCCGCGCCGCCCGGGTCGGCGAGGAGCGCGGCGAGACCCGGCTCGAAGAACGGGGCGCGGCCCTCGGCGAGCGCCGCGACGCGGGCCGGGTCGACGTCGATGCCGACGACCTCGTGCCCCAGGCGCGCGAGGGCCGCCGCGTGGACCGCCCCGAGGTAGCCGCAGCCGTGCACGGAGACCCTCATGCCGGCTCACCGGCCTCGCCGGCGGCGCCGCCGCGCGCCGCGCCGACCGCGACGGGCGTCTCGCCGCCGCCGTCGGCGCGGAACCACTCGACCGTCCGGGCGAGGCCCTCGGCCCACGGCGTGCGGGCGCGCCAGCCGAGCGTGCGCTCGGCGAGGCTCGTGTCCGGCCGACGGCGGCGCGGGTCGTCCTCGGGCAGGTCGACGTGCACGATCCCGGCGTCGCTCCCCGTCGCCGCGAGCACGTCCCGCGCGACGCGCTCCACCGTGAGCTCCGTCGGGTCGCCGAGGTTCACCGGGCCCGGGTGGTCGGTGCGCGCGAACGCGAGGATGCCCTCGACGAGGTCGTCCACGAAGCACACCGACCGGGTCTGCGACCCGTCGCCCGCGACGGTCAGCGGCTCGCCCGCGAGCGCCTGCCGCACGAACGTCGGGACCATACGGCCGTCGTGCCCGCGCATCCGGGGCCCGTACGTGTTGAAGATCCGCACGATCCCCGTGTCCACGCCGCGGCTGCGGCGGTACGCGGCGGTGGTCGCCTCCGCGAACCGCTTGGACTCGTCGTAGACGCTGCGCGGCCCGACGGGGTTCACGTGGCCCCAGTAGTCCTCGCGCTGCGGGTGCACCTCCGGGTCGCCGTACACCTCGGACGTCGAGGCGAGCACGAACCGCGCCCCCGCGCGCTCGGCCAGCTCGAGGCCGTGGCGGGTCCCCGCCGACCCTACGAGCAGGGTCTCGAGCGGGAGCCGGAGGTAGTCCACGGGCGAGGCGGGCGACGCGAGGTGCAGCACGAGGTCGACCCGTTCCGGGTCGGGCACGTCGATCCCGGCACTGACGTCTCCCTCGACGAAGCGGAACCGCGGCTCGTCACGCAGCGCGTCGAGGTTGCGGACCCGCCCGGTCGACAGGTCGTCGACGCACACGACCTCGACGCCCTGTCCCACCAGCGCCTCGCACACGTGGCTGCCCACGAACCCGGCACCGCCCAGCACGACGGCGCGGCGCACGGTGCGGGCAGCGCTCGAGGTCTCCGGGGTGTCGCTCATGCTCGTCTCCTCGCGACGGAGCGCGACGCAGGCACGCGGGGACGATCTCCGTCCCGCCGGTCGCGCTCGTGCGGACGGGCTCGTGGCTGGACCCGGGGCTCCCACGCTCACACGCCTCCTGTCGGCTCGCACGGCGGCTCGCACGCCGTTCCCGTGCGGGTTCGTCCGGGCGCACGAGACGGGCGCACGTGGCGGGCGCACGGTCCGGCACCGGGCGCGAGCGACCCGAGGTCGTGGCACGGTGACGCGGTGAGCGCACCGACCGCACCCCAGCAGCAGGCCACCGACCCGGACACGAAGCTGTCCCGCTCGGTCGGGGGACGGCTCCTGTACCTCTTCATCCTCGGCGACGTGCTCGGCGCGGGCGTCTACGCGCTCGTCGGCGAGATGGCCGGCGAGGTGGGCGGCGCCGTCTGGCTGCCGCTCCTCGTCGCCCTCGGCCTCGCCCTGCTGACCGCCGGGTCGTACGCCGAGCTCGTGACCAAGTACCCGCAGGCCGGCGGGGCGGCCGTGTTCGCGGACCGCGCGTTCCGCAGCCCGCTCGTGTCGTTCCTCGTCGGGTTCTCCATGCTCGCCGCGGGCGTGACGAGCGCCGCGGGTCTCTCCCTGGCCTTCGCCGGCGACTACTTCGCGACGTTCGTCGACGCCCCCGACCGCCTCGTGGCCGTGCTGTTCCTCGCCGTCGTGGCCGCGCTCAACGCGCGCGGCATCAAGGAGTCGCTGCGCGCGAACGTCGCGATGACCGCGATCGAGCTGTCCGGGCTCGTGCTCGTCGTCGTGCTCGCCGCCGTCGTGCTGGGGCGCGGCGAGGGGGCGCCGGGCCGCGTCACGCAGTTCGCGGAGGGCACGACGCCGGCACTCGCGGTCCTCGCGGCCGCCATCCTCGCGTACTACTCGTTCGTCGGGTTCGAGACGTCGGCGAACCTCGCCGAGGAGGTCCGCGACGTGCGCCGCACCTACCCGCGCGCGCTGTTCGGCGCGCTCCTCACCGCGGGCGTCGTGTACGTCGCGGTGGGCGTCGCCGCGGTCGCGGTCGTCGACCCCGAGACGCTCGCCGGCTCGACCGGGCCCCTGCTCGAGGTCGTCGACGCGGAGGGGTCGGTGCCCGCCTGGGTGTTCTCCCTCGTGGCGCTGATCGCCGTCGCGAACGGGGCGCTGCTCACGATGATCATGGCGAGCCGGCTCGCGTACGGCATGGCCGAGCAGGGCCTGCTCCCCGCCGCGCTCGGGCGCGTGCTCCCCCGGCGCCGCACGCCGTGGGTCGCGATCGTCGTGACGACCGTGGTCGCGATGGGGCTCGTGTTCACGGGCGACGTCGCGGGCCTCGCCGAGACGGTCGTGCTGCTCCTGCTGCTCGTGTTCGCCTCGACGAACGTCGCGGTCCTCGTGCTGCGCCGCGACCCCGTCGACGCGCCGCACTTCCGCGTCGCGACGGTCGTGCCGGTGCTGGGCGTGGCGTCGTGCGTCCTGCTCCTGACGCAGCAGGACGCCGTGACGTGGCTGCGCGCGGGCATCCTGCTCGCCGTCGGCGCGGTGCTGTACGTCGTGATGCGCTGGACCCGCCGGGCCGCGGACGCACGCGCGGCGTAGCGACCGCTCGCGACCGCCGGTGCGCGAGCCGCCGCGCTACGCGTCCGCGGCCCGGGCGACCGAGCCGCGCACGACGAGGTGCAGCGGCAGCACGGTGCGCGCGGGCGGGACCGCGGGCGGGGTGCCGGTCATCGAGCGCTCGATCGCGTCCATCGCGGCGAGCGCGAGCGCCGCGACGGGCTGCTCCAGCGTCGTGAGCTTGGGGCGCAGCCACTGGCCGACGCGGATGCCGTCGCACCCGACGACCGAGAGGTCCTCGGGGATGGAGATGCCGTGCAGCTCGGCGGCGCCCAGCATCCCGACGGCGACGATGTCGCTGCCGACGAACACGGCCGTCGGCGCGTTCCCGGGCCGCGTGAGGTAGGGGAACGTCGAGGCGCCGAACTGCTCGGTGTACGGGCCGTGGCGCACGAGGTCCGGGTCGACGTCGAGGCCGGCGTCGTGCATCGCGTCGACGTAGCCGCGCAGGCGGTCCTGGGTCGTGGACAGCTCCGCGGGCCCGGCGACGTGGGCGATGCGCCGGTGCCCCTGCTGCACGAGGTAGCTCGTGGCCTGGTAGGCGCCGCCGTAGTTGTCGACGGTGATCGTCTCGACGGGCAGGTCGAGGTCGACCTCCTCGTCGATGACGACGACGGGCAGCCCGTCCGCGACGGCGCGCGCGAGCCGGTCGTCGGTGCGGGACATCCCCACGTAGACGATGCCGCCGAGCGAGCCGTCGCTCGCGAGGAGCTGGCCCAGGCCTGACTCGGCGTCGCCGTGCCGCGTCGACAGCGCGACGACGAGCGGGACGCGGCGGTCGCCCGCCAGGCGCGCGACCTCCTCGGCGAGCGCGGTGAAGAACGGGTTGACGAAGTCGGGCACGACGAGCGCGACGACGCCCGTGCGGCGCTCGTCCTCGCGCGCGGCCGGGCCCGGCGCAGGCACGACGTACCCCACCTCGCGGACCGCGGCGTCGATGCGCGCCGCCGTCTCCGGCTGGACGTTGAGCTGTCCGCGCAGGTAGCGCGACGCCGTCGAGGCCGACACGCCGGCACGTTGCGCAACACGCGTGAGCGTCATGGCTCCCCTTCCTCGGGGCGGTCCCCCAGATCCCCTGCACTCTACCGGGAGCGTCGGGCCGCGCACGGTGTTGACAGCCGCGCCGCTCGGCCCCTACGGTCTTGCGCAACGCTACACAACGTTGCGCAACGTCGTCGAGGACGTCGCCGCGCGACCTGATCGCAAGGAGGCCGGGATGAGCCGGGTTCTGCTCGCCGGGGAGTCGTGGATCAACGCGACCACCGACTACAAGGGGTACGACGCGTTCCCCCACGCCCAGCTCGAGATCGGGTGCGCGCGCCTGCTCGAGGCGCTGGCCGCCGAGGGCCACGAGGTCACGCACCTGCCCTCGCACCTCGTCGCCGAGGACTTCCCCTCCACGCTCGACGAGCTCGACGCCTACGACGTCGTGATCCTGTCGGACATCGGCGCCAACTCGCTCCTGCTCCCGCCGGTCGTGTTCTCCCAGGGGCGCCCGTTCCCGAACCGGCTCAAGCTCCTCGCCGAGTGGGTCCGCCGCGGCGGCGGCCTCATGATGGCCGGTGGCTACCTCAGCTTCCAGGGCTTCCAGGCCAAGGCGAACTACCACGGCACCGCCGTCGAGGCCGTCCTGCCCGTCGACATCCTCCCGTACGACGACCGCGAGGAGACCCCCGAGGGCATCGGCGGCACCCTGACCGACGTCGAGCACCCCGTCACCGCCGGCCTCGACCGCGAGTGGCCGATCCTCCTCGGCTACCAGCGCCTCACCGCCAAGGCCGACGCGACCGTCCTCGCCACCATCGAGGGCCGCCCGCTCGTCGCCGTCCGCAGCGAGGGCGAGGGTCGCACGCTCGCGTTCGCCTCCGACATCTCCCCGCACTGGGCCCCGCGCGAGTTCATGGACTGGGCCGGCTACGGCCCGCTGTTCGGCCAGGCCGTCACCTGGCTCGCGGGCTGATGACGCCCGAGGTGGTGGTCGTCGGCAGCCTGAACATGGACCTCAGGCTGACCGTCGACCGCCTGCCCCGCTCGGGCGAGACCGTCTCCGCGACGGGCCTCGTCCGCTCCCCCGGCGGCAAGGGCGCCAACCAGGCGGTCGCCGCCGCCCGGCTCGGCCGCCGCGTCGCCATGGTCGGCGCCGTCGGCGACGACGACGACGGCCGGGCGATCCGCCGCCGCCTCGCCGTCGAGGGCCTCGTCCTCGCCGGCCTCGCGACGGCGGACCGCCCCACCGGCGTCGCCGTCGTGCTGTGGGAGCAGCCCGAGTCGACGATCGTCATCGAGCCCGGCGCGAACGCCGTCGTCGACGAGGCGTTCGTCACGGAGCGCGCCGACCTCGTCCGCGACGCGGCCGCCGTCCTGTGCCAGTGCGAGACGCCGCTCGGCGCCCTGCGCGCCGTCGCCGCCACCGCGACGGGCACCACGGTGCTCAACCCGGCGCCCGCCGTCCCGCTGCCCGCCCCCGTGCGCGCCGCGTTCCGCGTGCTCGTGCCCAACCGGTTCGAGCTCGCGACCCTCGTCGGCGCGAGCGACGAGCCCGTCGGCACCGACGCCGTGCTCGCCATGGTCCGCGCGCTCGACCACCCCGGGGACGTCGTCGTCACCCTCGGGGCCGACGGCGCGCTCGTCGTCCCCGAGGGAGGCGCACCCGTCACCGTCCCGGCGGAGCGCGTCGACGCCGTCGACACGACCGCCGCCGGCGACTCGTTCTGCGCGGCGCTCGCGGACGGCCTCCTCCACGGCGGCGACCTCGTCGAGTCCGCCCGCTGGGCGGCGCACGTCGCCGCCTCCACCACCACCCGCCACGGCGCCGTCGACTCCCTGCCGCGCGCCACCGACCTGGCCCCCGAGGGCACCAGGATTCCGCTCCACAGCTAAGTCCGACGTACCGTCGGAGGAAGGCACGGTCACGCAATGAAGCACACCACGCCGGCGACCACCGGTTCCCCGTCCGGCACTCAGGGAGGTGCTGTGAGCCCGTCAGCCCGCCGCAGCAGGGTCAAGGACACCGCGACCGCCCTGCTCGTCGTCGCGACCGTCCTCGCGGGGGCCCTCGGCCCCATGCAGGCGGCCGTCAACGGCCAGCTGGGCAAGACGATCGGCGACGGGCACGCCGCCGCCCTCATCTCGTTCGGGACCGGCCTGGTCCTCATGTTCGTCGTCGTGTTCGCGCGCCCCGCGACCCGACGCGAGGCGCTCGCGATCCCCGGCCTGATCCGCTCGCGCACCATCCCGTGGTGGAACTACCTCGCGGGCCTGTGCGGGGCCGTCATCGTCCTGTCCGAGGGCGTGACCGTCGGCGTCCTCGGCGTCGCGACGTTCCAGATCTCGCTCATCTCCGGCCTCGTCATCTCGGGCGTCATCTGCGACCGCCTGGGCGTCACGGCGTCCGTCAAGCAGCCGCTCACCACCACGCGCCTGCTCGGCGCGGCGCTCGCCATCGCGGCGACCGTCGTCGTCATCTCGCCGAGCTTCTCCGTGCCGCACACGATCGTCCTCGCGATCATGCCGTTCGTGGGCGGTCTGCTCGCGGGCTGGCAGCCCGCCGGCAACGCGGCCGTCGCCGACGTCACCGGGTCGATGCTCGTCTCGATCGGCTGGAACTTCCTCGTGGGCTTCACCGCCCTGCTGATCGCCTACCTCGTGCGCGCGGCCGTGGGCGGCGTCGACTTCCAGCTCCCGAGCGAGTGGTGGATGTACCTGGGCGGCCCGCTCGGCCTGCTGTCGATCGCGCTCATGGCGCTCCTCGTGCGCGGCCTCGGCCTGCTCCTGCTCGGCCTCGCCTCGGTCGCGGGCCAGCTCGTCGGCTCGCTCGTCCTCGACGCCGCGATCCCGGCGCTCGGCCACACCGTGCACGTCGCGACCGTCGTCGGCACGGTCATCGCGCTCGTCGCCGCCGGGATCGGCATGATCCCGTCCGGCAAGGCGGCGCACTCCGACGGCCCGGACGGACCCGGCCCGGACGGCTCCGACGCGGGCGTCGCGGCGGCCGTCGCGGGCGGCGAGGCCGGCGAGACGAGCGCGCGATGAGCGTCACGCCCGCCGGTCACGTCCAGACGGTCACCGGCCGCGCCGCGGCTGCGGACCTCGGCCTCACGCTCCCCCACGAGCACCTCTTCAACGACCTGTCCGGGGTGCTCGACCCGCCGAGCTACCGCTTCTCCGAGGCGGTCGTCGAGGCACCGGTCTCCGCGTCGGTCGCGTGGGCGCTGCGCCAGGACCCGTACTGCTGCGCGGACAACATCGCGGACAAGCCGGTCGCCGCGGTCGCGGCGGAGCTCGAGAGCTTCGCCGCGCTGGGCGGGCGCACGATCGTCGACGCGACGTCGAGCGCCGCGATCGGGCGCAACCCCGAGCGCCTCGCGGAGGTCGCGCGCCGTACGGGCCTGCACGTGGTCGCGGGCTGCGGTGCGTACCTCGAGAAGTTCGAGGGCGACCGCATCGCCGCCGCGGCCGTGGACGCCCAGGCGTCCGCGATCGTCGCGGAGCTCGCCGACGGGATCGGCGGGACCGGCGTGCGGCCCGGCATCATCGGCGAGATCGGCGTCTCGCCGTCGTTCACGCCGGGCGAGGCGGCGTCGCTGCGCGCCGCGGCCCTCGCGCAGCGCGAGCACCCGCACGTCGCGCTCCAGGTGCACCTGCCCGGCTGGCAGCGCCGCGCGCACGAGGTGCTCGACCTCGTGCTCGACGAGGTGGGCGTGCGCCCGGAGAAGGTCGTGCTGTGCCACATGGACCCGTCCGCCGACGACCCGGGCTACCAGCGGTCCGTGGCCGAGCGCGGCGTCTGGCTCGAGTTCGACATGGTCGGCATGGACATCACCTTCCCGAAGGAGGGCGTGTCCCCCGACCCGCACACGACCGCGACCGCGGTGCAGCGCCTCGTCGAGGCCGGCCACGCGGGCCAGGTGCTGCTCAGCCACGACGTGTTCCTCAAGCAGATGTGGGTGCAGCACGGCGGCAACGGGTTCGCCTACGTCCCGACGGTGTTCACCGAGATGCTCGCCGCGCGCGGGGTGCCGCGCGACGTGCTCGCGCGCCTCACGCACGACAACCCGGTGGCGATGCTCACCGCGTGACGCGACGCCGTCCGCCACCCGCACGGCCGGGGCCCGCCAGGGTCCCGGCCGTCGGCGCGTCCGGGACCTCCGGCCCTGGTCAGGGCGTCGCGCTCTGAGAGGATCGGCGCATGAGACGACGTGCCCTCCCGACCCTCGTGGCCGCCGTGGCCGCCACGGCCCTCGTGCTCGCCGGCTGCTCCGGCGGGTCCCCGGAGCCCTCCGCGCTGGACGCCCTGCTCGACCGCCACGACCTCACCGGGCTCAGCGGCCAGGAGGTCGTCGACCGGCTCGAAGGACTCGAGACGGCCGACCGGCCGACCGACCTCGTGGCCTCCGTCCGCGCAGCGGAGCTCGTGCTCGCCGACGAGTCGTACGAGACCACGGTCCCGCTGCCCGAGGACACGTTCTATCTCTCCGTCGCGCCCTTCGTGGACGAGACGCACGAGTGCTTCTACCACTCGCTCACCACGTGCCAGGGCGAGCTCGCGGGCGAGCCGGTCTCGGTGACCGTGGTCGACGCGGCCACCGGCGACGTGCTCGTCGAGGAGAACACGACGCTCGGGGCCAACGGCTTCGTGGGCTACTGGCTCCCGCGCGACGTCGACGCGGAGCTGCGCGTCGAGCACGACGGCCGGGTCGGCACCACGACCGTCTCGACGCGCGACGACGACCCCACCTGCCTCACGACCCTCCAGCTCGCCTGACGAGGCCCACGCGCCCCCGCGCCGTCACGGCGAGGCGTGCTCGCCGTGACGCCGCGGGGGCGCCACGGTCGCCTCAGCCGCGGGCGTGGCGCCGCACGACGACGGTGCCGGCCGCCACGAGCAGCGCCGCGAGGAGGACGGCGGCGCCGAGCCCGGCTCCGGTCGTCGCCAGGCCACCGCTCGGTGGCGTCGCCGCGGTGCCCGGCCGCTGCCCCTCGGCACCGGGCCCGTCGGGGACGACGGGCACGTCCGCGGTGTTCGTCAGCACGACCTCGACCGTCGTCCCGTCCCCGACGACGACGCGCGCGGAGCCGTCGTCGAGCACCTCGACCCCGTCGCCCGCGAACGCCGGCGCCCGCCACGCGACGCCGCCGAGGGCCGCGGGAACCGCCTCGGTGAGCGTCACGACCGTCCCGGCCGGCAGGTCCGGGAGCACCTCGGTGCCACCGTCCGTGAGCACGAGCTCCCCGGTCACCTCGCCCTCGGGCCCGTCGTACGCGTAGCCGACCGGGTACGTGGTCCCCGTCGGCACCCCCGACGCGGCGGGCCCCGTCACGCGCTTGGTCACGGCCACCCCGCCGACGTGCGCGTCGAAGGTGTTCGTCGCGACGACGTCGATCGTCGCGGGCGACGCCGCCGTCACCTCGATCGGCCCCGCGGGGGCGAAGGCCACGCGGTCCGCGCCGCCGTCGTCGGTCTCGGTCAGGGAGCACACGGACCCGACCGGCACGCCCGCGAACGTCGTGCTCGCCCCCGCCGAGACGGTGGCCGAGCGCGGGAAGCCGGCGAGCGCCTCGCCCTGCGCGCCCGTGCAGACGAGCTCGAACGCGAACGGTCCCGTCACGCCCTGCGCCGCGTCGCCGTCGACGCGCTTGGCGAGCCGGATCGTGCGCACGCCCTCGCCCCCGCCCGTGCCGCCGGCGCCCGCGTACTCCGCCGACGCCACGACGTCGCCGGACGCCAGGCCGGTGACGGTGTTCTCGTAGCGGTCGCCGTCGCGCGCGTCGGCCGGGACCGTCGTCGCGTAGGACAGCACGTAGACGTGGTCGGCGCCGTGGGCGTCCGGCACGCTGAACCGGAACTGGTTCGCGCCCGGCCCCGCCTCGACGACGTAGTCCGCCGGGTCCAGCCAGAATCCCGAGCCCCAGAAGTCGCCGTCGTCCCACCGGTCGACGGGCACCGCGAGCACGCCGACGCTGTCCTCGACGAGCGTCAGGCGGGGGTCGAACGTGTCCGTGAGCACGACGGGCGACCCGTCCGGTCCCGTGAGGAACTGCCCGGGCACGTACACGTCCCAGCGCACGACGCCTGCGGCGCGGTCGTACCAGCCGCCCTTGACCGGCGAGGTGGGCGGCTGCCAGCCGCCACCGCCCTCGCCCTCCCCGATGCCGCCGGGGACGTCGACGCGGATCTCCACGCCGCCGCCGGTGGTGAACACGAGCACCTCCGCGTCGCTCGTCTCCGTCACCTGGGCCCAGAAGTAGACCGTCCCGCCGACGCCCGTGTGGTCGAGGACGTAGTCGCCGAGCGTGCACAGGAACTGCGTCTCGTCGACGGTGCACGTGCCGACCACGGCGCCCGCCGGGTCCGTCAGCTCGAACGTGTCGGCGAACCCGGCGACGCGCGGGCTCGTGGGCAGCGCGAGACGGAACGTGTCGCCCGGGCGCGCGTCGTCGGACACCGCCCACGTGGCGTCGAGACGGATCGAGTCCCCCTGGTGGATCGCACCGGTGGGACGGGTGATCTCGACGCCGGTGATGGCGTCGAGCTCGGCGGCGCTCGCGGTCGTCGGGACGGCGGCGAGGCCGAGCACGGCCAGCAGCAGCGTGACGGCGGCCGCGAGGGCGCGGCGCACGGGTCGGCCGCGGTGGCGCGGGGGTCGGGCGGTGGGGGGCACGGGTCTCTCCTTCACTCCTGGACGGTCGTCCAGGAGTGAGGACGCGGTGCGCCCCGGATCATCACGCGGCGTGCGCGAGATCACACCTCGCGCACCGCCCGCCCCGCGCACGACGACGCCCGCCGCACCGGGGTGCGACGGGCGTCGTGCCTGCTGGGCCGGGGAGGCGTCAGGCGGTGCCGCTGAAGTCGACCACGAGCTCCTCGGTGACCGTCTCGCCGTCACGCTCGGCGGTGGCGGTGACCGTCACCTGCCCCGCGGGCACCTCGACGAGGCGCGTCGCGAAGGCCTGGTAGGCGTTCTTGGTCGGCGCGACGGCCGCGAACTCCTTGGTCCCGTACGGCGTGGTGACCGTGAGGTCCACGGCCGTGTCGTCCTGGTTGACCACCCGGACCGCGAGGTACTGCTTGCCGCCCATGGTGCGCAGCTCGGCCTCGGCCGAGAGGTCGAGCGCGGGGCCGTCGTCGACGAGCGCCGACTGCCAGTCGACGAGGTCGTCGATCTTCGTGCCGAGCAGCGCGCGGTCGCCCGCCGCCGCCGACAGGTGGTCGACGAGCGACCGCGCGCCGCCGAGCACCTGGACGGCCGTCGCGGGGTCGTCCGCGTCGGCCGCGCTGCGCGCGCTGCCGAGCAGCGACGAGATCGCGCCGGCGATGACGCCGTCGCCCACCGCGGAGGTGTTCAGGCCCGCCACGAGCTCGTCGACCTCGCCGAAGGTGACGCAGTTGCCGCCGCCCTCGACGACGCCCGCGGTCCACTCGACGCCCTTGAGGACGTGCTCGAGGAACAGCGGGTCGGTCCACGAGGCGTCGGTGTGCCCGGCGCCCTCGTACCAGGAGCGACCGCCCTCGAAGTTCTGGCACCACGCGATCGGGTGGTCCTCGCCCATCGCGTTGTTGCCCGGGTTGTACGTCGACTCGTCGAGCGTGATGAGGACGTGGACGTCCTCGCGCGGGTTGGTCGTGTAGTTGTACCACTCGTCGAACCGCTCCCAGACGGCCGGCAGGTGCGCCGTCGAGGGGTGACCCGGGCTCTCGACGCGCATCGTCGCCGTCTGCTGCTGCGGGTGGCTGACGAACCGCGCGCCGCCGCCCGTGAGCTGGCTGTACCAGGGCACGGTGTGCATCGTGTCCGTCGCCGCGTGCAGGCCCACGAACCCGCCGCCGCCCCGGATGTAGCCCTGGAACGCGGCGAGCTCGGCGTCGTCCAGGAGGCGCGGCGTGGCCGGGTTGAGGGAGTTGGTGTTGTCGACCGGCGACGCGAAGACGATGGTCGCGTACTGCGCGAGGTCCTCGGCGCTCGTGAACGGCGAGGAGTCCATCGTCAGGTCGGGCTGGCCGGGCGAACCGCTGCCCCACCACCCCGCCGAGCTGTTCGGCGGGTCCCACACGTCGACCGTGAAGCCGTTGTCGGCGCCGAGCTCGATGAGCGCGCGCGTGGTGTCGTCGATGTGCGAGTGGCGGAAGCCGAGCGTCTCCCCCACGACGAGGATCTTGTAGTCCTCCTCGTCGGCGGCCGCCGGGCCCGCGGTCATGAGCGTGGCACCGCCCACGAGCGGCAGCGCGGCGGCCGCAGCCACCGCCCGCCGGAACGTCATGCCGCTGAACAAATCCATGCGTGCTTCTCCCTCGTCGTCGAGAGCGCGAGCCGGAGGGTCGCCGACGGCGACCCCACGGGGCGACGCGCGCACTCCTGCGTGCGTGGACGTCGGCTGCTGCCGATGCAGCGAGTTTTGACGGCAGGCGCACAAAAGTCAAGGTTTCAACGACTCGCGACTGCGGTTTCTCACCCCGGCCCGCGGCGCGCGTCGGGCGGTGGCCGGGCCGGCCCCGGGGCACAGCGAGCGCACAGGGTCACCACAGGCACGCCTCCGCGTCGCGCGCGACCCTGGAAGCATGACCGCAGCCCCCGCCCCCGTCGGCCGCCCGGACCAGCCGCGCCTCACGCGCCCGGACGGTTCCCCCGTCCGCGTGCTCGTGGTCGACGACGAGCCGAACCTCGCCGAGCTGCTCACCTCGGCGCTGCGGTACGAGGGCTGGGACGTCTCCACCGCGCTCGACGGGCACACCGCGATCCGCACCGCGCGGGAGACCGGGCCGGACGTCGTCGTGCTCGACGTCATGCTCCCCGACATGGACGGGCTCACCGTCCTGCGCCGCCTGCGCGAGCGCGACGCCGACGTGCCCGTGCTGTTCCTCACCGCGCGCGACGCCGTCGAGGACCGCGTCGCCGGGCTCACCGCGGGCGGCGACGACTACGTGACCAAGCCGTTCAGCCTGGAAGAGGTCGTCGCCCGGCTGCGCGGGCTGCTGCGCCGCGGCGGTGCGACCGCCCAGCGCGAGGACTCCGTGCTCGTCGTCGGCGACCTCGAGCTCGACGAGGACGCGCACGAGGTGCGGCGCGCGGGCGAGGAGATCCGGCTCACCGCGACCGAGTTCGAGCTCCTGCGGTACCTCATGCGCAACCCGCGCCGCGTGCTGTCCAAGGCGCAGATCCTCGACCGCGTCTGGAACTACGACTTCGGCGGCCAGGCCAACATCGTCGAGCTCTACGTCTCCTACCTGCGCCGCAAGATCGACAAGGGCCGCGCGCCCATTATCCACACGCTGCGCGGGGTCGGGTACGTGCTCAAGCCCGCCGCCGACGCGGAGAGCGCCCGTGCCTGACCTCGGCACGACCCGCCCGACGGCCACCGGCAGGGAGCGGCGGCCCACCGCGCTGCGCCGGCGCCTCGTGCTCGTGCTCGCGGCCGTCGTGCTGCTCGTCACCGTCGGGCTCGCCGTCGCGTCCGCCGTCGTGCTGCGCACCCAGCTCGTCGCCCAGGTCGACCACGAGCTGCGCCAGGCGAGCGACCGGCTCGCCCGCGGCAACGGCCCCGCGCAGCCCCCGGACGGCACCGGCGACGCGTCCGGGCCGGAGCCCGGCGGCCCCGACGACCCGTCGCGCTTCCCCGCGGGCACCGGCCCCGGCAGCGCCGTGCTGCGGTACGACGGCGGCGAGCTCGTCCTCGCGGAGTACGTCACCCCGGACCTCCAGCGCGTGACGCTCGACGACGCCCAGGTCGCGACGCTCGAGGACGTCCCCGCCGACGGCGCCGCGCACGACGTCGACCTCCCCGACCTCGGGTCGTTCCGCGCCGTGCACCGCACCACCGCGGACGGGCAGCCCGTCGTCGTCGCGTCGAGCACCGCCCAGGTCGATGCGACCGTCGAGAGGTACGTGCTCGTCGAGGCCGCGCTCGGCGCGGCCGGAGTCCTCGCGGCCGTGCTCCTCGGCACCTGGCTCGTGCGGCGCTCGCTGCGCCCGCTCGACGACGTCGCCGCCGCCGCGGGCCGCGTCTCCGAGCTCGAGCTCGCGCAGGGCGAGATCGACGCCATCCCGCGCGTCCCGGACGACCTCACCGACGAGCGCACGGAGGTCGGCCAGGTGGGCGCCGCGCTCAACCGGATGCTCGAGAACGTCGAGACCTCGCTCCAGGCGCGCCACGACTCCGAGACCCAGGTGCGGCGGTTCGTCGCCGACGCGAGCCACGAGCTGCGCACGCCGCTCGCCTCCATCCGCGGGTACGCCGAGCTCGTGCGCCGCTCCCCCGACGACGTGCCGCCCGCGACCGCGCGCTCGCTCGACCGCATCGAGGCCGAGGCCGTGCGCATGACCGGCCTCGTCGAGGACCTGCTGCTCCTCGCCCGGCTCGACGCCGGCCGCCCGCTCGACCGCGCGCCCGTCGACCTCGCCGTGCTCGCCGTGGACGCCGTCACGGACGCGCACGCCGCGGGACCCGACCACGACTGGGCGCTCGACCTGCCCGGCGCGGACGACCTCGACGTCGACCCGGCGTCCGGCGCCCCGGACCCGGACGACCTGCCGGACGACGCCGTCGACCTCGAGGTGACCGGCGACGAGGCCAGCCTGCGCCAGGTGCTGGCCAACCTCCTCGCCAACGCCCGCACGCACACCCCGCCCGGCACGCACGTGGACGTCCGGCTCTCCGCGGACGCCGACGCCGTCGTGCTCGCCGTCGCCGACGACGGGCCCGGCATCCCCGCGCCCCTGCGGCCGACGCTCCTGCGCCGCTTCACCCGCGGCGACGACGCCCGCAACCGCACCGGCGGCTCCACGGGCCTCGGGCTCGCGATCGTCGACGCGATCGTCACCGCCCACGGCGGCACGATCACCGTGACGTCCGCGACGGCGGACGAGCCCGGCCCCACCGGCACCACCGTCGCGGTCCGCCTCCCCCGAACCCGCCTCTGACACCCCTCCGGTGCCGAGCAGGTGGTCCTGGCTCGTCCGGACCTCGGGACGCGCCAGGACCACCTGCTCGCCGCGCCGGGACCGCCTGGTCAGCCCTTGACGCAGAGGAGCGTCGTGAGCCGGGCGACGACCTCGACGAGGTCGGACTGGGCGCGGACGACCTCGTCGAGATCCTTGTAGGCGGCCGGGATCTCGTCGAGCACCCCGGCGTCCTTGCGGCACTCCACGCCGGTCGTCTGGGCGGCGAGGTCGTCGAGCGTGAAGGTCTTCTTCGCCTTCGTGCGCGACATGCGACGGCCCGCGCCGTGCGACGCCGACCAGTACGACTCCGGGTTCCCGAGCCCGCGCACGATGTACGAGCCGGTGCCCATGGACCCCGGGATGAGCCCGAGGTCGCCCTTCCCGGCCCGGATCGCGCCCTTGCGGGTCACGACGAGCTCCTGGCCGTCGACGTGCTCGACCGCGACGTAGTTGTGGTGGACGTTCACGGCCTCGTCGAACGCGATCTCGCGGCCGGGGAACGACGCACGCACGGCGTCGACGACGAGCGTCATCATGACCGCTCGCGAGCGCGCCGCGTACTCCTGCGCCCACCACAGGTCGGCGAGGTACCCGTCCATCTCCGGCGTGCCGCCGAGGAACACGGCGAGCTCGCGGTCGACGAGCCCCTGGTTGTGCTCCAGCCGCTTCGCGACCGCGACGTGCTGCTCCGCGAGCGTCTTGCCGATGTTGCGCGACCCCGAGTGCAGCTGGAGCCAGACCTGCCCGTCGGTGTCCGTGCACAGCTCGACGAAGTGGTTTCCCCCGCCCAGGGTTCCGAGCTGACGGCGCGCGCGGCCCTCGATGTCCGACACGCGCCCGTGCAGCCCGGAGAACCGCGACCAGAACGCGTCCGCGCCGCGCGCGACCTCGGCCGGGCCGCGGCCGGAGATCGAGCGCAGCCGGTGCGGGTCGACCGGCTCGTCGTGCGCGTGGAAGCCGACGGGGATCGCGGCCTCGATGCGCGCGCGGACCGGTCCGAGGTCGTCGGGCAGGTCCTCCGCCGTGAGGGACGTGCGGACGCCGATCATCCCGCACCCGATGTCGACGCCGACGGCGTTGGGCGACACGGCGTCGCGCATCGCGATGACCGAGCCGACGGTCGCGCCCTTGCCGAGGTGGACGTCGGGCATGACACGCACGCCCTCGACCCACGGCAGCGCGGCGATGTTGCGCAGCTGCTGCAGCGCGGCCGGCTCGACGGCGTGCTCGTGCGCCCACATGAGGGTGGGTGCCTTCGCGCCCGACAGCGGGACGGGGAACGTGTGGGCCTCGGTGCTCACGATGCTGACCTCCTCGGGTCGTCCTGACGATCATGACGCCGCCCCGGCTGGGGCGACGAGGTGCGCACGGGAGGACTCGAACCCCCGACGCCCGGCTCCGGAAGCCGGCGCTCTGTCCGCTGAGCTACGCGCGCTGGTGCTCCTTAACGTCGAGCAGACGGGACGCGAGCGTCCAGGTGCCCTCGGAGGGAGTCGAACCCCCGTCTCCGCTTCCGTAGAGCGGCGTCGTGTCCGTTGGACCACGAAGGCAGTGCTTTTCACCGCAGGCGCACGACAAATGCGCGCCGACGGCGGAGAGAAGAGAAAGACAGCACGAGAAATGCACCCCGACCGGGTGCATTCCCGCACAAGAAAAAAGGCCGCCCCGGCGATGTCCGGGACGGCCTGTCGTGACGACGCTGTGGTCAGACGACAGGACCGCCGGGGTAGCCGACGAGGAACGAGGACACGCTGAGATACGCCACGGGCAGCACGACGCGCGGCTGCTCGCAGGGCAGGACGGGACGTCGCCGGTCCTGCTGGACGGGTTCGCGCACGGCGCTGCTCCTCTCGGTCGTGTCGGGTGGCCCACGCACCGGAATGTGGTCGACCGAGGAAGACCGTACGCGCCTTTCCTGGTCGACACAACCCCATTTCTCGAATTCGTGGAGGAATTCTCCGACCGAGGGCCGCCGCACCGCCCGGAGCACCCACCGGCCGGCAGTCTTTCCTGCCCCCACGGGCGGCCTTTCCTGCCCGCGGACGAGCTCGCACCCGCGCCGGGCACGTCGGCGCTTGGCACACTTTTCTCCCGGCCGAGGTCCTGGCTCCCGGCCTTCCGGGCGGTCGACCGGGACTGTCGGCGGCACCGGGTAGGGTTCCGGACGTTCCGGACAGACCTCCCGACGCCGACGAACCGCGCGCGGGCCCGACGACAGGAGATGCGCCGCCATGATGGGTGCCAACCACGCCGCGACCGGTGCGGCGGCGTGGATCGCCGTGACGTCCACGGCCCCGTTCGCCCTCGGCTGGCACCCCGTGTCGTCGGTCGGGGTCATGACGGGTGCGGTCGTGTGCGCCGGGGCCGCGCTCCTCCCCGACGCCGACCATCACAACGGCACGTTCGCGCACTCGCTGCCGCCCGTGAGCGAGTGGGTGTCCGACGCCGTGGAGACGGTCGCGGGCGGGCACCGCCAGGGCACGCACTCGTTCCTCGGCATCGCGGTGTTCACCGCGCTCGCCTGGCTCGCGGGGCTCGTCACGGTCGAGACGGCGAGCTTCGGCACGGTCTACGTCGGCGGCGGGCTGCTCGCGGTGCTGCTCGTCGCGCTCGCGCTCAAGGCGCTCAAGCTCACGCGGCGCGGCAAGCTCGTGCCGTGGGTGACGTCGCTCACCGTCGCCGTGCTCGTCGCCCTGTTCTCCCCGGAGGAGTGGAACTGGCTCCCCGTCGCGGTCGGGCTCGGCGTCGCGATCCACATCCTCGGCGACGTGCTCACGACCAACGGCGCCCCTCTGCTGTGGCCGGTGAAGATCCGCTCGCCGCGCTGGGTGCGGCGCTCGCTCGTCGTCGACGACGTGTGGCGCCCGAGCGGGAGCTTCGCCCTCCCCCTGCTCGGCTCCACGGGGTCGGTGCGCGAGTGGATCCTTGCGACGGCCGTCGGGATGTACGCGACGGTCGGGTTCGTGTGGTCGGCGCTCGACCAGATGGGCTTCGACACCCTGGGCACGTACGAGCGCGTGGTGGCGGCGATCCAGGTCCTCGCGTCCGGGGCGGCCTGAGCCCGTCCTCAGCCGGCGGCGCGGGCGCGGGGGACGCGCGCCGTCGACCACCGCAGCGCCTCGGTCAGGAGGATCGCGAGCGCGCCGCACGCCAGGCCGACGCCGAGCGTCCCGGGGTCGGAGACGTCGAGCGACAGGAGCTCCCTCGCCGCGGGGATGCTGAAGAGCGCCACGTAGAACACCGCGCAGAAGCCGACCAGGAGGACCTTCCACGCCGTGTACGGGCGCGCCACGACGGCGAGCACCCACAGGGCGCCCACGAGCAGGGTGACCAGGGCCGCGGTCGACGCCCGCACCTCCTCCGGGGCGAGCGTGTCCGTCGGGCCGCCCAACGACGCCCCGCCCGCGCCCGGGTCCACCACGAGGTAGCACAGGAAGGTCATGACGCCGATCGACACGCCCGCGGGCACCGCGAGCCGGAGCACCCTCGGCACGAAGCCCGGGCGCGCCCGCTCGTCGTTCGGCGCCAGGGACATGACGAACGCGGGGACCCCGATGGTGAACCACGCCGCGACGGTCACGTGGATCGGCAGGAACGGGTAGGAGACGGGGTCGGCGCCGACGAGCCACGCACCGACCCCCGCGAGGCCCACCAGGACGGCGAGCACCACCGCGTACACGGTCTTGGTGAGGAAGAGGTGCGCGACCCGTTCGATGTTCCCGATCACGCGGCGCCCTTCCCCGACGACGGACGGCAGCGTCGCGAAGCGGTCGTCCAGCAGGACGATCTGCGCCACGGACCGCGCGGCCGGGCTTCCGGACCCCATCGCCACGCCGATGTCCGCGTCCTTGAGGGCCAGCACGTCGTTCACGCCGTCCCCCGTCATGGCGACGGTGTGCCCGCGCGCCTGCAGAGCCCCGACGACGGCCCGCTTCTGGTCCGGTCGCACCCGGCCGAACGTCGTGGCGCCCTCGACGACCGTCGCGAGCTCCTCCCGGTCGGCGGGCAGGGTCCGGGCGTCGACCGACGTCTCGGGGCCGCCCAGGCCGAGGGACCGCGCGACCGCGGCGACGGACACCGGGTTGTCGCCCGAGACGACCTTCACCGTGACGCCCTGGGTGTCGAAGTAGTCCAGCGTCTGCCGGGCGTCCGCGCGCACCCGCTGCTCGAGCGCGACGAGCGCCCGCGGGACGAGGTGCCCCGGAGCGCCTCCGTCCGGGGCGGCGGCGTCGACCGGGGCGTCGGTCGACGCGAGGAGCAGCACCCGCAGGCCGTCGGCGCCGAGGGCCGTCGCCTGCTGCGCCACGGCGGACCGGGGGTCCAGCAGCACGTCCGCCGCGCCGAGCACCCAGCTCCCCTGCGGGCCGTCGGCGTCCGCGAAGGACATGCCGGACCACTTCGTGGCCGACGAGAACGGGACGACGGCGGTCGCCCGCCAGCCCGGTGCATCCGGGAACGCCTCCGCGACCGCGGCGACGGACGCGTTGGGCCGCGGGTCGAGGGCGGCGAGCGCCGCCAGGGCGCGCTCCACCTCGTCCCGGGGGCCGTCGAGCACGTCCACCCGGGCGAGGCGCATCCCGTTCTCCGTGAGCGTGCCCGTCTTGTCCGCGCACACCACGTCGACGCGCGCCAGCCCCTCGATGGCCGGCAGCTCCTGCACGAGGCACCGCCGCCGGCCGAGCCGGACCACCCCGATCGCGAAGGCGACGGAGGTCAGGAGCACGAGGCCCTCGGGGACCATGGGCACGAGGGCGGCGACCATGCCGAGCACGGACTGCCGGAACCCCTGCCGCGAGATGACGAGCTGGTTCACCACCGTGAGGACGCCCGCGGGCACCAGCAGCCACGTGATGACCCGCAGGATCGAGTCGATGCCGGACCGCAGCTCCGAGCGCACGAGCGTGAAAGCGCTCGCCTCGTGCGCGAGCCGCGCGGCGTACGCGGCCGGGCCGACGTCCGTCGCCCGGTAGGCGCCCGACCCGGCCACCACGAAGCTCCCGGACAGGAGCCGGTCCCCGGGCCTCTTCACGACGGGGTCGGCCTCGCCCGTGAGGAGGGACTCGTCGACCTCGAGCGAGGCGGACTCGACCACCGGGCCGTCGACCACGACCTGGTCCCCGGCGCCGAGCTCGACGACGTCGTCGACGACGACGTCCGCCTGGTCGACCTCCGTCACCGCCCCGTCGCGGCGCACGCGCACGGGCGCCCGCCCCACGATCGCCAGCGCGTCCAGGGTGCGCTTCGCGCGCAGCTCCTGGACGATCCCGATGCCGGCGTTGGCGAGGATCGCGAGACCGAAGAGGCTGTTGATGAGCGAGCCCGTGCTCAGCGCCAGGACGAGGAGCACCCCGAGCAGGGCGTTGATCCGCGTCGCGGTGTTGGCCCGGACGATGTCCCAGGTCGTGTGCCCCGAACGGGGCGGCAACCGGTTGACCCTGCCGTCGGCGACGCGCTCCGCGACGTCCCGTGACGTCAGTCCCGCAGCCCTCGTCGACGGCGCCGTCATGGGCGCGATCGTATCCGCCGTAATTCCGTTGCGCCGGGCCGCGCGGCGATGAGACGGTCGCAGCACGTCGCCCGCGTCGTCGGGCACCGGAGGAGAGGAGGAACGCCATGAGCTGGACGACCCCCGCTCGCGTGTCCACCACCCCCGGGAGCGCCCACCGCCGCTGACCGGTCCACGACCGCTCGCGACGACCGTCCCCGACCGCCTGCCCGGCGGCCGCGGCGACGCACGCTCCCCTCCCCCGAGGAGCCCCCGTGCCCGAGCACGACCTGCCGTACCCCGACCTCTCCCTCCCGCCCGCCCTGGCGCGCGACCCCCGCACTCCCCCGCCGCGCCGTCTGCGGCGCCTCGCCGACCTGGCCGACGCCGAGGCCGAGGCCGGCGTCCTCGACGCGGCGCTCGGCGACGACCAGCGCTGGTCCACGTGGTCCGCCGTCGAGAAGGGACAGCGCGGGCCGGAGCCGCGCCCCGACTGGGTGGTGACGGCCGACGCGGCCCTCGACACCGAGCTCGGCCTGCTCAAGACCGGCAAGGAGGCGGACGTCTTCCTCCTGGAGCGGGCCGTCCCCGGCGACCCCGCGCGCCGCAGCCTGCTCGCCGCGAAGCGCTACCGCGACCTCGACCACCGCTCGTTCCGGCGCGACACCGTCTACACCGAGGACCGCCGCGTGCGCCGGACGCGCGACCGTCGCGCGCTCGACCGCAAGTCGCGCTACGGCCGCCAGGTCGCGGCCGGGCAGTGGGCCGCGGCGGAGTTCGCCGCGCTGTGCGAGCTGTGGTCGGCCGGTGCGCCCGTCCCGTACCCCGTCCAGATCGACGGCGACGAGATCCTCATGGAGTTCGTCGGCACGTCCGACGGCGTCTCGCACGAGGCCGCGCCCCGGCTCGCGCGCACGCGGCCCGACCGCGACCTCCTCGCGTCGTGGTGGGACCAGGTCCGCGACGCCATGGCCGTGCTCGCCCGGCTCGGTTACGCGCACGGCGACCTGTCGCCGTACAACGTCCTGGCGGACGGCGAGCGGATCGTCGTCATCGACCTGCCGCAGGTCGTGGACCTCGTGGCGAACCCGTTCGGCACCGAGCTCCTGCTGCGCGACTGCCGCACCATGGCCGCGTGGTTCGCCTCGCGCGGGCTCGAGACGGACGCCGACGAGCTCTTCGCGGTGCTGCTCGCCCAGGCGTGGTGACGACCGCGCCCGGACCAGCGTGCGACGATCGACCGCGTGCTGCGCCTCGCCGTCGTCGGTCTCGACTCGTCCCACGCCGACCACTACGTGCGGCTCGTGGCCGCCGAGCGGCGCTGGCCGGGCGTGCGGCTCGTGGCGCTCGTCGACGGGGAGCCCGGCCGCCGCGCGGAGCTCGCCGCGGCCGGCGGGCTGCTCCTGGACGCGGGCGACGCCACCGTGCCCGACGTCGTCGGGCGCGTCGACGCCGCGATCGTCGCCCACCGCGCGGGGCGGCGGCACGGCGTCGCGACCCGTGCGCTCCTCGCGGCGGGCGTCCCGGTGCTCGTGGACAAGCCGTTCGCCGCGTCGGTGGCCGACGCGCGGGCGACGCTCGACGTCGCGCACGCGCTCGGCACGGCCGTGACGACGGCGTCCGCGCTGCGGTTCGCGCCCGAGGTCGCGGCGGCGCGCACCGCCCTCGTGACCGTTGCCGAAGATCCCGTCGCGCCGCTCGTCACCGCAGCACCGGCGTCGCCACCCGGGCCAGCGGCGTCGCCGCCCGGACCCGCCGTCGAGGTGTCCGGCCCGGCGGACCCGCACGACGAGCGCGACGGGCTGTTCTTCCTCGGCATCCACGTCGTCGAGGCGGCGCGCGCCGTCGTCGGTGCGCCGCCCGGGGCGGCGTGGTCGCCGCCCGTCGTGACGCGCTCGGCGGACGGGATCGTCGCCACGACGCGGCTGGGCGGTGTCGACGTCCGGCTGCTCCTCCTGGACCCGGGCGCCCACCCCACCGCGGGGTTCGCGGTCGCGGTGCGCACGCCCCGCGGCGTCGAGCGCACCGAGGTCGTGCTCGACGCCGACTACCTCGCCCCGGTGGTCGAGCACGGGCTCGCGGTCCTCGCACCCGGTGCCGCCACGACCGCGTCCGCCGCGGCGCGCACGGCGGCGGACCCCGCCGACGACGCGGGCCGGGTCACCGACGACGCGGGCCGGGTCGCCGCCGAGCACGCGACGATCCTCGCCGACCTCGCACTCCTCGAGCAGGTCGGGGCGGCCCTGCGGCCCTGAGCCCGGGCCCCGGAGCTCCCGCCGCCCGCGCCGGGGCCCCGCGGACGGGGTAGAACGGGAGCATGGAGCCCTCCACCGAGTCCTTCGATGCCGACGACGTCCGCACGTTCCTCACGACCTACGGCGTCGCGCTCTCGACGGGCGACCTCGACACGATCGGCGAGAGCTACGCCTTCCCGGCGCTCGTCGTCGGCACGACGGGCTCGGTGCTCCTCGGCGACCCCGAGGACGTCCGCGCGTCGACGGACGAGATCGCTCGGGGGTTCCGCGAGCGCGGGCTCGTCGGCGTGGTCGCGCACCTCGTCGGGGTCGAGGAGGTCGGCGACGCGCTCGTCTGGGCGCACGCGCGCTGGAGCTACCGCGACGAGTACGCGAACGAGCAGGAGGCGCAGGAGGTGCGGTACCTGCTGCGCCGCGCACGGGACACGTTCGAGGTGTGCGTCGCGGTGCCGGTCGGCCCGTAGGCCGCGCCGACCGCGCCCGCACGACCAGCCCCCGCACGACCGTGCCCGTCCACCGGCCGCGAGCGCCCGGGTCAGGACAGCCGGTTGTCCCGGTCCTCCCACGACGACGCGGCGGGCGACCGCCCGGGCGGGGCGACGTCGTCGGGCTGGAGCGCCCGCACGATGAACGACCCCGCGGCGAGCACGACGCCCCCGGTGAACGCGACCTGCAGCACGGTGAGCAGCACGCCCACGAACCAGGTGCCCGCCAACGGATAGGCGAGGTTCATGAGGCCGACGTTCTGGACGAGCGCGCTCCCGACGGTCAGGCCGAGCCCGGTCCAGAGCATCGTGCGGGCGGTGAGACGGGGCGGCATCACGGGTTCCTCTCGTCGGCGAGACGGTCCGGGCCCGGACGTCGGCGGACGCGCGGCACCCGGTCCGTTCCTACCATGCCGTCCCCGGCGCGGCGGCCCCGCCTCCCGCGTCAGCGGAAGTCGCGCGAGGTCGTGCCGACCTGGAGCGAGAGCGGCGCGAGGTGCTCCGCGACGAGGTTCGTGGCGCCGTCGGCCCGCTCGAGCCGCCCGCGCACGACGAGCGCCGCGGACCCGCGCGCGACCTTCCGGAACCGCTGCCACAGCCCGGGCGAGCACACGACGTTGAGGATGCCCGTCTCGTCCTCGAGCGACAGGAACGTCACGCCTCCGGCGGTCCCGGGCCGTTGCCGGTGCGTGACGACGCCGCCCACGGCGACGCGCGACGGCGGGTGCGGGCGCGTGCCCGGCACTTCGCCCGCCGCGCGCTCCGCCGCGTCGACCTCCTCGATCTCGCGCGACACCGCCACGGCGCCGACGACGGTGAGCACCCCGGCCGCGGTGAGGCCGTCGCGCACGTACTGCGTCGGGTAGGAGTCGGTCGACACACCCGTGGCCCAGACGTCGGCGACGGCGGTCTCGACGTCGGTCATGCCGGGCAGCGCCGGCGCCTCGACACCGACGCTCACGCCCGGCAGCGTCCCCGGACCCTCCTGCGCGAGCGCGCCGGCCGCCCACAGCGCCTCGCGTCGCGTCACGCCGAGGCCGTCGGTCGCGCCGGCGGTCGCGAGCCCCTCGAGCTGGGCGGTCGTGAGGTCGACACGCCGCACGAGGTCGCGCAGGTCGCTGAAGGCCCGCCCCTCCCCCGGTGCCCCGCGCGCCGCGACGACGCGCTCGGCCGCGTCCTTCCCGAGCCCGCGCACGCTCGCGAGCCCGAGCCGCACCGCGAGCCCGAGGTCGGGCTCCGGCCCGTAGCGGGTATCGACCCCTACCTTCCCGCCGAGCATGCGGCTGTCGCCCGTCCGGGCGCCATGACGGTCCTCACCCGCATGCTCGGCGGGCGCAGCCGCATGGTCGGCGGGCAGCCGCTCGACCGTCGCCTCGACGTCGGACGCGTTGACGTCGGGGCGCAGCACGGTGACGCCGTGGCGGCGCGCGTCCGCCACGAGAGACTGCGGCGAGTAGAACCCCATGGGCTGCGCCGCGAGCAGCCCCGCGTAGAACGCCGCGGGGTGGTGCACCTTGAGCCACGAGCTCGCGTAGACGAGGAACGCGAACGAGTACGCGTGCGACTCGGGGAACCCGAAGTCGGCGAACGCCTTGAGCTTGTCGTAGATCTCCTCGCGCACGGCCGGGTCGGTGACGCCCTTCTCCCGCATCCCGTCCATGAGCCGGCCCCGCAGCTCCTCCATGCGCTCGACCGACCGCTTGGACCCCATCGCGCGCCGGAGCTGGTCGGACTCCTTCGGGGAGAAGCCCGCGACGTCGATCGCCATCTGCATGAGCTGCTCCTGGAACAGCGGCACGCCCTTCGTCTTGCCGAGCGACTTCTCCAGCAGCGGGTGCAGGAACGTCACCTCCTCCCGGCCCCGCGCCCGGTTGATGTACGGGTGCACGGAGCCGCCCTGGATGGGACCCGGGCGGATGAGCGCGACCTCGATGACGATGTCGTAGAACGTCCGGGGCCGCAGGCGCGGGAGCGTCGCCATCTGCGCGCGCGACTCGACCTGGAACACGCCGACGGTGTCGGCCGCGCACAGCAGGTCGTACACCGCCGGGTCGTCCTCGGGCAGCGTGTGCAGCGCGAGGCGCGGGCCGCCCTCGTGCCGTTCCACGAGGTCGAACCCGATGCGCAGCGCCGTGAGCATCCCGAGGCCGAGGAGGTCGAACTTCACGAGCCCCGCGTCCGCGCAGTCCTCCTTGTCCCACTGCAGGACGGTGCGGCCCTCCATGCGCGCCCACTCGACGGGGCACACCTCGATGACGGGGCGGTCGCACATGACCATCCCGCCCGAGTGGATGCCCAGGTGCCGCGGGAGGCGCAGCATCCGGTCGGCGAGGTCGAGCACCGCGTCCGGGATCTCGCCCTCCTGCGCGGCCGACGGCGGCCGGTGCGCGGGCACGACGTCGTGCGTGTCGTCCGCGCGCAGGACGTCGCCCTCGTCCACCGCGAGCGGGTCGACGACGCGCGCGCCCCGGCCGGTGAGGTCGGGCGACCAGTCCCGGCTCCCCCACAGGCGCGACGTCGCGGCGTCCTTCCGGGCGGTGCGCGTCGTGACCCGCGGCGCGGCCGGGCCGGTGGAAACCGGGGTCTTCGCCGCGATCGCCCGCTCCTTCGCCGCCCGGTCGGCCGCGGGCGACGACGGGTCGGGACCGCGCAGCGACCCCCACCGCTCGATCGACTTGCTCCACGCGTCGGCCTGCCCGACGTCGTACCCCAGCGCCCGGGCCGCGTCGCGCACCGCCGACTTCGGCCGGTAGGAGATGACGTTCGCGACCTGCGCGGCGTGCGTGCGCCCGAACGTCTCGTAGACGTGCTGGATGACCTCCTCGCGCCGCGCCGACTCGATGTCGATGTCGATGTCCGGCGGGCCGTCGCGCTCGGGCGCGAGGAAGCGCTCGAACAGCAGGCCGTGCTTCACCGCGTCGACGGCCGTGATGCCGAGCGCGTAGCAGACCGCGGAGTTCGCGGCCGAGCCGCGCCCCTGGGCGAGGATCCCGTTCCTGCGGCAGAACTCGACGAGGTCGTAGACCACGAGGAAGTACCCCGGGAAGTGCAGGTCCTCGATGACGCGCAGCTCGTGGTCGATCTGCGCCCACGCGCCCGTGATCTTCTCCTGGCCGCGCGGCCCGTACCGGTCCTCGCCGCCGCGCCGCACGAGCTCGCGCAGCCAGGTCGCCTCGGTGTGCCCGTCCGGCACCGGGTAGGGCGGCAGGTCGGGTGCGACGAGGTGCAGGTCGAACGCGCACTCGTCCCCCAGCGCGGCCGCGGTCGCGACGGCCTGCGGGTGCCGGGGGTGGCGCGCGAGCATCTCCGCCGCGGAGCGCAGGTGGGTCGTCGGGGCACCGGGCAGCCAGCCGTCGAGGTCGTCGAGCGACGAGCGCGCGCGCACGGCCGCGAGCGCCCCCGCGAGGTCGGCGTCGCGCGGGTGGGCGTAGTGCGCGGCGGTCGTCGCGACGAGCGGCAGCCGGGCGTCGGCGGCGAGGTCGGCGAGCGCCGCGTGGAGGTCGGCGTCGCGCGGGTCGTCGGTCGTGGTGATCTCGACGGCCACGTTGTCGGCGCCGAAGAGGGCGACGAGACGGTCGAGCTCGCGGCGGGCCGCGGCGCGCCCGGACGTGACGAGCGCGCGCCGCACCGCGCCCTTGCGGCACCCGGTGAGCACGAGCCACTGCCCGGCGGCCTCCGCCGCGAGCTGCTCGAGGCGGTAGTCGGCGGCGCCCTTGGTGCCCGTCGCGAGGTGCGCGGTCGCGATCGCGCGCGACAGGTTGCGGTAGCCCTGCGTGCCGCGCGCGAGCACGAGCAGGTGGGTCGAGCGCGGGTCGGGGACGCCGGTGGGCGGGTCGAGCACGGGCGCGCCGGTCGCGGTCGGCGCGGGCAGGTGCAGCTCGGACCCGAAGACGGTGGGGAGACCGACCTTGCGCGCGGCCTCGGCGAAGCGCACGACGCCGTACAGGCCGTCGTGGTCGGTGACGGCGAGCGCCGACAGCCCGAGCCGCGCGCCCTCGGCGGCGAGCTCCTCGGGGTGGGACGCGCCGTCGAGGAAGCTGAACGCGGAGTGCGCGTGGAGCTCGGCGTAGCGCGGGCCGGTGGTCCGGTCAGTCATACAGGCCCTCCACGGTCCACCGCCCGCGCGCGCTCGCGAGGAGCAGGCCGCGGCCGTCGTCGAGCAGGACCTGCACGTGCACGCGGCGCCGCGGCGCGGGCGTCCACCAGCGCTCGGCGAGCGGCCACGGCCCGGCCCAGTCCACGACGGCGCGCGACGACCCGGGCCCGGGGAGCGCCGCCTCGTCCCGGGGTGCCGCCGCACGGCGCGGGCCCTCCTCCGGCGCGGGGGCCGGCCACCGCACGGTCGCGGGCTCGCCGCTCATCGCGAGGCGCGCGTCGACGACGACCGGCCGCCCGGCGCCGTCGAGCACGACGACGTCCTGCGGCTCGACGGGCACGAGCGCGGGGGCCGGGCTCGGCAGCGCGCCGGGCCACGGCAGGGCCGGGTCGCGCGGGCGCACGACGTCCTCCCCGAACGGCACGAGGTGCACGCGGTCGGTCGCGTCGCGGCCGCCCTGGACCTGGACGCGCAGGACGGCGTCGCCGCCGAGGATGCCCTGCACGCGCCCGAGCGCGCGGTGGGCCCGCGCGTCCTCGCCGCTCGACGCGCCCCACAGGCGCGGCTGCTCCGCCCCCGCGGGCACGACCTCCTCGGCCGTGAGGGACAGGCGGGCCAGCGGCGCGACGCCCGGGACGACGTCGGCCCCGCCGGGCGAGCCGCCCCGCTCTCCTCCGCGACCGCCCCCGCGCCCGGCCCGGGCCGCGCGCCCGGCGCGGACGGACGTCGTGGTGAGCCAGCCCTCGAGCTGCCACCGGACCTTGTCCGTGAGGCGCGCCGGGCTCATCGCGCCCGGCCCGTCGAGCCGCCAGGTGCGCTCGAGGTCGTCGCCCTCGACGGTCCGCGCCGTGATGCGCAGGCGCCCGGCGACGAGCGAGCGCGCGACGAGCTGGTCGTGCAGGTCCTCGGAGAGCCGACGCGCGGCGAAGGTCGCGACGTCGACGCGCTCGGCGGGCGGGTCGAGCTCGGCGCTCACCGCGACGTCGGGCTCGATGCGGCGCCGCGCGGGCGGGCGCAGGTCCTCGCCGCGCGCGAGCCGGTGCGCCCACGCGCCGAGGTCGCCGAAACGCCCCTCGACGGTCGCGGGCGGCAGGGCCGCGAGCGCCCCGAGGGTCCGCACGCCGAGCCGGCCCAGGAGGTCCACGAGCTCGTCGACCGCGACGGCGGCGTCCGGCCGGGCGGTGACGTGCACGAGGTCGCGCGCGGGCCGCGGCGCGAGGAACGCGGCGGAGCGGCCGGGCGGGACGACGGCGGCGTCCCGCGCGGCGAGCACGGCGGCGAGGATGCCGTCGGCGACGCCCACCTGGCTCTCGTGGCCGGTGCGCTCGGCGACGCGCGCGACGAGCGCCTCCGCGAGCGCGGCGTCGGACCCGTGGTACCGGCTCGCCCCGGCGGCGGGCAGGAGCAGCAGGCCGGGCCGGGTGATCTCCAGCCCCGCGACGACGGTCTCGGCCGCGAGCGCGACGGGCTCGAACTCGCGGGCGTCGCGCGCGTCGTCGACGTCGAGCAGCTCGAGCTCGGGGCAGCACTCGCGGGCCCGACGGCGGCGCATGCCCCGGCGCACGCCGTGGGCGCGCGCGGTCGCGGAGACGGCGACGACGCGGCGGCCGTCGTGCGTCGCGGCGGGGACGTGCGCGGGGACGTCGCGCACCGCCATCGCCGCGAGCACCGGCCAGTCCGGCACCCACAGGGCCGCCGTGCGGGTCGGGCTCGTGGTCATCCGACGAGCCGGAGCCGGGAGGGCCGGTCGGGGTCGTCGGCCCGGGCGGCCTCGTGGGCGGTCACGGCGGCCCCGGCCACGGTGGCGCCGGTCCCGGCCGCGGGCCGGGTGCCCCGGGCGTCCTCGGCGAGGAACGCGGGCCAGTCCTCGTGGACGAGCGGGAGCTCGACCTCGAGCCGCGCGGGGCGCGCGGCTCCCCCGCGGCCCGCGCGCTCGACGACGAGGGTGCGACGGCGCAGCCAGCCCGCGCCGCGGTCCGCCCCGGACCAGCCGCCGCCCGTCACGGTGAGCGCGACGTGCGCGCCCGGCCACGTCCCCGCGGCGACGAGCAGCGCCCCGCGCTCGCGTGCCCGCGCGGCCAGGCGTCGTCGGTCGGGGTCGGTGAGGGCGGCGTCGGGCCCGACGACCACGACGTCCAGGCCGTCGACGAGCGCCGAGATCGCGAGCGCCGCGTCCGGGCCGGGCCGCGGGACGAGCACGACGCGGTCGAGGTCGGCGCCGGCGTCGGCGGCCGCGAGCAGCCCGACGGCGGGGAACCCGACGGCGGCGGTCCACGCCCCGGCCTGTGACGGCCGCGCGACGAGCGCGAGCAGGAGGCTCGTCGAGCCGCGCACCGCCAGCACGGTGCCGCGCTGGAGGGCGCCGAGCGGGAGGAGCGGCGCGAGCGCGTCGTGCACCGGCCACACCCGCTCGTCCGTGCCCGCGTCCCGGCTCGCGCCCGAGGTCCGGACGTGGCGGGTGCGGGCGCGTGCCGGAGGGTCGGGCGGTGCGGGGGCGGGCCGCACGACCGGCGAGGCGGCGGCGTCCGCGAGCGGGGCGACCTCGGTGAGGAGGGCGGTGCCGGCGCGCAGGAAGGTGTCGGCACGCGGGGCGGTCTCGGTGCGCGGGACGACGGCCGGTGCCGCCGGGGCGGTGAGCGGTTCCGGGGCCGGGGGGGCGACGACGGGACGGTGTCGGCGGACGCCCGTACGCTCCTCCGCACGGCGCAGGACGGCACGGGCGCGCTCGGCCTTGTCGACGGCCGCAGCCGTCGGGCCTGGTGCCCCCGCCCGTTCGGCGGGGTCGGCGAGAAGGGTCATCTCGCCTCCCGGGATGCTGCTCGGACGGGACGCGCACCGCGCGTCGACTGCTGGGGGCGTCGTTCTGCACCCGCCAGTGTTCGAACAAACGTTCGAACACTTCCAGTGAACGACCGCCGCTCCGAGGTGTCAACTCCGCAGGTCGGAGGCGCCTGCTTCGTCCGAGATGCCCACCCCAACCTTCGACCCCCACTGGAGACTTGCCCGAAACCCTCGACCTCTACCTGACCCTCCTCCCCCGCCGACCATGCAGCTGTCGCCCGTCCGGCGGGCGGCACGGGCTGCGACCGCATGCTCGGCGGGCTCGAGGGGCTCCGGGGGCGTGTTCGGCATCCGGCCTCTCCCGCGCGGCGGCCCGCCGGGGTGGCAGGCTGACGCCATGGACGCCCGCACGACCCTGCCCACGCTCGGCTCGCTCACCTGGGAGCCGGCGCTCGACCACCTCGACCTCGTCGCCCCCGTGACCGCCGACGCGCTGCGCCGGTGGGCCGACGCCGACCCGGACGTCGCGACGCTCGTCGCCGTGACGGAGATCGACCCCGACCTCGCCGACACCGCGACGCTCAACACCGCGTTCGACCTGCCCGTCGAGGCCTCGGCGAACTGCGTCGTCGTGGGCGGCACGCGGGCGGGCGACGAGCGCATCGCCGCCGCCGTCGTGCGGGCGCACACGCGCGCCGACGTCAACACGCGCGTCCGCAAGCTGCTCGACGTGCGCAAGGCGTCGTTCCTGCCGACCGACCGCGCGACGGCCGAGTCCGGGATGGAGTACGGCGGCATCACGCCCGTCGGGCTGCCCGAGGGGTGGCGCGTGCTCGTCGACTCCCGCGTCGTGACCGACGGCGCGCTCGCGCTGATCGGCAGCGGCGTGCGGCGCTCGAAGCTGCTGCTCCCCGGCGACCTGCTGGGCCGCCTGCCCGGCGTCGAGGTCGTCGAGGACCTGGCCGTCCCGGTCGCCTGACCCGTCCCACCCTGCCGAGCACGACCTGGCGGTCGCCACGGGCGGCCTGACGACCGCCAGGTCGTGCTCGACGCCCGGTGGTCAGCGATCCAGGACGACGAGCCGCTGCGTCGCGCGCGTCATCGCGACGTAGCGGTCGACCGCGCCCTCGATGCCGTCGCCGAACGCCTGCGGCTCGACGAGCACCACGAGGTCGAACTCGAGGCCCTTCGCCGTCTCGGGCGTGAGCCACCGCACCCGCGCGGACCCCTCGCCCTCGCCACCGGCGCAACCGACCCTGCCGTCCGACTCCTCGCCGGACGGCCCGGACGGCCCGGACTGCTCGGACGGCTCGGACGGCTCGGTGGCACCGATGACGCACGCCGTGCCGTCCCCGTGCTCGGCGAGCCACGCGCCGAGGACCGCGTCGAGGTCCGCGACCGCCCCGTGGGCCACGGGCACGCCCGTGCTGCGCACCGACGTCGGGACGTTCGCGTCCGGGATCGCGGCCCGGACGACGGGCTCCGCCTCGGCCATGATCTCCCGCGGCGTGCGGTAGTTGACGCTCAGCGACGCCTCCTCGACGCGGGCGAAGCCCACGCGCGCGAGCCGCTCGCGCCAGCCCTCGGGGAAGCCGTGGCGCGCCTGGGCCCGGTCCCCGACGACCGTGACGCTGCGCGACGGGCAGCGGCTGAGGACCATCTGCCACTCGGCGTCGGTGAGCTCCTGCGCCTCGTCGACGACGACGTGCGCGAAGGGCCCCGCGAGGCGGTCCGGCGTCGCGACGACGAGCGCGCCGTCGTCCACGAGCGCGTCGCGCAGGTCCTGGCCGCGGAGCATCTGCATGACCCCGAGCTCGCTGTCGTCGGTCGCCACGAGGTGGTCGACGACGTCGTCCATGCGCGCGCGCTCCGCCGCCACGGCGGCCTCGTTGCGGCGGCGTCGGCGCGACGCCTCCGGGTCGCCGAGCCGACGGCGCGCGGCGTCGAGCAGCGGGAGGTCCGCCGTCGTCCAGGCGTGCGCGTCCTCGCGCTGGAGCGCGCGCACCTGCTCGGGCGTGAGCGACGGCGCGCACAGGCGCAGGTAGGCGGGCACGGACCACAGGTCTGCCACGAGGTCCGTCGGCTCGACGAGCGGCCACGCGCGGTCGAACGCGGCGCCGAGCCCGCGGTGGCCGCGCAGGGCGCGGCGCACGTCGTCGGCCTCGACGTCGACGCCGTCCTCCGCGGCTCCCCCGCAGGCCTTGTCCACGAGGATCTCGACGAGCGCGGCCCAGACGTCGTCGCGCGCCTCGTTGTGCGGGGTGCCCGGGTCGACGGACTCGAACGCCTCGGCCCAGTCGGCCGGGGAGAGCCAGACGTCGGCCCACGGCGTCTCGACCTCCCTGCCCTCGGCGGGCGGGCGTTCGGAGAACCGCACGGCGGGCTCGATCGCGGCGACGAGCTCGGCGGACGCCTTGAGCCGGGCCACCTCGGGGTCGGCCTCCGCGCGCGCCGTCGCGCCCTCGGGGACGAGGTCGCGCAGCGTGCAGGTCTGCACGCCCTCCTCGCCGAGGCCGGGCAGCACGTCGGCCACGTACGCGAGGTAGGGACGGCTGGGCCCGACGACGAGCACGCCGCCGCGCCCACCACCGTGCCCGCCGCCATGCCCGCCAGCGTGCCCACCACCGTGTCGGCCCCCGTGCCCGCCGCCCACGTGCGGGTCGGCGTACAGCAGGTAGGCCGCGCGGTGCAGCGCCACGACCGTCTTGCCCGTGCCGGGGCCGCCGTCGACGACGAGCGCGCCGCGCGAGCCCGCGCGCACGATCGCGTCCTGGTCGGCCCGGATCGTGCCGAGCACGTCGCGCATCCGCGGCGACCTGCTCGCGCCCAGGCTCGCGACGAACGCCGACTGGTCGTCGAGCGCCGCGCTCGACCCCGCGCCGTCGGGCACGAGCTCCTCGTCCCAGTAGTCGGTGACGCGCCCGCGCGCCCACCGGTACCGGCGCCGCGCCGTGAGGCCGAGCGGCCGCGCGGGCGTGGCCGCGAAGTACGGCTCGGCGGCGCGCGAGCGCCAGTCGACGAGCAGGCGCTCCCCCGCCGGGTCGGTGAGGCCCACGCGGCCCACGTACACCGGGGCGGAGCCGTCGGCGAAGGTCATGCGGCCCAGGCACAGGTCGACGCCGTAGCGCCTCAGCAGCCGCAACCGGCTGCTGAGGCGGTGGATCTCCTGGTCGCGCTCGAGCGCCTCGGTGCCGCTCCCGCCCGGCGCGCGCCGGGCCGCGTCGAGACGCTGCGCGAGGTCGGCCACGGAGTGCTCGAGGCTCGCGGCGACCGCCGCGAAGTGGCGCTCGTCGGGGTCGACGAGCGCCGGGTCGGCCTTCGCGGCCAGCCGCGCGGGCAGGTCGAAGAACGGCGCGGGCTGCGGGTCCTGGTCCGCGGTGGAGTGGGTCGACGGGCGGCGGGACGGGTCGGTGGTGGCGGTCACGGGGGCGTCGGGCAACGTCATCAGCTCCGGTCCGGGTCCTGCGGAGGGACGCACGGGCCACGACGACCCGCGCACGAGCGGAGATTCTGCGCCCCCGAGGGGGCCTTGCCGCAAGACCCCCCGTGCGCTATACGTTGGAGAGGGAGGCCGGTCGGGCCTCTTTTTTCGTGCCACCCTGTGCGCATGACGCACGCCCCGCCGCTGCCCGCGGACGACACCACCGCCGCACTCCATGAGCTGGCCCTGCGCTGGCGCGATGAGCTCCGCGGCCGCGCCGAGGTCTCGCTGCCCCACGAGGACGGCGGCGCGGAGGGGTTCTCGGTCACGCCCCGAGCCGACGGAGCGGCCGAGGTCTGGGTCATGCACGACGCCGAGGGCATCGTCGTGGGCATCGATCGATGCCCGGGGTGGGAGCTCCCCCGCACCGCGTCGAGCGTGGCGACGATCGACGCGGTGGTCGAGGCCGCCGTCGCCGGCACGATCGAGGTGGGCTCAGGTCGTGGGATCCGGCGCTATCGGGTCACCACGAGCGGCGGCGACGTCCTGGAGGACGCGTTCGAGGGGTTCCTGGCCCTCGCCCTGTCCATGCCCTGGCGTCCGCGGCTGCGGTGGGAGACGACGACACCGTACTGAGCCGACGCCGCCCGACGACCGGGCGTCAGCTCTCGGCGCGGCCCTCGCGCCAGTAGCCCATGAACGCGACGGCGCGGCGGTCGACGCCGAGGTCGGCGACGAGGTGGCGGCGCAGCGTCTTGATGGCGCTCGCCTCGCCCGCGAGCCACGCGTAGAGGACGGTCTCCTCGTCGAGGAGCCCGGGGACCTCCCAGAGGATCGACGCGTCCACGTCGACGTCCTCGAGGTCCTCCGCGGTGCGGCACTGGACGGGCGGGTCCGTCCCGAGGACGCCCGCACCGAGCATGCGGGCGGCGGCCTCCTTGACGGCCGGCACGAGGCGCGCGCCGTGGGCGTCGTGCGGCCCGCCGGGGACGTCGTCGCGCGCGAGGAACGTCACGCGCACCCCGGGCGGGGTCACGAGGTCGCGCGCGTCGCCCACGTGCGGGACCTCGACGTAGACCTCGCCCCACGCGTCGGCGGGCAGGTCCTCGCAGATCGCCGCGAGGGCGGGCAGCGCGGTCTCGTCGCCCGCGAGCAGGAGCGCGTGCGGGCGGGTGGGCGGGCGGAACTCGATGCCGCCGGCCGGGCCGTCGAACGTGGCGTCCGGGCCGAGCAGGACGAGCGGCGTGCCGACCTCGGCGGCGAGCGCCCAGCGCGACGCGGGGCCGGCGTCGCCGTGCAGCACGACGTCGACGTCGACCTCGCGCGCCTCGGGGCGCACCGCGACGGTCGTGTAGGTGCGCAGCGGGTTGCGGCGCTCCTCGGGCTGGTCGCGCCACGCGGCGTACCAGGACTCGGCGTCGCGCACGAGGTGCTCGTAGCCGCCGTCGGGCGCGGGGAGCACGAACTTGATCCGGACGTCGAGCCCCGGGTCGCCGAAGAGGTCGAGCTCCGGGCCGGTGAAGGTGAAGCGGCGGAAGCTCGGCGAGAGCTGCTCGACCCGCGCCACCTCGACGTCGAAGAAGCGCCAGGGGGCGGTCGCACGGGCGACGGGACGACGAGCGCGGGTGCGGGGTGCGACGACGGTCTGGCTCACACAGGTGAGGCTAACCTACGCGCCCACCGCGGGGTCAACCCGTCCGGGACGCGGACCTGCGCCCGGCGGGGTGAGACACGTCACGCTCCGCGGCCGCGGCTGCGCCAGAGCAGGTAGACGAAGTACGGCGCGCCCAGCAGCGCGGTGCCGAGACCCGCGGGGATCTGCCCCGGCGCGATGACGACGCGGCCCAGCGTGTCCGCGACGGACACGAGGAGGGCCCCGAGCAGCATCGCGACGGGCACGACCCGGGAGTGCCGCGACCCGACGAGCGCGCGGGCGGCGTGCGGCGCGACGAGGCCCACGAACGCGAGCGCCCCGATCGCGCACACGGCCGCGGCGGTGAGCAGCGCGGCGACGCCGAGCAGGAGCAGCCGCGTGCGGTCGAGCGCGACGCCGAGGACGCGCGGCGTGTCGTCGTCGAGCGCCACGACGTCGAGGTCGCGCCGGAACACCGCGGTGAGCGGGGTGAGCACGAGCAGCGCGAGCGCGACGGGGATCAGCTGCTCGAGCGTGCGCCCGTACGTGGAGCCCGACAGCCACGTGAGCGCGAGGTTCACGTCCCACGGCGCGACGACGACGACGAGGAGCGTGATGATCGCCATCACCCCGGCCTGGGCGCCGATGCCGATGAGCACGAGCCGGTCGGAGCTCAGCCCGCCGCGGTAGGAGAGCCCGTAGACGAGCCCGAACACGGCGAAGGCCCCGATCGCGGCGGCGGCGGACATCGGCCAGATCCCGACGCCGGGGACGAGCAGGATCATCGTCACGGCACCGAGGCCGGCACCCGACGTCACGCCGAGCAGGCTCGGCTCCGCGAGCGGGTTGCGGCACACGGCCTGCACGATCGTGCCGGCGAGCGCGAGCGCGGCGCCCGCGAGGAGGGCCGCGAGCACGCGCGGGACGCGCTGGTCGAGCACGAACGTCACGTGCCGGCCGGCGACGCCGGCCCACCAGTTCGCGACGTCGCCCAGCAGCACGACCCGGTCGCCGAGCAGGAGGCCCGCGACGGCGGCCGCGGCGACGGCGAGCGACAGGACGACCACGACCACGACGACCGCGCGCCGCGAGCGCGGCCGGCTCAGCGCACCGTGCCCGCCGCGGGACGACGCGGGCCCCGAGTCGCGCAGGCGGCGCGCGAGCCACACGAGCAGGATCGCGCCGAGGACGGTCGTGACGATGCCGGTCGGCACCGCGATCGAGAGCGTCCCGGGCAGCAGGAGGCGGAGCAGGACGTCGGCACCGAGCACGACGACCACGCCGACGAGGGCCGCGAAGGGCAGGAGGAGGACGTGCCGCCCGAGCCCGGGCACGCGACGTGCGACGAGGCGGGCCACGACGGGCGCCGCGAGACCGACGAACCCGACCGGCCCGGCGACGGTCACGGCGATCGAGGCGAGCAGGACGGCGACGAGCACCGAGGCGACGCGCGTGCGGCGCACGTCGACGCCGAGGACGGTCGCGGCGTCGTCCCCGAGGCCGAGGAGGTCGAGCCGGCGCGCGAGGACGAGCGCGGCGAGGACGCCGACCACGACGACGGGCGTGGCCAGCGTGACCGTGCGCGTGCCCGACTGGACGATCGAGCCGCTCCCCCACGCGAACAGGCCCATCGTCTCCTGCTCGAACAGCACGAGGAGGACCGTCGTCAGCGAGTGGAGCGCGAGCATGATGGCGGAGCCGGCGAGCACGAGCCGGGTCGGCCCGTCGGCGCCGCCGCGCGCCAGGACGAGCACGAGCCCGGCCGCGGCGAGCCCGCCGAGGAACGCGAGGCCGCCCTGGAGGTAGAACGGGACGGAGAGGCCGAACGCGGCGACCACGACGACCGTGAGGTAGGCGCCCGCGTTGACCGCGAGCGTGTCGGGCGACGCGAGCGGGTTGCGGGCGACCGACTGGAGCACCGCGCCGGCGACGCCGAGCGCGACCCCCAGCAGCAGGCCGGCGAGGAGCCGCGGCACGCGCGACGCGACGAGGACGGCGACCGTCTGGTCGACCCCGTCTCCCCCGGTCGCGAGGCGCAGCAGGTCGAGCGGGCCGACGTCGGCCGTGCCCTGCGTGAGGTGCACGGCGGCGAGCACGAGCGCGACGACGACCGCCGCGAGGAACGCGCCCGCGACCCCGAGGCGCGACGTCCGCGCGCGGGGGGCGGTCGCCGTCGGGCCCGGGGCGGTGCCGGTGCCCGGAGGGACGCCGCCCTCCGGGCCGTCCGCGCCGGGGACGACGGCCGGAGCCGGGTCCTCCAGGAGGAGGGTGTCCGGCTCCGGCGCGGTGCGCTGCTCTCGCCTGCTCACAGTGGGTCTCGTCAGCCTTCTCGTCGTCCTGGCGGGGTGCGCCCGGGAGGGTGCCGCGTCAGGCCGTCAGGGCCTCGACGACCGCGTCGGCGTAGGCCGCGGCGGACAGCGGGCCGCCGAACATCCAGATGCCGTCGGGCAGACGGTGCACGTCGCCGGCCGTGACGAACGGGAGCTGCTCCCACACGGCGTTGCCGGCGAGGCCCTCCTCGAACGGGTTCGCCTCGGAGTCGCTCGCGACGTAGAGGAACTGCACGTCGCCGAGCTGGGTGAGGCCCTCGACGTCGGTCTGCGCGAGGCCGTAGTCGGGGTCGCCGCCCTCGGTCCAGGCGTTGACGAGGCCGATCTCCTCGCCGATGGCGCCGAAGAACGAGCCCGGCGTGTACATGCGGATCGAGACGGCGCCGTTCGTCACCCAGCCGTCGGCCATCGTGAAGTCGGCCCCGGCGAGGCCCGCCTCGTCGAGCGCGGTGGTGGCCTCGGCGATCTTCGCGTCGTACTCCTCGAGCGCGGCGGCCGCCTCGTCCTCGCGGCCCGTCACGGTGCCGAGCGTCTCGACCGTGGAGCGCATGTAGCCGATGGGGTCCTCGCCGTCGGAGCCGCGCAGCGCGAGCACCGGCGCGACCTCCTCGATCTGCGCGATGACGTTCTCCGGCAGGTCCGTGGTCGTCACGACGAGGTCCGGCTCGAGCGCCGAGATCGCGTCGAGGCTGGGCTCGCCGCGCGTGCCGACGTCGGGCGTGCTCGCGTCGATCGGCGCGACGGTGTCCCACGTGTTGTAGCCCTCGACGTCCGCCTGGCCGACGGGCTCGACGCCCAGCGCCACGAGGTTCTCCGTGAGGCCCCACTCGAGCGAGACGATGTCGGTGGCCGGGGCGTCGAGGGTGACCTCGCCGCGCTCGTCGGTGACGGTGACCGGGCCGGACGCGGCGTCGGTCGTCGCGCCGTCGGACGTGCCGTCGGTCGCGGGCTCCTCGGTCGTGCCGCACGCGGCGAGCGCGAGCGCGGTCGCGAGCGCGACGGCGCCCACGGCGAGGGAACGGGTGGTCGAGCGCATGGGTGTCCTTCGGGTTCGGTGCGGAGGAGTGCGAAGAGGTGCGGAGAGCGCGGCCCGGCGGCCGGCCGCGCGGTCAGACGAGGACGGCCGCGTCCAGCCGGGCGGCGTGCCGACCGAGCGGCTCGCAGCACGTGCGCCCCGTGAGGGGGTGCGTGTAGACGTCGACGTGGATGCCGTAGACCTCGGTGAGGAGCTCGGTCGTGAGCACGTCCTCGGCCCGGCCCGTGGCGCGCACGACGCCGCCGTGGAGCAGGACGACGTGGTCGGCCACCGCGGCGGCCTGGTTGAGGTCGTGCAGGACGACGCCCACCGCCACGCCGTGCTCGCTCGCCAGGTCGCGGACCAGGTCGAGCAGCTCGACCTGGTAGCGCAGGTCGAGGTACGTCGTCGGCTCGTCGAGCAGGAGCACCTTCGTGTCCTGCGCGAGGCACGTCGCGAGCCACACGCGCTGCAGCTCGCCGCCGGAGAGCTCGTCGACGCCACGGTCGGCCATCGCGGTGATGCCCGTGACGTCCATGGCGTGCGCGATCGCGCGCGGGCCGTCGGGGTCGTTCGAGCGGAACCGGCCGCGGTAGGGGTGGCGCCCGTAGGCGACGACGTCGCGCACGCTCACGCCCGACGGCGTGGGCCGGCTCTGCGACAGGAGCGTCACGCGCCGCGCGAAGTCCTTGGCGTGGAGCGCGAGCGCGTCGGGCTCGTCGTCCAGGGCGACGGTCCCGGCGTCGGGCCGGTGCAGGCGCGCGAGCGAGCGCAGGAGGGTCGACTTGCCCGAGCCGTTGGGTCCGATGAGGGCCGTGACGGCCCCCGGGGCGAGCTCGAGCGCGGCGCCGTGGACCACGGTGCGGTCGTCGTAGGACAGCCGCAGGTCGTGACCCGCGAGCGCCGGGGCGCCGGGCAGGCCCGGCGCGACCGAGGCAGCTGAGGTTCCACTCACAAAGGTGAGGCTAATCTATGTCGCCCGCCCGGAACCAGCCCCTCGCGCCCGTGTGACGGGGCTCACGAACGGCGTCGTGGTCAGCCCTCGTCGGCCCGGCCGGCCCGCCGTCGGGGCTCTCGCCCGCCCGCGGTGGGCGGCGCGTGGTCCTCGTCCGCCGCGTGCGCGCGCGTCGGGGACGCGTGCCGCTCCCCGCCGAGCGCGACGGGCACGACGAGGGCCCGGTGGTCCGACAGCCCCGTGTCGACCGCGACGGCGGGCGCCGTCGCTCGGACCGGGCCGTGCGCGAGCACGTGGTCGAGCTGGCGCGCGGGCTCGCCGACGGGGAACGTCGGCGCGGAGGCGAGCGGACGCCACCCGCTCGTGCGCGCGGCCTGGGGCGCCTCGATGTTGAGGTCGCCGAGCAGGACGACGGGCTCGTCGTCGGGCACGTCGGCGGCGAGCTCCCGGGTGAGCCGCACGAGCTGCGTGAGGTTGCGCCCGGGCACGAAGGTCAGGTGCGTGCACACGACCGTCACCGGCCCGCCCGGCGCCTCGACGCGCGCGACGAGGGCCGCGCGCGGCTCGTCGCGCACGAGCGTCGGCAGCCGGCGCCCGGGGAAGCGCACGGGCACGCGCGTGCGGGGCGCGGGCAGCAGGACGGTGCGCCACGCCGTGACGGGGTACCGGCTCACGACGGCGATCCCGTAGGCGGCGCGGCCCGGCTGGTGCTCCCCCGTCGGCGCGGTCCACACGCCGGGCTCGCCGACGAGCGTCGCGACGAACCGGTGGTCGACGGCGCCCGCCGCCTCGGCCGCGACCGCGGTGAGGTCGGCGCGGTGCGAGCGGGGCTGGTCCCGGTCCACCTCCTGGAGCGCGAGGACGTCCGCGTCGAGGGCCCGGACGGCACCGGCGAAGCGGTCGACGTCGACGCGGTCGTCGACGAGCGACCGCCCGTGCAGGATGTTGAACGTCGCGAGGCGCACCCTCCCGATTGTGGGGACCACGGCCCGACGCCGCACGCGCTCCGCGGGGCGACAGCTCCCCCGTGGCGACGTGCCAGCACCCCCGGGGTGGTGTAGACCCTGGGCATGGTGGACGACAGGGACGCACTGCACGACGGCCTCCGGATGACCGCCGCGGCGCTGGCCGAGGCCGAGATCCCGCACGCGCTCGTCGGCGGCTACGCGGCGTGGGCGCGCGGGGCGCCGGAGCCGAGCCACGACGCCGACTTCGCGATCCGCGAGGTGGACGTGGACCGCGCGCGCGAGGTGCTGCGCGAGGCGGGGCTCGAGATCACGGAGCCGACGGAGAACTGGCTCTTCAAGGCGTACCACGGGGGCGAGCTCATCGACGTCCTGTACCGGATGGTCGGCGAGCCGATCGATGACGACCTGCTCGCGCGCACCGACGAGCTCGAGGTCCTCGCGGTCCGCATGCCCGTGCTGTCCGCGACCGAGATCATGGCGTCGAAGCTGCGCGTCCTCGGCGAGCACTACTGCGACTTCTCGCGGCTCCTGCCGGTCGCGCGGGCGATGCGCGAGCAGATCGACTGGTCCGACGTCCGGGAGCGCGTGGACGACAACCCGTACGCCCGCGCGTTCCTGTTCCTCCTCGACGAGCTCGCCGTCGTGGACGCGCAGGACATGGGCGACGACTCCCTCGGCTCGCGCACCGATGCGGCCGAGCCGGCGTCCGGGGACCCGTCGAGCGCGCTGGAGTGAGGCCGACCCCCGTTCGCCGCGCGAGCGGGACGGACCCCGGGAAGGGTGTGGTCGTACCGCCCGCCAACCACAGGAGGTATCACCGATGAGCACGGTCACCCAGTCGATCGACGTCGACGTCCCCGTCCGCACGGCCTACGACCAGTGGACCCAGTTCGAGGAGTTCCCCCGCTTCATGGAGGGCGTCGAGGAGATCCGCCAGCTCGACGCGACGCACACGCACTGGAAGACGAAGATCGGCGGCGTCGAGCGCGAGTTCGACGCGGAGATCACCGAGCAGCACCCCGACGAGCGGGTGGCGTGGAACAGCACGTCGGGCCCCGACCACGCGGGCGTCGTGACCTTCCACCGGCTGAACGACACGCAGACCCGCGTCACGGTCCAGCTCGACTGGACGCCGGAGGGGGTCGTGGAGAAGGTGGGCGACGTCCTCCAGCTCGACGAGCGCCGCGTCAAGGGCGACCTCGCCCGGTTCAAGGAGTTCATCGAGTCCCGCGGGGCCGAGACGGGCGCGTGGCGAGGAGACGTCAGCTGACGACCCGGAGCACGTCGCCGGCCACGGCCGGCGACGACACCCAGCACGTCACGGAGCGGGTCCGGTTCGCCCGGGCCCGCTCCGGCGCGTCGTCCGCGCCGTCGACGGCGTCGGCGGCGCCGGCGGCGGCGGGCGCCCCGGAGGTGCGCTGCACGGTCGGCGACCTCACCGCCGTCGTGCACGTGTCCGGGGCGGATGCGCCCGACGTCGTGGTCGTGCTCGTGCACGGCGTCGGGTCGTCGGCGCGCGCGTTCGACCCGGTGCGGCGCGCGCTCCTGCGGCCGGGCGCGCTCCCCCGGGTCGCGGTGCACGCGATCGACCTGCCCGGCTTCGGCGCGGCGCCCCGCGCGGCGCGCGACGTGTCGATCGAGGAGCACGCGGCCGTCGTCGCGGAGCACGTGCGCCGCCACGTGCTCGACCTCCCCGACGGGGCGCCGCGCCCCGTCGTCGTGCTCGTCGGCCACTCGATGGGCGCGCAGGTCGTCGCCCAGGCCATGGCCGACCACCCCCGCGAGGCGCCCGCGGGCGTGCTCGTCGGGCCGACGGCGGACCGCCACGCCCGCAGCGCGCCGCGCCAGGCACTGCGGCTCGCGCGCGACGCGGGGGGCGAGCGGCCGCGCGCGCTCGGGACACTCGCCGTCGACTACGTGCTGCGCTGCTCGCTGCCGCACTACGCGCGCCAGGTCCGGCACATGCTGGCGCACCGGCTCGAGGACGTCGTGCCGCACGTGCCGGGGCGTCTCGTCGTGGTGCGGGGCGCGCACGACCCGATCGCGCCGCGCCGGTGGTGCCGCGAGCTCGCGCTCGCCGCGCCGCGCGGCATGTTCCGCGAGGTCCGGGGACGCCACCATGCGATGGACGCCGACCCGGAGGGGATCGTCGCCGCCGTGCGTGATGCCGGTGGACTGCCGCGCGGACTGCCGCGCGGACTGCCGCGAGACCTGCCCCAAGGCCTGCCCCGGGACCTGCCGTGAGGGCGCCCCGCTGGCCCCGCTCCCTGCGGCTGCGCGACCGCGCGGTGGACTACGCGTACGTCGCCGCGCGCCAGGTCCAGGGCGCCCTGCGCGCGCGCCGACCCGTCCCGACCGGCCCCGGCGGCGCGAGCCCCGTCGTGCTCCTGCCCGGCGTCTACGAGACGTGGCAGCTCCTCGGGCCGGTCGCGACGGCCCTCGCCCGGGCCGGGCACCCCGTGCACGCCGTGCCCGGCCTCGGCTACAACCGGCGCCCGTTCGCCGAGGCTGCCGACCGCACGGCGGCGTTCCTCGAGCGGTCCGACCTGCGCGACGTCGTCCTCGTCGCCCACAGCAAGGGCGGCCTCGTCGGCAAGCGCGTCATGCTGTCGGCCGCCGGGCCGCGCGTCGCCGGCATGGTCGCCGTGGCGACGCCGTTCCGTGGCTCGCGCTACGCGCAATACCTCCTCGGGCGCACGCTGCGCGCGTTCTCGCCGCGCGACGCCGCGCTGGTCGCGCTCGCCGCCGAGCGCGGGGTCGACGCGCGCATCACGGCCGTCTACCCGCGCTTCGACCCCCACATCCCCGAGACCGGCCGCCTCGAGGGCGGACGGAACGTCGAGCTGCCGCTCGCCGGGCACTTCCTCCCGCTCGGCGACCCGGCACTCGTCGAGGTCGTGGTGCGGGAGGTCGACCGGTTCGCCCGGTCGACCTCCCGCGACTGAGCGGGGCGCTCAGGCCGAGCCGGAGGGCTCGCCCACCGCGACGCGCACGAGCTCCTGCGTGCACCGGGTCATCGCCACGTACAGCCCGTTCCACCCGCGCGGCTCGGCGGCGACGCCGTCGGGGTCCACGACGACGACCGCGTCCCACTCGAGGCCCTTCGCCTCCGACGTCCCGAGGACGGGCACGCCCTCGACCGCCGCGCGCAGCGTCGCGAGGCGCGCGACCGGCCCCACGACGCCCACGGTCCCGCCGTCGTACCGGGCCGCGAGGCGTGCGACCTCGGCGGCGACCGTCTCACCCAGTCGTCCCGGCGCACCGCCCGGGACGACGACGTCCCGCGGCTCGACGCCCGCGTCCCGCACCGCGCGCGGCGGGTCGTTCCGGCTGCCCGCCGCGCGCAGCACCGGGCCGACGAGCGCCATGACCTCGCGCGGCGTGCGGTAGCAGATGGTGAGGTCCGCGCGCCGCCAGCGGTCCCCGAGGACCGGCCCGACGGCGTCCGCCCAGTCCGTGTGACGGTGCGGCGCCTCGGTCTGGTCGACGTCCCCGACGGCCGTCACGGACCGCGTCGGGCAGCGGCGCAGCACCATGTGCCACTGCATGGGCGAGAGCTCCTGCGCCTCGTCGACCACGACGTGCCCGTAGACCCAGTCGCGACGCGCGGCCGCCCGCTGCGCGAGGAACTCGCCCTGCTCGCCGGGCGCGTCGGGAGCCCCCAGCGCGTCGGCGAGCGCGTCGAGCAGCGGCACGTCGCTCGGTGCGAGCGCGGGCGGCCCGCTCGTGACGCGACGCACCTCGGCCGCCGTCAGGTCGGGCGCGTGGCGCGCGAGGAGCGCGGCGTCGCCCAGCAGGTGCGCGAGCGCGGTGCGGACGTCCGTGACGGGCCACCAGGCGTCGACGGCGGCCGCGAACCCGGCGTCGCGCGCGAGGTCCTCCCGGAGCCGGTCGAGGTCCTCCTCGGTGAGCTCGCCGTCGACGTCGCCGCCGCGCGCGCCGGTCGTGGGGGCGCGGTCGTCGCGCGCGGCGAGCCCGGCGTCGAGCTTCCCGAGCACGTCCTCGAACCCCTCCTCGACCCGTTCGAGCAGCTCGGCGTGGCGTGCCGCGGCCTCGTCCACGAGAGCGTCGAGCAGCAGGTCCACGGCCCGGCCCCGCGCGGCCAGCACGCTGCGGCCTCCCGCGCGAGAGGCACGGAGGACCTGGGCGACGCGGGCCGCGTCGAGCGTGAGCGGCTCGCCGTCGAGGCGGACCGTGAGGGCTCGCGCGTCCGGGACGAGGGAGTCCGCGTACCGGGCGACGACGCCTTGCCACAGCGCGCGCCCCTTGATCTCCGCGACGTCGCGCGCCTCGTCACGCTCCGACGCGACGCCGGGCACGAGCGTGTCGCACGTCGCCGAGACGACCGCCGTCTCCCCGAGCGCGGGCAGCACCTGCGCCACGTACTCGAGGAAGCGCGACGACGGCCCGAGCAGGAGGACGCCCCGCTCCGCGAGGTGCGGGTGGGTGAACAGCAGGTACGCGACGCGGTGCAGCGCGACGACGGTCTTGCCCGTCCCCGGGCCGCCCTGCACGACGAGCACCTGGTCCGCCGGGGCGCGCACGATCGCGTCCTGCTCCGTCTGGAGGGTCGCGACGGCGGTGCCCATGCGCCCGGTACGGCGCTCCGACAGCGCCGCGAGCAGCGCGCCCTCGCCGACGAGGCCGCCCTCCTGCTCCGCCCCGGTCGCCGAGCCGTCGAGCGGCTCGTCGTCCACGCCGGTGACCCGGTCCCCCGCGGTCCGCACGTGCCGACGCCGCGCGAGACCCTGCGGTTCGCGCGCTGTCGCGGTGTAGAAGGCGCGTGCACCGTCAGCACGCCAGTCGAGCACGAGCGGGTCCGCGTCGTCCTCGGGCGCAGTGATCCCGACGCGCCCGACGTGGCGCGTGACCCCGTCGACGGTGTCGACGCGGCCGAAGACGAGCCCGCTCTCCGCGCGCTCGAGCTCCGTGCGACGGCGGCGCAGCCCGGCGCGCCGCGCGCGCTCGACGACGGCCTCGGCCCCGGGCGGGCCCGCGGCCGGGACCCGGTCGGCGACGTCGTCGGCAGGGGCGGCGAGCTGCGCGTCGAGCTCCGCGAGGAGCTCCGCGCGGCGGGCGAGCGCGGCGTCGAGGTGCTGCTGCTCCTCGGCGACGGCATGCGCCGCGGCGTCGCGCAGGCGGTCGGGACGGGTGGTGGCCCGCTGGGACGGGGAGGGCTGGACCGGCACGGGACCTCTTCTCGTACGACGTACGGACACGGGCCCAACGCGTCGGGGAGCACCGTTGTTCCCGTCGCTCCCGCCGCGACCGACGAGTCAGGGGACGCGCGTCGCCCAGAACGCGACAGCCGACGCCGCGGCGACGTTGAGCGAGTCCACTCCCCCCGCCATGGGGATCGTCACGACCCGGTCCGCCGCCTCGATCGCGCCGCGCGACAGGCCGTCGCCCTCCGTGCCGAGCACGAGCGCGAGCCGCTCGGGCGGGTCGGCCACGACGTCGTCGAGGCTCACCGCGTCGTCGGCGAGGGCGAGCGCCGCGACCGTGAACCCCTCGTCGCGCAGCAGGTCCAGCCCGCCCGGCCACGTCTCGAACCGCGTCCACGGCACCTGGAACACCGTGCCCATGCTCACGCGCACGGAGCGGCGGTAGAGCGGGTCCGCACAGCGCGGCGAGACCAGCACCGCGTCCACGCCGAGCGCGGCTGCCGAGCGGAAGATCGCCCCGACGTTCGTGTGGTCCACGATGTCCTCCAGCACCGCGACCCGCCGCGCGCCCGTCCCGCCGCGCGCCGCGGAGAGCAGGTCGCGCACGGGGACCAGCGGCGGGCGGTGCATCGCCGCGAGCGCCCCGCGGTGCAGGTGGAACCCGGTGATCGCCTCGAGCACGTCGGGCGCCCCGACGTACACCGGGACCTGCTCGCCCGTGCCGCCCGGGGCGTCGTCGACCGGCAGCGCGGCGATGTCGTCGGCGAGGTCGTCGAGCCAGCGCTCGGCCATGAGGAACGACCGCGGGCGGTGTCCCGCGGCGAGCGCGCGCCGGATCACCGTCGAGCTCTCGGCGATGTACAGCCCCTTCTCCGGCTCGTGCTTGGACCGCAGCGCGACGTCGGTCAGGCGGTTGTAGTCCGCGAGGCGGTCGTCGGCGGGGTCGGTGACGTGCACGACCCGCAGGCCGGCTCGGGTGCTGGTCTCGCTCACGTCGTCGATTCTCCCAGGCATGCCACGCGCCTTGATCCCCGGCTTCGTTCTGTCTAGTCTGTCCAGACAGGACGAGGGGCGGGGGTCGCATGAGCTGGCAGGTGCAGGACGCGAAGCAACGCCTGAGCGAGGTCTTGCGAGAGGCCGAGAACGGTCCCCAGGTCATCACCCGGCACGGCAAGGAGATCGCCGTCGTCGTCGGGATCGACCTCTACCACGAGCTCGCCGGGGTCCGGGTGGAGCTCGCCGACTATCTCCTCGAGGCACCCACGGCGGACGACCTCGACCTCACCCGTGACCGCACTCCGTTGCGCGAGCTCGACCTCGGGGCCGACGCGTGAGGTACCTGCTCGACACGAACGTCGTGTCCGAGCTCGTCCGAACCCGACCGGACGAGCAGGTCGTCGCCTGGCTCCGCGGGCTGCGGACGCACCAGATCTACCTCTCGGTGCTGACCGTCGGCGAGATCCGCACGGGAGTCCAGCGCCTCGTGCCCCGCGACGCCGCGCGGGCGACCGCGCTCGAGACGTGGGTCCACGGTCTCGAGGAGACGTACGGGGACCGCATCCTCCCCGTGACGCTCGAGATCGCGCAGCGATGGCCGGCCGTGCACGCGGCGCGCCCGCTGCCCGTCGTCGACTCCCTGCTCGCGGCGACCGCGCTCGCCCACGGGCTCACGGTGGCGACACGGAACACCCGGGACTTCGTCGACAGCGGCGTCCCCGTCGTCAACCCGTTCTCCTCACCCTGACCGCTGACCGCCGGCCGCTGGCGTGTCGCGGGTCACGGTCCTTCGCCCCTCGCGCGATCCGGGCATCGGGGGTCGAATAGGGGCATGGGATCCGCGCCGGACGCTGCACCGACCCCCGCCACGGCGGCCTCCTCGACCTCGGCGAGCACGACCGAACGGTCGCTCGACGCGCCGTGGTCGCGCCCGCCCGACGCCGTCCTCGCCGAGCTCGGCACGGACGCGGGCGGCCTCTCCAGCGCCGACGCCGCGACGCGGCTCGCGGAGGTGGGGCCCAACCGGCTGCCGCCGCCGCAGCGCGACCCGCTGTGGAAGCGGATCCTCGTCCACTTCGACGACATCCTCATCTACATCCTGCTCGTCTCGGCGGTGCTGAAGGCGATCCTCGGCGACTGGGTCGACTTCACGGTGATCCTCGCGGTCGCGGTGATCAACGCGGCGATCGGGTTCATCCAGGAGGGGCGCGCGGAGACCGCGCTCGAAGGTATCCGGAACATGCTGTCCGTCAACGCCGAGGTGCGGCGCGACGGTGCGTGGGCCCGCGTGGACGCCGACGACGTCGTGCCCGGCGACGTCGTGCGCGTGCGCTCGGGCGACCGCGTGCCCGCGGACGTCCGGCTGATCCAGGCGACGAACCTGCGCGTCGAGGAGTCGGCGCTCACCGGGGAGTCGGTGGCCGCGGCGAAGGAGGTCGACGCCGTCGGGGCGGACGCGGGCGTGGGCGACCGGTCGAGCATGCTCTTCTCGAGCACGCTCGTGGCCGCGGGCCAGGGCGTGGGCGTCGTCACCGCGACCGGGACGGCGACCGAGATCGGCCGGATCCAGACGATGATCTCGGAGGTCCGCAGCCTCGCGACGCCGCTGACGCGCCAGCTCGACCGGTTCGGCAAGCTGCTCGCGGTGCTCATCCTCGCGATGGCCGTCGTCATGGTCATCATCGGCCGGGTCGTGCACGACTTCTCGGTGCCCGACCTCATCTCGGCGTCCATCGGCTTCGCCGTCGCCGCGGTGCCGGAGGGCCTGCCCGCGCTCGTGACAATCACGCTCGCGCTCGGGGTGCAGCAGATGGCCCGGCGCCGCGCGATCACGCGCAAGCTCCCCGCGGTCGAGACGCTCGGCTCGGTGACCACGATCTGCTCGGACAAGACCGGCACGCTCACCAAGAACGAGATGACGGCGCGCACGGTCCGCACGAGCGGGCGCACGTTCGCGGTCGCAGGCGCGGGGTACGCGCCCGTAGGAGACGTGACCGTGCCCGACGACGCGCCCCGCCCCGGGTCGACCGACGCACCCGGCGAGGTGGACGGCGCGGGCGAGGGACCGGCGTCGGGCACCCGGCACGCGGACCTCGCCGACGACCGCGACCTCGCGGCCCTCGCGACGGTCATGATGCTGTGCAACGACGCGCGGATCGTGCCCGACGGCGAGGACACCGACGGATGGCGGCTCGTCGGCGAGCCGACAGAGGGTGCGCTGCGCACGCTCGGCATGAAGGCCGGCGTCGACCCGACGGGGTGGCGGCGCGTCGCCGTCGTGCCGTTCGAGTCCGAGAACAAGTTCATGGCCACGCTCGACGCCGACCCCGACGGCGGCCTGCACGTGCACGTCAAGGGCGCGCCCGACCGCGTCCTGGACCGCTGCGCGACCCAGGTCGCCCCGGACGGCGGCAACGAGCCGCTCGACCGCGCGTTCTGGGACGCGCAGATCGACGCGCTCGGCGGGCAGGGTCTGCGCGTGCTGGCAGCCGCGCGACGCCCGGCCGCGGACGGCACGGCGGACCTCGACGTCGCCGACGTCGCGGACGGCCTGGAGCTGTGCGGGCTCGTCGGCATCGTGGACCCGCCGCGCCCCGAGGCGATCGAGGCCATCGCCGAGTGCCGCGACGCGGGCATCCGCGTGAAGATGATCACCGGCGACCACGCGGGGACCGCGCTCGCGATCGGCCGCGAGATGGGCATCGTCGACGCCCACGACGGCTCGTCCGCGCCGGCCGTGCTCACCGGCCCCGAGCTCGAGGAGATGAGCACGGAGAAGCTGCGCCAGGTGGTGCGCGACGTCGACGTGTACGCGCGCACGAGCCCCGAGCACAAGATCCGCATCGTGTCCGCGCTCCAGTCGCACGGCGAGGTCGTCGCGATGACGGGCGACGGCGTCAACGACGCCCCCGCGCTCACCCAGGCGGACGTCGGCGTCGCGATGGGCATCAAGGGCACCGAGGCGACCAAGGAGGCCGCCGAGGTCGTGCTCGCCGACGACAACTTCGCGACCATCGAGCGGGCCGTGAAGGAGGGGCGGCGGATCTACGACAACATCCGCAAGTCCGTCCTGTTCCTGCTCCCGACCAACGGCGCACAGTCGCTCGTCATCCTCGTCGCGGTCCTGTTCGGCCTCACCCTGCCGCTCCAGCCGGTCCAGGTGCTGTGGATCAACATGATCACCGCGGTCACGCTGTCGCTCGCGCTCGCGTACGAGAAGGCGGAGCCCGACGTCATGCGCCGCGCCCCGCGCGACCCGAAGGCGTCGATCCTCGACGGCGCGTACGTGCGCCGCATCCTGCTCGTGTCGCTCCTCATCGGCGGCGCGACCATCCTGCTGTTCTACGTCGAGCGGGCGCAGGGCGTCCCGCTCGCCGAGGCGCAGACGACGGCGGTCACGATGCTCGCGCTCGGCCAGCTCGCCTACCTGTTCAACTGCCGGTTCCTCGACCGGTCCAGCCTCACGCTCGACGTGCTGCGCGGCAACCGGGTGGTCTGGGTCTCGGCGGCGACGCTGCTCGCGCTGCAGGCCGTCTTCGTCTACGCGCCGTTCATGCACTCGTGGTTCGACTCGGCGCCCATCGCGCTCGCGGAGTGGGGCAAGACGCTCGGGCTCGCGCTCGTCGTCTTCCTGCTCGTCGAGGTCATCAAGTGGGTCGGCCGGCGCTGGACGGCGCGCGACCACGTGCCCGCCCTCGTCGAGCGGGACGCCGGTCAGCGCTGAGAGGCGCGAACACCACGCGCCGCTGCACCTCGTAGCTCGTCGCGACGAGCACGGCGTCGGTGCCGACCTTGGCCGCGAGGAGCGGCAGGCCGATCCCGGTCAGCAGCGCGAGCAGCCCGTAGCTCGCCGCGAGCAGCACGGCCGCGAGCGCCACGTACCGGGCCGCCGCGACGCGCAGCGGGAGATCGCGCCCGCCCGGGAAGACCAGGCGGCGGTTCACGGCGAAGTTCACGCCCGCGCTGAGCAGGCGCGCGCCCACCACGGCCGCGAGGAGCGACCCCGTGAGCGCGTGCAGCGCGAGCAGCGCGACGACGTCGACCGCGGCCGAACCGAGCGACGACGCCGCGAACCGCAGCAGCGGCGCCCACACGCGCAGCGAGTCGGCGACGGGCCGGAAGTGCGAGGACGCGTTGTCGTCGAGGTACACCGTCGCGACGTCCACCTCGACGATCCGGCGGCCCGCGCGGGTCGCCTCGAGGAGCGCGCGCAGCTCGTACTCGTACCGGTCCCCGCGCACGGCGAGGAGATCGCCGAGCAGGCCCGGCCCGTAGGCGCGCAGCCCGGTCTGGGTGTCCCGGACACGCGTGCCGGTCGTCGCGGCGAACGCCCAGCGGGTCGCGGCGTTGCCGACGCGGCTGCGCACCGGCACGTCGCCCGCGAAGCGCCGCGCGCCGAGCACGACGGCCTCGGGCTCGGCCTGCGAGCGCGCAGCGACCCGCAGCACGTCGACCACGGTGTGCTGCCCGTCCGCGTCGGCGCACACCACGCCGTGGCCGGGCAGCCGGTCGCGCACCCACCGGATCCCGGTCCGCAGCGCGTAGCCCTTCCCACGGTTCACCGGGACGGTGAGCACCACGGCGCCCAGCGCCCGCACCGCGCGGAACACTCCCCCGCACCGCCGGTCGCTGCCGTCGTCGACCACCACGACCGGCGACTCGGGGACGGCCGCCCGCAGCGCGTCGACGAGCGCGACGAGCCGCGCGTCGGGCTGGTACGCAGGCACCACGACGGCGGTCCGCGCGACGCTCGTCGCCGGGTCGGCGGGTTGCTCGCGCGTGGTCGCGGCGGCCATCAGGCACCGTCCGCGACGTAGAGGACGTCGGACGTGCCACGCTCACGACCCTGCGACGGGCTGTTGACGACCTCGCCGTCGAACCAGAGTGTCGAGGACCCGCCGCCGTCGATGTTGTAGGCGGTCGTCGCGCCGAGGTCCTGCAGGATCCCGGCGAGCTCGGTCGTCGTCGCGCCGCGCGAGTAGCCCTCCTGACGGCCGTCCACGACGACGAGGACGAGGTGGTTCTCGTCGACGACCCCGATCGCCGTACGCGGCTGCTCGCCCTGGATCGAGTGGTTCCCGACGTTCGTGTCGACCTCGACGTCGTCGATCCCGGCCACGACCTCGCCGTCCTCGACGAGCGCGGGCCCGAACGACAGCGTGTTCCACACCCCGGCGTCGACGAGGCTCTGCGCGTCGGTCGTCGTCTCGTCGTAGACCTCGACGTGGCCGTCGCGGTAGAGCGCGAGGCCCTCGCGCGCACCCTCGTCCCGGTACACGACGCCGTTGCGGATGACGATGCCGGTGTCACGGAACCCGTAGTAGTCGCCGTTGACCGCGAGGACGGCGCCGTTGTCGGCAGCGATGTCCGACGTCGTCTCCGTGATGTTCGTGCCGAACGCGTCCTGCGCGAACGCGGAGCGCAGGTCCGTCATGTCGGAGAGCACGACGTCGGCCACGTAGTACGTCAGGGTGTCGTCCCCCGACCCGGTGGTCACCCGGGAGACCGTGATGCTCGTGCTGTCGGACGTGTAGGTGTCGCCGTCGACCGTCCCGGTGCCCACGGAGGTGCCCGCCGAGGTGCCGGTCGAGGCGCCCGCGCCGTCGTCCACCGTCGACCCCTGGCCCGACGCCCCGCTCGCGTCGAGACCCTGCGAGGCCTCGTACGCCGACACGTCGGCGATCTCGACGTGCTCGACGACGAACCGGTCCAGCGCCCACGCCGTGGCGCCTCCCAGCGGAAGCAGCACGGCGAGGGCCGTGACGATCGCGGCACGCCACCGTCGTCGGCGTCGGGACACGGGCGGCGGGGACGAGGCGGGAGGGGCGGGGTGCGGGGCGGGAGTGCTCATGTGCCGTGTCTACGGAGCGGGCGTGTGCTGTGCGGATGCCACCGCTGTCCGTCAGCTGTGAGCGGCCGCGCGGCTCCCGGGGCGTCCCGTGACCGACCTCTCAGCCCGTCGGCTTGCGTCGACCGATACCCCGGGGGGTATCGTCGGAGCATGATCCCCTCGCCCCCCGGCTCGACGACCCACTCGTCCGACCCCGACGGCCCCCGCCGCATCGTCGTCGTCGGCGGCGTCGCGGGCGGCATGAGCGCCGCCGCGCGCGCCCGCCGCCTCGACGAGCGCGCGTCGGTCATCGTGCTCGAGCAGTCCGACCACGTCTCGTTCGCGGGCTGCGGCCTGCCGTACCAGGTGGCGGGCGAGATCGCGAAGCGCGACGCCCTCCTGCTGCACACGCCCGCCTCGCTCCGCGCGAGCCTCGACCTCGACGTGCGGACGCGCCACCGCGTCACCGCGGTCGACCGCGCGGCGCGCACGGTCACCGTCGCCGCCGAGGACGGCACGTACGAGCTCGGCTACGACGCGCTCCTCCTCGCGCCCGGCGCGACCACCGTCCTCCCGCCCGTCGCGGGCCTCGACCACCCGGCCGTGCACACGCTGCGGACCATGACGGACCTCGACGCCCTGTCGGCCCGGCTCGCGCAGCTCGAAACGGAGGTCGCCGCGGGCCGCACGGCCCCGCTGCGGGCCGTCGTCGTCGGCGCGGGCTTCATCGGGCTCGAGGCCGTGGAGGCGCTCGTCGGCCGCGGCCTCACGGTCGACGTCGTCGAGCGCGCCGAGCAGGTGCTCCCGCCGCTGGAGCCCGACCTCGCGCCGCTGCTCGCGGACGAGCTCCGCGACCATGGCGTCGGGCTCCACCTCGGGACCTCCGCGAGCGCCGTCGTGCCGCAGCCCGAGGGCGCGGACCACGCCGTCGCGCTCGAGCTCGCGGACGGCACCGTCCTCGACGCCGACGTGGTGCTCGTGAGCGTCGGGGTGCGGCCCGCGAGCGACCTCGCGGCGGCGGCCGGGCTCGCGCTCGGCGAGCGCGGAGCGATCCGCGTCGACACCGACCAGCGCACGTCCGACCCGCACGTGTGGGCCGTCGGCGACGCCGTCGAGGTCGTGCACGCGGTGACCGGCGCGACGGGCCCCGTCCCGCTCGCGGGCCCGGCCAACCGCCAGGGCCGCCGCGCCGCGGACGCGATGACCGGGCACCGCACCACACCGCAGGCGCCCGTGCTCGGGACGGCGATCGTGCGCGTGTTCGGCCTCACCGCCGCCGTGACCGGGCCGAGCCACGCCACCCTGGCGGCGGCCGACGTCGTGCACGAGCAGGTGCGCGTCCATGCGGCCCACCACGCGGGCTGGTTCCCCGGCGCCGAGCCGGTCCACGTGACGGCGAGCTTCGCGCCCGACGGCCGCCTGCTCGGCGCGCAGGCCGTGGGCCGCGCGGGGGTGGACAAGCGCATCGACGTGCTCGCGACCGCGCTGCGCGCCGGGCTCACGGCCGACGACCTCGCCGAGCTCGAGCTCGCGTACGCCCCGCCCTACGGCGCCGCCAAGGACGTCGTCAACATGCTGGGGTTCGTCGCGCAGAACGTGCTCGACGGCACCATGCCGCAGTGGCACGCGGCCGACCTCGACGAGGTCGTCGCGACGTCGCTCGTGCTCGACGTCAGGTCGCGCGCCGAGCACGCCGGCGGCCACCTCGACGGCGCCCTCAACGTGCCGCACACCGAGCTGCGCGAGCGGCTCGACGAGGTGCGTGCCGCCGCGGCGGGGCGCCCCGTCGCCGTGCACTGCGCGAGCGGCGTGCGGTCGTACCTCGCCACCCGTGTCCTGCTCGCCGCCGGGCTCGACGCGCGCAACCTCTCCGGCGGCTGGCTCACCCTGACCACCACGCCGCGCGCCGCGCGCACCCTCGAAGGAGTCCCCGCATGATCGACCGTCTCCGCCGCCTGTTCTCCCGCGCGTCCGACGACGGCGGCGTGCGCCCGACCGTCGACGCCGCCACCGCGGTGCAGCTCGTCCGCGACGGCGCGACGCTCCTCGACGTGCGCGAGCGCGACGAGTGGCGCGCCGGGCACGCGCCCCAGGCCGTGCACGTGCCGCTCGCCGACGTCCCGTCGGCCGCGCCGCGGCGCCTGCAGGACGGCGCGACCGTCGTCGTCGTGTGCGCGTCGGGGATGCGCTCGCGCACCGCGGCGCGCCAGCTCCGCTCGCTCGGCTACGCCGCGACGAGCCTGTCCGGCGGGCTCGGCGCGTGGCAGGCCGCGGGCGGAGCCGTGCGACGCTGATCCTGCGCCACCACGCACGGGCCGCCCGCGGCCCCGCCGAGCCCCGACCCCCGATCGACCCCCACACCCGAGGAGACCCACCATGTGCAGTCCCGCCCTGTGCCGCACCTGCGGCAAGACCACCTGGACCGGCTGCGGCATGCACGCCGACGAGGTCATGGCCGAGGTGCCGCCCGAGCAGCGCTGCACCTGCGCCTGACCAGGCACGCCACGACGAGAACCGACAAGAACACCGACGAACGCAGGAGGACGACCGTGGAGCTCGACCCCACCGACATGGGCAAGGTCGCCAACCGGCTCAAGCGCGCCCAGGGCCAGCTCGCGGCCGTCGTGCGCATGCTCGACGAAGGGCGGGACTGCGAGGACGTCGTCACGCAGCTCTCCGCCGTCTCGCGCGCCCTGGACCGGGCCGGGTTCGCGATCATCGCGTCCGGCATGCGCCAGTGCCTCACCGAGCCGACCGCGGACGGCGAGGACCCGACGCTCGACGTGGCGAAGCTCGAGAAGCTCTTCCTCTCGCTCGCCTGAGCGCGACGGCCGGAACGCACGCGGCCCGCACCTCGCCTCACCCCTCGGGGGTGGGCGCGGTGCGGGCCGCGGCGTGTCAGCGTCCCGCGGGAGCGCCCACGCCCTCCGGGTCCTCCGCCTCGGCGTCGAGCGGCGCCGCGAACTGGCTCTCGTACAGCCGGGCGTAGGCGCCGCCGGCCGCGAGCAGCTCGTCGTGCGACCCCTGCTCGACGATCGAGCCGTTCTCCATGACGAGGATCGTGTCCGCGTCGCGGATCGTCGACAGGCGGTGCGCGATGACGAACGACGTGCGGCCCTCGCGCAGCGCGTTCATCGCCTGCTGCACGAGCACCTCCGTGCGCGTGTCGACGGAGCTCGTCGCCTCGTCGAGCACGAGGATCGCCGGGTCGGCGAGGAAGGCACGCGCGATCGTGAGGAGCTGCTTCTCCCCCGCGCTCACGCTCGAGCCCTCGTCGTCGATCACCGTGGCGTACCCGTCGGGCAGCGTGCGCACGAACGGGTCGACGTGCGTCGCACGCGTCGCGGCGAGGAACGCCTCGTCGTCCACGGTGCGGCCGTCGCGGACGCCGTAGCGCAGGTTCTCCTCGATCGTGCCCTGGAAGAGCCACGTGTCCTGCAGGACCATCCCGATGTCGGAGCGCAAGTCGTCGCGCGTCATGTCCCGCGTGTCCACGCCGTCGAGCGTGATCCGGCCCCCGTCCACGTCGTAGAACCGCATGAGCAGGTTGACGAGCGTCGTCTTGCCCGCGCCCGTCGGCCCGACGATCGCGATCGTCTGGCCCGGCTCCACCACGAGGTCGAGGTGCTCGATGAGCGGGACGTCCGGGTCGTAGGAGAACGAGACGTCCTCGAACGCGACGCGGCCGCGCACCGGGTCGACCGTCTTCGCGGGCGACGGGTCGGGCGTCTGCTCGTGGGCGTCGAGCAGGTCGTAGACGCGCTCCGCCGACGCGACGCCCGACTGGAGCAGGTTCATCATCGACGCGATCTGGGTGATGGGCTGCGTGAACTGCCGCGAGTACTGGATGAACGCCTGCACGTCGCCGAGAGTCATCGTGCCCGACGCGACCCGCAGGCCGCCCACGACCGCGACGATCACGTAGTTGAGGTTCGCGAGGAAGCCCATCGCGGGCTGGATGGTGCCCGAGATGAACTGCGCGCGGAAGCTCGCGTCGTAGAGCGCCGCGTTCTCGCGCTCGAAGTCGTCGATCGCGGCCTGCTGGTGGCCGTACACCTTGACGAGCGTGTGGCCGGTGTACATCTCCTCGATGTGCGCGTTGAGGCGGCCCGTCGCGGCCCACTGCCGGATGAACTGCGGCTGGGACCGCTTCGCGATCTGCGCCGTGACCAGCACGGACAGCGGCACGGTGACGAGCGCGACGACCGCGAGCAGCGGCGAGATCCAGAACATCACGCCGAGCACGCCGACCACCGTGAGCACGGACGTGACGAGCTGCGACAGCGTCTGCGTGAGCGTCTGGGAGATGTTGTCGATGTCGTTCGTCACGCGCGAGAGGATCTCGCCGCGCGCGTTGCGGTCGAAGTACGACAGCGGCAGGCGCGCCAGCTTGGCCTGCACCTCGCCCCGCAGCCGGTAGACCGTGCGCTGGACGACGATCGCCGTGATGCGCCCCTGGAGCCAGCCGAAGAGGAACGAGCCGACGTACACGGCGAGCACCCACGCGAGCACGGTCGCGAGCGCGGTGAAGTCGATGCCCTCCCCCGGCACGAGCCCCGGCACGCCGGAGACGAGGTCGGCGACCTGGTCCTGGCCCTGCGCCCGCAGCGCCTCGACGGCCTGCTGCTGGGTGACGCCGGCCGGGAGCTGCGAGCCGACCACGCCCGCGAAGATGATGTTCGTCGCGTTGCCGAGGAGCTTCGGTCCGGCGACCGCGAGTGCCACGGACACCACGCCGAGGATCACGACGGCGACGATCGGCACGCGCTCGGGGCGCAGCGATCCCACGAACCGGCGCAGGGAGCCCTTGAAGTCCAGCGCCTTCTCCCCGGGGACGCCCATGCCGCCCATGGGGCCGTGCCCGCCGCCACCGCGGGGTCGGCCCGCGAGCCGGGTCGCGGCGACGTCGCGCCCGCCGGCCGCCGTGGGTGCGCCGATCTCGGGAGCGCCGTCGCCCGACGTCGCGGGCGTGCGCGAGGCGTCCTGCTCGCCGCTCATGCTGCCTCCTCGATCGAGAGCTGGGAGTAGACGATCTCCTGGTACGTCTCGTTGGACTCGAGGAGCTCGGCGTGCGTGCCGCGACCGACGATGCGGCCGTGGTCGAGCACGAGGATCTGGTCGGCGCCCCGGATCGTCGCGACGCGCTGCGCCACGACGATCACGGTCGAGCGCCGCGTGCGGGGCGCGAGCGCCGCGCGCAGGCGGGCGTCCGTCGCGTAGTCGAGCGCGGAGAACGAGTCGTCGAACAGGTACACCGCCGGGTCGCGCACGATCGCGCGGGCGATCGCGAGCCGCTGGCGCTGCCCGCCCGAGAAGTTCGTGCCGCCCTGCGCGACCGGTGCGTCGAGTCCGCCGTCGAGCGCCTCGACGAAGTCGCGCGCCTGCGCCACCTCGAGGGCCTCCCACATCTGCTCCTCGGTGGCGTCGGGCCGCCCGTAGCGGAGGTTGTCGGCGACCGTGCCGGAGAAGAGGTAGGCCTTCTGCGGCACGAGGCCGAGGAGGGAACCGAGGTCCGCGCCGGTGAGGTCGCGCACGTCGGTCCCGTCGATCCGCACGGCGCCGCCCGTCACGTCGAACAGCCGCGGGACGAGGTTGAGCAGCGTGGTCTTGCCGGAGCCGGTCGAGCCGATGATCGCCGTCGTCCGCCCGGGCTCGGCGACGAACGACACGTCGTGGAGCACGGGCTCCTCGGCCCCCGGGTAGCGGAACTCGACGCCGTCGAGCTCCACGCGGCCCGTCCGCGTGGTGAGGGCGACCGGCCGCTCGGGCTCGACGACCGTCGCGCGGGTCTGCATGACGTCGGTGATGCGCTCCGCGGAGACGGCCGCGCGCGGCACCATCATGAACATCATCGTCGACATCATCACGGCCATGAGGATGTACATGAGGTAGGACAGGAACGCGGTGAGCGCCCCGACCTCCATGTCGCCGGCGTCGATCTGGCGCCCGCCGAACCACAGCACCGCGATGCTCGACGCGTTCATGACGAGCATGACGGTCGGGAACATGAGCGCCATGAGCTTGCCCGCCTTGAGCGAGACGTCGAACAGGGCGTCGTTCGCGACGTCGAACCGCTCGGCCTCGCGACGCTCGCGCACGAACGCGCGGATCACGCGGATGCCGGTGATCTGCTCGCGCAGCACGGCGTTGATGCCGTCGATCTTCTTCTGCATCTGCCGGAAGTAGGGCACCATCCGCCAGATGATGAGCCCGACGCTCACCCCGAGGACGGGCACGATGACGAGCAGCAGGCCGGAGAGCTCGACGTTCTCCTGCAGCGCCATGACGACGCCGCCGACCAGCATGATCGGCGCCATGACCATGATGGTCAGCGAGAGCAGCACGAGCATCTGCACCTGCTGCACGTCGTTCGTCGTGCGGGTGATGAGGGACGGCGCCCCGAACTGGCCCATCTCCTGGGCCGAGAAGCGCTGCACGTTGGTGAACAGCCCGGCGCGCACGTCGCGGCCGAACGACATGGCGACCCGCGCGCCGAAGTAGACGGCCGCGACCGCGCACACGACCTGGCCCAGGCTCACGAGGAGCATGAGGCCGCCGGTGCGCATGATGTACGCGGTGTCGCCCTGCGTGACGCCCTGGTCGATGATGTCGGCGTTGAGGCTCGGCAGGTAGAGCGACGCGAGCGTCGCGAGGAGCTGGAGCACGAGGAGGACGACGATCGGCGTCCGGTAGGGACGCAGTCGCGTCCGCAAGAGGCTGACGAGCATGGGCTTCCTGTCCGGGTGGGGGCTGCGGGACGAGGGCGCGAGCCGCGGGTCGCGGGTGCGCGGGGCGGGCGGCACCGGGCGAGAGTGCGCGCGCGTCGTGGACGGGCCGCCGGTCAGGGCGACGGGTCGGTCGTGACGTCCGCCCCGATGCCGCCGAGGATGAGGTCGGCGAGCTGCACGGCGTCGAGCCTGTCACCGCCCGAGAGGTGCGGCAAGGCGTTTCCGAAGACGAGAGAGAACAGCGCCCGCGCGGCCAGCGCCGGGTCCACGCGCAGCTGCGCCCGGTGCGCCGCGAGCTTGCTCTCGATCGCCGCGACGATCTCGCGGGCCGAGCGCTCCCGGGCGTCGAAGCCCGCGCGACGGGCGTCCGAGCCGTCCCCGGCCCGCATCCGGCGCACGGCCTCGGCGCGGTCCGCCGTCGCGCGGTGCGGGTCGAGCACCTGGTGCGCCGCGGCGAAGATGCGCATCCCGACGCGCTGCGCCTCGAGCAGGAACTCGACGATGCTCACGACGAGCGGGCGCAGCCCGTCGTCGTCCGGGAGCGTGCCGATCGCGGCGACGGCGGGCGCCGGGTCGAGCGAGCGCACGACCGCGGCGTGCAGGATCTCGTCCTTGTCCGCGAACGCGCGGAACAGCGTGCCCTCCGCGACGCCCGCGGCGTCGGCGATCTGACGCGTCGTCACGGCGGCGCCGTGCTGGACGAGCAGCGGGATCGTCGCGGCGGCGATCGCGTCACGGCGCTCCTCGCGCGAGAGCGGCCGTGCGCGGGTGCGCTCCGGGGTGGACGCCTCGGACCGCGCGCCCGAGGGCGCGTCGAGAGGAGCGTCGGGCGGGGCGTCGGGCGGGGCGTCGGAAGGCACGGAGACGGGTACCACGCCTCGACGGTAACTGAGTGAGCACTCACTCTCAAGGTCGTCCGCTCCCGGCGAACCTCCCGCGGGCGGCACGACGACGCCCCCGCACCCGGGTGGGTGCAGGGGCGTCGTCGTGCGTGGCCGGGGGCCACCGCGGCCGCTAGAGCCGCGCGGTGGCGCCCCGTCAGTGCCGCGGCGAGAAGGACGGCGGCCCGCCGGCGGGCGGCTCGTCGCGCGGGGGCTCGTCCGTGGTGGGCGCGTCCTCGACGATCGGCCGCGGGGGCGGCGGCGCGTACTGCGACGGCCCGCCCAGCGGACGCGGCGTGGCGGTCCCGGGCTCCGGCGCGGCCGCGTGGTGCTCGCCGGGGCCGCCCGGGTGCTGGCCCCGCTCGGTCTGCGGGTCGAACGGCAGGCCCGACCGCGTGCCCGAGCTCGTCGCGTCCGCGGTCGCGGCCTCCGCCTGACGCCGCGCCTCGGCCAGGGCCTCGGCAGGGTCGGTCAGCGACGGGACGCCGAACTTCACGCGGTCGCGGTCGCGCTCGCGACGCGCCTCGGCGCTCGCCTCGGCCGCCTCCGCGTCCTCGGCGGGGCCCCCGCTCGGCACTCCCCCGCCGTCGATCCCCGGCACGCCGCCGAACCCCTTGGCGATCGAGCCGAGCGCCGCCGTGAACTCCGTCGGCACGACCCACAGCTTGCTCGCCGTGCCGTTCGCGATCTGCGGGAGCATCTGGAGGTACTGGTAGGCGAGCAGCTTCGGGTCCGCGTCGCCCTCGTGGATGGCGTCGAAGACCTGGAGGATCGCGCGCGCCTCGCCCTCGGCCCGGAGGATCTGGGACTGCGCGTCACCCTCGGCCCGGAGGATCGCCGCCTGCTTCTCACCCTCGGCCGTGAGGATCTGCGACTGCTTGACACCCTCCGCGGTGAGGATCGCGGCGCGGCGGTCACGCTCGGCGCGCATCTGCTGCTCCATCGAGCCCTGCACGCTGGGCGGCGGGTCGATCGACTTGAGCTCGACGCGGTTCACGCGGATGCCCCAACGACCGGTCGCCTCGTCGAGCACGCCGCGGAGCTGGCCGTTGATCTGGTCGCGGCTCGTGAGCGTCTGCTCGAGGTCCATCGAGCCGATGACGTTGCGCAGGGTCGTGACGGTGAGCTGCTCGATCGCGGTGATGTAGTTCGCGATCTCGTAGACCGCGGACTTCGGCTCGGTGACCTGGAAGTAGATCACCGTGTCGATGCTCACCACGAGGTTGTCGGACGTGATGACCGGCTGCGGCGGGAACGACACGACCTGCTCGCGTAGGTCCACGGACGCGCGGACGCGGTCGATGAACGGCACCAGCAGGTGCAGGCCCGGCTCGAGCGTGCGCGAGTACCGGCCCAGGCGCTCGACGATGATCGCGACCGCCTGCGGCACGATGCGCACCGCCTTGACGAGCGCGACGATCACGAAGATGAGGATCAGCGCGAGGACGACGTACGCGAGGATCGTTCCGGGACTGGGGTCGTTCATCGACTGCCTCCTGGTCGTCGGTCGCGCGACCGGTCGCCCGGCGGCGCGGTGCGGGTGTGCCGGCTGGTCACGACCCGGTGGGATGCTGGGCGGGCAGCGGCGCGACGACGGCCGTCGCGCCGTCGATCCGGACGACGCGCACCTCCGTGCCCACGGGGATCTGCGGCGCGTCGGGCTCGGTCCGCGCGGTCCAGACCTCGCCGACGAGCTTCACGCGGCCGCCGAACTCGCTCACGCGGTCGACGGCGAGCGCCGTGCGGCCGACGTGCGCCGCGACGTTCGTCTCCGTGAGCGGGACGCGCGAGCGCAGGTGCCGCAGGAGCCACGGGCGCAGCGTGAGGAGCAGGATGACGCTCACGACCGCGAACGCGACGATCTGGAGCCAGAGCGGCCCGCCGGCGGCGTTGACGCCGGCCGCGGCGAGCGATCCCCCGGCGAGCATGATGAGCACGAGGTCGAGCGAGATGATCTCCACGAGACCGAGGAGCAGTGCCGCTCCGACCCACCACAGCCAGTCCATCTCGACCCCCGTTCCCACGTGCGCGCTTTACGTGTACTTTACCGAATTTCCGCCCGCGGTGCACGCCCCGGGCGCTTGCCGCGCGCGGAGGTCACGCCCGCGCGGCGCGCGCCATCCACCGGCCGCCGCCGTGCGCGACGAGCAGCGGCACGCCGAACGCGTCGCTGAGGTTCTCCGCGGTGAGCACCTCGCGGATCGGGCCGGCGGTGTGCACGACGCCGTCCTTGAGCAGCAGGACGTGCGTGAAGCCCGGCGGGATCTCCTCGACGTGGTGCGTGACGAGCACGAGGACCGGCGACGCCGGGTCCCCCGCGAGCTCCGCGAGCGCGCCCACGAGCTCCTCGCGGCCCCCGAGGTCGAGGCCCGCGGCGGGCTCGTCGAGCAGCAGGAGCTCCGGGTCCGTCATGAGGGCGCGCGCGATCTGCGTGCGCTTGCGCTCCCCCTCGGACAGCGTGCCGAAGGTGCGGTCCGCGAGGTGGTCGACGCCGAACGCGGCGAGCAGGTCGTCCGCGCGCTGCGCGTCGAACTCCTCGTACTCCTCGCGCCACCGGCCCGTGACGCCGTAGGCGGCGGTGAGCACGACGTCGCGCACGGTCTCGTCGCCGGGGATGCGGTCGGCCAGGGCCGCGGACGCGAGCCCGACGCGCGGGCGCAGCTCGAACACGTCGACGCGGCCGAGCCGCTCGCCGAGGACGTCGGCTGTGCCGGCCGTGGGGTGCATGCGTGCGGACGCGATCTGCAGGAGCGTCGTCTTGCCGGCGCCGTTGCGGCCCAGCACGACCCACCGCTCGCCCTCGTTCACCTGCCAGTCCACCGCGTCGAGGATGGTCTTGGGGTGGCGTCGGACGGTGACGCCCTTCAGGTCGAGAACCGCGCTCATGGTCACCGACCCTATAGGTTGGCCGTCGTGGTCTCACACTCGTCCGGGGGTCCGCACGACGCCCCGCAGCCCGCCCCGGGCCCCGGCTCCGCGTCGAGCGCGGGCGCCCTGCCCCGCAGCGCCCTGCTCGCGCTCTGGCTGCGCGCCGCGCGCCTCGGCGACGACGACGGGACGGCTCGCCTCGTGCGCGCCGTGGAGCGCGACGACGAGCCGCACGTGGTCTCCGGGGCGCTCGGCGACGTCCGGCTCGCGGACCTCGCGGGCGCGTGGGTCGGCGACGCGCGCGAGGTCGTCGCGCTCGCGCCGGTCCCCGGCGACGTGTCGGGCGTCCCGCCCGAGGTCTCCGCGCGCGCGACGGACGCGGGCGAGTGCGTCGTGGTCACGACGTCGTCCGGGTCGTGGGCGCTCGTGCCGGAGGTCACGGAGTTCGGCAGCGACCTGGAGCCGGGCCACCTCGTCACGTGGCACGTCACGCAGGTCGGGTCGTGGAGCGCCCGCGTGCTCGGCGCGGTCGGGTCGCTCCCCGAGGCGGAGCGCGACCTGCGCACGGCGCTGCTCCTGGCCACGCGCGCCCTCGACGAGCTCGACGTCGCCCGCTGGCGCGACGACGCCGCGGGCGCCATCGCCGACCTGCGCGCGGGCGGCGCCCCGACCTGGCAGCTCCCGCCCGGCGTCCCGCCGCGCGCCGTCCAGGTCCTCGTGCAGGCCGTGCGCCTGCGCGCGATCGTCGACCTCGCGACCGCCGACGACGGCGGCGCCGTCAACCTCTGGCAGGCCGACCAGCGCTCGACGGCGCTGCGCGAGGTCGACCGCGCGTCCCGCCACGCCGTGGGCGCCGCCACGTTCTGGACCGCCACGGCCTGACCCGGACCGCGGACCGCCACCGCCCGGCCCGGTCCGCGCGGGGTCGGCCGTCAGGCGCGCGACGTCACGTACGCGTCGAGGTGGGCGAGCGAGGAGGCCATCCCGGCGGCGTGGTCCGCCGGGGAGATGCCCGGCGGCACGCCGGTCGCGCGGACCGTGACGCGCGCGCCGTCCCCGACCGGCTCGACGGTCCACGTCATCGTCATGGTCCCGGCGAACGCCGGGTCGTCCGCGGCGAAGACGACCTCCTGCACGACGCTCCGGCCCGGGACGAGGTCGACGACGTCGACGTCGACGACGTCGGTCCCCTCTCCCGTCTTCCCGGGGTCGGCCTGCGGGTCGTCGTAGGCGAGGACCATGCGGTAGCCGCCGCCGGGGCGCAGGTCGAAGCGCTCGAAGCTCCCCGTCATGCCGTCGGGCGGGAGCCAGGCCGCGAGCGCGTCCTGGTCGACGAGCGCGCGGTACACGGCGCGGGGCGCGGCGGCGACGAGGCGCGACGCCTCGTCGACCCGGCCGCTCCCCGGGGTGCTCACGACTGCCCCAGCACCGTCCGGTAGATCTCGAGCGTGCGCTCGCCGATCGCGTCCCACGCGAAGTGGTCCTCGACGCGCTGTCGGGCCGCGCGGCCCATCGCGGCGGCCCGCTCGGGGTCGTTCACGACCTGCGTGAGCGCGGCGGCGAGGTCGGCGACGAAGCGGTCGGGGTCGAGCGGCGTGCCCGTGCCGTCGTCCGCCTGGTCGATCGGCACGAGGAGGCCGGTGACGCCGTCGTCCACGACCTCGGGGATGCCGCCCGTGGCGGTCCCGACGACGGGCAGCCCGACGGCCATCGCCTCGAGGTTGACGATGCCGAGCGGCTCGTACACGGACGGGCAGACGAAGACGGTCGACGCGGCGAGCACCGCGACGAGCTCGGCGCGCGGCAGCATCTGCTCGATCCAGACGACCCCGCTGCGCTCGGCCTGCAGCTCGGCGACGGCGCCGCTCACCTCCGCGGCGATCTCCGGGGTGTCCGGGGCGCCCGCGCACAGGACGAGCTGGACGTCGTCGGGCAGCGAGCGCGCGGCCCGCAGCAGGTACGGCAGCCCCTTCTGGCGCGTGATCCGCCCGACGAACACCACGGCGGGCTTCCCGGGGTCGATCCCCAGGTCACGCACGACGCGGTCGGCGACGTCCTGCTGCACGCCGGGCTCGGGGCGGCGCCAGCCGTCGAGGTCGATCCCGTTGTGCACGACGTGCACCTTCGCCGGGTCGACCTGCGGGTAGACGCGCAGGATGTCGTCGCGCATCCCGCCGGAGACCGCGACGATCCCCGCCGCGCCCTCGTACGCGGTGCGCTCCGCCCACGACGACAGCGCGTACCCGCCGCCGAGCTGCTCCGCCTTCCACGGCCGCAGGGGCTCGAGCGAGTGCGCGGACAGCACGTGCGGGACGCCGTGCAGCAGCCCCGCGAGGTGGCCCCCGAGGTTCGCGTACCAGGTGTGCGAGTGCACGAGGTCGGCGCCCGCGACGTCGTCGGCCATCTGCAGGTCGACGCCGAACGTGCCGAGCGCGGCGTTCGCCCCGGACAGGACGCCGGGCACGGAGTAGCCGGTCACGCCGTCGTCGCCGCGCGGGCCGTCGAAGCAGCGCACCCGCACGTCGACGTGGCGCCGCAGCACCGCGGACAGCTCGGCGACGTGCACGCCGGCCCCGCCGTAGACGTGCGGCGGGTACTCACGGGTCAGGAGGTCGACTCTCACGCGCCACACCGTAGCCGAGTCGCCCGCCGCGGACCCCCGGTGGGCGGGGCCGACGCGACCCGCGCCCAGGATGCGGGTCCTGCTGCGTGGTCCCGCCCCGAGGGGCTACCGTCTGGGCATGGCCGCCGCACCCCGAGTCCTCGCCATCGTCCTCGCCGGGGGCGAGGGCAAGCGCCTCATGCCGCTCACCGCCTCGCGGGCCAAGCCCGCGGTGCCGTTCGGGGGCATCTACCGCCTGGTCGACTTCGCGCTGTCGAACCTCGTGAACTCGCACTACCTGCACATCATCGTGCTCACGCAGTACAAGTCGCACAGCCTCGACCGGCACATCACGAAGACGTGGCGCATGTCGTCGCTGCTCGGCAACTACGTCGCGCCGGTGCCCGCGCAGCAGCGCGTCGGCAAGCACTGGTACCTCGGCAGCGCGGACGCGATCTACCAGTGCCTCAACATCATCGACGACGAGCGTCCGGACATCGTCGTGGTCGTGGGCGCGGACCACGTGTACCGCATGGACTTCTCCCAGATGGTCGACGCGCACGTCGAGTCCGGCGCGCAGCTCACCGTCGCGGGCATCCGCCAGCCGATCTCGATGGCGGACCAGTTCGGCGTCATCGAGACCGACCCGAAGGACCCGACGAAGATCGCCGCGTTCCGCGAGAAGCCGTCGGACCCGGTGGGCCTCGCCGACTCCCCGGACGAGGTCCTCGCCTCGATGGGCAACTACGTCATCGACACCGACGCGCTGGTCGAGGCCGTCACGTCCGACGCCGCGAACGCGGACTCCCGCCACGACATGGGCGGCGACATCGTGCCCGCCTTCGTCGAGAAGGGCACCGCGGCGGTCTACGACTTCATCCGCAACGACGTGCCGGGCTCGACGGACCGCGACCGCGACTACTGGCGCGACGTGGGGACGATCGACTCGTACTACGACGCGAACAAGGACCTCATCGCCGTCACGCCGGTCTTCAACCTCTACAACGAGGAGTGGCCGCTGCACACCGGGTACACCGGTCTGCCGCCCGCGAAGTTCGTGCACGCCGGGCGCGGCCGCCTGGGCCACGCCGCGGACTCGATCGTCTCCCCCGGCGTGATCATCTCGGGCGCGACGGCGGTCGGCTCCGTCCTGTCGCCCGGCACCTACCTGCACTCGTGGTCGTCCGTCTCGGACTCCGTGCTCATGGACGGCGTGCAGGTGCACCGCCACGCGCAGGTGCACCGCGCGATCATCGACAAGAACGTCGTCGTCGGGGAGCAGGCCCGCATCGGCCTCGACCCGGAGCAGGACCGCGCGCGCGGCTTCACGGTCACCGAGTCCGGGATCACGGTCGTCCCCAAGGGGACGGTCGTCGAGTGACGCCTTCCCCGACCGGCGTCGTGCACGTGCCCGACGCCGCGCCGAGCCCTGCCCCGCCCGCGACCGCCAGCCCGAGGAGCCCTCGCGTGACCCCCGACCCGCCGAGCGCCCCCGTGCGGCTCCTCGTCATGGACGTCGACTCGACGCTCATCGAGCAGGAGGTCATCGAGCTCCTCGCCGACCACGCCGGCACGCGCGGGGAGGTCGCCGCGGTGACCGAGCGCGCGATGCGCGGCGAGATCGACTTCGGCGCCTCGCTGCGCGAGCGCGTCGCGACCCTCGCGGGCGTGCCCGTCGAGGCGTTCGACGACGTCCGCGCACGCGCGACCTTCACCCCCGGCGTCCGTGAGCTCGTGGCCGAGGCCCGACGCCGCGGCTGGGAGGTCGCGCTCGTCTCGGGCGGCTTCGAGGAGGTCGTGGCCGGGCTCGCGGCCGAGCTCGGCATCACGCGCTTCCGCGCGAACCGGCTCGAGGTGTCCGGCGGGCGGCTCACGGGCCGCACGACCGGGCCGGTGGTCGACCGTGCGGCGAAGGAGGCCGCGCTGCGCGAGTTCGCGGCCGAGCTCGACCTGCCGATGAGCGCGACGATCGCCGTGGGCGACGGCGCGAACGACCTCGACATGATCGGCGCCGCGGGCGTCGGCATCGCGTTCGCGGCCAAGCCCGTCGTGCGCGAGCAGGCGCCCTACGGCGTCGACGGACCGCGTCTCGACGCGGTGCTCGCGGTCGTCGACCAGGTCGACGCCGCGCGCTGACGCCGGACGCACGAGAGCCCTGGCACCGTGGGGTGCCAGGGCTCTGTCGTGCGGGTGCGCCGGGACCGGGTCAGGACGGGCGGCCCACGTAGGTCAGCAGGGCGGCCTGCGGCTCCCACGCGTCCCACGACGCCCCGGCCTCCAGGACCGAGTACGTCGCGGTCGGCACGCCGACGCGCACCTGGGCGAGCGCGCCGCCGTCGGACGCCGGGTCCGCCAGGTACGACGCGGTGGCCGCCATCGTGGGCTCGTGCCCGACGACGAGCAGTGTGCGGACGCGCGGGTCCGTGGTGCGCAGGAGGTCCAGGACGTCGGCGACGTCGGCCGCGTAGAGGCCGTCGCTCACGAGCACGTCGGGCGCGACGTCGCCCAGGTGCGCCGACAGGAGCTCCCACGTCTGACGCGTGCGCAGCGCCGAGGAGCACAGCACGCGCTCGGGGACGAGCCCCGTCTCGCGCAGCGCCGCGCCGACACGCACCGCCTGCCGGCGGCCGTTCAGCGCGAGGGGGCGCAGCACGTCGTCGACGCTCCCGCCGCCGGGCTCGGCCTTCGCGTGGCGCAGCAGGACGAGGCGGCGCGTGCCGCCGTCGGGGGTCTGCGCGCCGTTGCGCTCCTCCGCGGTCACTGCCCCATGGCGTGCACGCCGCCGTCGACGTGCACGATCTCGCCGGTCGTCGCCGGGAACCAGTCGGACAGGAGCGCGACGACCGCGCGCGCGGCGGGCTCCGCCGTCGTCTGGTCCCAGCCGAGGGGCGCCCGGTTCGGCCAGGCGTCCTCCATCTGCGCGAAGCCCGGGATGGACTTCGCCGCCGTGGTGCGGATCGGGCCCGCGGAGACCAGGTTGGCCCGGATGCCGTCGGGGCCGAGGTCGCGCGCGAGGTAGCGGTTCGCGGACTCGAGGCCCGCCTTCGCGACGCCCATCCAGTCGTAGACCGGCCAGGCGAACTGCGCGTCGAACGTGAGGCCGACGACGGCGCCGCCGTCGGTCATGAGCGGCTTCGCCGCGACCGCGAGCGACTTGTAGGAGAACGTCGAGACCTGGAGCGCGGTCGCCACGTCCTCCCAGGTGCCGGAGAGGAAATTGCCGCCCATGACGCTCTGCGGCGCGAAGCCGATGGAGTGCACGACGCCGTCGAGGCGGTCCGTGTGCTCACGCACCGCGTCCGCGAGGCCGGCGAGGTCGTCGTCGTTCGTGACGTCGAGCTGCACGACGGGCGCCTCGACCGGCAGGCGCTTCGCGAAGGCCTGCGTGAGCTTCATCTGGCGGCCGAACGAGGAGAGCACGACCTCGGCACCCTCCTCCTGTGCGAGCCGCGCCGCGTGGAACGCGATCGAGGAGTCGGTGAGCACTCCCGTGACGAGGAGCTTCTTGCCGTCGAGCAGACCCATCGGTTTCCTTCCGTCGTGCGCCCGCTGTGGGCGCGCTGAGGCGAGCGTACTGAAAGAGAGGTGGGGCGGGCGCGTCGGTGACGGCGCCGCGGGACGGGCGCGCGAGGCGCCGCGGGGTGCGGTCAGTGGCCCATGCCGAGGCCGCCGTCGACGGGGATCACGGCCCCCGAGACGTACGCCGCGTCGTCGGACGCGAGGAACTGCACGACCCCGGCGACCTCGTCCGCCTGGGCGAACCGGCCCGCGGGGATGGCGGACTTGTACGCGGCCTGGCGCTCCTCGGGGAGCTCGGCGGTCATCGCGGTGTCGATGAAGCCGGGCGCCACGACGTTCGCCGTGATGTTGCGCGACCCGAGCTCGCGCGTGATCGAGCGCGCCATGCCCACGAGCGCGGCCTTCGAGGCGGCGTAGTTGACCTGGCCCGCGCCGCCGTAGAGGCCGATCACGGACGACACGAGCACGATGCGCCCGCGGCGCAGCCGGATCATGCCCTTCGTCACCCTGCGCACGCAGCGGAACGTGCCGGTGAGGTTGACGTCGATCACGGACTCGAAGTCCTCGTCGGTCATCCGCAGCAGGAGCTGGTCGTGCGTGACGCCCGCGTTCGCGACGAGCACCTCGACGGGGCCGAGCTCCTTCTCGATCTCGGAGAACGCGGCGTCGACGGCGGCGGTGTCGGTGATGTCCGCCACGGCGCCGAAGACGCCCTCGGGCAGGTCACCGCCGCGGTAGACGGTCGCGACGCGGTCGCCGTTCGCGACGAAGCGCTCGGCGATGGCACGGCCGATGCCCCGGTTCGCGCCGGTGACGACGACGGTGCGCGGGGCGGGGGCGGTGGCTTCGGACACGTGCGGCTCCTCGGGACGGTCGGGTGGGTCGGCGGCCGGGGACGGGTCCCGCACGGCCGGTGCCGGGTGGGCCCTGCCGGGCCCGGCGCGACGGCGCCGCACCGACCGTACCGTGCGCGGGCCCCGCGGTGCGCGGTGCGCCCAGGTCACACCGTTCCCCCACACTTTGTGGGGTCCCGACAAACGTAGACTGGACGGGTGACCACACGACGCGCCGCCCGGAGGTCGGCCGAGGCGGTCCCGAGCATCACCGCCGCACCGGAACCGCTCGCCGCGGACCAGGCGCGCCGGGAGCGCAAGTACCTGATCCAGATGGGCATCCGGCTCGTGTGCATCTTCGGCGCCATCCTGGCGCAGGGCAGCTGGGTGACGTGGGTCCTCGCCGTCGGCGCGGTCGTGCTGCCGTACAGCGCGGTGCTCGTCGCCAACGCGGGCCGCGACCAGGCGCACTACGACACCTCCCCCATGGAGCACCGCGCGCTGCCCACGGCGGGTGCGCCGGGGAGCCACGGCATCGGGGGCGCCGAGCCCCTCGAGCCGCACGACGACGAGGAGGACCGCCGGTGACCGACGTCCTGGGCCTCGCCGACCCTGTCGGCGAGGACGAGCTGGTGTGCAGCGCCAAGGGCTGCCGCGAGGCCGCCGCGTGGGGCCTGCTGTGGAACAACCCCAAGATCCACACGCCCGAGCGGCGCAAGGTGTGGCTCGCGTGCGACGCGCACCGGGAGCACCTGGAGACGTTCCTCGGCGCCCGCTCGTTCTGGCGCTCGACGGTGCCGGTCGACGAGCTCGAGCGCCGGGCGGCCCCGTGACGCAGGCCGCACCACCGCAGGTCCCCGCGGGCCCGACGCCGCAGCGCGCCACCGCGGACGCCCACCAGCCGCGTACCCCGCGCCAGTGGGCGACGCTCGCGGTCGGGGTCCTCGTCCTCGTCGCGCTGTGCCTCGTCGCGGGCCGCTGGCAGTGGAACCGCTACGTCTCGCGCGACGCCGAGATCGAGCGCATCGAGGCGAACTACACGTCGGACCCGGTCCCGGTGGACGACGTGCTGCCCGCCCCGGGTGCCGAGCTCGACGAGGCCGACCTCTGGCGGCCGGTGACCCTCGAGGGGCGCTACGAGACGGACGCCACGGTCCTGCTGCGCAACCGCCCGGTAGGCGGCAGCCCCGGCTTCCACGTGCTCGTCCCGTTCGTGACGAACCCCACGCCGTCCGCCCCGGACGGGCTCGTCGTCGTGGTGGACCGCGGGTTCGTGCCGCTGGGGACCGACGCCGTCACCCCCGGGGACGTGCCCCCGCCCCCCGCGGGCGACGTCGAGGCGACCGTGACGCTGCGCGGCGACGAGCCGCCGTCGGGCCGGGACGCGCCCGCGGGCCAGGTGCAGGCCATCGCGACGGACCAGGTCCTCGCCGCCGGCCCGGACGGCGGCGGCTGGGCCGAGGGCCGCACGGTCGGGGCCTACGGGCAGCTGCGCACCGAGGTGCCGCCCGCGGCGCAGACCCTGGAGGCGCTGCCGAAGCCGGACACCGACCCCGGCTCGCACCTGTCGTACGCGTTCCAGTGGGCGGTGTTCGCCCTCGGCGCGGTCGCCGGCTTCTGGCTCCTCGTGCGCCGCGACCGGCGCGACGCGCGCGGGGAGGAGACCACGCTCACCGCCGGCGACCTCCTCGCGGCCCAGGACCCGGACGCCGCGCGGGCCCGGCGGGAGCCGCGCTCACGCCGTCCGAGCGCCGAGGACGAGGAGGACGCGCTCATCGACGCGCAGCTCGGCGCCCGGCAGGGTCCCGCCCCGCGGTAGGCCCGGTCCCGGCGACGAGCGGCCCGGTCAGGCCAGCGAGACGAGCTCCGCGTACTCGTCGCTCCACAGGTCCTCGTCGCCGTCCGGCAGCAGGAGGACCCGCTCGGGCTCGAGCGCCTCGACCGCGCCGTCGTCGTGCGTGACCATGACGACCGCGCCCTCGTACGTCTTGAGCGCCCCGAGGATCTCGGCGCGTGACGCGGGGTCGAGGTTGTTCGTCGGCTCGTCGAGCAGCAGCACGTTCGCCGCCGAGACGACGAGCGTCGCGAGCGCGAGCCGCGTCTTCTCCCCGCCGGACAGTACGTTCGTCGGCTTGTCCGCGTCGTCGCCGGAGAACAGGAACGACCCGAGCACCGAGCGCACCTGCGTGTCCGTGAGGTCGGGCGCCGCGTGGCGCAGGTTCTCGACGACGGTCGCGTCCATGTCGAGCGTGTCGTGCTCCTGGGCGTAGTAGCCGATCTTCAGGCCGTGGCCCGGGTGCACCTCGCCCGTGTCCGGCTGCTCGACGCCGCCGAGGATGCGCAGGAGCGTCGTCTTGCCGGCGCCGTTGAGGCCGAGCACGACGACGCGGCTGCCGCGATCGATCGCGAGGTCGACGCCCGCGAAGACCTCCTGCGAGCCGTAGGCCTTGGACAGCCCGCTCGCGGTGAGCGGCGTGCGGCCGCACGGCGCGGGCTTCGGGAAGCGCAGCTTCGCGACCTTGTCGCTCTGGCGCTCGCCCTCGATGCCCGCGAGCATCTTCTCGGCGCGGCGCATCATCTGCTGCGCGGCCACGGCCTTGGTGGCCTTGGCGCGCATCTTCTCGCCCTGCGCGAGGAGTGCGCCCGCCTTCTTCTCGGCGTTCTGCCGCTCGCGACGACGACGGCGCTCGTCGGACTCTCGCTGCGCGAGGTAGGCGTCCCAGCCGAGGTTGTACTGGTCGAGCTCGCCGCGGTTGGCGTCCAGGTGGAACACCTTGTTCACCGTCGCGCGCAGCAGCTCGACGTCGTGCGAGATCACGACGAAGCCGCCGCTGTACGACTTGAGGTAGTCGCGCAGCCAGACGATCGAGTCGGCGTCGAGGTGGTTCGTCGGCTCGTCGAGGAGCAGCGTCTCGACGCCGGAGAAGAGGATGCGCGCGAGCTCGATGCGGCGGCGCTGACCACCGGACAGCGTGCTCAGCGGCTGGCCGAGCACGCGGTCGTCGAGACCGAGGTTGCTCGTGATGCGGTGCGCCTCGCTCTCGGCCGCGTAGCCTCCGGCCGCGAGGAACCGCGCCTCGAGCTTGGGGTAGCGCTCCATCGCGGCCTCGTGCGTCTCCGCGTCCGCGCTCGCCATCGCGCCCTCGGTCTCGCGCATCTGACGCACGATCCTGTCGAGGTTGCGCGCCGAGAGGACCCGGTCGAGCGCGATGACCTCGAGGTCGCCCGTGCGCGGGTCCTGGGGCAGGTAGCCGATGTCGTTGCCGCGCGTGATCTTCCCCGCCGTGGGCTGGGTCTCGCCCGCGAGGGTCTTGGTCAGGGTCGTCTTGCCGGCGCCGTTGCGACCGACGAGGCCGATCCGGTCGCCCGCGGCGATCTGGAACGTCGCCTCGTGCAGCAGGACGCGGGCGCCGACGCGCAGCTCGACGCCGTGGGCGGTGATCACGTGCAGGTCCTCTCCGAAGGGTGACCCCGGTGGATCCAGCCTGGTGGGGCGATCCGATCGACGGGGCCCGACGATTCTACGGGCCGCGGGCCCGCGCCCGCGCGGTCTTTCTCTCGACTTCCTCCCGGACCGTCCCACGGTCGTCCCACGCACAGGGAACAGAACGGGACAATCAGCCCATCGTGCTAGCCTCCGGACGTCCCGGACCGTCGAGGAGATGGCGGGGGGACCCGAGCAAGGAGAGCACGTTGAGCAACGCCGAAGCAGCACTGAGCAAGGTCCTCGAGCTGGACGGGGCGATCGCGATCGCGGTCGTCGACTACAGCAGCGGCCTGGCCCTGGTCCAGAAGCAGGCCGCCCCGTTCGACCTCGAGCTCGCCGCGGCGGCGAACACCGAGGTCATCCGCGCGAAGCTCCGGGCGATCGAGCAGCTCGGGCTCGAGGACGGCATCGAGGACATCCTCATCACGCTCGGCCGCCAGTACCACCTCATCCGCCTGTCGCAGCGCGAGAGCCTGCGGGGCACCTTCTCCTACCTCGTGCTCGAGCGCGGACGGGCGAACCTCGCGCTCGCGCGCCGCGGCCTGGCCCAGCTCGACGAGTCGCTGTCGCTCTGACGCCCGTGGTCGCGGACGCCCTCGACCAGCGCGGGCGGGTCGCCCCCCGCAGCGTGGTGGACGTGCTGCGGGGCATCGACGACGCCCTCGACCACGAGGCGCACGTGCTCGCGCTCGGTCCCGGCGGCCGGGTCCTCGGCAGCGCCGGGCCCTCCCCCGGCCCGGTCGTCGAGGTGGCGCGGGCCGTCGCCGCGGCCCTCACCCAGGGCCCGGCCGTCCCGGGCAGCTCGGCACGCTGCATCCTCAACACCGCCGAGGCGTGCGTCTTCGTCTACCTGCTCGGGCAGGACCTGTCGGTCATCCTCGTGGGCCCGACGGACTGGAACATCGCCCTCACGGGCCGTCGCGTCGAGCGGTTCCTCGTCGACTTCGTCGACACCTACCTGGCCGAGACCGTCGCCGAGGCACCCGGTGACGACCCCGGGACGCTGCCGCGTCGCGAGCCGCCGGCGCCCGTCGTCGGGCCCGCCGAGCGGCACGAGCACCGCGGCGACCACGACCTGCTCGCGCGGGTGCTGCGCGCGCTGGTCCGCTTCTGAGGCCTGCGACCGCGCCCGGGGGTAGCGTTCCCCTGTGACATTCCAGGAAGGCGGATCGTTCGAGGGCGGACGCGTCCGCAAGGGTGGCGGCCGCGGGCGCGGCCCGATGATCGCGGGCGGCGGGATCGGCGCGGTGCTCGTCGCGCTGCTCATCGCGTTCGTCGGCAACCAGACGGGCGTCGACCTCAGCGCGCTGACCGGCGGTGACGGGTCGGACTCCGGCGCGTACGGCGACGGCCAGCAGGAGTACATCGACACGTGCACCGCCGAGCAGGCGAACACGACGCGCGAGTGCCGGCTCAACGGCACCGTCCAGTCGCTCGACGCCTACTGGACCGAGGCCCTCCCCCAGCAGGCCGCCGTCGAGTACGCGCTGCCCGAGGTCGTGAGCTTCACCGGGCAGGTCTCGACGGGGTGCGGCGCGGCGACGAGCGCCGTCGGTCCGTTCTACTGCCCGCCCGACCAGACGGTGTACATCGACCTCGGCTTCTACGACGACCTGACGAACCGCTTCGGCGCGAACGACGGCGGCCTCGCGGAGATGTACGTCGTCGCGCACGAGTTCGGGCACCACATCGAGCAGCTGACCGGCGCCATGGACGCGGCGGACCGGCAGGGCACGGGCCCGGAGTCCGACTCCGTGCGCATCGAGCTCATGGCCGACTGCCTCGCCGGCATGTGGGCGGGCCATGCCGCGACCACCGTCGACCCGGACACCGGCGTGACGTTCCTCGCACCGATCACCGAGCAGGAGCTGAACGACGCGCTGTCCGCGGCGTCCGCCGTCGGCGACGACCGCATCCAGGAGGCCGCGACCGGCCAGGTGAACCCCGAGGGCTGGACCCACGGGTCGAGCGAGCAGCGCCAGCGCTGGTTCACGACCGGCTACGAGGGCGGCACCCTCCAGGACTGCGACGCGCTCTCCGCCTCGTCGCTGTGACTGCTCCCGCCGAGGACGTTCAGAGCTCGATCGAGTACATGCGCGAGCCGGTGACCTTCTCGTAGCCGAGGCTCGCGTACAGGCCGTGCGCACCGGACGGGTTCTCCGTGTCGACGTCGAGCGCGGCGTACTGCATGCCGTCCGCCGCGAACGCGCGCATCGCGGCCGCGAGCGCCGCGACGGCGACGCGGCGCCCCCGGTACGCGCGCCGGACACCGAGGAGCTCGGTGTACCCGAAGGTGTACCCCCGCACGGGGAAGTCCTCGTCGTACCGGCCCGCCATCTCGTAGCCGACGACGAGCGGCTCGCCGGCGCGCAGCGCGGCGGCGGTCTCGGGGTCGGTGGTCGGGTCGGCGAGGAGCGCGTCGGCGTCGGGCGCGTCGTCGACCACGAGGAACGACCACTGGGGTGCGAACTCGCTGCGCCCGTGCGTCCACGCCTCGGCGGTGCGGGGCTCGCTCCCCCAGTGGTCGCGGAAGGCGTCGTTGTGCGCGAGGCGCGTCGCCTCGTCGAGCTCGGCGGACCACGGGACGACGCGCAGGGAACCGTCGAGCGGGACGTCGGGCACGGGGGCCGCGAGGTCGCGACGCAGGTCGGAGTAGAAGCGGCGGGCGACGAACCCGAACCGCGCGTAGAGCCGCGCCTTCTCGGGCGGGTCGGTGTCCTCCCCGAAGACGGCGAGCCGCGCGGGCAGCTCCTTGCCGCTCGCGGCGAGCACCTGCCGGGCGCGGGCCACCTGCCAGGCGAGCACCTCGCGTCCGATCCCGCGCCCCCGGTGGGTCGGGTGGACGCCGCCGCCGAGGAACGCCCGCACGGTGCGCTCGTCCCCCGGGTTGGTGTCGACCATCCCGTAGGCGCGCAGCGTCCCGTCGGTGTCGACGCCGACGATCGAGTCGGCCGCGACGTCGCGCCACGGCGCGGTGAAGATCTCCTCGATCTCCGCGAGCGTCTCGCGGTACGGCTCGTCGTCCGCCTCCGCGATGTCGTTGCGCAGCGTGAGCAGGGCCGGCGCGTCGGCGGGCGTGGCGGAGCGCCACGTGAGCCCGCCCGCGGTCACCGGCGGCAGGGTCGAGGGGGCGGCGGCGCGCTCGGCGATCGGGGCGAGCGTCGAGAGCGCCGCCTCGGCGCGGTCGGTCGTCGAGGGAGAGGACATGGCGACCACCGTAGGGGGGCCCGCGCCGTCGGGCACGTGCTTTTCCCAGGACGTCCGCGCGACGCGTCGGCCCGCTGAGACGGCTCCCCGTGCCGTGCCGCACGCGATCTACGCTGCGAGCATGCCGACCGTCGCTCCTCAGGACCTCGCCGACGCCCGCTCCCGGGCCCTCGCGGAGGCGCTGCGCACGCGCGTCGTCGTCGCGGACGGCGCGATGGGCACGATGATCCAGGAGCAGGACCCGACGCTCGAGGACTACCAGGGGCTCGAGGGCTGCAACGAGATCCTCAACGTCTCGCGACCCGACATCATCGCCGCGGTGCACGACGCGTACCTCGAGGTCGGGGTGGACGCGATCGAGACGAACACGTTCGGCGCCAACTGGTCCAACCTGTCGGACTACGACATCGACGACCGGATCCGCGAGCTCGCCGCCGCCGGGGCACGGATCGCGCGCGAGCGCGCGGACGCCCACGCGACCGCCGACCACCCGCGCTGGGTGCTCGGTTCGATGGGTCCCGGGACCAAGCTGCCGAGCCTCGGGCACACGACGTACGCGCACCTGCGCGACACGTTCGCCGAGCAGGCCGCGGGTCTGCTGGAGGGCGGGGTCGACGCGATCCTCGTCGAGACGAGCCAGGACCTGCTCCAGGCGAAGGCCGCGGTGACGGGGTCGCGGAACGCGATGCGCGACGTCGGGCGCGAGGTGCCCGTGATCGTCCAGGTGACGGTCGAGACCACGGGCACGATGCTCATGGGCTCCGAGATCGGGGCCGCGCTGACCACGCTCCAGGCGCTCGGCGTCGACGCGATCGGTCTCAACTGCGCGACCGGCCCGGCCGAGATGAGCGAGCACCTGCGGCACCTGTCGCGGCACGCGGAGATCCCCGTGACGTGCATGCCCAACGCGGGGCTGCCCGTGCTCGGCCCGAACGGGGCGACGTACCCGCTGACGCCGGACGAGCTCGCGGCGGCGCACACCCAGTTCGTCACCGAGTTCGGCCTGGGCCTCGTGGGCGGCTGCTGCGGCACGACGCCCGACCACCTGCGGCGCGTCGTCGAGGCGGTGCGCGCGCGGCCGGTCGTCGAGCGCCACCCGGAGCGCGAGAACGGCGTCGCGAGCCTGTACTCGCACACGGACCTGCACCAGGACGCGTCGTTCCTCGCGATCGGCGAGCGCACGAACGCGAACGGGTCGAAGGCGTTCCGCGAGGCGATGCTCGCGGAGAACTGGGACGAGTGCGTCGAGATCGCGCGGGCGCAGACGCGCGACGGCGCGCACCTGCTCGACGTGTGCATCGACTACGTGGGGCGCGACGGCGTCGCGGACGTGCAGCAGGTCGTCTCGCGCCTCGCGAGCGCCTCGACGCTTCCGCTCGTCATCGACTCGACCGAGCCCGAGGTCATCGCGGCGGGCCTCGAGCTCGTGGGCGGGCGCGCCGTCGTGAACTCGGTGAACTTCGAGGACGGCGACGGGCCGACGTCGCGGTTCGCGCGGATCATGCCGCACGTGGTCGAGCACGGGGCGGCCGTCGTCGCGCTGACGATCGACGAGGAGGGCCAGGCGCGCACTGCGTCGGGCAAGGTGGAGATCGCGACGCGGCTCGTCGAGACGCTCACGCGCGACTGGGGCCTGCGGGTCGACGACATCATCGTCGACGCCCTGACGTTCCCCATCGCCACGGGCCAGGAGGAGACACGGCGCGACGCGATCGAGACGATCGAGGCGGTCCGCGAGATCACGCGCCGCTACCCCGGCATCCACACGACGCTCGGCGTCTCGAACGTGTCGTTCGGCCTCAACCCCGCCGCGCGCACCGTGCTCAACTCGGTCTTCCTCCACGAGGCGGTCGAGGCGGGGCTGGACTCCGCGATCGTGCACGCCGCGAAGATCCTGCCGCTCGCGCAGATCCCCGCCGAGCAGCGCGAGGCCGCGCTCGACCTCGTGTGGGACCGGCGGCGGTACGACGACGAGGGGAACCTCGTGCACGACCCGCTCGCCCGGCTGCTCGAGCTGTTCGACGGCGTGGACTCGGCGGCGCTCAAGGACCAGCGCGCGGCGGAGCTCGCGGCGCTGCCCGTCGGCGAGCGGCTGGAGCGGCGGATCGTCGACGGCGCGCGCAAGGGTCTCGAGGAGGACCTCGACGCGGCGATGGCGTCCGGGATCAAGGCACTCGAGATCGTCAACGACCACCTGCTCGAGGGCATGAAGGTCGTGGGCGACCTGTTCGGCCGCGGCGAGATGCAGCTCCCGTTCGTGCTGCAGTCCGCCGAGGTCATGAAGACCGCGGTCGCCTACCTCGAGCCGCACATGGAGAAGATCGAGGGCTCGAGCGGGTCCAAGGGCACGATCGTGCTCGCGACCGTGCGCGGCGACGTGCACGACATCGGCAAGAACCTCGTCGACATCATCCTCACCAACAACGGCTACACGGTCGTGAACATCGGTATCAAGCAGCCGATCTCCGCGATGATCGAGGCCGCCGAGGAGCACGACGCCGACGTCATCGGCATGTCCGGGCTGCTCGTGAAGTCCACCGTCGTGATGAAGGAGAACCTCGCGGAGCTCACGTCGCGCGGGCTCGCCGGCCGCTGGCCGGTCCTGCTCGGTGGCGCGGCGCTCACGCGCACCTACGTCGAGGACGACCTCGCGGGCCAGTTCCCGGGCGTCGTCCGGTACGCGCGCGACGCGTTCGAGGGCCTGCGTCTCATGGAGCCGCTCGTGCGCGTCGCGCGCGGCGAGTCGCCCGACGCCGTCGGGCTGCCCGCGCTGAAGAAGCGCCGGCACGCCGTGGTCACCGTGACCGAGACGCCCGTCGAGGACCTGCCCGCGCGGTCCGACGTCGCGGCCGACAACCCGGTCCCCGCTCCCCCGTTCTGGGGCACGCGCCTCGTCAAGGGCGTCCAGCTCGCCGAGTACGCGGCGTTCCTCGACGAGCGCGCGACGTTCATGGGCCAGTGGGGGCTCAAGCCCGGCCGGGGTGACGACGGAGCGTCGTACGAAGAGCTTGTCGAGACCGAGGGTCGCCCGCGCCTCAACGCCTGGTACGAGCGGATCCGCACCGAGGGCGTCGTCGACCCGTCGGTCGTGTACGGGTACTTCCCGGTGTGGTCGGAGGGCGACGACGTCGTCGTCGCGCACCACGGCGCCGGGCTCGCGGGCATCGGCGCGCCCGACGGCGGGTCGGGCGGCGAGCCCGGGACCGAGCGGCTGCGCTTCACCTTCCCGCGCCAGCGCCGCGACCGGCACCTGTGCCTCGCCGACTTCGTCAAGCCGCGGTCGTGGGTCGAGGAGACGGGCCGGTACGACGTGCTGCCCGTCCAGCTCGTCACCATGGGAGCGAGCGTGGACCGGCACACCGCGAAGCTCTTCGCGGGGAACCACTACCGCGAGTACATGGAGCTGCACGGCCTGTCGGTGCAGCTCACCGAGGCGCTCGCCGAGATGTGGCACTCGCGCGTGCGCGCCGAGCTCGGGTTCGCCGACGAGGACCCCACCGAGGTCGAAGGCATGTTCAAGCTCGAATACCGCGGCGCCCGCTTCTCGCTCGGCTACCCGGCGTGCCCGGACATGGAGGACCGGACGAAGGTCGTCGAGCTCCTGCGGCCCGAGCGCGTGGGTGTCGAGCTCTCCGCGGAGCTCCAGCTCCACCCGGAGCAGTCGACCGATTGCTTCGTGTTCCATCACCCCGAGGCCAAGTACTTCAGCGTCTGACCATCGCCAGCCGCGGGGCGGCCTGCCGGGGCGAGCGGGGAGCAGCGTCAGGACCACGTCCACGTGCCCGTGACCTGCTCGATGAGCTCGTCGCCGTTGTCGTAGGGGGTGACGATCGCGATCACGAAGAACTGGACCTCGTCCGTGCCCGACGCGAACCGCTCGGGTGCGAAGACGGTGATGAAGGCCTTCGTCCGCGTCTCCTCGAAGCTCCCCTCGACCCGGGTGATGTTCGCCGGTACGCCGTCGAGGGTGGTCGCCTCGTGCAGGCTGAGGATGCTGCCGTTCTCCGCGAAGTACGAGTCCGCGAGGAGGTCGACCGCTCCCCCGAGATCGGTCCCGACCCCCCACGCCTCGGACGTCGCAACCCGCACCGGTTGGACCGACACCTGCCCGTAGATCGCCCCGACCCCCGTGGGCACCACCGCCCCGTCGACGACCTCGCCCCAGAGCTCGAGGGCACCGTGACAGTGTTCCTCCTGGTCCGAGGAGACGTTGTTCACGAACGCCTCCGGGCCCTCGTAGGACCAGCAGGGCGTCCGCACCGGCTGGCCCGACACGATCGCGTACTCGGCCCCGGAGGGGGTCGTCGGCTCGCCCTCGCTCTGGGGCGTCACCGCCGCCACAGGGGTCGCGCCGTCGTCGGTCTCGACGAAGGGCAGCGCGCAGCCGGGCACGACCGTGAGGACGACGGCGACCCCGAGCCCGGAGAGCACGCGACCGACGGTGGCTCTCCGACGCGTAGCGAGGCGAGTACGGGAACGGTGCCCCGTGCGAGGGACCGCGGTCGTTCGCTCGCCGGGCACGACCGTGAGGACGACGGCGACCCCGAGCCCGGAGAGCACGCGACCGACGGTGACTCTCCGACGCGTGGCGAGGCGAGTACGGGAACGGTGCCCCGTGCGAGGGACCGCGGTCGTTCGCTCGTGCTGGCTCGTGCGCTCGTGCTGGTCGCGCATGACGATCCTCCTGGTCGTGGGCTCCTGGACCGGACGCTAGACGCCACGACGGCAAGGGCCCCGGTTATCCACAGGCCAGGATCCGCAAGATCTCGGGACGCCACGCTGTGGCTCGGCTCATCGACCGTTTCGCGGACGAGAGAGTATCCGCGGCCGACGCCGCCGGCGGACGGGTACAGCGGATACCGCCCGGCCGCGCGCTTCCCCCTTCGCGCCACGGGTCGTGCCTCGTTCGTTGACAGAGCCGTCGCATCTATCGACAATCGATAGATGAGACCTGCCCTCGTCGCGTGCACACGAGCACTCCTGGTCCTCGTGGCCCTCGGCACCGCGCTGTCGATGTTCCTCGCCCCCCTCCTCGCGGCCGAGGTCGGGGCCCAGTACCCGGAGGTCCGCGGCCTCGTGGTCCCGTACTCCGTGCTGGCCGTGCTGGCGTTGCTCGCGGTCGAGGTCGCCCTCGTGGTGGTGTGGCACCTGCTCGGCCTCGCCGCCCGTGACGAGGTGTTCGACCCGCGCGCGCTGCGCTCGGTCACCGTGGTGATCGGGTGCGTGGTCACGGTCGCTACCCTCGCCGCGACGGTGTTCGGTCACCTGACCTTCGGGGCGCAGCTCGGCGGGCCGCTCGTGCTCCTCGGCCTCCTCGGCTCGCTCGTGGGCGGGGGCGCGCTGGCCCTGCTCGTCGTGGTGCTGCGCGCGCTGCTCCGCGCCGCGACCGCCGACCGCCGCGAGCTGGCCGCGGTGATCTAGGTGCCGATCGTCATCGACCTCGACGTCCTCCTGGCACGGAAGGAGATGTCCGTCGGCGACTTCGCCGCCGCGGTCGGCATCACGCCGGCGAACGTCGCCGTCCTGAAGAACGGGCGTGCGAAGGCCGTGCGCTTCTCGACGCTGGACGCCGTCTGCCGCGTCCTCGGGTGCCAGCCCGGAGACGTCCTGCGGTGGGTCCCGGACGAGCCCGACGACGCGGGACCGCCCGACACCTGACCCGTCCGGCCGCCGCGTCGATGAGTTCGGCGACCGGACGACGTCTTACCCGTGACCGAGACCACGACGCCGCGGGAGCCGAGCCATGGGAAGCATCGAGATCGAGCTGTTCACGACCCTCGACCTCGTCGGGCAGGCGCCCGGCGGGCCGGAGGAGGACCCGGAGGGCGGATTCGCGTTCGGCGGCTGGCAGGCGCCGCTGCTCGACGACGTCGCGGGCGAGCAGATCGCCGCGGCGTACGAGGGCACGGACGCGCTGCTGCTCGGGCGCCGCACGTACGACATCTTCGCGGCGTACTGGCCGTTCCAGGAGGGCGGGCAGGACGACGACTTCGCGGCCCTGTTCAACCGCATCCCCAAGTACGTGGCGTCGCGCGGCACACCGGACCTGCCGTGGGCCGGGTCGACGCCGCTCGGCCCGGACCTGCCCGCCGCGGTGCGCGAGGTGCGCGACCGGCACGAGCACGTCAAGGTCGTGGGCAGCCTCGACCTGGTGCAGACGCTGCTGCGCGAGAGGCTGTTCGACCGCCTCGACCTGTGGGTGCACCCCATCGTGCTCGGCGCGGGCAAGACCGTGTTCGACGGCGGCGCCGTCCCCACCAACCTCGCCCTCCTCGAGCCTCCCGCACCGAGCCCGACGGGCACGGTCCTGCTGCGCTACGGCCTCGCGGACGGCACACCCCGGACGGGCGACATGAGCGAGCCGGGACGCGGCGTCGGGCAGGACGCCTGATCCACGAGAGCGCCACCAGGCACGAGAGCCGTCGGCGCCGGCGGTTCGGAGCCGTGCACCTCTATCCCACGAGTCCGCACCCACGATCCCGAACTCAGGAGACCCGCCCATGACGATCCAGCGCCTCGACAACGTGGCCGTCGTCGTCGACGACCTCGACGCGGCCGTCGCGTTCTTCGCCGAGCTCGGGATGGAGCTCGAGAACCGGATGACGATCGAGGGGCGGTGGGCGGAGCGCGTCGTCGGCCTCGACGACCTCCGCTCGGAGATCGCGATGATGCGCGTCCCCGGCGGCCCCGGGCGGCTGGAGCTCACGCGGTACCACGCGCCGGCGCCGCTCGACCTGGGGCTCGGCACCGCCCCGCCGAACGTGCTCGGCCTGCACCGGGTGATGTTCGCCGTGGACGACCTCGACGACACGGTCGAGCGCCTCGCCCGCCACGGCGGGGCCGTGCTGCGGGAGATCGTGCACTTCGAGGACGCGTACCGGCTCTGCTACCTGCGGGGACCCGGCGGCATCATCGTCGGGCTCGCGGAAGAGCTCGGGTGAGGCGCGCCGCTAGGAGGCGGTGGCCGCCTCGCCGCGCAGGATCGACGCCATCTTCTTGCCGCGCGCGACCTCGTCGACGAGCTTGTCGAGGTAGCGGACCTTCTGCATCAGCGGGTCCTCGACGTCCTCGACGCGGACGCCGCAGATCACCCCGGTGATGAGCGAGGCGTTCGGGTTCCACGCAGGCGCCCGGTCGAAGAACTCCTCGAGCGTGATCTCGTCGGCGATCGCCTGCGCGAGGCCGGCGTCGTCGTAGCCGGTGAGCCAGCCGATGACCTGGTCGAGCTCGTCCGTCGTGCGCCCCTTGCGCTCCACCTTGGTGACGTAGAGCGGGTAGATGCTCGCGAAGCTCGTCCCGAAGATCCGGTGTCCCGCCATGGATGGCCTCCTCCTGCCCCGGCTTCGCCCGTCACCGGCTCCGCGTGTGCGGTCGTCCGGCACGAACCACGCTACCGCGCGGCGGAGACGGCGCGGGCGCCGACCATCCCGTGCGACGCCTCGAGCCGGTCCACGAGCAGCGTCCCGGCCCCGACGAGCGGCACGAGCACGAGGTTGCCGAGCAGCATGGTGCGCAGGAACGGCAGACCCGCGACGTAGCTCGCGACGAGCCCGTCCGCTCCCGCCGGGTACCAGACGCCGCGACCCTGCAGCCAGACGCCGAAGTTCGTCCACGCGAAGAACCACAGCGAGCCCGCGACGCCGAACGCCGCGCCCGCGCCGACGCGGCGCCAGCCGGTCGTGTTCCGCGCGAGCAGCGAGCCCAGCCCGACGACGAGCCACGCGCTCCACGTGAACAGCGCGATCGTCGTGTTGCCGAGCACGACGTCGGACACGACCGTCACGGCGAGCGGCACGACGAACGCCCACCGCGAGCGCAGCAGGATGGTCGCCGCGAACGTCGCCGCGGTGACGAGCTCGAGGTTCGGGGGTGCGCCGAGGTCGGCGCGCACGAGCCGCCAGACGACGGCGAGCGCCGCGAGCGTGACGACGAGCGCCGGGCGCCACCAGCGCAGCGCCGTGCTCTCCGAGCGCGTCACGAGGTGAACGTCTCGAGCTTCCACGTGATCTCGTCCCCGTCCTTCGTCTCGAGGGAGCCTGCACCCACGGTAGCCATCTCGCCGTTCACGTACAGGGCCCAGAACTCGCTGTCCGGGTCGGCGGCGACGCCGTCGATCGCCGTGACGAACGCGTTCTCGCCCTCACCGGTCACCTGGGCGGACGGGTCCGCCTCGAGGAGCAGGTCGAGGGCCGTCGCGCCCTCGCGCCCGTCGTAGGAGAGCTCCGGCGCGTCCTCGCCGTCGCCGGACTCGTCGTCGGGCGCCTCGTCCGTCGCGTCCTCGGCCGGTGCGCTCGACTCCTCGCCCGCGGTCGCCGTGGAGGTCGACGTGGTGTCGGCGGCGGGCTCGTCGGCGGACGAGCACCCGGCCAGCAGGCCCGCGGTGAGCAGGACGGCGGTCAGGGCGGTGAGCGGGCGCGCGGACGTGGCGCGGAGCGTTCGGAGGGTCACGTCGTCAGCGTACGGAGCACCGCCCGGCTCGCGCCGGGTCGCCCGCCTGTCGGACGACGGCCCCTCACCCGATCTCCTCGCCCGCGACGGCCTTGGCCGCCAGCCGCTCCTCCTCGCTGACCTCCCACACCTCGTACGCGGAGTGGCCCGCCAGGAGGACGATCCCGCACCCCAGCACAAGGTCCGGCCAGCCGGACCCGGTCCACGCGGTCACGAGCCCCATCGCGATGACGGCGACGTTGACGAGCACGTCGTTGCGGGCCGACAGGAACGCGGCCCGGCTCAGCGACCCGCCGTGATAGCGGACGCGGACGAGGAGCCACGCGCACACCCCGTTGACCACGACCGCGCCGAGCGAGGCGAGGACGATCGGCAGCACCTCGGGAGCAGGCGGGTCGCCGAACCGGCGCACGACCTCCCACGCCGCGAACAGCGCGGGGACGAGGATGAGCAGCGCCAGCGCCTTGCCCAGGACCGCGCGCCGCGCGAGCGGGAAGCCCAGCGCGACGGCGATGAGCAGGTTGATCGCGGTGTCCTCGAGGAAGTCCACGCTGTCGGCGAGCAGCGAGACCGAACCCGCCGCGAGCGCGACGGTGAGCTCGACGACGAAGTACGCGAGGTTGAGCCCCGCGACCAGCAGGACGGTGCGCCGCAGCAGGCGGACCAGGTCAGGGTGGCCCGCCCGTGGCGCGTCCTGCCGGGCGGACATCGTCAGACGTCGATGCGGGCGTGGTCCAGCTCGGCCGCGCCGGCGACGATGAACTCCTTGCGCGGCGCGACGTCGCTGCCCATGAGCAGCTCGAACACGCGCTCCGCCGCCTCGGCGTGCTCGGCCGTGACGCGACGCAGGGTGCGGTGGCGCGGGTCCATCGTCGTCTCGGCGAGCTGGTCGGCGTCCATCTCTCCCAGGCCCTTGTACCGCTGGATGTCGTCCTTGTAGCGGCGGCCCGCCTTGTCGAGCTTCTTGAGCGTCGCGGCGAGCTCGGCCTCGGAGTACGTGTAGATGTACTCGTTCTTGCGGCGCCCGGCACCGATGACCTCGATGCGGTGCAGCGGCGGCACGGCCGCGAAGACGCGCCCCGCCTCGACGAGCGGCTTCATGTACCGGTAGAAGAGCGTGAGCAGGAGGGTGCGGATGTGGGCACCGTCGACGTCGGCGTCCGTCATGAGCACGATCTTGCCGTAGCGCGCGGCCTCGAGGTCGAACGACCGCCCCGACCCGGCGCCGAGCACCTGGATGATCGCGGTGCACTCGGCGTTGCGGAGCATGTCGCTCACGGACGCCTTCTGCACGTTGAGGATCTTGCCGCGGATGGGCAGCAGCGCCTGGAAGTCGGAGCTGCGCGCGAGGCGCGCGGTGCCGAGCGCGCTGTCGCCCTCGACGATGAACAGCTCGCTGCGCTCGACGTCGTCGCTGCGGCAGTCGACGAGCTTGGCCGGGAGGGACGACGTCTCGAGCGCGTTCTTGCGCCGCGAGATCTCCTTCTGCTTGCGCGCGGTGATGCGCGCGCGCATCTCGGCGACGACCTTGTCGAGCAGCAGCGCGGCCTGCGTCTTCTCGTCGCGCTTGGTGGAGGTGAGGAGGGCGTTCAGCTCCTTCTCGACGACGCGCGCCACGATGCCGCGCACCGGTGCCGTGCCGAGGACCTCCTTCGTCTGGCCCTCGAACTGCGGCTCGGCGAGACGCACGGTGACGACGGCCGTCAGGCCGGCGAGGACGTCGTCCTTCTCGATGCGCTCGGACGCGTCCTTGGTCGACACCTTGAGGCGGCGCGCGTTGGTCTCGACCGCCTTGCGCAGCACCTTGAGCAGGCCCTGCTCGAAGCCGCCGAGGTGGGAGCCGCCCTTCGGCGTGGCGATGATGTTGACGAAGCTGCGGACCTCGGTCTCGTAGCCGGTGCCCCAGCGCAGCGCGACGTCGACCTCGCAGTCGCGCTGCACCGCCTGCGGGGTCATGTGACCGCGGTCGTCGAGCACCGGGACGGTCTCCGTGAACGAGCCCGAGCCCGTGAGGCGCCACGTCGCGGTGACGGGGGTGTCCGGCGCGAGGAAGTCGACGAAGTCGACCGACCCGCCCGTGTGCACGAACGTCTCCTCGTGCGGCCCGGACTCCCCCGGCGTCCCCGGCACGCCGCGCTCGTCGCGCACCGTGATCTCGAGACCGGGGACGAGGAACGTCGTCTGCCGCACGCGCGTGACGAGCTCGTCGTAGGAGAAGACGGCCGTCTTGAGGAAGATCTGACGGTCCGCCCAGTAGCGGACGCGCGTGCCGGTGACGCCGCGCTTCGTCTTCCCGACGACCGCGAGCTCGGACCCGGACACGAACGGCTCGAACGGGGCGTCCGGCGTCGGGCCTGTCTTCGGGTCGCTGAACACGCCCGGCTCGCCGCGGTGGAAGGTCATGCGGTGCGTCTTGCCGCTGCGGTCGACCTCGACGTCGAGACGCGAGGACAGCGCGTTGACGACGGACGCGCCGACACCGTGCAGGCCGCCCGACGCGGTGTACGACCCGCCGCCGAACTTGCCTCCCGCGTGGAGCTTGGTGAACACGACCTCGACGCCGGACAGGCCCGTCTTGGGCTCGATGTCCACGGGGATGCCGCGGCCGTCGTCCTCGACCGTCACGGAGGTGTCGGCGTGCAGCACGACCCGGATCTTCGAGCAGTTGCCCGCGAGCGCCTCGTCGACCGAGTTGTCGATGATCTCCCAGAGGCAGTGCATGAGACCGCGCGAGTCGGTCGTGCCGATGTACATGCCCGGTCGCTTGCGCACGGCCTCGAGGCCCTCGAGCACGGACAGGTGCCGAGCGGTGTAGCTGGACTCAGCGGAGGTGGTCGTCACGGCGGCAAGCCTAGACGAGGGCGCCCACAGCGCGGTGCTGCCCCGCCGCGGACGCCGCGCGATCCGGCGGGATGCGGCGGGATGCCGGCGGGAGGCCACGGCGCGGGTGAGCGCGCTTCGCGGGTAGCGAACCCGGCGCTCCCCCGGGACGAAACCTCAGGAGGGGATGGTTTGATGTTCATGTGACTGCTACGACGACCACCACCGAACCGCTGACCGCGGCCGACCGCTGCGACCGCTGCGGGGCCCAGGCGTACGTCCGTGTGGTCCTGCCGAGCGGCGAGCTGCTGTTCTGCGGCCACCACGCGCGGGCGCACGCGGATGCCTACACCGACCTCGCGACGTCCATCCAGGACGAGACCGACAAGCTGCTCGCGGAGCACGGCGCGCGCTGACGCGCCGTTCCGCCGAGCACCGTCCCGCGCCAGGAGCGCACGACCGCGGGGACCGGCTCCACCGCCCGGTCCCCCGCGACGACCACCTCAGAGACAGACCTCAGACACGACGAAGGCCCCGAGGAGATCTCCTCGGGGCCTTCGTCGTGCGACGGCGGCGGGCGGCCGGTGGTGCGCACCGGCCGCGCGCCGCGACGCGTCAGTCGAGGTAGTCGCGCAGCACCTGCGAGCGGCTCGGGTGACGCAGCTTCGACATGGTCTTCGACTCGATCTGACGGATGCGCTCACGCGTCACGCCGTAGACCTTGCCGATCTCGTCGAGCGTCTTGGGCTGCCCGTCCGAGAGGCCGAACCGCATCGAGACGACGCCCGCCTCGCGCTCGCTCAGCGTGTCGAGCACCTGGTGCAGCTGCTCCTGGAGGAGCGTGAAGCTCACCGCGTCCGCCGGGACGATGGCCTCGGAGTCCTCGATGAGGTCGCCGAACTCGGAGTCGCCGTCCTCGCCGAGCGGCGTGTGCAGCGAGATGGGCTCGCGGCCGTACTTCTGGACCTCGACGACCTTCTCCGGGGTCATGTCGAGCTCCTTGGCGAGCTCCTCGGGCGTGGGCTCCCGGCCCAGGTCCTGCAGCATCTGACGCTGCACGCGCGCGAGCTTGTTGATGACCTCGACCATGTGCACCGGGATACGGATGGTGCGCGCCTGGTCCGCCATCGCGCGCGTGATCGCCTGGCGGATCCACCACGTCGCGTACGTCGAGAACTTGTAGCCCTTGGTGTAGTCGAACTTCTCGACCGCACGGATCAGACCGAGGTTGCCCTCCTGGATCAGGTCCAGGAACAGCATGCCGCGACCCGTGTACCGCTTGGCCAGCGACACCACCAGACGCAGGTTCGCCTCCAGCAGGTGGTTCTTCGCCCGCTTGCCGTCGTGCGCGATCCACTGCAGCTCACGCTTGAGCTTGCGGTCCAGGTCGTCGCCCTCGGCCGCGAGCTTCTCCTCCGCGAACAGACCGGCCTCGATCCGCTTCGCGAGCTCGACCTCCTGCTCCGCGTTCAGCAGCGCGACCTTGCCGATCTGCTTGAGGTAGTCCTTGACCGGGTCGGCCGTCGCACCCGCGGTCACGACCTGCTGGACCGGGGCGTCGTCCTCGTCCGCGTCGGAGACGACGAAGCCGGTCTCCTCGGGCTCGTCGCTCGGCGCGGCGGCGGCAGCCTTCTTGGCGCCCGGCTCCGCAGCCTCCTCGTCCTCGGTCACGTCGATCTCGAGGTCCTCGATCTCGACCTCGGCGTCGTCCTCGTCGTCGTCCTTCTTCTTGGCGCGCGCGGGCGTCGCCTTGGACTTGGCGGGGGCCTTGGCCGCGGTCTTGCGGGCGGCGGGCTTGGCGGGGCCGGTCGACGAGGTCTCCGCACCCTCGGCGTCGGCAGCCGGGGCGGCCTTCGTCGTGGTCGTGCGCTTGGTCGCCGACGCGGACTTCGTCGCGGCGGGCTTGGTGCGCGCGGTCGTCGTGCTGCGCGGGGAAGCCGCCGCGGCCACCTTCGTCGTGGTCGGGATGTCGACCTCGACGCCGGCGCCCGCGAGCGCGCGGAAGACCGCCTTCAGCCGCTTGGCGTCGTTGACGGCAGCCTGCTCGCACGCGGTGCGGAAGCTCTCGGCGTCGACGCGACCGTTCGCGCTGCCGCGCCGCAGGAGCTCCTGCAGGGCGGGGTGCTCGAACTCTCGCGGGAGTGCGGAAATCGGGGTTGAGGGCGCCACAAACCGACCTTTCGGCAATCATGGGGGGCGGTAGGGCCGCCGGAGCGGGGACGTGAACCGTGAAGTGCGGGCTGCTCTGGACTCTCACGGTGAGTCGTCGGGCTCTGGCGGACTACCTATATTGTACCGGCGATCCGTGCGCTGGACGCCGCGACACGGGGTGATGTCGGACCTGACCGCCTCCCGACGGCCCGGCGCACCACGTCGTCACGACGTTCGTCACCCGGATTCGTGACGTGTACAACGGGCCGGGGCCCCGGAAGATTCCCCCGCCCGCGCTGCCCTCACCCTGCGCGCTCCGCGCGCCGGACCGCAGGGATCCCCGTCCGCGCCGACGCGCGGGCCGGGTCAGACGCCGGCGGGCCGCTCGGGCTTGACGGCCAGCACGGGGCAGGGCGCGTCGAGCAGGATGCGCTGGGCGTTCGAGCCGAGGATGAGCTTGCCCACGGGGCTGCGCCGACGCAGCCCGATGACGATGAGTTCCGCCGACGACCGCTCCGCGGCGCCCACGAGGTCGTCCGCGAGGTCCGCCGAGCCCTGCTCGCGGCGCAGCGTCGTGCCCGTCCCCTCGAGGCGCGCCTCCACGCGTCGCAGGTCGTCCTCGTGCGCGGCGACGAGCTCGGGAGTCGACATGGAGGCCTCGGTCACGACGACGACGAGGTCGGTGCCGCGCCGGACGGCCTCGGTGGCCGCGCTGTCGAGAGCCTCGCGACCCTCGGGCGTGCTCAGGTGCGCGACGACGACGCTCATGTGTCCTCCGGAGACGGCTCGTGGGTGCGGCCGGCCGCGGGGGCGACCGCAGGTCGTGTTGCGTCGAACCTACCCGACGTCGTGCGTGTCGGCGCACGCGTCGGCGCGGACCCAGCCCGGCGGGACCCCGGCGTCGAGCGCGCTCGCGAGCAGCAGAGCGAGCCGGTACGTCGGGTCCTCCGCGAGCGCCTCGGCCAGCCGCCGACGGGCCCGGCCGCCGTCGCCGTGCCACCAGGCCACGAGCGCCAGCAGCGCCAGTGCGGGTGCGGTGCTCCCGCGCGGCGCGTGGGCGACGACGGCCTCGAGCACGGCCCTCGCCGGTCCGGTGACCGCCGGGTCGGGCGCGAGGCCTGCACCCGGGTCCACGACGGCCGCGATGGCGCGGCCCGTCCCGGCGTCCACGTCCCCGCCCCGCACGGTGCGGTCCGGCAGGTCGTCGGTCCCCGGCACGAGGGACAGGAGCACGGCGTCGCGCACGGGGACCGACTCCAGGCCCGCCGCCAGGCGCCCGAGGACCGTCGCGGCGGGCACCGCGGCACCGGCGCCGTCGCCGACCGGCCCGCCGTCGGCCCGCCCGCCGTCCCGCGCGCGGTCGCGCGCGGCGACCTGCGCGACCGCGGTCCGCCACAGCGCGAGGGCGGACACCCGGGCCGCGACCCGGGACGCGACGTCGTCGCCGGCCGCCACGGACCGGGGGCGGTCGCGCGCCCGCCGTGCCGCGCGCGCGGCACGGCGCCGCGCGTCCGCGCCCGCGGGCGGGATCCGCAGCGCCTCCTCGCGCGAGTCCGCGAGCGCCGCCCCGGACAGCACCATGTGCGCGCCGACCTCGCTCGACTCGAGCTCGCGCAGCGACCTTCCCTCCGGCGGGCAGCAGTCGTCCTCGGCGCAGTCGAGCGCGTACCAGCCCGTCGACGACACGACCCACGCCTCGACGGGCCCGTGGTGCGGCTCGGCGGCCTCGCGGCAGTGCTCGACGGCGGCCCGCACCCGCGCGGCCGCGACGCCCGACGCGCGCAGCGGCGCGTCGGAGTAGACGACGAGCACGACGCGGCGTGCGCCGTCGGCCGCGAGGTGCCCCACGACGGACCGCGCGAGCTGCGGCCCGTGCTCGACGTCCGCCGCGTCGGCGACGTCGACGCGCACGACGAGACCGATGCGGCCGCGCGGTGGCCGCAGCCCCACGAGGACGACGCTGTCCTGCGGGCGGTAGCCGAGCCGGAAGGGGACGTAGGCGAGGAGCTCGCGCGGGCCCTGGGCCCGGATGAGGGTCGTCATGCGCCCATCCCAGCCGGTCGGGACGGCGTGCGGGGCGCCCGCCGCCCGGCTGTGGACGATGCGGGGCGCGTACCTGGGGCTGTGGTCGGCCCCCGACCTCGGTGGTGGCTCGCGCACGCGCGGGTGACTACGGTGTGCGCGTGCCACCACGAACCCGCGCCGCCGCGCACCCGGCGCTCTCCCCCGCCGGCCGGGCCGCCGTCGTCCTCGTCGCGGCCGTGCTGGGCTCGACGCTCGCGGGGTGCCAGGCGGACCTGGGCGACGTGCAGGGCGCCGCGGCACCCCGGGAGGCGCAGCCGGCGCCGGACGCCGACTCCGGCGCGCCGGGCACGCCGCTGCCCGACTACGACGCCGCCTCGGCGGTCGGGGACCTGGTGGAGGGGTTCCCCGCCGCGCTGGTCCCGGTGGCGCCGGGCGCCGAGGTGCTCGCGAGCTCGGCGCGGCCGTCGCAGGACGGCGCGCTCGTGGACGTCACGCTGAACCTGCGCTCGACGGACACGGTCGAGGCGCTCACCGCCTACTACACCGACACGCTGGGCCCGGCCGGGTTCGAGGTGTCTCCGTCGACCGTGCCGAGCGCGCTCACCTCGCTCACCACGTTCGTCCGCACGACCACGCCCGAGGGCCCGACCGAGTCGGTCGCCGTCGGCGTCTTCGACGACGAGACGGAACGCCTCGTGACGATCAGCGGCCAGGTCGCCCCCGGCTGAGGTGCCGCGCCGCTCGACCGCCACCAGACCGGGCGGGCAGGGTGGCGCCCGCTCCGCATAGGCTGCCCCCGTGCCGAACCCGTCGCTGCCGACCTCGCCCTCCGTCCCTGCCCAGGCGTCCGAGGACCTCACCGACCCGAGCCCCGCCGCGCTCGTCGACCGCGAGGGGGTGCGCACCGGCGTCGACGACGCCCTGCACGCCTCGACCGCGGCGCTCCGCGCCGAGCTCGCCGGGACCCACCCGGACACGGACCTGCTCGCCGACGCGACGCAGGAGCTGCTCGCGGGCGGCAAGCGCCTGCGCGCCGCGTTCTGCTACTGGTCGTGGCGCGCGCACGGCGGTGACGCCGCGGGACCGCACCGCACCACGGTGCTGCGCGCCGGCGCGGCGCTCGAGCTGTTCCAGGCGGCGGCGCTCTTCCACGACGACGTCATGGACTCCTCCGACACCCGGCGCGGCCGCCCGACGGCGCACCGCGCCTTCGCGGCGCGCCACCGCGACCTCGGCTGGTCCGGCGACGGCGCGCGGTACGGCGAGAACGCCGCGATCCTGCTCGGCGACCTCGCGCTCATCGCGAGCCACCGCGAGCTCGGCGACGCGCTCGACGACCTCGCGCCCGCGGTCGCCACGCGGTCGCGACGCGTGTTCGGCCGCATGCAGACGGAGGTCACGGCCGGCCAGTACCTCGACGTGCACGCGCAGGTCCTGCCGTGGGGCGAGGACCCGGCGGCCGACGAGGAGCGGGCCCGGGCCGTCATCCGCTCGAAGTCCGCGCGCTACAGCGTCGAGCACCCCATCGCGCTCGGCGCCGCGCTCGCCGGGGCCGACGACGACGCGGTCACCGCGACGAGCGCGTTCGGCCTGCCCGTGGGCGAGGCGTTCCAGCTCCGCGACGACGTGCTCGGCGTCTTCGGCGACGCGCAGGTCACGGGCAAGCCGGCCGGCGACGACCTGCGCGAGGGCAAGCGGACGGTGCTCGTCGTGCGCGCGCTGGCTGCCGCCACGCCCGCGCAGCGCGAGCTGCTGCTCACGCACCTGGGCGACCCGGACCTCGACCCGGCCACGGTGGAGGACCTGCGCGCCGTCCTCGTCGAGACGGGCGCGCGCGACGCCGTCGAGTCGCTCATCGCGGAGCTCACCGAGCGGGCCGCGACCGCCCTCGACGGGGCCGGGCTCGCGGAGCCCGGGGCGACGATGCTCGCGCTGCTCGCGCGCGCCGCCGTCGAGCGGACGGCCTGACCGCACCGCCGCCCGTCGGACCGGCACGGGCCGGACGATCGGGGCGGCGGGCGGAGCGCGTCAGAGCTCGGACTGCGCCACGCGGCGCACGCGCGCCTTGTGCCCGCTGAGGAGGGTGTCGAACGGGGCCTCGCCGAGCTCGTCGTGCGGCGTGAAGAGCCACTCGAGGATCTCGGCGTCGTCGAAGCCGGCGTCGGTGAGCACGACGATCGTGCCCTGCAGGCTCGACAGGACACCCACGCGGCCGCTCTCGTCCGGGCGGCCGGCGTTCGCCGGGTCGACCAGGTGCAGCGGCACGAGGAAGCGCGCCGGGACCTGGAACGTCGTGCGCTCGCCGCGCTTCACGCCCACGACGCGCCGCTCCTGCACGAGGCGGCGCACCTTGCCGACGTCGGTGCCGAGCGCCTCGGCGACGTCGGGGAGGGTCAGCCACTCGCCGACGAGGTCGTCGAGCGTGGGGCGGGGGCTGGTGTCGCGATCGGTCACCGGGCAAGCCTACGGCGTGCCTCCACACGACACCCACGCCGTGCGCGCCGTGCTCACCGGATCGTGACACCCGGCCACCTAGACTCTCCCCGTGGCCACCGTGACGACCGATCCCCTCGTCGGCCGCCTGGTCGACGGGCGGTACGAGGTCGTCTCGCGCATCGCGCGAGGCGGCATGGCGACGGTGTACCTCGCGATCGACCGTCGGCTCGAGCGCGAGGTCGCGCTCAAGGTCATGCACCCCCACCTCGCCGAGGGCGCGTCCGGCGCCGACTTCGTCTCGCGGTTCCGCCGCGAGGCGCGTGCCGCGGCCCGCCTCACCCACCCGGGCCTCGTCGCCGTGTACGACCAGGGCCTCGACGGCGACACGAGCTACCTGACGATGGAGTACGTGGCGGGGTCGAACCTGCGCCGCACCATGCTCACCGAGCGCACCTTGACGCTGGGTCGCACGCTCGACGTGCTCGACCACGTGCTCGACGCGCTCGCCGCCGCCCACCGTGCGGGGCTCGTGCACCGCGACATCAAGCCCGAGAACGTCCTGCTCGACACCGAGGGCCGGCTCAAGGTCACCGACTTCGGTCTCGCGCGCGCCGTGAACGAGGTGACCGCGACGACGACGGGCACGATCCTCGGGACCGTCGCCTACCTCTCCCCCGAGCTCATCGCGACCGGCACGTGCGACGCCCGCACCGACGTCTACGCGGCGGGCATCCTCGCGTACGAGATGCTGCTCGGCACCGTCCCGCACACCGGCACGACGCCGATCCAGGTCGCGTTCCAGCACGTGAACAACGACGTGCCCCCGCCGTCGGACGTCGCCCCGTGGATCCCGCCCGAGGTCGACGACCTGCTGTGCGCGCTCGCCGCGCGCGACCCCGCCGACCGTCCGGCCGACGCCGGCGCCGCGCTCGCGCTCGTGCGCTCGACCCGGGCCGCGCTCGACCCGGCCGACCTCGAGCGGCGCGTCGACCCGCCCGCCGGGGGGTCCGCCGTCGTGCCGCCCCCGCCGGGACCGGGTCCGCGGACCACGCCGAACGACCCGTCCGCCGCCGCGACCGCGTCCCTCGCGGCGCTCAGCCTGCGCGACCGCGAGGCCGCGGGCCTCACCGAGCCGCTCGCCGTCGGGCACGTCGTCGCGCCGACCACGAGGCCCGGCCCGCCGCCCCCTGCGCCCCCGGCCCCGGCGCGGCGACGTGGCCACGGCCGCGTGGTCGTCTGGTCGCTCGTCGTCCTCCTCGTCCTCGCGGGCGTCGGCGGCGGCGCCGCGTGGTGGTTCTCGTCCGGGCCGGGCGCCTACACCCAGGTCCCGGACGGTCTCGTCGAGGCGTCGCGCCCGGAGGCCGTCGCGATCCTCGACGACGCGGGCCTCTCCCACACGGTCGAGGAGCGCTACGACGACGCCGTGCCCGAGGGCGCCGTCGTGGCGACCGACCCGGCGTCCGGCGAGGACGTGCGCAAGGACGGCAGCGTGCAGCTCGTCGTGTCGAAGGGCGTGCGGATGCTCACGGTGCCGACCGGCCTCGTGGGCGCGACGCAGGAGGAGGCGACCGCCGCGATCGAGGGCGCCGACCTCACGCTCGGCGACCCCGTCGCCGAGCCGCACGACGAGGTGCCGTCGGGCCAGGTCATGGCCGTGCGGGACCCCGACGGCAACGCCATCGAGGAGGGCGCCACGATCCGGCACGACGTGCCGGTGGTGCTCACCGTCTCGTCCGGGCCCGCGCCCGTCGTCGTGCCGCAGGTCACGGGCTCCGCGAAGGACGCCGCGGTCGCCGCGCTCGAGGAGCAGGGCCTCGTCCCCGCGGTCACCGAGGAGTACTCCGAGACCGTCGGCGCAGGGCTCGTGATCCGCCAGGACCCCGAGCAGGGCTCCGACGCCCACCGGAAGGACACCGTGAACGTCGTGGTGTCGCTCGGGCCCCCGCTCGTCGACGTCCCGAACGTCAGCACCCGCAACGTCGCCGACGCCGAGAAGGCCCTGAAGGACGCGGGTTTCCAGGTCGAGATCCGCTACCCGCAGGGCATCCACCCGCTCAACATCGTCTACGCCCAGGACCCCCCGGGCGGTGACGGGCGCACCGCGCCCAAGGGCTCGACCATCGTCCTCAACGTCTTCTGACCTCGCGACCCGCGCAGACGGCCGTGGCCCGCCCCGACCACGGGACGGGCCACAGCCCTGCGCTCGACGGGAGACGGCCGTCTCCCCACGCCCTCAGCCGCGCAGCATCTCCGCGACCTGGAAGGCCATCTCCAGCGACTGCTGGTGGTTGAGGCGCGGGTCGACGAGGGTCTCGTAGCGCAGGGCGAGCCCCGCGTCGTCGATCTCCTCGCTCCCGCCCAGCACCTCGGTCACGTCGTCGCCCGTGAGCTCGACGTGCAGCCCGCCCGGCACGGTCCCCGCGGCGCGGTGCACCTCGAAGAAGCCGCGCACCTCGTCGAGGACGTCGTCGAACCGGCGCGTCTTGTAGCCGCTCGCGGACGTGATGGTGTTGCCGTGCATGGGGTCCGTGACCCACGTGACGGGCACGCCCGCGCGCGCGACGGCCTCGACCAGCGGCGGGAGCGCGTCGCGCACGTTGCCCGCGCCCATGCGCGTGACGAAGGTCAGGCGGCCCTCGACGTCGTCGGGGTTGAGACGGCGGGCGAGCTCGAGCGCGACGTCGGGCGTCGTCGTCGGGCCGAGCTTGACCCCGATCGGGTTCGCGACGCGCGAGAGGAAGTCGACGTGCGCGCCGTCGAGCTGGCGCGTGCGCTCCCCGATCCACAGGAAGTGGGCGGAGGTGTCGTACGCGTCCCCCGTGCGCGCGTCCCGGCGCGTGAGCGCGCGCTCGTAGTCCAGCACGAGCGCCTCGTGGCTGACGAAGAACTCGACGGTGCGCAGCGCGTCGAAGTCGGCGCCGCACGCGTCCATGAAGCGGATCGCGCGGTCGATCTCGGACGCCGTCCGCTCGTACCGCGCGTAGGCGGGGTTGCGCATGAAGCCGCGGTTCCACTCGTGGACCTGGCGCAGGTCCGCGAAGCCCCCGGTCGTGAACGCGCGCACGACGTTCCACGTCGCCGCGGAGATCTGGTACGCCTGGACGAGGCGCTCCGGGTCGGGGATGCGCGCCTCGGGCGTGAAGGCGTGCCCGTTGATCATGTCGCCCCGGTACGCGGGCAGGGTCACGCCGTCGCGCGTCTCCGAGTCGGAGCTGCGCGGCTTGGCGTACTGCCCGGCCATGCGGCCCATCTTCACGACGGGCATGCTCGCGCCGTGCGTGAGGATGACCGCCATCTGCAGGATGGTGCGGATCTTGTTGCGGATCCGGTCGGCGTTCGCCTCGGCGAACGTCTCGGCGCAGTCGCCCCCCTGCAGGAGGAACGCCTCGCCCCGCCCGGCCGCGGCCAGGCGGGAGCGCAGCGTGTCGGCAGCCGCCGGCACCACGAGCGGCGCGGAGGCCGCCAGCCGGTCACGGACGGCGTCGAGCGCCGCCTCGTCCGGCCACGTCGGCTGCTGGAGCGCGACGAGCGTGCGGAAGTGGTCGAGCCCGGAGTCGGTCCCCGGCTCGCTCGTGGTGGTCATACGGCGTCCCCTGACGAGGTTCCTGGTGCGGTGGTGCCGGTCAGTGGGCCGCGGGCGCCGCGGGCACGAGCGGCTGGCCGATGCCCTCGAGGAGCTCGCCGAACCACTGCTGCGACACGTCGAACGCCTTGCCGCCGGCGATGCGCGGGAACTCGATGGCGCGCAGGCGGTCGCCGTTCTCCTCGTCGTGGCCGATGACGCCCGACTCGCCGCGCAGCGCGCACTCGACCGCGAGGTCGGTCATCGACTTGATGAGGCGCAGGTCCTCGGCGTTCGCGGCGGCCGCGCGCGAGAAGTAGCCGGACTTCTGGACCATGACCTTCTCGGCGCCCAGCTTCTCGGCGAACTGCTTGGCGAACCACTGGCCGGGGTTGACCGTGTCGAGCTTGACGTGGCCGAACGGGTCGCGCTGGACCTCCTCGCCCGCCGCCTCGAGCTGCGCCACGATCTCGTGCATGCCGGCGCCCTCGGACAGGAAGATGTTGACGTTGCCCTGCTCGTCCATGATCGCCTTGAGGCGCTCGGCCTCGGCGTCGATGTCGAGCGCGAGCTCCGGCAGGAAGACCGCGTGGACGTCCCAGCGCTCGCGCGTCAGGCCGAGGGCCGGGGCCCACTCCTGCGCGTCGAGCCACTTGCGGTACTCGGCGGCGGACGCCGCGGTGAGCCAGCCGCAGTGCCGCCCCATGACCTCGTGCACGATGAGCATGCGCGGGCCCGAGCGGTGCTCGCCGATGACGTTGGCGGCGAAGCCCGCGGCCTCCTCGGCGGCGGTCCACGCACCGAGCGACTGACGGATCGGGATCACGTCGTTGTCGATCGTCTTCGGCAGGCCCACCACCGTGAGCTCGTAGCCGTTCTCGTGGAGGTACGCGGCGAGGTCGGCCGCGGTCGTGTTCGTGTCGTCGCCGCCGATCGTGTGCAGCACGTCGACGCCGTCCGCCTTGAGCTGCTCCGCGGCGACCTGCAGCGGGTCCTGGCCCTCCTGGACGAGGCCGCGCTTGACGCAGTCGGCCGCGTTGGTGAGCTTGACGCGCGAGTTGCCGATCGGCGAGCCGCCGAAGCGGTGCAGGATCCCCGCCTGCTTGCGCCCCTCGGAGTCCACGACGATCTTCGTGCCGGTCAGCAGGCCGTGGTAGCCGTACTGGTAGGCGATGATCTCGATCTCCGGGTCGAGCTCCGTGTACCGCTCGATGAGACCCCCGACCGCGGAGGACAGGCACGGGGCGAAACCGCCCGCGGTGAGGAGGGCGACGCGACGAACCGACATGTGAACTCAGAACCTCTCGTAGGACGGATCCTGGCCGGACGGACGCGGTCCGGCGGGGTGGCGGCGACGGGGCTCGGGCCCTGCACGGGCCCGGCGCGACCGGCCGTCGCTCAGTCTACTGACGACGCGCCGGGCTCCGGCGGCGGTTCCGGGACCTGGACGTCCGGGGCGGGACGCCCGCCGGGGGCTCCGCCCGCCACCTCGGACTCGGTGTGGCCCGCCGCGAGGCGCGCCTTGGCCGTGGCCGCGTAGATGTCGACGTACTCCTGCCCGGACAGCCGCATGATCGCGTACTGGATCTCGTCGGCGACGGCGCGCAGGATGAAGCGGTCGTTCTCCATGCCGCGGTAGCGCGAGAAGTCGAGCGGCTCGCCGATGACGACCCCGATGCGCATGGGCGTGGGGATGACCTTGCCGATCGGCTGCGCGATGTTCGTCCCGACCATCGCGACCGGGACCACCGGGGCGCCCGACTCGAGCGCGAGGCGCGCGACGCCCGTCTTGCCGCGGTACAGCCGTCCGTCCGGGCTGCGCGTGCCCTCCGGGTAGATGCCGAACAGGTCGCCCTCGCGCAGGACGCGCAGGCCCGTCTCGAGCGCGGCCTCGCTCGCCTTGCCGCCCGCGCGGTCCACGGGGATCGTCCCGACGCCGCGCATGAAGCCCGCGGTCAGGCGGCCTTTGACGCCCGTGCCTGTGAAGTAGTCGGACTTGCCGAGGAACTGGACCTTGCGGTCGAGGACGAGCGGCAGGATGAACGAGTCGATCACCGCGAGGTGGTTGCTCGCGAGGATGGCACCGCCCTCGTCCGGCACGTGCTCGACGCCCCGCGTCCAGGGACGGTACAGGAGCCGCAGGATCGGGCCGACCATCACCTGCTTCATGAACCAGTAGAACAACGTTCCTCCTCGCGGGGTCCCGGCGCGGGACGTGCATCCGACTCTAGAGTGATTCCCATGGCCGCACCGAACGCCCAGCCGGACTCCCCGCAGCCCGACGACGTCCCCGACCCCACGCCCGACGACGCGGCGCCGGGCACGGACCACCCTGCCGCCGACGACGGGGAGGCGACGGCGCCGCGCGACGAGGCGCCCGAGCCGGCCCTCGACGTGGACGCCCGGTGGGCCGGCATCGTGGCCGAGCTCGCGGACCTGTCCGAGCTCGACCGGTCAGACCCCGGCACCCGGGCGGGCGATGACGACCCCCGCGCCGCGCAGGATCCGGCGGCCGGGGCGCCCGAGGGCTCCCCGCGCAGCGGCCGCGACGTGCTCGGGTCCGTGCCCGTGGCGCCCTGGGTGCGCCCGACGGGGCCGCGGGACTGGCCCACGACGCCCGAGGTCGAGGACCTGGAGGAGGCCGAGAGCCACTTCGTGCCCCCGGACCCGCCGCTCGTCCTCGGACGCGACCCGCTCCTGACGATGGCGTGGGCGCTCGTCGTCGGCGTGCCGATCCTGCTGCTCGTCGTGCTGGTCGTCGCGCGCCCGTACCCCGTGCTCGTCGCGCAGGTGGGCGGCGGCGCCTTCCTCGTGGGGCTCGCGATCCTGCTCTGGCGCATGCCGCACCGGCGGGACGACGACGACCGGGGGCCGGGCGCCGTCGTCTGACGCCCGCGCCTCCCCCGCACCGCGCCCGCGCCGCCCGTCAGCGGCGCGCGAGGTCCGCGGCGCCGACGATGCCCGCCTCGTTGCCGTGCTCGGCGAGCTCGATCCGCGCCTCCGGGCGGTGCCCGCGCGCCGAGAGCTGGTCGGCGAACGCGCGCCGCACCGGCTGGAGCAGGAGGTCGCCCGCCGCACCGACGCCGCCGCCGATGACGATGAGCTCGGGGTCGAGCAGCGCCGTGACCGACGCCGCGCCCTCGCCGATCCAGCGGCCGAGGTTCGCGAGCAGCTCGACCGCGAGGTCGTCGCCCTCCTGCGCGGCCTGGGTGATCTGGGGGCCGTTGAGCTTGTCCGGGTCGCCGCCGCAGATCTCGAGCAGGCGCGTCGCGCGGTCCGGCTGGGCGATGAGGGCGTTCTGGCCGTCGCGCACGAGGGCGCGCCCGGACGCGTACTGCTCCCAGCAGCCCTCGTGGCCGCAGCCGCAGTAGTGCCCGCCCGGGACGACGCGCATGTGGCCGACCTCCGCCGCGACGCCCCACTTGCCGCGCACGAGCTCGCGGTCGACGACGATCGCGCCCCCGAGCCCCGTGCCGACCGTGAGCATGAGCATGTCGGTCGCGTCGCGCGCGACGCCGAACTGGAACTCCGCCCAGCCGGCCGCGTTCGCGTCGTTCTCCACGACGATCGGGACGTCGACGTCGCCGATGAGCTCGCGCACGTTGCGCGCCAGCGGGTACTCGCGCCACGCGATGTTCGGCGCGAAGAGCACCGAGGTGCGGTCCGGGCTGACGAAGCCGGCCGCCGCGAGGCCCATCGCGCCGACCTCGTGGTCGGCGGTGAGCTCGGCATAGACGTCGGCGATGGCGCGGTCGATGCTCGCGACGTCGTCGGGCTCGGTGTCGCGGCGCGTCTGGACGAGGATCTCGCCCTTCTCGTCGACGACCCCGGCCGCGATCTTCGTCCCGCCGATGTCCACCCCGATGGCGTGCATGTCCCGTCCTCTACTCGCTCGGTTCCGCTGACTGCAAGGTCTCGCTGCGGGTGCTCGCCCGCTCACGGACCACGCACGACGACGGGGCCTCGACCCCGCGCCACGGGTCGGGCCACCGGAACTCCGCGCCCGCGCGAAACGTTGCGCAAGCAGCGCACAGCACCTGAAGCCTACCGACAACGGCAGGTCTCGGGCACACGCCGCCACTGGGTAGGGTTCTCCCACCGTCGACTACTGCCACTGGAGCCAGAATGGACGAGATCAGCGCCCCACGGATCGTCGAAGTCGATCCCTCGAAGAACCTCAACGACCTCCTCGCGAGCCGCGTCGCGGCCGACCCCGCCGCGCCGATGGTCGAGCGCCGCACGGGTGCCGACGGTGCGTGGCAGGCGCTCAGCGCGCGCGAGTTCGACGCCGAGGTCGTCGCCGTCGCGAAGGGGCTCGTCGCCCGCGGCATCCAGCCGGGCGACCACGTGGGCATCATGTCGCGCACGCGCTACGAGTGGACGCTGCTCGACTGGGCGACGTGGGCGGCGGGCGCCGTGCCCGTGCCGCTCTACGAGACGTCGAGCCCGGAGCAGGTGCAGTGGATCCTCTCGGACGCGGACGTGCGCCTGCTCGTCGTGGAGACCGAGGCGCACGCGGCGACGGTCGAGGAGGTGCGCGACCAGGCCCCGGCCCTGCAGGACGTGCTGGCGATCGACGCGGGCGCGATCGCCACGCTCACGGCCGACGGCGCCGGCGTGGACGACGCCGAGATCGTGCGCCGGCGCGGCCTGGCCGACCTCGCGGACGTCGCGACGATCATCTACACGTCCGGCACCACCGGCCGCCCCAAGGGCGCGGAGCTCACGCACCAGAACTTCTACTCCCTCACGGTCAACGCCGTGGCCGCCGTGCCCGAGGTCTTCGGGGAGCCGGGCGGCCGCACGCTGCTGTTCATGCCGCTCGCCCACGTGTTCGCGCGGTTCATCGGCGTGCTCGTCGTGGCCGGCGGCACGGTGCTGGGCCACACGCCGGACACCAAGACGCTGCTCGAGGACCTCGGCACGTTCAAGCCGACGTACATCCTCTCGGTGCCGCGCGTCTTCGAGAAGGTCTACAACTCCTCGGAGCAGAAGGCGGCCGCGGGCGGCAAGCTGAAGATCTTCCACTGGGCCGCCGCGACCGCGATCGCGTACTCGCGCGCGCTCGACGAGCCGTCGGGGCCGGGCGTCGGGCTGCGCCTGCAGCACAAGGTCGCGGACGCGCTCGTCTTCAAGAAGCTCCGGCACGCGCTCGGCGGTCGCGCGAAGTACGCCGTCTCCGGCGGCGCGCCGCTGGGCGAGCGCCTCGGCCACTTCTACCGCGGCATCGGCGTGCGGATCCTCGAGGGCTACGGCCTCACCGAGTCGACGGCGCCGACGAGCGTCAACCGCCCCGGGAACACGAAGATCGGGACCGTCGGCGAGCAGCTCCCCGGCTGCGGCGCCCGGATCGCCGAGGACGGCGAGATCCTCCTGCGCGGGGACCACATCTTCCGCGGCTATCACAACAACGAGCAGGCGACCGCGGACGCGTTCGTCGACCGCTGGTTCCGCACCGGCGACCTCGGCTCGCTCGACGAGGACGGCTTCCTGCGCATCACCGGGCGCAAGAAGGAGATCATCGTCACCGCGGGCGGCAAGAACGTCGCGCCCGCCGTCCTCGAGGACCGGATCCGCGCGCACGCGCTCGTCTCGCAGTGCGTCGTCGTGGGCGACCAGAAGCCGTTCATCGGCGCCCTGGTGACGCTCGACCCGGAGGGCCTGCCCGGCTGGGCGAGCATGCACGGCAAGGAGCCGCTGACCGTCGAGCAGGCGGCCAAGGACCCGGACGTCCTCGCCGCCCTCGACGCCGCGGTCACCCGCGCGAACCAGGCGGTGTCCCGCGCCGAGTCGATCCGCAAGTTCACGGTCCTCACGACGGACTTCACGGTCGAGAACGGCTACCTCACGCCGTCGCTCAAGGTGAAGCGCAGCGAGGTGCTCAAGGACTTCGCGGCCGACGTCGAGGCGATCTACGTGGACGGGCCCGCACCCGTCCGCTGACACGGCCCGGGGCCCTCGTCCCCGCGCACCACGGCCCTCCCCGGCAGCACGCCGGGGAGGGCCGCGTCGTCAGCGGCGGGCGAGCCGCGCCAGCAGCGCGTGGGCCGGGACGCACGCCGCGCCCATCGCCTCGACGTCGTCGGCGACGGCGCGGTCGCTCGTCACGACGACGACGGGGCGCCCGGGCGGCTCGGCGGCGACCAGGCGCCGGATGAGGTCGTCCGCGATCTCCCCCGACGAGAAGAGCACGCGCACGCCGCGCGGGGCGTGCACCGGCCGGGGGCCGCCGTCGGCGCCGTCGAAGCACACGGTGACCTCCGTGCCGGCGGCGGCCACGCGGAGCAGGCCGGCGAGGAGGCGGTCGCGCTGGTCCGCGAGCGACAGCTCGCCGTAGCCCGTCTTCGTCACGTTGTAGCCGTCGACGACCAGGTGCGTCCGCGGGACCGACAGCAGGTCGTCGACGAGCGCCGGGTCGTCCGCCGCGCGGCCGCGCGACCCCTGCCGGGGACGCGCCGCGTCCGGCAGCCCGGCGGCGACGTCGTCGGCGGGCGTCGTGGTCGACGGGCCGAGCGCGAGCTCGCGCCGGAGCCCCGCCGCCGCGTCGACCACCGTGTCCAGCAGGAGCCGCGCGCGGGCCGTCGCGAGGTCGGCCGACGACGTCCGTGACCGGCGCGCCTCGTCCCGCTCCGCGCGCGCCCGGGCCAGCTCGACGGCGGCCGCGCGACGTTCCTCGCGCGCGTCCCGCAGCGCGGCCTCGGCGGCGTCCCGCTCCCCCTGCGCCGCCCGCTCGGCGGCCCGCGCCTCGGCCCGCGCCCGGTCCGCGTCCGCGCGCAGCCGCCGCTCGGTCCGGCGTACCGCGGCGAGCTCGGCCGTCGCGGCCTCGGCGCGCGCGTCGGCGTCGCGGGCTCGCGCCTGGAGCTCCTCGACCTGGCGCGCGAGCCGGTCGCGCTCGCCGCGGAGGCGGGCCGCGTCGTCCCGGGCCGACCGGTCCGCCCGGAGGGTGTCGTCGAGCGAGCGAGCGTGCTCCACCTCCGCCTGCCAGTCATCGGGCCGCAGGAGGAAGGCACCCGCCGCCCGCTCGCGCACCTGCGCCGGGGACAGGCCGTCCGGGGGCGGGGGGTCGGGCTCCGGCTCGCTGTCGTGCTCACGGGACCAGGCCGCGGCGACCGCGTGCCGGAACCCCGCGTCGTCGACCAGGGCCCGCCACAGGGGTGCCGCGCCGGCCGTCGCCCGCCGCCGGGGCGCGAAGGCCCGCACCCGCTGGAGCGCGACCGGGACCAGGGCCGTGTCGAGCGCGCCGAGCGCCTCCGCCGCGGCGGCCACGAGGAGGCTGCGGACCGACGGCGGCACGTCCGGCTCCGCGGGCAGGGCGTCCTCCGGTCCGTCGGCCACCATGCGCCGCGCCTCCTCCGCACCTCGTCCGCGGGTCACCGCGGGCGCTTCGTCCCTGATCGTCCTGATTCTCTCGGTCCCACCCTATGCCGCCCGGGGACGCGCGCCCCGGCTCCCGGACTTCGTGTCGGCGGGCGGCCGACGGACCTCGCGGCGGCGGTGTCGGTGGCCCTCGCTAGCCTCGCCGCCATGTCGTCCGGACCCGCCCTCGCCGCCCCCCGCGCCGGGTCCGCACCGCAGGGCGTCCCCGTCCAGCCCACGCTCGAGGACCTGGGCACGCCGCTGCACGAGGTGACGTTCGTCGTCGTCGACCTCGAGACGACCGGCGGCTCCCCCGCGGGCGCCGGGATCACGGAGATCGGCGCGGTGAAGGTGCGCGGCGGCGAGGTGCTCGGCGAGTTCCAGACGCTCGTCGACCCCGGGGTGCCCGTGCCCGCCTTCGTCGCCCGGCTCACCGGCATCACGTCGTCCATGGTCGCCACCGCGCCCCGCATCGAGGCCGTGCTGCCCAGCTTCCTCGAGTTCGCGCGCGGCGCCGTGCTCGTCGCTCACAACGCCCCGTTCGACATCTCGTTCCTCAAGGCCGCGTGCCGCTCCGCGGGCTACGACTGGCCCGGGAACCAGGTGCTCGACACCGTGCCCCTCGCGCGGCGGGTCGTCACGCGCGACGAGGCGCCGAACCACAAGCTCGCGACGCTCGCGGCCCTCTTCCGCGCCACGGTCACGCCGGACCACCGCGCGCTCGCCGACGCACGCGCCACCGTCGACGTGCTGCACGCGCTCCTCGGCCGCCTCGGCCCGCTCGGCGTGACGCACCTGGAGGACCTCGCCGGGGCGACGGACCCCGTGCCGCAGGACGTGCGCCGCAAGCGCCACCTCGCCGACGGCCTGCCCGACGCGCCCGGCGTCTACCTCTTCCGCGGCCCCGGCGACGAGGTGCTGTACGTCGGCACGTCGACGTCGATCCGGCGCCGCGTGCGGTCGTACTTCACGCGCTCGGAGAAGCGCGGGCGCATCACCGAGATGGTGCGCATCGCGCACGCCGTCACGCCCGTCGTGTGCGCGACGCCGCTCGAGGCGCAGGTCCGCGAGCTGCGCCTCATCGCCGAGCACGCGCCGCGGTACAACCGCCGGTCGCGGCACCCGGAGCGCATGACGTGGGTCCGGCTCACCGACGAGGCGTACCCGCGCCTCTCGCTGGTCCGCGACGTCCGCGCACCGGCGGCGCACATCGGCCCGTTCGCCTCGCGGCACCAGGCCCAGGCCGCCGTGGACGCCCTGCACGACGCCTTCGCGCTGCGCCAGTGCACCCGGCGCCTCCCCGTCGTCGCCTCGCCCGGCGCGACGGCGTGCGTGCTCGCCGAGATGGGCCGCTGCTCCGCCCCGTGCACGACGACCGAGCGCGACGCGGGCTACGGCGACGTCGCGGCGGGTGCGCGCGAGGCCTTCGAGGGCGACCCGTCGCGCGTGGTCGCCGAGCTCGGGCGCCGCATCGTGGCGCTCTCGCGCGACGAGCGCTTCGAGCAGGCCGGCGAGCTCACCCAGCGCCTGCGCGCCTTCCTCACGGGCGCGGCGCGTGCGCAGCGGCTCGCCCCGCTCGCCGCGTGCGCCGAGCTCGTCGCCGCGCGCCCGACGGACGCCGGTGGGTGGGAGGTCGTCGTCGTGCGGCACGCGCGGCTCGCCGCGACCGGCGTCAGCGCCCCGGGCACCGACCCGTGGCCGCTCGTGCACGCGCTCGTCGCGACGGCCGAGACGGTGACACCACCCGTGCCGCCGGCCCCCGCGAGCCATCCGCACGAGGCCGAGATCCTGCTGTCGTGGCTCCAGGAACCCGGCGTGCGGATCGTCGACGTCACGGGTCCCTGGGCGTGCCCGGTCCGCTCGGCCGGGTCGCACGTCGACCTCGCGGCCACGGCCCGCCACGTCGCGCGCCACGCGGACGCCGACGGCGCCGACCTGGCCCACGCGTCGGCCGGGCCGACCGTAGAGTGGTCGCCTGACGACGACCCGTCCCCGGAGGAACCATGCTCACCGCCATCGTCCTGATCGACACCGACCCCGCACGCATCCCCGAGGTGGCGTCGGAGGTCGCGGACCTGCGCGGCGTCAGCGAGGTCTACTCGGTGACGGGCAAGGCGGACCTCGTCGCGATGGTGCGGGTCCAGGAGCACGACCAGCTCGCCGACGTCATCGCGGACCGCATCAGCAAGGTCCAGGGCGTCGTGCGCACCGAGACGTTCATCGCGTTCCGCGCCTACTCGAACGTCGACCTCGAGCAGGCGTTCGCCCTCGGCCTCGACGACTGACCGGCTGTCAGTCGCGCGCCGGCTGACCGGCGGTCAGTCGCGCGCCGCGGCCTCCGCCCAGCGGGCGAGCGCCGCGCGCGCGGCGCCGGAGTCGACGCTCCGGGCCGCGACGTCGTAGGCCGCGCGCAGCCGCTCGACGAGCGAGCCCTCCGCGGTACCGGGCAGCGTGCCGTCGGCGACGAGGCCCGCGGCCGCGTTGAGCAGCACGGTCTCGCGCACCGCGCCCGGCTCGCCCGCGAGGAACCGCCGCGCGACGTCGGCGTTGTGCGCCGCGTTCCCGCCCCGCAGGTCCTCGACGGTGACGGGCGTCAGCGCGAGGTCGGCGACGGGGTCGAGGCGGTGCTCCGTCACGGCGCCGTCGCGCACCTCCCACACCGTGGCGCCGCCGGTCGCCGCGAGCTCGTCGAGGCCGTCGTCGCCGCGGAACACGAGCGCCGACGTGCCGCGCCCGGCGAGCACGCCGGCGATGAGCGGCGCCATCCGGGCGTCGGCCACGCCGATCGCGGCCGCGCGCGGCTGCGCGGGGTTCGTCAGGGGGCCGAGCACGTTGAACGCCGTCGGGATGCCGAGCTCCTTGCGCGCGACGCCCGCGTGCCGCATCGACGGGTGGAACACCATGGCGAAGCAGAAGGTAATCCCCGCCTCGTGCACGATGCGCGCCACGCGGTCGGGACCGTGGTCGAGCCGGATCCCGAGCTCCTCGAGCACGTCCGCGGCCCCCGACGACGACGTCGCGGCGCGGTTGCCGTGCTTGACGACGCGCACGCCCGCGCCCGCGATGACGAGCGACGCCATCGTCGAGATGTTCACGGTGTGGGCGCGGTCGCCGCCCGTGCCGACGATGTCCACGGCGGGCCCGTCCACGGAGAAGCGGCTCGCGTGCGCGAGCATCGCGTCGGCGAGACCGGTGAGCTCGGCGACCGTCTCGCCCTTCGCGCGCAGCGCGACGAGGAAGCTCGCGAGCCTCACGGGCGAGACCTCGCCCGACATAACCTGGTCCATGGCCCACGCGGTGCGCTCGGCGTCGAGGTCGTTCCCCGCGACGAGCTCGGTGAGCAGACCGGGCCAGGTGAGCCCCGCACCCGTCGAGTCGCTCGTGGTCGAGGCGGCAGGGTGCGGGGTGGCGGTCACGGGTGGCCCTTCGGCTGGTCGGTCTCCTGGTCGGCTACCGCGTGCCGGCGGCGCGCAGCAGGTCGGCGACGGCACGCTGGAGGGCGACCGCGTCGAACGGCCGGGGCACCGCGTCGTCGGCGAGCGACCACGATGCTAGCCAACCGTCCTGCGGCCTGCCGGTGAGGACCAGGACCGGCGGGCACGCGTAGATCTCGTTCTTGAGCTGGCGGCACAGACCCATGCCCCCGGCCTTGTCGGCCTCGCCGTCCAGGACCAGCAGGTCCCACCCGCCGGCGTCCGCCGACGCCACGACCGCCGCCGGGGTGGCCACCTCGTGCCACTCGATCTCCGGCTGACCCGCGCCGAGCCGCCGCCCGACGGCGAGCAGCACCTGCTCGCGCACGGTCACGTCGTCGCTGTAGAGCAGGATGCGCGGCGCGCGCGGGGTCACGTCCGTGTCCCCGTGCGTCGTCGTCACGGTCGTCGTCATCGTCGTCACCGTCGCCTTCGTCGTTCCCTCGGGTGGGCCCGGGAGCGCGCGGCGCCGCGTGTGGCGGACGCACGTCCCGACTGGCATCTTGGCACGTCGGAGCCCTCCGCAGCACCCCTGCGGCGGGTCGTGCGCCGACCGGCGGCGGACCGGGGACCAAGGGCCCTGGCCCGCGCCCCGGACGCCCGGGTTTCATGGCACTCGGACGGTTTCCGTCACCAAGTGCAGGTCTCCGTGGGAAGTTCTGGAGACATTGTGAGATTCACCGCCTCCGGGCTGCCGTCTGCGTGCCGCGAAGCTGAGGTTCGTCGGCCATAATGGCTCCTGTGTCGACCGCAACGGCTGCCCCCCACGCCCATCAGCACGTGAGCGTCAACCGACCGAACCCCGTCTCGGTCGGGACGATCGTGTGGCTGGCCAGCGAGCTCATGTTCTTCGCCGGCCTCTTCGCCATGTACTTCACGGTCCGCGCCGTGATGCCCGCCGACGAGTGGGCCCTCGAGGCGGACAAGCTCAACCTGACCTTCGCGGCGATCAACACGACCGTCCTGGTGCTGTCGTCGGTGACGTGCCAGATGGGCGTGTGGGCCGCCGAGCGCTTCCAGCCCGTCCGCACCGGCTCGATCTTCCAGGTGAACCGCTGGGGGATGAACGAGTGGATGACGCTGACGTTCCTCATGGGCGCGTTCTTCATCGGTGGTCAGATCTTCGAGTACGCCGAGCTCGTCGAGCACGGCGTGTCGATCTCCTCCACGCCCTACGGCTCCGTCTTCTACATCACGACCGGGTTCCACGGCCTTCACGTCGTCGGCGGCCTGATCGCCTTCCTGTTCCTTCTCGGCCGCTCGTTCTCGGCCAAGAACTTCGGGCACCACGAGGCCACGACGGCCATCGTGACGTCCTACTACTGGCACTTCGTCGACGTCGTGTGGATCGCGCTCTTCTTCGTGATCTACATCTTGCGCTGACGTCGCGCCCGGGGTCCGCCCCGGACCGCCCACCCGCCCCCTGCTCCCCCACCTGCGAGACGAGGATCATTTCGTGAAGGCACTCGCCGCCCGCAGACACCACCGCTTCGCGCCGGTCGTGCTGCTGCTGCTGGCGCTGCTGGTCACCGGTGGCGTCTACGCCGCCTTTGCCCCGACTTCGGCCAACGCCGAGACCGCCAGCACCGAGGACATCGAGACCGGCCAGAAGCTGTTCCAGGCCAACTGCGCCACGTGCCACGGGCCGAACGCCGAGGGCACGGCCACCGCGCCCTCGCTCGTCGGTGTCGGCGCCGCGTCGGTCGACTTCCAGGTGTCCACCGGCCGCATGCCCATGCAGATGGACGGTCCGCAGGCCATCCAGAAGCCGCGCCAGTTCGACGAGGAGCAGACGGCGCAGCTCGCCGCCTACGTCGCGTCGCTCGGCGCCGGCCCCGCGATCCCCACGGACGAGCAGGTCGACGCAGCGCTGGGCGACCCGGCCAACGGTGCCGCGGTCTTCCGCACCAACTGCGCGATGTGCCACAACGCGATCGGTGCGGGCGGTGCCCTCTCCGAGGGCAAGTTCGCTCCCCCGCTGTGGGACACCTCGGAGCGCAACATCTACCAGGCGATGCTCACCGGCCCGCAGTCGATGCCGGTCTTCAACGACGCCACCGTGACGCCCGAGGAGAAGCGGGACGTCATCGCGTTCCTCGCCGAGCAGCGCGACGGTTCCGCCGGCGGCCTGTCGCTCGGGTCGCTCGGTCCGGTCAGCGAGGGCCTGTGGGCCTGGATCGTCGGAATGGGCCTCCTCATCGGGGCCGCAGTGTGGATCGGAGCGAAGTCCTCGTGAGCGACTACCAGAGCCCCCGCTCGTCCGAGTCCTCGCACCGCGAGGTCGGGCACCGCGAGGACCACGGCACCCTCGACACGTTCCCGGACCCCGGTCTGCCGGAGCACAAGAGCCGCATGGCCGACCGCGACCCGAAGGCGTCGAAGCGCGCCGAGCGTCAGGTCGCCGCGCTCTTCGGGATCTCCGTCATCGGCACCATCGCGGCCCTCGTCGTCTACTTCGTGATCCCGCCGGACGGGACCACCGCGGGCGTCCGCCTCTCGACGGTGGCGCTCGGCGTCGCCATCGCGTTCGCCCTGCTCGGCATCGGCTTCGGCGCGGTGCACTGGGCCAAGGTCCTCATGTCCGACCACGAGAAGGTGGACGAGCGCCACCCCATCGCGAGCGACCCCGAGACGCGCACCGCCGCGCTCGCCGAGCTCGACGCGGGCGTCAAGGACTCGGGCATCGCCCGCCGCGGCGTCCTCAAGGGCGCGGTCATCTCCGCCCTCGCGCTCTTCCCGCTCACCATCGCGGTCCCGCTCGTCGGGAGCGTCGGCGGCGACTGGAACGTCTCCAAGTTCAAGCACACCCTCTGGCAGCGCGGCACGCGCCTCGCGATCGATCCCTCGGGCCGGCCCATCAAGGCCGCCGACGTCACCATCGGCTCGGTGGTCCACGTCATCCCCGAGGCCTCGCAGGAGGAGATGCAGTCCCACGAGTGGATCACGGAGAAGGCCAAGGCCGTCGTCCTCCTGGTCCGTCTCGACCCGCGCGACATCGTGTCCGAGCAGGCCCCCGCCGGGGAGAGCTGGTCGTACGACGGCATCGTCGCGTTCTCCAAGATCTGCACGCACGTCGGCTGCCCCGTCGCTCTCTACGAGCAGCAGACGCACCACCTGCTGTGCCCGTGCCACCAGTCGACGTTCGACGTGGCCGACAGCGCCAAGGTGGTCTTCGGCCCCGCGAAGCGGCCCCTGCCGCAGCTGCCGATCACCGTTGATGACGAGGGCTACCTGGTTGCGCAGAGCGACTTCCACGAGCCCATCGGCCCGAGCTTCTGGGAGCGTCTGAAGTGACCACCAGCACCGGAACCGCCGCACCTCGGGCGGCCGCACCGAAGTCAGCCGCGCCGACGACCCCTGCCGGGAAGGCCGCGGACTACCTCGACCAGCGCACCGGCATCGGTGTCGCCGTCAAGGAGTTCGCGCGCAAGGTCTTCCCCGACCACTGGTCGTTCCTCCTGGGCGAGATCGCGCTCTACTCATTCGTCGTCCTGATCCTCACCGGCATCTTCCTGACGATGTTCTTCGTCCCGAGCATGTCCCTGGTGACCTACCACGGCGAGCCCGCCTCCATGGACGGCGTGCTCATGTCCGACGCGTTCGCGTCGACGCTGCACATGTCGTTCGAGGTCCGCGGCGGTCTGCTCATGCGGCAGATCCACCACTGGGCCGCGCTGATCTTCATGGCGTCGATCGTCACGCACATGATGCGCGTGTTCTTCACGGGCGCGTTCCGCAAGCCCCGTGAGGTCAACTGGCTCGTCGGCATGCTGCTCATGATCATGGGCCTCGCCGCCGGCTTCTCCGGCTACTCGCTGCCCGACGACGTCCTGTCGGGCAACGGCCTGCGCATCACCGACGGCGTCGTCAAGGCGATCCCGCTCATCGGCTCGTACATGTCGTACTTCATCTTCGGCGGCGAGTTCCCGGGCGAGCACATCATCCCGAGACTGTTCACGGTCCACATCCTCCTGGTGCCGGGCCTGATCCTCGCGCTGGTCGCGCTCCACCTGTTCTTCGTCGTGCTCCACAAGCACACGCAGTACCCGGGTGGCGGCCGCACGGACACCAACGTGGTCGGCTTCCCGCTGTTCCCCGTGTACGTCGCGAAGGCCGGCGGCTTCTTCTTCGTCGTGTTCGGCATCCTCGCGCTCATGGGCGGCACGATGGCGATCAACAACGTCTGGAACTACGGCCCCTACGATCCGTCACCGGTCTCCGCGGGAGCACAACCCGACTGGTACATGCTGTTCCTCGAAGGGTCCTTGCGACTCATGCCGGGGCAGACGGAGTTCGTGATCGGCGGGTACACGCTGTCGCTGAACGTCCTCATCCCCGCGGTCGTCGTGCCGGGCCTGCTGTTCACGTTCCTCTTCGTCTACCCGTTCCTCGAATCCGCGGTGACGAAGGACAAGCGCGAGCACCACGTCCTCGACCGCCCGCGCAACGTGCCGGTTCGCACCGGCCTGGGCGTCGCGTTCCTCACGGCGTTCATCATCCTGGCGCTCGCCGGGTCGAACGACCTCATCGCGACGCACTTCCACATGTCGATCAACACGATCACCTGGGCCTTCCGGATCCTGATCTTCGTGGGCCCCTGGTTCGCGTTCTGGGTCACCAAGCGCATCTGCCTCGGGCTGCAGCGCAAGGACCGCGAGCTCGTGCTGCACGGCCACGAGACCGGCCGGATCGTCCGGTTCGCGCACGGCGAGTACATCGAGGTCCACCGCCCGCTCGACGAGCAGGAGCGCTGGCTGCGGGTCAACTACTCCGCCCACGCCCCGCTCGAGATCGAGCCGGCGACGGACTCCCGCGGCGTGCGTCGCAAGGGCTACAAGAAGGACAAGCGTCTCCAGCGCCTGTCGCGGTTCTTCTACGAGGACCGCATCGAGCCCGTGACGCCGGCCGAGCTCGCCGCCGCGCACTCGCACGGTGAGCACGACGCCCTCGAGAGCACGAGCCACGAGCAGATCGAGGCCGGGACCGCCCCCGTCGGCGGCGGTCGTGACCTCGTGGAGCCGGAGAAGGGCGCCGACGAGCGCTGACCTCCGGGTTCCTGCACAGTAGGACGATGACCCGCGACCAACCCCCTCTTCCAGGCGGGCAGGTCGCGGGTCATCGTCGTCTCTGCCCCCGGGGCGCGGCAGCGCCCGCGTGAGGCGGCAGGGACACCGTCAGTTCACTGCCCAGGGACCGTCGGACGACCTCCGGCGGTCCGTACCAGGAGGTACATCCGGATGCCCGCTTACACCCTGCCCGAGCTGTCCTACGACTACGGTGCGCTCGAGCCGCACATCTCCGGGCGGATCATGGAGCTGCACCACTCCAAGCACCACCAGGCCTACGTCACCGGCGCGAACACCGCCCTGGAGAAGCTCGCCGAGGCCCGCGAGTCCGGCGACTTCGCCGCGATCAACCTCCACGAGAAGAACCTCGCGTTCAACCTCGGCGGCCACGTCAACCACTCCGCCTTCTGGACCAACCTCTCCCCCGAGGGCGGCGGCGAGCCCACCGGCGAGATCGGCGCCGCGATCGACGAGCACTTCGGCTCCTTCGACGCCTTCAAGAAGCAGTTCGCCGCCGTCGCCGCCGGCGTCCAGGGCTCCGGCTGGGCCATCCTCGCCTGGGACTCCATCGGCCAGAAGCTCATCACCGTCCAGCTCTACGACCAGCAGGGCAACCTCACCCTCGGCCTGACCCCCATCGTCCTGCTCGACGTCTGGGAGCACGCCTACTACCTCGACTACCAGAACGTGCGCGCCGACTACGTCACCGCCTGGTGGAACCTCGTCAACTGGTCCGACGCCGAGGCCCGCCTCCAGCGCGCCAAGACCCAGACCGCCGGGCTCATCGTCCCCTGACGACCCCGCCGCACGACACCCGGTCGGCGAGCACGACCCTGCTCCCCCACCACAACGAGGTTGGTCCCGCTATCCGGTGGATGGCGGGACCAACCTCGTTCTCGGCGGCCGCCCAGGGCCACCCCGGTCAGTCCGCGGTCGCCAATAGGTGCCGCGTCGTGGCGTCGGCCCCGGGGGCGTCGCCGGCAGCGTCTCCGGCCGTCACGACGTTCCGGCGCGCTCCGTCGCCTGCCCCACACACCGCCCCTCACACTGCCCCGCACCGCGACCACGCACCGTCCCGCGCTGGACCTCTGGACGAAGACGCCACAGCCGTTCAGCGAGCGAGCCGGGGCGCGTCCGGGCCGCCGTCGTCGTGACGGCTTCCCCGCTCGACGTGAGGCCGCCCTGCAAACCTGCAGCCCTGCCCTGCCGTGTCCGCTCCCGTCCGCGCGTGTGCGCTCCCGCCGAACGGGGGCGCTCCCGCCCAGGCGTTGGCGCCCCATTCCGGCCTGGGACGCTAGAACGCCGTCAGAGCGCCACAGAGAGCGGCTCCGGCACTCGGACGTGTCCCCGCAGCAACGAACGCCCTACGCCCCCGCGCAGACAGCAGGACGGCCCGACCCCCGTGAGGGGATCGGGCCGTCCGGAAGCGGTGCGTCAGTGCGCGTGCTGGCCGCGGGAGAACTCGAAGACCCAGCCGACGAGGGCGATCGCACTGAGCGCGATACCCACGTAGACCAGCCACCAGCCGACCGCGAGGCCGAGGAAGACGACCGCCGCCGAGCCTGCGATCGCGAGCGGCCACCAGCTCCACGGGGCGTACACGCCCTGGTCGCCGGCACCCTGCTCGATGAGGCCGTCCGGGTCGTCCTCGGGCCGCGCGTCGATCCGCTTGGCGGTGAGCGCCAGGTAGGCGCCGATCATGCCCGAGAGGCCCGCGGTCAGGAGGAGCGCGGCGCTGCCGACGGGCTCCCAGCCGCTCCAGAGCCCGTACACCACGCCGATGAGCGCGAAGAAAGGCGTCAGGAAGATGAACAGCTTGTACTCGACCTTCACTTGCCGGCCTCCTCGTCCGTGTCACCCGTGCGCGGCTCGTCGATGATGATCGTCGACGTCGAGTCGCTGCCTGCCTGCTTGTCGCCGAGGCGGTCGAGCGCGACGCTCTTCTCACCGCGGCGGTCGGCCTCCCCGTAGACCTTCTCCAGGACGTTGGGGTTCGGCTCCGCGTGGTCCATCGCGGCGACCTCGGGGTGGTGCAGGTCGAACGCGGGCGACTCGGAGCGGATACGCGGCAGCGACGTGAAGTTGTGCCGCGGCGGCGGGCAGGACGTGGCCCACTCGAGCGAGCGGCCGTAGCCCCACGGGTCGTCGACCTGGACCTTGGGCGCGTTGCGCCAGGTCGTGTAGACGTTCCAGAGGAACGGCAGCGTCGACGCGGCGAGGATGAACGCCCCGACCGTCGAGACCTGGTTCTCCCACGTGAAGCCGTCGGACGGCGCGTAGTCCGCGTAGCGGCGCGGCATGCCCTCGACGCCCAGCCAGTGCTGGATGAGGAACGTCATGTGGAAGCCGATGAAGAGCAGCCAGAAGTGGACCTTGCCCAGGCGCTCGTTGAGCATGCGCCCGGTGAACTTGGGCCACCAGAAGTAGAAGCCGGCGAACATCGCGAACACCACGGTGCCGAACACGACGTAGTGGAAGTGCGCCACCACGAAGTACGAGTCGGACAGGTGGAAGTCGAGCGCCGGGCTGGACAGGATGACGCCCGTGAGGCCGCCGAAGAGGAAGGTCACGAGGAACCCGATCGACCACAGCATCGGTGTCTCGAACGTCAGCTTCCCTCGCCAGAGGGTCCCGATCCAGTTGAAGAACTTCACGCCGGTCGGCACCGCGATGAGCATCGTCATGAAGGCGAAGAACGGCAGGAGGACCGCGCCGGTCACGTACATGTGGTGGGCCCACACGGTGACGGACAGCGCCGCGATCGCGATCGTCGCGTAGACGAGGCCCTTGTAGCCGAAGATCGGCTTGCGGGCGAACACCGGGAAGATCTCGGACACGATGCCGAAGAACGGCAGCGCGATGATGTAGACCTCAGGGTGCCCGAAGAACCAGAACAGGTGCTGCCACAGGATGGCGCCGCCGTTCTCGGGGTTGAAGATCTGGGCACCGAGGCGCCGGTCGGCGCCGAGCGCGAAGAGCGCGGCGGCCAGGGGCGGGAACGCCATGAGCACGAGGAGGCTCGTGATGAGCGTGTTCCACGTGAAGATCGGCATGCGGAACATCGTCATGCCGGGCGCGCGCATCGTGATGATCGTCGTGATGAAGTTGACCGCACCGAGGATCGTGCCGAAGCCGGCGAGCGCGAGCCCGAACACCCAGAGGTCTCCCCCGAGCCCTGGACTGAACGTCGTGTTCGACAACGGCGCGTACGCGAACCACCCGAACGAGGCGGCGCCCTGCGGCGTGAAGAAGCCGGCCGAGGCGATGAGACCGCCGAAGAGGTAGAGCCAGTACGCGAACATGTTCAGTCGCGGGAACGCGACGTCCGGCGCACCGATCTGCAGCGGCATGATCACGTTCGCGAACCCGGCGAAGAGCGGGGTCGCGAACAGCAGCAGCATGATCGTGCCGTGCATCGTGAAGAGCTGGTTGTACTGCTCCTTGCTCTGCACGATCTGGATGCCGGGCTCGAAGAGCTCCGCACGGATCACGAGGGCCATGAGGCCGCCGATGCAGAAGAAGATGAACGACGTGATCAGGTACATGTACCCGATCGTCTTGTGGTCGGTGGACGTGACCCACTTGATCACGGTCCGCCCGAGGGTCTGACGCCGCGGCGCGAGACCGGGGATGACTTCGGCCTGCGCGACCATCAGTTCTCACCCTCCGTGGTAGCGGTGACAGGGTTCGGGTCCTGGAGACGGCTGAAGCCCTCCACCGGGATCTGACCCTCCTGGCCCTTCTCGCGGAGCGCCTCCATCTGCGCGTCGTACTCCGCGCGGTCGACGACCTCGACGTTGAACAGCATGCCGGAGTGGTGCTCGCCGCAGAGCTCGGCGCACTTGCCGGCGTAGACGCCCTCGCGCTCCGGGGTGACCACGAACTCGTTCGTCCGGTGCGGGATCATGTCGAGCTTGTAGAGGAACGCGGGGATCCAGAAGGAGTGGATGACGTCGCGCGACTGCAGCTCGAACCGCACCGACTCACCGACGGGCAGGTAGAGCGTCGGCAGCGCCGCCGCCGTGCCCGGGGCACCGTCGATCGTCGCGTCGTCGGTCATGGTGTCGCCGACGTCCGCCAGGTGCTGGCCCGTCTCGTAGACGTCGTCGTCCACGTAGTTGAAGTCCCAGCTCCACTGCTTGCCGATGACCTGGACCGTGAGGTCGGACTCGACGTCCTTGTCCACGATCGCGCTCATGTCGCGGTCCGTGTAGAAGAAGAGGACGAGGACCATGAGGATCGGCACGGCCGTGTACATGATCTCGAGCGGCAGGTGGTAGCGCGTCTGCACGGGGAGCTGGTGGTCGTCCTTGCGCTTGCGGTACGCGGCGACGCACCACAGCATCAGGCCCCACGTGATCACGCCGACGATGAGGGCCGCGATCCAGGAGCCGGTCCACAGCGACGTGATCCGGGCGGTCTGGTTGGTCACCTCCCCGTCCTCGTAACCGGGCAGGAACCCGCGCTGGACGGTGTCGGTGGCGCAGCCGGACGCCACCGCGGCGACGGCGACGGCGAGGGCCGTCGCCCGCAGGATGGTGCGCCGTGTGCGGCTAGGGGGTTGCGAGTGCAAGGGGGGCCTTTCACGTCACGTCCTGCCCGTGCCCGTCTTTACGAGCCCAGCACAGGACCTTCGTCCTCGACACACGAAGCCTAGCGCGGGATTCCGCCCTTCGTGGCCCGGAACGCGCTGCGGACGGGCGAGATGCGGCACACGTCGTGGCCGGTCAGGGGTGGGTTCGGCACACCCGTCCCGAGTCTGTCAGATCCTTGCCACACCGTCGGCCCACCGGGCAGCACGGTAGCGTGCCGGTGGGGCCTTCGGACTCCCGGAGGCACCTCGTCGCGGGGCGCGCGAGCGCAACGATCCGACGCCGTGCGCCGGACCCCGACCGGCGCCCTGCGCCCGCTCGGGCACTCTCAGCCCGGCCGTCCCCCGCTCCGCGACGGCCCCGCCCGCGCCCTGGAGGCCATGTGACACACACCACCCCCGATCGCCGGGTGCTTCTCGACAACGGGGGGCACGCCCCCTGGCACCCGCTCGCGCGCGAGGCCTTCGACCGCGCGCTCGACGACGGCTGGGCCGACCCCCGACGTCTGCACGCGGAGGGCAGGCGTGCCGCGGCCCTGCTCGACGGCGCCCGCGAGGCCGTCGCCGCCGCGCTCGGCGCGCGCACGGAGGAGGTCGTCTTCACCGCCAACCACACCGCGTCCCTCCACACGGCCGTCGCCGCGCTCGCCGGCGCCCGTCACCGCGCGGGGCGACGGGTCGTCGTCGGCGCCGTCGAGCGTGCCGCCGTCCTGCACGCCGCCGAGCACGGTGGCCTGGAGCGGGAGGTCGTCGGGGTGGACGGGTCCGGCCGCGTCGACGCCGCGGAGATGACCGACGCCGTCGGCCGTCCCGGCGTGGCACTCGCCGCGCTCCAGGCCGCCAACGGCGAGGTGGGGACGCGTCAGCCGGTCGCGGCCGTGCACGAGGCGGCGCAGCGGGCAGGGGTCCCGCTGCTCGTGGACGCGGGGGCCACGCTCGGGCACGACGTCGTCCCCGAGACCTGGGACGCGCTCGCCGCCGACCCGGCGGACTGGGGCGGCGGTCCGGGTACCGGTGTCCTCGCGGTGCGTTCCCGCGTCCGACGGCGCAGCCCGTTCCCGGAGGACGCGGAGCCGTGGGCACCCGGTGGGGTGTCCGTCCCGGCGGCGTTCGCCGCGGCCGTGTCGCTGCAGGCGGTGCTGGCCGACCGGGACGCGCAGGACGCGCGGCGTCGGGCGCTCGTCGACCGCGTGCGAGCGCGGGTCGCACAGATCCCCGACGTCGAGGTGGTCGGCGACCCGGTCGACCGGCTCCCGCACGTCGCGACCTTCTCGTTCCTCTACGTCGACGGCGAGGCGCTGCTCACCGACCTGGACCGCGAGGGCGTCGCCGTCGGCTCCGGGTCGGCGTGCACGTCGAGCTCGCTCGAGCCCTCGCACGTCCTCGCGGCGATGGGCGTGCTCACGCACGGCAACGTGCGCGTCGCCCTGGACCGCTCGACGACGGAGGACGACGTCGAGCGGCTGCTCGCCGCCCTGCCGGACGCCGTCGCCCGCGTGCGCGCGGCGCTGGGGGTGCAGGGCCTGTGACCGGCGCTCCCCCGCCCTTGCCGGCGTCCGGCGCGTCCGGCGACGCGGGCGCGGCCGGCGACGTGGTCGACGCGCGCGGGCTGCGCTGCCCGCTGCCCGTGATCCGGCTCGCGGCGGCAGCGCGCGACCTCGCACCGGGCGCCAGGCTCACGGTGTGGTCGACCGACCCGGCCGCCCGCCTCGACGTCCCCGCGTGGGCGCGGATGCGCGGGCACGCGGTCGTGGGCGAGGCGCAGCTCCCCGGTCAGGGAGAAGCCGAGGCCTGGGCGATCACCGTCGAGATCGGCGGCTGACCCCGCCGCGAGCGGGGCGCCACGACCCGCGGACGACGCGAGCCCGGCCACCCGCGGACGGGTGACCGGGCTCGTGCGGTCCGGTGGCGTGCGCGCGGCACGCCGGACGGCTCAGCTGAAGGAGCCGCCGCAGGCGCAGGCGCTGCCCGCGTTGGGGTTGTCGATCGTGAAGCCCTGCTTCTCGATCGTGTCGGCGAAGTCGATCGTCGCGCCCTCGAGGTAGGGGACGCTCATCTTGTCGACCACGACCTCGACGCCGTCGTAGTCGCGCAGCGCGTCGCCGTCGAGCACGCGCTCGTCGAAGTAGAGCTGGTAGATCAGGCCGGAGCAGCCGCCGGGCTGCACCGCGACGCGCAGGCGCAGGTCGTCGCGACCCTCCTGCTCGAGGAGCGTGCGGACCTTGTCCGCGGCCTCGTCGGTCAGGTTGACGCCGTGCGTGGCAATGTCGGTGGTCTCGCTCATCTCGTCTCCGCGCTGTCGGGGGCAGTGCTGCCCCGGTGGTGGCCGGCTTCTCGGATCTCTCGAGAGAGATCCCGTCAGGTCCTCAACACCACACGTGCCGGTGGTGTTCCCGAGTCTACGACCCCGCGCGGCAGGAAGGTCGAACGGGCCTCGCCGCACGGGGTGCGAGGACGACGACGGAGGAGCCGCACGGGCGGCGCCGTCGACCTCGGCCGACGCGCGCCTCAGCCGCGCGACCACGTGCGCGCGACGCGCTCCACGAGGTCGCGCGGGTCGCCGTCGCCCCACGCGTACGCACCGCTGAGCCCCGCGGCCGCCTGCTCGCGACGGCCCGCGACGACCGCGCGCGCGACGACGACCACCGGGAGCGCGTGCCGCGCCGCCCGGCCGGCCACCTCGCGGACGGTCCCCTCGCCGAGCTCGTGCGCGCCGAGCTCGTCCGCGAGCACCACGACGACGTCCGCGGCCGCGAGCCGCGCGTCGAGCCCGACGTCGTCCGCCACGACCCGCAGCGCGGGCACGAGCCGGCCGCCCAGCGCCGCGACGGCGAAGCCCAAACCTCCCCCGCTGCCCGCCCCCGACAGCCCGGCGAGGCGGCGGCCCGCCGTCGCGCCCGCGAGCAGGTCGCGCCCGACGATCCCGTGCTCCCCCGGCCCGGCCGCGTCCGCGTGATCGACGGCGGCGGCGACGTCGTGCGCGACCGCGCCGAGCGCGCGCTCGAGGTGCTGGGCCACCAGCGGGTCGACACCGCGCGCGTCGAGGGTCGCGCTCGCGCCGTGCAGACCGAGGAGCGGGACGTCGGACGCGACGGCCGCCACGAGGTGCGTGCCGCCCAGCGCGGCGCGCGCGGCGCGCACGACGTCCGCCAGCCGGGCGGGCGCCACCTCGGACGCCGACGGCTCGCCCGCGAGCGCGAGGAGCGCCCCGAAGCCCGCGTCGTGGCTCGTGCTGCCCCCGGTCGCGAGGACGACCCGGCCGGGATCCGACCCCGCCCGAGCGGCGTCGACCGCGAGCGCGAGCAGGTGCCCGACGGCGGTCGACGAGCGGGCGGGCACCGTCGTCGGCGTCCCGTCGGCATCGACGACGACGGCCTCCCCGGTGGCCGGGACCTGGGACGCGTCGACGACGACGGTCCGGGCCTGCACACCCTCGTGCGGCGAGGACGCGCGCCGTCGGACGGCGACCGGGACCTCCGCGCCGCCCGGGCCCGGCACGACGCCCGCGAGGACCTCGGGCGCGACGGGAGCGACGGCGTCGAGGAACGCGGGCCCCGACGCCGCGAGGGGCACGGTGTCCACGGCGCCGTGCGCGGACCACCACGAGGCGACGTCGGCGAGGCTCGGTCCGGCGGCAGTCGGCACGACGTCGCGGCCCGGCCACGCGCCGTCGGGCGGGGGCGGGACGGCGGACCCGGTGAGCAGCACGCGCATGCCCGGATTGTGCCAGCCCGGGCGCGGCCCGGCGGGTCGCGCCCGGGCGCGCCGATCCGCGGTGGGAGGGCCCTCTCCGTCTCCGCGGCGCTGTGCGACGATGGTCTCGTGAGCACCGGGAGCACCTTGTTGTCGTCCGTGGGCGGTCAGAGCACCGCACGCCCGGGCGGTTTCGTCGAGCCCAGCCCGTCCGCCCTGCTCCTGCTGGGGCAGGGCCGCGACCTCGCGTCCGAGCGGGGCGTCGAGTGCGTGGGCGACCTGCCCGCGCCGAGCGACCCCGACCTGGTCGAGCGCGCCCGGGTCGCGCGCGCCGCGCTGGGCGAGCGGGCGTTCGTCCTGGGCCACCATTACCAGCGCGACGAGGTCATCGACTTCGCCGACGTCATGGGCGACTCCTTCAAGCTCGCGCGCGAGGCGGCCGCCCGCCCCGAGGCGGAGTTCATCCTGTTCTGCGGCGTGCACTTCATGGCCGAGAGCGCGGACATCCTCACCTCCGACGCGCAGCAGGTGGTGCTGCCGGACCTCGCGGCGGGCTGCTCGATGGCGGACATGGCCGCGATCGACCAGGTCGAGGACGCGTGGGACGTGCTGCAGGAGGTCGGCATCGCCGACTCGACGATCCCCGTGACCTACATGAACTCCTCGGCCGCGATCAAGGCCTTCACGGGGCGCCACGGCGGCACGGTGTGCACGTCGTCGAACGCGGAGGTCGCGCTGCGCTGGGCGTTCGACCAGGTGGGCGGCGTGGACGGCACGGGCAAGGTCCTGTTCCTCCCGGACCAGCACCTGGGGCGCAACACCGCGGTCCTGAAGCTCGCGATGTCGCTCGACGACTGCGTCGTGTTCGACCCGCGCAAGCCGAACGGCGGCCTCACCGACGCCGAGCTGCGCGACGCGCGCATGATCCTGTGGCGCGGGCACTGCTCGGTCCACGGGCGGTTCTCGGCGAAGAACGTCGACGACGTCCGCGCGGCCGTCCCGGACGTCAACGTGCTGGTGCACCCCGAGTGCAAGCACGAGGTCGTCACGGCGGCGGACTTCGTCGGGTCGACGGAGTACATCATCAAGATGCTCGACGCCGCCGAGCCGGGCTCGGCGTGGGCGATCGGGACCGAGCTCAACCTCGTGCGCCGCGTCGCGCGGGCGCACCCGGACAAGCAGGTGCACTACCTCGACTCGACGGTGTGCTTCTGCTCGACGATGAACCGGATCGACCTGCCGCACCTCGTGTGGGCGATGGAGTCGCTCGTCGCCGGTCGCGTGGTGAACCGGATCGTCGTGGACGCCGACGACGCGCACTGGGCGCGCGTCGCGCTCGACCAGATGCTCGCCCTGCCCGGCCTCTAGGCGCGCGGGCAGGAGCGGTCGAAGCCCTCGGGACGCGGGGGCGCGCGGAGGTGGCCATGGGAACGGGCAACGGGACGAACGTGGGGATCTTCGTCTTCGACGAGGCCGAGGAGCTCGACGTCGCCGGGCCGTTCGAGGTGCTGTCGGCGTGGGCCGAGCACTCCGTGCTCAAGCCCCAGGTCTCGACGTTCTCGTGGGACGGCGGCGGCGTGCGGCTCGCGAAGGGCCTCCGGCTCGTCCCCGACCGCTCGGCGGACGACGTCGGCCCCCTCCACCTGCTCGTGTACCCGGGCGGTCGCGGGACGCGCCCGCTGCTCGCCGACCGCGTGCACCTCGAGTGGCTGCGCGCGATGCGGGCGCGCACCCCGGTGATCGCGAGCGTCTGCACGGGCTCGCTCGTCCTCGCCGCGGCAGGGCTCCTCGCGGGCCGGCCCGCGACGACGCACTGGGCGCACTACGACGAGCTCGCGCGGATCGACCCGAGCGTCGTGGTCGACACGGAGGCGCGCTACGTCGACGACGGCGACGTGGTCACCTCCGCCGGGGTGTCCGCGGGGATCGACATGGCGCTGCACCTCGTCGCGCGCCTGGAGAGCGCCGACGTCGCGCGCGCCGTACGGCGCGGGATCCAGTACGACCCCGACCCGCCGGTCTGATCGGGCCGAGCGGTCGGCGGGCCTGGGGTCAGCCGACCCGAGCGGTCAGCGGCGCGCGTAGCGGCCGGTGCGGTGCGCCCAGACGTCGAAGAGGACGGTGCAGAACGGCGGGACGGTCGCGGCGAGCGCGAGGAAGGTCGTCCAGAGCGACCAGCGGACGCGCACGGCCACGAGCACGGCGAGCGCGACGTACACGAGCACGAGCGCCCCGTGGACGGGCCCGAAGATCTCCACGCCGCGCTCGGTCGTCCCGGCGACCCACTTGAGGTACATGCCGACGAGCAGCCCGGCCCAGGAGAACGCCTCGGCGATCGCGACCGCGCGGAACGCGCGGACCTGCCACGGGTGCGCGGCGGGCGACCCGGTGTCGGCGGTGGCGGTGGGGCGAGGGGCGGGGCTCGTCGTCGTCACGGCGCGCATCCTCGCACACCGACCTGGAGGGGGATCGCCCGCCGTCGACGACAGATACCCGATACCGCTGGTGCGGGGTAGTAGCCTGCCCCGGTGACCCGCCAGATCCAGCTCCTCGTCGCCAGCACGATGCCGCGCAAGGCCGTGCCGGGCCGCGGCGTCCTCGAGCCGTCCGTCACGCGCATGCGCGTGCGTCCGGGCGACCTCGACTTCTACCTGCACGTGAACAACGGCGTGTACCTGCAGATGATGGACGTCGCGCGCAGCAACTTCATCGCCGACCTCGGCGGGTTCCCCCTGCTCAAGGACAAGGGCTGGTACCCCGTCGTCGCGGCGTCGACCATGAAGTACCGCCGCTCCCTGCAGCTCGGGGACCGCTTCGAGATCACGACGCGCGTGCTCGGGTGGGACGAGCGCGTCGTGTACCTCGAGCAGGTGTTCACACGCCGCGGTGACCTCTGCGCGCGCGGGCTCGTCGCCGGGCGCTTCCTCGCGCGCGGGTCCGGCGACCGGATCGCCGCGCCCGACGTCGTCGGGCTCCTGGGCGGCGACGTCACCTCCCCCGAGCTCCCGGACGACGTCGCGCGGTGGGCCCGGGCGGTCGACGTCGCCCACCGCGCCTGACGCCTGACGCCGCACGGCGGCGCTCCCCGGCCGACCGGGGAGCGCCGCCGCGTGCGGACCGGGCGGTCGCGGGTCAGGCGACCGCGCCGCCGAGCCGGGCGAGCAGGAGCGCCTCGGCGAGCACGACCTTCTCCAGCTCGCCGAGGTGGACCGACTCGTTCGCGCCGTGCGCGCGCGAGTCCGGGTCCTCGACGCCCGTGACGAGGATCGCCGCGTCCGGGAAGACCTCGAGCAGGTCGGCGATGAACGGGATCGACCCGCCGATGCCGATGTCGACGGGGTCCGTGCCCCACGACGTCGCGAACGCCCACCGCGCGGCCCGCATCGCCTCGGAGTCCGCCGGGGCGAGGAACGGCTTGCCCTGCTCGCCGTCGCGCACGGTCACGCGCGCGCCGAACGGCGCGTGCGACTCGAGGTGCGTGCGCAGCGCCGCCATCGCGGCCGCCGGGTCCTGGCCGGGCGCGAGCCGCACCGAGAGCTTCGCGGTCGCGCGGGGCGTGAGGGTGTTCGACGCGTGCGCGACGCTCGGCGCGTCGAGCCCGATCACGGCGATCGCCGGCTTGGTCCACAGCCGCCCGGCGATGCTGCCCTCCCCCGCGAGGACGGTGCCGTCGAGGAGCGAGGAGTCGGCGCGGAAGTCGGCCTCGGCGTAGTCCACGGTCGGCTCGTCCGCGGTGGCGAGCCCGGGCACGGCGACGTTGCCGGCGTCGTCGTGCAGGGTCGTGATCAGCCGCGCGAGCAGCGTCACGGCGTCGAGCACGGGGCCGCCGAACATGCCCGAGTGCACCGCGTGGTCGAGCACCGCGACCTCGACCTCGCAGTCCACGAGCCCGCGCAGCGACGTCGTGAGCGCGGGCACGCCGATCTTCCAGTTCGAGGAGTCGGCGACGACGATGACGTCGGCCGCGAGCAGGTCGCGGTGCTGCGTGAGGAACGGCAGGAAGGTCGGCGAGCCGATCTCCTCCTCGCCCTCGACGAACACCGTCACCCCGACGGGGAGGCCGCCGATCTCCAGGAGGGCACGCAGGGCGCCGAGGTGGGCCACGACGCCCGCCTTGTCGTCGGCCGCGCCGCGGCCGTAGAGACGGCCGTCGCGCTCGGTCGGCTCGAACGGGTCGGTCTCCCACGTGCCGGCGTCGCCCGGGGGCTGGACGTCGTGGTGCGCGTACAGCAGGACGGTCGGGGCGCCGTCGGGCGCCGGGCGGCGCGCGACGACGGCCGGCGCGCCTTCGGTGCCGTCCTCGGCCCGGGCGCGCAGCACCTGGACCTCGGGCAGGCCGGCGTCGCGCAGGAGCGCGGCCACGGCGTCGGCGCTGGCGGCGACGTGCGCCTGGTCGAACGCGGCGTTCGAGACGCTCGGCACGCGCACGAGCGACTCCAGGTCGGCGCGCAGCGCCGGGAAGAGCCGGGCGACGGTCTCGCGGAGCGTGGTCGCGAGGGCGGTGCCGGGCGCGGGGGCGGTGGGTTCGGGTGAGTTCGTCACGACCAGCACGGTACGACACCGTGCGGCCCCGGACCCGCGTCCAGGCACCCCGTCGGCTCGACTACCCTGGAGGGGTGTTCTCCCGCAACAAGGCCGCCGCGACCCCCGCCGCCCCCGACCCCGTCGAGGAGGCGGCCGAGATCGAGCGCGCCGGCAAGGGCCGCCCGACCCCCAAGCGCAAGGTCTCCGAGGCCGCGAACAAGCGTCCCCTCGTGCCGAACGACCGCCGCGCCGCCGCGAAGTCCGCGCGGGAGAAGCAGCGCGAGATGCGCGACCGTCAGTACCAGGCCATGCAGACCGGCGACGAGCGCTACCTGCCGCCGCGCGACAAGGGCCCGGTCAAGCGCTACGTGCGCGAGTACGTCGACGCCCGCTGGAACCTCGGCGAGTTCTTCCTGCCCGTCGCCCTCGTCTTCATCGTGTTCTCGTTCCTCACGGCGCAGAACCAGGAGCTCGCGTTCCTCACGGTCATGACGCTGTACGTCATCGTCCTGCTCACCGTCGTCGACGGCTTCATCATGTGGCGGCGCCTGCGCAAGCGCCTCCTCGCGAAGTTCGGCGACATCCCCAAGGGCACGGTCATGTACGCGGTCATGCGGGCGTTCCAGCTCCGCCGCGCGCGGCTGCCCAAGCCGACGCACAAGAAGCACGGCGTCTACCCCGAGTGACGACGGCGCCCGGCCCCGCGAGCGGCCGGGCCCGCGGCTAGGTTGGGTCCATGCCCACCTACCGCTACCTCGGCAACTCGGGTCTCAAGATCTCCGAGATCACCTACGGCAACTGGCTCACCCACGGCTCCCAGGTCGAGAACGACGTCGCGACCGCGTGCGTGCACGCAGCCCTCGACGCCGGCATCTCGACGTTCGACACCGCGGACGTCTACGCCAACACGAAGGCCGAGCAGGTGCTCGGCGACGCCCTCAAGGGCCAGCGGCGCGAGTCGCTCGAGATCTTCACGAAGGTCTACTGGCCGACCGGCCCCGGCGGCCCCAACGACACCGGCCTGTCGCGCAAGCACGTCATGGAGTCGATCAACGGCTCCCTGAAGCGGCTCGGCACCGACTACGTCGACCTCTACCAGGCGCACCGGTACGACACCGAGACGCCGCTCGAGGAGACGATGCAGGCGTTCGCCGATATCGTGCGCCAGGGCAAGGCCCTGTACATCGGCGTCTCCGAGTGGACGGCGGACCAGATCCGCGCGGGCCACGCGCTCGCGCAAGACCTCGGGTTCCAGCTCATCTCCTCCCAGCCGCAGTACTCCATGCTCTGGCGCGTCATCGAGGACGAGGTCGTGCCGACGTCGCGCGAGCTCGGGCTCTCGCAGATCGTCTGGTCGCCCATGGCGCAGGGCGTGCTGTCCGGCAAGTACCTCCCCGGCAAGCCTCTGCCGGCGGGTTCGCGTGCGACCGACGACAAGGGCGGCGCGCGCATGATCCAGCGCTTCCTCACCGACGACGTGCTCACGCGCGTGCAGAACCTCCGGCCCGTCGCGGACGAGCTGGGCCTGAGCATGGCGCAGCTCGCGATCGCGTGGGTGCTGCAGAACGACAACGTCGCCGCGGCGCTCGTCGGGGCCTCGCGCCCCGAGCAGGTCGCGGAGAACGTCAAGGCGTCGGGCGTGACGATCCCGGCCGAGCTCATGACCCACATCGACGAGATCCTCGGGGGCGCCGTCGAGCGCGACCCGGGCAAGACGGCGGAGAACGCCCCGCAGGGCCGCGTCGCCTGACGCACGCCACCGCACGCGACGACGGCCCCGGCGGCGCGTCGGGGCCGTCGTCGTCTCCTCACCGGCCGGACTGGGGCATGCCTCCCTCGTCCGGCCGGGGGCCTGCGGTCGCGGGGACGGGCTCCCGCGACGCGGTCTCGATGTCCGACGCGGGCTCGCCGTCCGACGCCCCCTCGACGTCCGCCGCCGCCTCGGAGGCCGCGGCGGCGACGAGCCCGCGCGGCGCGAACCACCGCGCCGTGAGCTGGACGATCGGCCCGACGGCGAGCGCGTAGGCGACCGTCGCCCAGCCGAGCGTGCCGCCGAGCGCCCAGCCCAGCGTCACGACGACGACCTCGAGGAGGGTCCGCACGAGCCGCACCGACCAGCCGGTGCGCGCCACCAGGCCGGTCATGAGCCCGTCGCGGGGTCCCGGGCCGAGCCGTACGCCCAGGTAGGCCGCCGTCGCGAGGCCGTTGAGCACGATGCCCCCGACGGCCAGGGCCACGCTCGCGGCGACGCCCGGGTCGGGCACGAGGCGCGTGACGAGCGCGATGGCCGGGTCGATCGTCAGCGTGATGACGACGACGTTCGCGACCGTGCCGATCCCGGGCCGCTGCCGGAGCGGGATCCAGGCCAGCAGGGCCAGCACGCTGAGCGACCCGACGACGACGCCGAACGGCAGGCCCGTGCGGCGGACGACGCCCTGGTGCAGCACGTCCCACGGCATCCCGCCCTGGCCCGCGTGGATCAGCATCGCCATGGACAGCGCGTAGCCGAGCAGGCCGAGGAGGAGCTGGGCGGTGCGACGGGTGGGGCTCATGGGTGTCATCCTGACCGCCGAGTGGCATCGACATCCATAGCCAATCGCGAGAGAGTGGCCTCATGAGCCTCGCCCCGGCCGGGACGGTCGACGTCCACCGCCACCTGTCCCCCGCTGCCGCCGCCCGGCTGCTCGGCCGGTGGCACGCGGGCGGCCCCGCGTACACCGCCCTCGCCGACGCGCTGCGGGCCGCCGTCCTCGCGGGAACCCTCGCGCCGCACACGCGCCTGCCCTCGGAGCGCGACCTCGCCGTCGCTCTCGGCGTCTCGCGCACCACGACCGCCGCCGCGTACGGGCGGCTGCGCGAGCTCGGGTTCGCGCGCTCGCGCACCGGCTCCGGGACCGTCGTCGTGCTCCCCCGCCCGAGCGCGCGCCGGCCCGCGGACCGCGCGGCCGGCGGCGACGCCCCGCCCGGGCCCGCGCCGCGCACCGCGCCGATCGACCTCGCCGACCTGTCCCAGGCGACCTCCGCCGCCCCGAGCGGCCTGCACGCCGCCTACTCGCGCGCGCTGGAGCGGCTGCCCGAGTACCTGTCCGGCGGCGGCTACGAGCCGTACGGCCTCGGCGTGCTCCGCGAGGCCCTCGCCGACCACCACACGCGCCGCGGCACGCCCACCACGCCCGACGAGGTGCTCGTCACCACAGGTGCCCAGCACGCCATCACCACGCTCGCCGACACCCTCCTCGGGGTGGGAGACCGCGCCGTCGTGCAGTCGCCCACGTACTACCACGCGATGGAGTCGCTGCGGCGGGCGGGCGCGCGGCTGGTGCCCGTCCCCGTGGGCCGGGGCGACCGCGGGGCGCGGGGCGGCCACGACCGCGACGCGCCGGGGTTCGACGTCGACCTGTTCGACTCGACGCTGCGGCAGGTCGCGCCGCGGCTCGTCTACCTCGTGCCCGACTTCCACAACCCGACCGCCTACACCCTCACGCCCGAGGAGCGGGCGGGCGTGCGCGACGCCGCGGCGCGCCACCGCGTGACCGTGGTCGGCGACGAGACGCTCACCGACCTCGACCTCGACGGCGACCCGGACGCCACCGGTCCGGTCGTGGAGCCGCTCGCGGGAGACGGCACCTCGCCGTACGTCGTCACGGTCGGCTCGGCGTCCAAGTCGTTCTGGGGCGGGCTGCGGGTCGGCTGGGTCCGCGCCCACCCGGACCTCGTCGCCCGCCTCGCGCGCACGCGGCAGTCGGCGGACATCGCCACCGCGGTGCTGGAGCAGCTCACCGTCGTCGAGCTGCTCGACGACGCCCCCACGGTTCTCGCCGAGCGCCGTCGGACGCTCCGCGCGCAGCGCGACCTCCTGTGCGGCCTGCTCGCCCGGGCGCTGCCGCAGTGGCGCGTGGCCGTGCCCGAGGGCGGTCTCTCGCTGTGGGTCGACCTGGGCGCGCCGGTCGCGCAGGCGCTCGCCGCCGCCGCGGCGGCCGAGGGCGTGCTCGTCAACGCCGGCCCGACCTTCACGCCCGACGGCAGCGCGGCCGACCGGCTGCGCCTGACGTTCTCCCGACCGCCCGAGCAGCTCGAGCACGCCGTGGCACGGCTCGCCGCCGCGTGGGCCCGGGTCGCGGGCTGACGGTCCTCCGGGGCGACGGCGCGCGACGGGCTCGCGCGCCCGCGTTGCCCGCGTCGCCCGGGCCGACCCGTCGGCCGTGCGTCCAGGTCAGGAGGCGGGCGACCCGGTCAGGGGACGCGCAGCTCCACCGTCGCGGTCGCCTGGCTGCCGTCGTGCAGGAGCCGGGCGGCGGCAGCGCCCTCCGCGGCGAGGCTCCGCCAGGTCTCGCCGAGCCACTGCTCGGCGTCGTACTGCGTGGTGAAGACGGGGCTCACCGGAGCCGCGAGGGCGCGCCCCTCGGCGTCGTCGAGCTCCCAGACCCACTGCGGCCGGATCATCGTGCCTCCTTCGCGTCGGCGCCCCGCACGTGCGCGCCGGGCTCGGGGTGCCGCGCGAGGGAGCGGTTGATCCGCGCCGCCCACAGCGGGCCCTGGTAGAGGAACCCGGTGTACCCCTGCACGAGGTCCGCGCCCGCGTGCAGGTAGTCGCGCGCGTCGTGCGCGGTGGTGATCCCCCCGACGCCGATGATCGCGCGCTGCGGCCCGAGCCGCTCGCGCAGACGCGCGACGACGGCCAGGCCGCGTGCGCGGACGGGCGGGCCCGAGAGGCCGCCGGGCCCGCGGTCGTGCCCGATCGTCGTGTTCACGGCGACGACGCCGTCGAGGTCGAGCTCGTCCACGAGGTCGGCGACGGCGTCGACGTCCTCGTCCGCGAGGTCCGGGGCGATCTTGACGAGCAGCGGCACCCGGCCGACGCCCGCGTCCGCCGTGGCCGCGTCGGCGGCCTCGCGCACGGCCACGAGGATCGGCCGCAGCGACTCGACCTCCTGGAGGTCGCGCAGGCCCGGGGTGTTCGGGGACGACACGTTCACCACGAGGTAGTCCGCGTAGGGCGCGAGCAGGCCCGCGCTCGTCGCGTAGTCCGCGGCCGCCTCCTCGGCGGGCGTGACCTTCGTCTTGCCGATGTTCGCCCCGACGAGGACGGCACGCCCGCCCCGCGTCGAGCGCAGGGCCGCGAGCCGGCGCGCGGCCGCCGCGGCGCCCTCGTTGTTGAACCCCATGCGGTTGCGCACGCCCTGGACGTCGAGCTCGCGCCACAGGCGCGGCCGCTCGTTGCCGGGCTGGGCGTGCGCCGTCACGGTGCCGATCTCGACGAACGCGAAGCCGAGCATCGTCAGCCCCCGCACCGCCCGGGCGTCCTTGTCGAAGCCGCCCGCGAGCCCGAACGGCGCCGGGAAGACCTTGCCGAGCACCTCGACGCTCCCCCGGCCCCCCGCCGCGCGGCCCAGGTAGGGCGCGAGCGCCCCCTGGACGACGTCGCGCAGCACGGGCACGCGCCCGGCGAACCCGATGAGGTCGAACGCCACGTGGTGCGCCCGCTCGGGGTCCATCCGGCGGAACACGGTGTCGAAGAGGAGGCCGTAGAGGAGCGGTCGGCGGCGGGTCATGCGGCGTCCTCCGGGGCGTCGGTGGCGGGGGTGGTGGCGGGCGGGGTGGTCGCGCCGGGCGCGGCGGGCCGGGTGCGCCAGAGCCACCAGAGCCCGACGAACGGCAGCACGAGCGGGACGTAGCCGTAGCCCTGGCCGAAGCCCGACCAGACGGTCGCGCGCGGGAAGGCCTCGGGGTCGGCGAGCGAGAACGCACCGACGGTCAGGACGCCGACGAGCTCGACGCCCACGGCGAGCCACGCGACGCGCCGCGCGACGCGACCGCCCCGCGCGAGGGCGATCGTCGCGACGACGTAGACCGCCGCCGCGAGCGCCGACAGCGCGTAGGCGAGCGGCGCCTCGTGCCAGTCGCGCAGGAGCTGGACCCCGGCGCGGGCCGTCGCGGCGAGCGCGAAGATCCCGTAGACGGCGACGAGCACCCGGCCGAAGCCGCCGTTGGTGCGGCGCTGCCCCGAACGGGGGTCCGGGCGACCGCCCGCTGCGGGCGTCGCCGCCGGGTCCGCCCCGTCGGGGGCGGCAGGTGCGCTCATGGCGAGGGCCTCCAGGTCAGGCGTTCCAGATCTGCCACAGCCGCCACTCGAGGAACGCGACCGTGAGCGCCGCGACCGCGAGCACGACGGAGCTCCAGCGCGAGCGCTCCGCGAACGCCCACAGCGCGGCGACGGGCAGGATGACGAGTGCGGTCACGAGGTAGCCCCACAGCAGCACCGGGTCGGTGGGCGCCGTCCCGGTCGCGCCGAGCACCCCGAGCACGACCGCCTGCACGAGGATCAGCCCCTCGATCACCGCGGCGCCCCACAGCTGGCGCAGGATCACCGCGCGGTCGCGCGCGACGAACACGACCGCCCAGGCAGCGAGCGCGACGCACGCCGCGACCACGAGGAGCAGGAGGGGGAGGACCACGCCGCCGAGCGTACCGGGGGCGGTGGGCGCCGCGGGAATCGTCCACAGGCCCGGCGGACCCCGCGGGCGGCCGGGGATAGCATCGCGGGGTGGCTGAACTGACCGTCTCCAGCAAGAATCCCGCCGGTGCCAAGGTCGACGCGCTCGTCGTCGGCACCCACACGACGTCCGACGGCGTCGCGATCGTCGGGGGCGACCTGCCCCGTCCGGTGGTCGCCGCCCTCGAGGACCTCGCACCCGCGCTCGGCATCACGGGCGCCGCCGACGAGGTCCGCAAGGTCCCCGCCGGTCCCGACCTCAAGGCGGGCGTGCTCGTGCTCGTGGGCCTCGGCGCCCGTCGGGCCGACGGCACGTTCGGCGCCGAGGCGCTGCGCCGTGCGGCGGGGGCCGCGCTGCGCGCGCTCGCCGGCACCGCGTCGGTCGCCGTCGCGCTGCCCGTCGACGACGACGCGCAGCTCGCCGCCGTCGCCGAGGGCGCGCTCCTGGGCACGTACACGTTCGCGCGCTACCGCACGGGCGAGGCCGCGACGTCGGCCGGGAGCCGTCCGCCCGCGACCGTCGAGGTCCTCGCGGCGAACGCGCGCAGCGCGGCGGCGAAGGCCGCGGTCGAGCGCGCGACGGTCGTCGCCGCGGCCGTCAACGCGACGCGCGACCTCGTCAACGCGGCGCCGAACGACCTGTACCCGGCCGCGTTCGCCGACGTCGCGAAGCAGGCCGTCAAGGAGTCCGGCGCCAAGGGCCTCAAGGTCACCGTGCTCGACGACAAGGCGCTCGCCGCGGGCGGGTACGGCGGCCTGGTCGGCGTGGGCCAGGGCTCGGCGCGCGGGCCGCGCCTCGTCAAGGTCGCCTACACGCCGTCGCGCCCTGCGGCGAAGGTCGCGCTCGTCGGCAAGGGCATCACGTTCGACTCGGGCGGCATCTCCATCAAGCCCGCGAAGGGCATGGAGGCGATGAAGTCCGACATGGCCGGCGCTGCCGCGGTGCTCCAGACCGTCGTCGCCGCCGCGCGCCTGGGCCTGCCCGTGGCGGTCACGGGCTGGCTGTGCCTGGCGGAGAACATGCCGTCCGGCACCGCGCAGCGCCCGTCCGACGTCATCACGATCCGGGGCGGCAAGACGGTCGAGGTGCTCAACACCGACGCCGAGGGCCGCCTCGTCATGGCCGACGGCCTCGTCGCCGCGGTCGAGGAGAAGCCCGACGTCGTGCTCGACGTCGCGACGCTCACCGGCGCCCAGATGGTCGCGCTCGGCAACCGCGTCTCGGCGGTCATGGGCGCCGACGACGTGCGCGCGGAGGTCGTCGCGGCGGCCGACGCCGCGGGCGAGCAGTTCTGGCCGATGCCGCTGCCCGAGGAGCTGGGCGCGTCGCTGAAGTCGAAGGTCGCGGACCTCGCCAACATCGGCGACCGGTTCGGCGGGATGCTCGTCGCCGGGCTGTTCCTCCAGGAGTTCGTCGGCGAGACGCCGTGGGCCCACCTCGACATCGCCGGCCCCGCGTTCAACGAGGGCTCCGCGCACGGGTACACGCCGGTCGGCGGCACGGGCGTCGCCGTCCGCACCCTGCTGGGCCTGGTCGAGGGCCGCGCCCGCCGCTGACCCGACCCCGCCGAGCAGGTGGTCCTGGTCCGTCCGGTCGCCCCGACGGACCAGGACCGCCTGCTCGCCCGGCGGATGACCCGGTCATGAGCTCCTGCGCTGGCGCGAGTTCCAGTCCCGCATGCGCTGCGGGTAGCCGGTGAAGCGGACGTTGTAGACGGGCACGCCCAGCGAGCCGGCGACGTCGAACGCCGTCTTCTCGTCCGGCACGCGGCGCCGCGTCCACTCCCCCGTCGTCGCGATGAGCAGGAGCGTCGCGCCCGTGTCCGGCGTGGGCGGCTCGACGTACGCCTCGACGCCGACGCGCGTGCGCACGAACTCCTGCAGGTGCGCGAGCGTCGCGCGGCGGGCGTCCGACGGCGCGGCCGCGGCGCCGCCCGGCGACGAGGTCGTCGCGGGACGGCGGGAGAACAGGCTGGACAGCTTGGGCAGCCGGGGCACAGCGGCAGGGTACAGCGTGACCCTGGTCATACGGTGGGCACGCTGTCTCCATCGTCACAGCCGTACGGCCCAGGTTTCGATTGGGGAGCCCGTCCCCGAGGTGCCAAGATGGCTCCCGGAGAACGTTCACGCACCGTGGGTCAGCGGTTCCCGTCCGGCCCGCCGTCGTGCCGTGGACGCCCGCTCTCGCTCTCCCCTCGCTGAAGGAGTCGCACGTGGCCGAACCCGGCACACCATTCGACGTCGTCGTCCTGGGCGGAGGCAGCGCCGGCTACGCCACCGCGCTGCGTGCCGCCCAGCTCGGTCTCGACGTCGCGCTCGTCGAGTCGGGCCGGCTCGGCGGCACCTGCCTGCACAACGGGTGCATCCCCACCAAGGCGCTGCTCCACGCGGCCGAGCTCGCCGACGGCGCCCGCGAGGGCGCGAAGTTCGGCGTGCGCAGCACGCTCGAGGGCATCGACATGGCGGGGGTCAACGCGTACAAGGACGGCGTCGTCGCCGGCCTGTACAAGGGCCTCCAGGGACTCGTCTCCTCGCGCGGCATCACGTACGTCGAGGGCCACGGGCGCCTCGTGGCGCAGGACACGGTCGAGGTCGACGGCACCCGCTACACCGGCCGCCACGTCGTGCTCGCCACCGGCTCGTACGCCCGGTCGCTGCCCGGTCTCGAGATCGGGGGCCGGGTCGTCACGTCCGACCAGGCGCTGCGGCTCGACCGCGTGCCGAAGTCGGTCGTCGTGCTCGGCGGCGGCGTCATCGGCGTCGAGTTCGCGAGCGTGTGGAAGTCGTTCGGCGCCGACGTCCAGATCGTCGAGGCGCTGCCCCACCTCGTGCCGAACGAGGACGTGGCGCTGTCGAAGGCGCTCGAGCGCGCGTTCCGCAAGCGGGGCATCGCGTTCTCGCTCGGCGACCGGTTCGCCGGCGTCAAGGAGACCGACTCCGGGGTCACCGTGACCCTCGAGTCCGGCAAGACGTTCGAGGCCGAGCTGCTGCTCGTCGCCGTCGGGCGCGGCCCGCGCACCGCGGACCTCGGGTTCGAGGAGCAGGGCCTCACGCTCGACCGCGGCTTCGTGATCGTCGACGAGCGCCTGCACACGGGCGTCGGCAACATCTGGGCCGCGGGCGACATCGTCCCCGGACTCCAGCTCGCCCACCGCGGCTTCGCGCAGGGCATCTTCCTCGCGGAGCAGATCGCGGGCCTCGACCCGACGCCGATCGTCGAGTCGTCGATCCCCCGGGTCACGTACTGCGAGCCCGAGGTCGCGTCCGTCGGCGTCACCGAGGCCGACGCCGCCGAGACGTGGGGGGCCGACCAGGTCGAGTCCCTCGAGTACAACCTCGCCGGCAACGGCAAGAGCAAGATCCTCGGGACGAGCGGCTTCGTCAAGCTCGTGCGCCGCAAGGACGGTCCCGTCGTCGGCGTGCACATGATCGGCGCCCGCGTCGGCGAGCTCGTCGGCGAGGGCCAGCTGATCGTGGGCTGGGAGGCGTACCCCGAGGACGTCGCCGCCCTGGTCCATGCCCACCCCACCCAGAACGAGGCACTCGGAGAGGCGCACCTGGCCCTGGCCGGCAAGCCTCTGCACGCCCACAACTGACCCCAACGATCGAAGGAGACCAGGCAGGTCATGTCTGAGAACGTGCAGATGCCGGCCCTCGGCGAGTCCGTCACCGAAGGCACCGTCACCCGTTGGCTCAAGTCGGTCGGCGACACCGTCGCCGTCGACGAGCCGCTGCTCGAGGTCTCGACCGACAAGGTCGACACCGAGATCCCGTCGCCCGTCGCGGGCACGCTCGAGCAGATCCTCGTCCAGGAGGACGAGACCGTCGAGGTCGGCGCGAACCTCGCCGTGATCGGCGACGGCTCGGGCGGTGGCGGCTCCGCGCCGGCCCCCGCCGAGACCGAGGCTCCGGCCCCGCAGGCCGCGCCGGAGCCGGAGCAGCCGGCCGCCCAGGAGGCGCCCGCCGCCCCCGCGCCCGCCGAGCAGCCCGCGCCGTCCGGCGACTCCGCCGGTGGCGGCGAGGAGATCAAGCTCCCGGCGCTCGGCGAGTCCGTCACCGAGGGCACCGTCACGCGGTGGCTCAAGTCGGTCGGCGACACCGTCGAGGTCGACGAGCCGCTGCTCGAGGTCTCGACCGACAAGGTCGACACCGAGGTCCCGTCGCCCGTCGCGGGCACCGTCCAGCAGATCCTCGTCCAGGAGGACGAGACGGTCGAGGTCGGCGCCGTGCTCGCGATCGTCGGCTCCGGTGCCGCCCCGGCCGCGGCCCCCGCCGCTCCGGCCGAGCAGCCCGCGCAGGAGGCCCCGAAGCAGGAGGCGCCGAAGCAGGAGGCGCCGAAGCAGGAGGAGGCGCCGACCGAGGCGCGCACCCCGGCGAGCGAGGCGGACGTCCCCGCGCAGGCCGCGCAGGAGGAGACGCCCGCCCCCGCGACGAGCGCCCCCGCTCCCGCCGCGGAGAAGCCGGCCGCGCCGTCGGCTCCTGGCGCGACCCCGGCCCCCGCCGCCAAGGCCGGCGGCACGTACCTCACACCGCTCGTGCGCAAGCTCGCCGCGGACAAGGGCGTCGACCTCTCGTCCCTCACGGGCACAGGCGTCGGTGGCCGCATCCGCAAGGAGGACGTGCTCGAGGCAGCCCGCAAGGCCGAGGAGGCCAAGGCGGCGCCCGCCGCTGCCGCCCCCGCCGCCCCCGCGGCCGGTGGCGCTCCGAAGAAAGCGTCGGTCCCGGCGGTCTCCCCGCTGCGCGGCACGACCGAGAAGACGAGCCGCCTGCGCAAGCTCGTCGCGAGCCGCATGGTCGAGGCGCTGAGCACGCAGGCGCAGCTCACGACGGCGGTCGAGGTCGACGTCACGCGCGTCGCCGCCCTGCGCAACCGCGCCAAGGCCGACTTCAAGGCGCGCGAGGGCGCGAACCTCACGTTCCTGCCGTTCTTCACGCTCGCCGCGGTCGAGGCGCTCAAGGCCTACCCGAAGATCAACGCGACCTTCGCCGAGGACGAGATCACCTACCACGGCCAGGAGAACGTGGGCATCGCGGTCGACACCGAGCGCGGCCTCGTGGTCCCCGTCATCAAGGACGCGGGCGACCTCAACCTCGCCGGCATCGCGCGCAAGATCGCCGACCTCGGCGCGCGCACGCGTGCCAACAAGGTCGGTCCGGACGAGCTCGCGGGCGCCACGTTCACGATCACGAACACCGGCTCGGGCGGCGCCGTCTTCGACACGCCGATCGTCCCGGTCGGCCAGGTCGCGATCCTCGGCACGGGCACGATCACGAAGCGCCCCGTCGTGGTGACGGACGTGGACGGGAACGACACGATCGGCATCCGCTCGACGTGCTTCATCTTCCTGTCCTACGACCACCGCCTGGTCGACGGTGCGGACGCCGCGCGCTTCCTCACCACCATCAAGAACCGCATCGAGGAGGGCGCGTTCGAGGCCGAGGTCGGCCTCTGACGGACCCGCTCCGCGGCACCCGCCGCGGACCGCGCCGGCCTGCTCCGGCGCGACGCTGACGAGGGCCCCGACCGCACGCCGGTCGGGGCCCTCGCTCGTCCCTCCCTCCCGGCCGCGGATGCGTCCCGCGGACCGTGCCGAGTCCGCCGCAGACCCGTAGCGTGTCCCCATGGACATCGTCGTGGCGGGCTCGCACGGGCTCATCGGCACCGAGCTGCTCGAACGTCTGCGCGCGGACGGTCATCACGTGCGCCGCCTCGTGCGCCGCGCACCGCAGACCTCGGACGAGCACGAGTGGGACCCCGACTCCGGCCGGCTGGACCCGGGCGTGCTCGCGGGGGCGGACGCCGTCGTCAACCTCGCCGGAGCGGGCATCGGCGACCACCGCTGGACGACGGCGTACAAGCGGACGCTCGTCACGTCCCGCACGCGCACCACCGGGTTGCTCGCCCGCACGATCGCCGGCCTCGACTCGCCGCCGCCGGTCTGGCTCCAGGGCTCCGCCATCGGGTACTACGGCGACCGGGGCTCCCAGGTGCTCACGGAGACGTCCGCGTCGGGAGACGGCTTCCTCGCGCGGCTGGTCCGCGAGTGGGAGGCCGCGACCGCTCCCGCGGAGCAGGCGGGGGTCCGCGTCGTGCACGCCCGCACCGGCATCGTCCTCTCCCCCGACGGCGGCGCGCTCGGCCGGCTGCTGCCCCTCCTGCGGCTCGGCGTGGGCGGGCGCCTCGGCCCGGGGACGCAGTACTGGAGCTGGATCACGCTGCGCGACGAGGTCGCCGCGCTGCAGCACCTCCTCACCGCCCCCGTGCACGGCCCCGTCAACCTGTCCGCCCCGCACCCGGCGACCAACGCCGAGATCACCCGGGCGCTCGCGCGGGCGCTGCACCGTCCTGCCGTGCTCGCGGTGCCGTCGTTCGCCCTGCACGTCGCGCTCGGCGAGCTCGCGTCCGACATCCTCGGCTCCCAGCGCGCCCTGCCCACCGTCCTCGAGGCGAGCGGGTTCACGTGGTCCGACCCCGTCCTGGAGGACGCCGCGCGCGAGGTCGTCGAGAGCCGCTGACCGGCGGTCCTCACAGCCGGGCAGCGGACGGAACCCGGCGCGCTCGACGACGGCTCGTCCTGCGGCGCGGGCGAGGTCACCGCGCCTCGGCGACGCGCCACCCCGCGTCGGTCCACCGCAGCACCAGGACGACCGTGGTCCGCGGCGTGGCGGGCACCGCCACCTCGCCCGCGGCCGTGCGCTGGTGGTGGGCCGCCACCGCGTAGTCCACGGCCACCGTCGCAGCCTCGGCCCCGTGGCCCTCGACGGCATCCGGCGGCCGGGGCTCGGCGTGCCGGGCGTCGAAGACCTCGGCCCGTGCCCCGACCACGTCGACGCCGTCGAGCGCGGCGAGGAGCTCGGCGTCGCGGGCCTCCGCGGCCGAACCGGCGACCACCACCGCGGACAGGTCCCCCGCACCGTCCGCGAGCAGCTCCAGCCGCCGCGCCGTGAGGGTGCGCGCCGCACCGAGCGGGTCGGCCCGGTCGAGCGTGGGGTCGGTCTCCGGATCCGCGGCCGACGCCGTGCGGGTGGTCGCGGGACCGTCGTCGCGCACGGGCGAGGGCCACGGCGAGCCGAGCGCGAGCGCGACGACCACCGCGACGACGAGCCCCGCGCACGTGAAGAGGGCCGTCATCGTGCGGCCGGGCCACCGGAGGCGCCGCCGGTCCGGCCGGCGGGCGTGCGCACCGGCCGTCGTCCCGCGCGCAAGGCCGGACGTTCGCGCCGACCGCCCTGGGACCCCGCGCGGTCTACGCACCCCACGGCGGCCGGGCGCCGCGGCCACGTCGTCGCGGGCCGCTCGCCGCCCCGGCACCGCTGGGCGGGTAGCCCGCTGACCCGCCAGGGCGCCGGCGACGAGGCGCGCGGGGTCCGGCATGACGATCGGCTGCGGCTCGACGGCGTCGTAGCAGCGCGCGGCGAACGTCCCGACGGCGGGACGGGCGGCCGGCTCGTCGCGGAGCGCGACGGCGAGCTCCGCGTGCAGCGCAGCGAGGGCCCGCGCCTCGTCGGGGTCGGGCGGCGCCGCGTGCGCGGGGTGGCTCGACGCGGGCGGAGGGACGAGACCGAGGACCGTGCGAGCGAGGTCGCGGACGTCGTCGGCGCTCGACGCCGTCGTGGGCGCCAGCGGCGGGCGCAGCACCGTCCGACCGTCCGGGGCGACGACGACCGACGTAGCGTCCAGGGCGCCGTGGCTGCGGCCCTCGCGGTGGAGCGCCGTCAGCGCCTGGGCGACCGGGACGAGGACCGTCACCGCCTCCCCCGCGCGGAGCGGCTCGCGCGCGGCGGCGAGCTCGTCGAGGCGCAGGCCGCCGACGTGGTCGACGAGGACGGCGAGCGACGAGCCGTCCCCCGCCACGACGCCGCGCACCGCCGCGAGGTGGTCGTGCTCCCCGCCGAGCCCGCGGAGGTGCTCGACGAGCGCGGCCCGCGCCCCCGGGTCCGCGGGCGCCGCGAGCAGCGCGACCTCGCACACCGTCCCGGCGGCGTCGCGGGCGACCACCCCGCCGACCGCGCCCGGCTCCCGGCGCAGCGACCACCCCGCCGCCGCGAGCGCCGGCCCGAGGTCGGCGACGGACGGCCCGGGCGGGCGCGGGCGGCGGGACGACGACGGCATGCCCCCATCCCACCGCACGACGCGCCCGCGCGAGCCGTCGTCCACAGGACGAATCTGGTCCGGTTCAGGGCCTACCGAACAGCACGCCGTCACACGTCGAGCAGGCGACCCTCCCGCGCGCTGCGGCGCGCGGCGTCGAGCACCTCGGCCGTGCGGACGGCGTCGCGCGGGTCGACCGGCACGGGGCCGTCGTCGAGCAGCCACGCGGCGACCGCGCGGTAGAAGTCCGCGTGCCCGCCGGGAGCCTGCGGCACGGGCTCGCGCTCGCGACCGCGCGTGACCCAGCCGAGGGTGCCTGCGGGCGCGGCGTCGTCGAGAACCTCGAAAGGCGACGCGTCGTTCTCGAACGTCGTGACGACGTACGCCCCGCCCGTGCCGAGCACACGCGTGCGCGGGCCGGGCGCACCGACGACGGACCCCGCCCAGAGGCGGCTCACGACGGCGTTCCCGTCGGCGTCCGGGGCGTGGTGGAGCACGAGGAACACGTCGTCCTCGGTGGGGGTCGTGTGCGAGCGGAGCTCGGCCCACACGCCGGTGACGGGACCGAAGAGCTGGGTGGCGGAGTCGACGAGGTGCGGCCCGAGGTCGAGGAGCAGGCCGCCCCCGACGAGGTCGTTCTCCTTCCAGCGCTGCTGCGGCACGGGACGCCAGCGCTCCCAGCGGCGCTCGAACGTGTGGACCCGGCCGAGGTCGCCACGGTCGAGCACGGACCGCAGCGTGAGCTGCTCCGGGTCCCACCGGCGGTTCTGGAAGACGGTGAGCGGGGTCCCCGCCTCCTCCGCGGCGTCGACGACGGCGCGCGACGCCGTGGCGCCCAGGGCGAGCGGCTTGTCCACCACGACGGGGACGCCCGCGCGCACGAGCGCGGTCGCGTGGTCCGCGTGGAGCGCGGACGGGCTGGCCACGACGACGACGTCGTAGGCCGCCCGGTCGGCGAGGAGGGCCTCGACGTCGTCGTGCAGGTGCACGCCGGGCCAGTCCTCGGTGGCGGCGGCGCGGCGCTCCGGCGAGCGCACGACGACGGCCGTGACGGAGTGCCCGGCCTCGCGCACGAGACGGGCGTGGATGCCGCGGCCGGCCCCTCCGTACCCGACGATCCCGACCCTGAGCGTGCGTGCGGCGGTGTCCATGCCGACCAATCTAGCGGCATCGCGGCCGGGCGCCGGGGGCGCACGGGGCACGTCGGGCGCGGGCCGGAGCACTCCGGGCGACCTGGCAGAATGTGCGCGTTGGTCCGATATGGAGCGCTGCGTACCGTCTCGCGGGGGTCGGGCCGAGATTCGGTTTCGGGAAGGTCGTCCCTTGAGCACCACGAGCCGCCAGGTCCCTCGTCGGAGCGTCCTGCGCTACGTCCTCATCGCCCTGGCGATCGCGATCGTCGTCGCGAACGTCATCAACCAGCGGTCCGTCGCGGCGGACACCGACCCGGAGCCGGTCGCCGGGAGCGCGCTCGAGGCCCTCGCGGGCCTCGAGGTCAAGGGCCCCGGGCCGGACACCGGCTACGAGCGCGCGCTGTTCGGCCCGGCGTGGGCCGACGTCGACGGCAACGGGTGCGACACCCGCAACGACATCCTCGCGCGCGACCTCACGGACCTGACCTTCTCGACGCGCGGCGACGTCTGCGAGGTCCGCACCGGGACCTTCGACGACCCGTACACGGGCGAGACGATCGACTTCCGCCGCGGCAACGCGACGAGCGCGGCGGTCCAGATCGACCACGTCGTGCCGCTGCTCGACGCGTGGCGCAAGGGCGCTCGCGCCTGGGACGACGAGACGCGGCGGCAGTTCGCGAACGACCCCCTCAACCTGCTCGCGTCCGACGGCCCGGCGAACCAGTCGAAGGGCGCGCGCGACGCGTCGGCGTGGCTGCCCCCGAACCACGCGTTCCGGTGTCCGTACGTCGCCCGGCAGATCGCCGTGAAGGCGGCCTACGAGCTCTCGGTCACGCCGTCGGAGTCGGAGGCGATGGCGCGCGTGCTGGCGGACTGCCCCGCCGAGCCGCTCCCGGCGGGCTGAGCCGGCTCCCCCGGTCCGCGGTCCAGACGCCCGAGGGCGCTCGGCCACCAGGCGCGACGGCCGACGTCGTGCACGAGAGCAGGCACGAGGAGCGACCGCACCACGAGGGTGTCGACGAGGACGCCGAACGCGACGATGAACGCGAGCTGGGCGAGGAAGAGCAGCGGGATGATCCCGAGCGCGGCGAACGTGGCCGCGAGCACGACGCCCGCGGACGTGATGACCGACCCCGTGACCGCGAGGCCGCGCAGCACGCCGCGCCGTGTGCCGACGCGCAGGCTCTCCTCGCGCACCCGCGTCATGAGGAAGATCGAGTAGTCCACGCCCAGCGCGACGAGGAAGCAGAACGCGTAGAGCGGGACGGCCGGGTCCGCGCCGGGGAAGTCGAGCACGTGGTTGAAGACGATCGCGGCGACGCCGAGGGCGGCCCCGAACGACAGCACGTTCGCGAGCATGAGCAGCACGGGCGCAAGCACGGACCGCAGCAGCAGGATGAGGATCAGCAGGATCACGACCAGCACGACGGGCACGATGACCCGCAGGTCGCGCTGCCCCGCGAGCTGGGTGTCCAGGCGCTCGGCCGCGGCACCGCCGACGACGGCCTCGGGCGAGACCTCGTGCACGGCGTCGCGCAGCACCGAGACCGTCTCCACGGCCTCCTGGCTGTCGGACGGCGCCTCGGTCGTGACGTCGACACGCACCTGCCCGTCGACGACGAGCGGGTCACCCTGCGCAGGCGCCCCGGGGGCGACGGCGGGCTGGTCGGTGACGGGCGTCGCCGCGGCGACGCCGTCCGTGCCCTCGGCCGCCGTGACGACGGCGTCGAGGTCCGCCTCGGGCGCGATGACGGTCGCCGGCTGCGCGGACACGCCCTCGAAGTGCGCGGTGAGCGCCTCCTCGCCCGCGACGGAGTCGACGTCCGCGAGGAACACCTCCGAGTCGCCGGTCCCCTCGGCGTCGAGCGTGGGCACGAACGCCGCGCACGCGGCCAGGACGAGCGCCGTGACGATCCACACGCGCCGGTCGTGGCGGCCGACGAAGCTCGCGACGCGCGACCACACGCCGTGCCCGTCGATGCTCACGCTGTTCTCGCCCTCGGGCGACGCCTGGGCGACGGCGGCCTCGTGGGCCGCGTGGTCGGCGTCGTACCGCGGCATGCGCGGCCAGAACAGCGCGCGGGACCGCTGCCCCGCGACGAGCAGGAGCGCCGGCAGGAGCGTGAGCGCGGCGACGAACGCCGCGGCGATGCCGATCGCCGCGACGGGGCCGAGGCTGCGGTTGGACGACAGGTCGGACAGGAGCAGGCAGAGCAGACCCGCGATGACGGTGCCGGCGCTCGCCGCGATCGGCTCGACCGAGGCCCGCACGGCACGGCGCAGCGCCGTCGCCGTCGACCGGACGAGGTGCAGCTCCTCGCGGTAGCGGGCCACCACGAGCAACGAGTAGTCGACCGCGGCCCCGACGACGAGGATCGAGAGGATGCCCTGGGACTGCCCGTTGAGCGTCAGGACGTCCGCCGCCGCGAGCTCGTAGACGACGAGACCGGCGAGCGTCAGCGCGAGCACGGCCGTGAGGATGACGATGAACGGCAGGATCGGCGAGCGGTAGACGACCGCGAGGATGACGAGCACCGCCCCGAGCGCGACGAGCAGCAGCACGGTGTCGATCCCGCCGAAGGCCGTGACGAGGTCGGCGACGAACCCGGCGGGGCCGGTGACCCACACGTCGAGCGACGTGCCGGCGAGGCCGCCGTCGGCCGCGTCCGCGGCGGCGAGGTCACGCAGCGCGCCGACGGCGAGCTCGCTCACGCTGCTCTCGTCCGCCCCGATGCGGTCCGACGCGACGGACGCGTCGAGCGAGACGACGACGAGCGCGGCCTCCCCGTCCTCGGACGGCACGAGGACCGGGTCGGCGATCGAGACGTCGCCCACGGTCGCGGGCTCGTCGCCCGAGGTCCCCTCGAGCGGTGCGGCGGGGACGGCTTGCGCGTAGGCGTCGAGCGCCGTGAGGTCGTCGGGAGTGAGCGCGCTCCCATCGCCAGTCGTCGCGACGACGAGCGCGGGCAGCGTCTCGGAGTCGGTGAACTCCTGCGCGACCTCGGCGGCGCGCGTCGACTCGGCACTCGCGGGCAGGAACGCCGCGGCGTCGTTGGTCTGCACGCTGCTCAGACGACCCTGCGCCTGACCACCCAGTGCGCCGATGGCCATCCAGAGACCGATGACTGCGACAATGATCAGTCCGCGGAGGAACCCGCCCGTCCGATTGCTCAGCATGCTGAGGAATGGTGCCATGGTGGAGGGAGGAATGCACGTTGGAGCTTGCACCGAGGGACCGCACCGGGCCGCACGTCGACCCGGACGTCGGCGACCCCGCCCCCAGCGATCCCCAGGAGTGGGCCACCGGCAGGCTCCTCTTCGCCGTCGCGCGCCGGATCGAACGGGAGTGGAACGCCCACCTCGGGCAGTGGGACCTCAACCACGCCGGCTTCCCCGTGCTCATGCACCTGCTGTCCGGGCCTCGGTCCCAGCGCGTCCTCGCGGACGAGTCGGGCGTCACCGAGCAGACCATGAGCCGGATCGTGGCGCGGCTCGAGCGGGCCGGCTACGTGACGCGCACCGACGACCCGGCCGACCGCCGCCGTCGGGCCGTGGCCATCACCGACGCCGGCCGCGTGGCCGGGCTCGCCGCGGCGCGCCGCCGCCCCGCGGAGGACCTCGCGACCCGCGGCCTCGACGACGACCAGATCGCCGCCCTGCGCGCGGCGCTCCTCACGCTCCTCGAGACCCTCCCCCGCACACCGGGCGACGAGCGTTAGCCTGGCCCGATGGACCTGCTCGCGCTGCCGGGGATCACGGACTACCACGAGGCCTGGGACCTGCAGCGCGCGGTGCACGACGACGTCGTCGCGGGCACGCGGCCGGACACCCTCGTCCTCGTCGAGCACCCCGACGTCTACACGGCCGGGCGCCGCACGAACCGCTCCGACCGGCCCGACGACGGCACGCCCGTCGTGGACGTCGACCGCGGCGGGAAGATCACCTGGCACGGTCCCGGCCAGCAGGTCGTCTACCCGATCGTCCGGCTCGCCGAGCCCGTGGACGTCGTCGCGTACGTCCGGGCGCTCGAGGAGGCCGTCATGGCGGTCTGCACCCGCCTCGGGCTCGCGACGATGCGCGTCGAGGGCCGCAGCGGGGTCTGGGTCGCGGCCGACGCGTCCCGCCGCGAGCGCAAGGTCTGCGCGATCGGCGTGCGGGTCGCGCGCGGCGTGACGATGCACGGGCTCGCGCTGAACTGCGTGCCCGACCTGTCGCGGTTCGAGCGGATCGTCCCGTGCGGCATCGAGGACGCGGACGTGACGTCGCTCACGGCCGAGCTCGGCCGCGAGGTCACGCTCGCCGAGGTCGCACCGCTCCTCGTCGACGCGCTCGGGACGGCACTCGGCCCGCTGCTCGCGGCCGGCGCTCCGGACGCCCCGCCGGCCGCGCTCGCGGGATAGGCTGGAGGCTCCAGGGAATCCTCGCGCGCCGGAGTACGGGTGGGTCGGCGCGCGGTAGGACGTACCCCGAGGACCTGGACCGCATGACCACCACCCCCGCGCGCGCGACGTCGCGCCCCCGTACCCCCGCACCTCCCCCGCCCGGCGGCGCTCCCGTCCGCACGGGCTACGCCCGGCTCCCCCAGCTCGCGGGCCGCGCGTTCCTCCCCGTCGCGTTCCTCGCGCGCCTGCCGTTCTCCATGCTGACCATCGGGACGTTGCTGCTCGTGTCGTCGACGACGTCGTCGGTCGCGCTCGGCGGCCTCGCCTCCGCCGCGACGGCGCTCGGGACGGCGCTCGGCGGCCCGACCCAGGGCGCGCTCGCCGACCGCGTCGGTCAGCGCCGGGTCCTGCTCGTGTGCGTGCCGGTCGCGACGGTCGCCGTGCTGGCGCTCGTCCTCTCGGCGTCCGCGCCGGGCGCCACTGCCGCGGTGCTGCTCGCCGCGGCGGCGACCGGCGCGAGCGCTCCCCAGGTCGGTCCGCTGGCCCGCGTGCGCTGGCTGCGTCTCGCGGCCGACGAGCCCCGCACCGTCGAGGCGGCGATGAGCTACGAGAGCACGGCCGACGAGGTGAGCTTCGTCCTGGGGCCCGCCCTCGTGGGCGTCCTCGCGTCCGCGGGCTCGCCCCAGGTCGCGGTGCTCGCCGCGGCCGGTGGCATCGCCGTGTTCGGCGCCGCGTTCGCGCTCCACCCCACGGCGCGCGCGACCACGCCGCACGGCCCCGGCCCGCACGCCGCGACGGCCGGTGCGGCGGACGGCGGGACGGCCGCGCTCGTGCGTCGCGAGGCGGTCGTCCTCGTCGGGATGCTCGCCATGGGGCTCCTGTTCGGCGGGACCCAGGCCGCGCTCACCGCGCTCACCCGCGACGCGGGCGTGCCCGGCAGCGCGGGGCTCGTGTACGCCGTCATGGGCGTCGGCTCCGCGATCACCGCGCTCTCCGTGGTCGCCCTCCCCCGCCGCTGGGGGCTGCGCAGCCGCTGGATCACGTTCGCGGCCGGGCTCCTGGTCGGCACCGCCGGTCTGGTGCTGGCGGCCGCGGGCGGCTCGCTGACCGCCGTCGTCGTCGCCGTCGCGGCGACCGGCCTGTTCGTCGGCCCTGTCATGGTCACCGTGTTCACCGTCGCGGGCGAGCGCGCGCCTGCCGGGCGGACCGCGTCGGCCATGACGCTCGTGGCCAGCGCGAACGTCGTCGGCGTCGCGATCGGTGCGTCCGGGGGCGGTGCGCTCGCCGACACCGTCTCGACGACGAGCGCCTTCGCGCTGCCGGTCGTCGCGGCGGCCCTGCTCGTGGTGACCGGGGTGTCGCTGACGTCACGTCCACAGGGTGAGCGACGCGCGGGAGACGACGAGCGTGAGCGCGTAGTCTGACCGGAGTCCGGCGTCGTACCAGGGCGCGCACCCGAACGGTGCGCCGCCCGCCCGTTTGCTCGGCGCGACGTCGGCGCTCACTCGCCACGACGACCGGGAGACACCCGTGACGATCGCACCTGAAGGACGGCGCATGCTGCGGGTCGAGGCCCGCAACGCCGCGACGCCGATCGAGAAGAAGCCCGAGTGGATCAAGACCCGCGCGACCATGGGCCCGGAGTACTCCGAGCTCAAGGGGCTCGTGAAGCGCGAGGGTCTGCACACGGTCTGCGAGGAGGCGGGCTGTCCCAACATCTTCGAGTGCTGGGAGGACCGCGAGGCGACCTTCCTCATCGGCGGTGACCAGTGCACGCGCCGGTGCGACTTCTGCCAGATCGACACGGGCAAGCCGGCCGACTTCGACGCGGACGAGCCGCGCCGCGTCGCGGAGTCCGTCCAGGCGATGGGCCTGCGCTACTCGACCATCACGGGCGTCGCGCGCGACGACCTGCCCGACGGCGGTGCCTGGCTCTACGCGGAGACCGTCCGCCAGATCCACGCGCTCAACCCCGGCACCGGCGTCGAGCTGCTCATCCCGGACTTCAACGCGATCCCCGAGCTGCTCGACGAGGTGAACGACTCGCGGCCGGAGGTGCTCGCGCACAACCTCGAGACGGTCCCGCGCATCTTCAAGCAGATCCGTCCCGGCTTCCGGTACGAGCGCTCGCTCTCCGTGCTCACGCGGGCGCGCGAGGCGGGGCTCGTCACCAAGTCGAACATCATCCTCGGCATGGGCGAGACGATCGACGAGGCGAAGGAGGCGCTGCAGGACCTGCACGACGCCGGCTGCGACCTCGTGACGATCACGCAGTACCTGCGCCCGTCGCTGCGGCACCACCCGGTGGACCGCTGGGTCAAGCCGGAGGAGTTCGTCGAGCTGTCGGACGCCGCGGAGGAGATCGGCTTCCTCGGCGTCATGTCCGGCCCGCTCGTGCGGTCGTCGTACCGCGCCGGGCGGCTCTGGGGCCAGGCCATGACGCGCCGCGGCATGGAGATCCCCGCCGCGCTCGCGCACCTCGCCGAGCCGACGACGTCCCGCCAGGAGGCCGCGAGCCTGCTGGCCCGCGCACCCCACTAGACTGACCGGCATGGCCCGCAAGAACTCGGACAGCACCGGCGCGCCCGCCGCCGGCGAGCAGGTCGCGAAGCAGAAGAAGCCCAAGAAGCAGCGCTGGTACCACCAGGTGTGGGCCGCCTACCAGATGACCCGCAAGCAGGACCCGGCGGTCACGTGGGTCATGCTCGGCGTGTTCGTCGGCATCCTCGCCGTCGCGCTGGGCATCGGCCTGTGGTGGGGCCAGTGGGTCTACACGCTCATCGTCGGCATCCCGTTCGCGGCGCTGGGCGCGATGTTCGTCCTCACGCGCCGCGCCGAGCGCGCCGCCTACCAGCAGATCGAGGGTCAGCCCGGCGCCGCGCGCGCCGCGCTCGGCACGATCCGCCGCGGGTGGACGTTCGACGAGGAGCCCGTCGCGATCGACCCCCGCACCCAGGACCTCGTGTTCCGCGGCGTCGGGCGCGCGGGTGTGGTGCTCGTGAGCGAGGGCCCGCCGCACCGCGCCAAGCGTCTGCTCGACGCCGAGCGCAAGCGCGTCGCGCGCGTGCTGCCGAACGTGCCGGTCACCACGATCCAGGTCGGCGACGGCGAGGACCAGGTGGCGCTGCCCAAGCTCCCCCGCGCCGTCCAGAAGCTCAAGCCGACCCTCACGAAGCCCGAGACGGCGGAGGTCTCCAAGCGCCTGCGCGCGCTCGGCGTCTCGCGCCTGCCGATCCCCAAGGGGATCGACCCGACCCGGGCCCGCCCGGACCGCAAGGGCCTCAAGGGGCGCTGACGCACCCCCTGCACCACGACCGACGCCCGGTCGGCGAGGATCTTCCCTCTGCCGGCCGGGCGTCGTCGTGCGTGGGGTAGGGATCCGGCCGCCCCGCCCGCCCGGGGTCAGGAGCGGACGAGGACCGTGCCCGCGGCCCGGTCGTGCAGTCCGCGACCGTCGGCGTCCCACACGACCGCCGGGATGACGAGGCAGAGCAGGACCGTGCGCAGCACGCCGCGACCGAGACCCACCATGCGGGCCGGCTCGGCGAGTCGCCGGACCCGGATCCCCATGACACGGTGGCCGACGGTGAACCCGAGCGTGCTCACGAGCAGCACGTTCTCGATCGCGAAGACCAGCGGCTGCGACCAGACCGGCAGCGCCGAGATGCCCTCGAAGAACCCCGGGGCGGCGGGCCGGAAGAAGAGGAACGCGACCAGGGTCGCGAGGACCCAGTCGATGACCAGCGCGACGACGCGCCGACCGAGCGTCGCGAGGGAGCCGGAGCCGTCCGGCGGGAGTCCGAGCCGCGCACCGCGACCGCTGTTCTGGCCGCCCGGGGCGCCCTCGAGCCACGAACCCATGTCCTCGCGTGAAACCACGGGACCAGCGTACGTGCCACGCGGTGGACGGGACCGCCCGCCGGCGGCCGGACGGCGGTATCGTGCCGAACGGCACACCGACCCCACGTCGGCTGCCGCGCGCCCTCGTGTCGCGCGATCGTCACACGGGGACGCGGGACGTAACACGACCGAAACAAGGGGTACACCGCAGGGAAACCGCCCCGGCCTAGGTTCGTGGGCGCCACGTCAGCGGCTCGTCCGCCGCGCAGCCCGACGGCACCACCCGATCAAGGAGCAACGGATGTTCAACAACGCGGAGGAGGCAATCGCCTTCACGCGGAACGAAGGCGTCGAGTTCGTCGACGTCCGGTTCTGCGACCTGCCCGGCATCATGCAGCACTTCAACATCCCCGTCTCGCAGTTCGACGAGTCGGCGTTCGAGGACGGCCTGATGTTCGACGGGTCGTCGATCCGCGGCTTCCAGGCGATCCACGAGTCGGACATGAAGCTCGTGCCGGACGTCAAGACCGCGTTCGTGGACCCGTACCGCAAGCGCAAGACGCTCGTCGTGAACTTCTCCATCGTCGACCCGTTCACGGGCGAGCCGTACTCCCGCGACCCCCGCAACATCGCGGCCAAGGCCGAGGCGTACCTGCGCTCCACCGGCATCGCCGACACGGCGTTCTTCGCGCCCGAGGCCGAGTTCTACCTCTTCGACGAGGCGCGCTTCGCGACGAACCAGCACTCGAGCTTCTACTACCTCGACTCCGTCGAGGCGGCGTGGAACACGGGCCGCGAGGAGGAGGGCGGCAACCTCGCGTACAAGACGCGCTACAAGGGCGGCTACTTCCCCGTCTCCCCGTCCGACCGCTTCGCGGACCTGCGCGACGAGATGTGCGCGACGCTGGAGAAGGTCGGCCTCGAGGTCGAGCGCGCGCACCACGAGGTGGGCACCGCCGGCCAGCAGGAGATCAACTACCGCTTCAACACGCTGCTGCACGCGGCCGACGACCTGATGAAGTTCAAGTACGTCATCCGCAACGAGGCGTTCGAGGCCGGCAAGTCGGTCACGTTCATGCCGAAGCCGATCTTCGGCGACAACGGCTCGGGCATGCACTCCCACCAGTCCCTGTGGAAGGACGGCAAGCCGCTGTTCTTCGACGAGAAGGGCTACGGCGGTCTCTCCGACCTCGCGCGCTGGTACATCGGCGGCCTGCTCAAGCACGCGCCGTCGCTGCTCGCGTTCACCAACCCGTCGGTGAACTCCTACCACCGCCTGGTCCCGGGCTACGAGGCCCCGGTCAACCTGGTCTACTCGGCCCGCAACCGCTCCGCGTGCATCCGCATCCCGGTGACCGGCTCGTCCGCCGCCGCGAAGCGCGTCGAGTTCCGCGTGCCGGACCCGTCGGCCAACCCGTACCTCGCGTTCGCCGCGCAGCTCCTCGCCGGCATCGACGGCATCAAGAACCGCATCGAGCCGCCGGAGCCGATCGACAAGGACCTGTACGAGCTGCCGCCCGAGGAGCACGCGCAGATCCAGCAGGTCCCCGGCTCGCTCGCCGAGGCGCTGGACAACCTCGAGGCCGACCACGAGTTCCTCACGCAGGGCGACGTGTTCACGCCGGACCTCATCCAGACGTGGATCGACTACAAGCGCACCCACGAGATCGACCCGATCCGCCTGCGCCCGCACCCGCACGAGTTCGAGCTCTACTACGACATCTGATCGGAGGGCCTCACGGCCCTGCCCAGGATGACAGCGAACGGCGTCCGTCCCGCACCTCTCCGGTGCAGGCCGGGCGCCGTTCCGCGTGGTGCGACGAGCATGCCCTTGTCGCCGGAGCACCCCTCGCGCTAGGTTTGCGAGCGGCGGTAACGATGCCGCCCGCAACAGAAGGGGGATTCATGAGCACTCGCTTCCGGCGCGCCCTCACCACCGTCGTCTCCGTCCTCACCTCGGCGGTCCTCGCCGTGTCCGTCACGGCCCCGGCGGGCGCGGGCACGGGCCTCTCCCCCGCGAGCACCGACGAGGCCGCGAGCGCCGCCGCGTGCGCCGCGACGTGGTCGCCGACGACCGCGTACTCGGGCGGGAAGACGGCGTCGCACCACGGGCGGAACTGGACGGCGCGGTGGTGGACCCAGCGCGAGACGCCGGGGTCGACGAGCGTCTGGGTGGACGCGGGCCGGTGCACGGGCGGCGGGGACGACTTCGTGGTGAGCCGCGCGGAGTTCGACGCGATCTTCCCGAAGCGGCACCCGTTCTACACGTACGACGGGTTCGTCGACGCGCTCGGTGCGTACCCGGCGTTCGCCAGCACGGGGACGCCGGAGACCCGGACGCGCGAGGCCGCGGCGTTCCTCACGCACGCGGACTTCGAGTCGGTCGGGCTCCGGTACGTGAAGGAGATCAACGAGGCGAACTACTGGATCAAGTGTGACTACTCCCAGCCGTTCGGCTGCCCGGCGGGCCAGACGGCCTACTACGGGCGCGGGCCGATCATGTTCAGCTGGAACTTCAACTACAAGGCTGCCGGCGACGCCCTGGGCCTCGACCTGCTCAACGACCCGTGGCTCGTCGAGGAGGACCCGTCCGTCGCGTGGCAGACCGCGCTCTGGTACTGGAACACCCAGAACGGACCCGGCGTGATGACGTCGCACCAGGCGATGGTGTCCGGCGCGGGCTTCGGCCAGACGATCAACTCGCTCAACGGCGCGCTCGAGTGCGGCGGCGGCAACCCGGCGTCGGTGCAGTCCCGCGTGGACCGCTACGTGCGGATCACCGAGGTGCTGGGCGTCGCCCCGGGCTCGGGACTGACCTGCTGAGCGGTCCGGACCGCGGCGTGGGCGGCCGGTCGGCCGCAGCACGTCCGGCGGCGTGAGCGGCGGGTGCGGTGCACGCAGGGGGCGCACCGCACCCGCCGGTCAGCCGCCGAGCCCGCCGGTCAGCCGCCGAGCCCGCCGGTCAGCCGCCGACCCCGGCGGCCACCGGCGCCTCCTCGGTCCCGGATGCCGAGCCGGCGTCGGGCGCAGTCTCCGGGTCATCCTCAGGCCGCACGACGTGGGAGGACGGCAGCCCCGTGCCGGGGCGGAACCCGGCGTAGTGCTCGGCCGCGGCGCGGGCGCACTCGTCCTGGTAGACGTGCCCGCCACCGAGGTACACGGCGATCTCCTCGCGCTTGCCCGGCACGTTGCCGCCGACGAACCAGGCGCCCGCCTTCCTGCCCTCCTCGTACATGACGGTCGCGCGGGCCGCGCGGTCCGTCTCGGCGCGCCACCACTCCTCCGCCTCGGGCGTGGCCTCGAGCCGGTCGACGCCGTGCTCTCGCGCGTACGCGAGCGCGCGCTGGAGCCACTGCGCGCCGCGCTGGACGGGCACCGTGAGGTTGGACAGCGGCGTCTGCGGCCCGAGGGACATGAAGAAATTCGGGAAGCCGTGGACGGAGATGCCGAGGTAGGTGCGCAGACCGTCGCGCTCCCAGCGCTCGCGCAGGGTGACGCCGTCCCGCCCGACGACGTCGAACGCCGTGAGCGCCCCGGTCATGGCGTCGAAGCCGGTGGCGAGCACGAGCACGTCGAGCTCGTGCTCGACCTCCCCCACGACGACTCCGCGCGGTGTCACGCGCGTGATCGGCGTGGTCAGCACGTCGACGAGCTCGACGTTCTCGCGGTTGTACGCCGCGTAGTAGCCGTGGCCCGTCGGGGGTCGCTTGCCCATGAAGCGGTACGTCGTCGGGGTGAGCAGGCGGGCCGTCCGTGGGTCCTCGACGACCTCGCGGATCTTGCCGCGCAGGAACTCGGACGCGAGCTCGCTCGCCTCGGGGCTGGACACGAGGTCCGTGAAGCACTCGTTGGCGAACCGGAAGCCGCCCGCCTCCCAGCGGGACTCGAAGACGCGGCGGCGCTCCTCGGCGTCGACCTCGAGCGCGGACCGCGTGGGGATCTCCATGGGGACACCGAAGGGGTGGCGCGTGGCGCGCTCGAAGACGTCGTCGTAGCGGGCGCGCAGGGCGGCGAGCTCGTCGGCCGTCACGGCGGGGCTCGTCGTCTCCAGCACGTAGTTGGGGGTGCGCTGGAAGACGGTGACGTGCTCCGCCACGGCCGCGAGCTCCGGCAGCATCTGGATCCCCGAGGCACCGACCCCGAGCAGGCCCACGCGCTTGCCCGCCAGGTCGACGCCCTCGTGCGGCCAGCGGGCCGAGTGGTGGACCGGCCCCGCGAACGTGTCGAGCCCCGGCAGGTCCGGGTACAGGGGCCGGGAGAGCAGGCCGGTCGCGGAGACGACGTACGTCGCCTGCAGCCGGGAGCCGTCCGCGAGGGTGAGGGTCCAGAGGTTCGTCGCGTCGGAGTGCTCGGCCCGCTCGACGGCGACGCCGAGCCGGATGTCGCGGCGCAGGTCGAGCCGGTCGGCGACGAACTCGAGGTAGGCGCGGATCTCCTCACCGCGCGGGTAGCGCTCGGACCAGTCCCACTCGTCGCGCACCTCGCGCGAGAACGAGTACGCGTACGCGAGGTACTCGGAGTCGGTCCGCACGCCCGGGTAGCGGTTGGCCCACCAGGTGCCGCCGATCCCGTCGGCGGCGTCGACGACGAGCACGGACAGACCGATCTCGCGCAGATGGTGCAGCATCGCCAGGCCCGAGTAGCCCGCCCCGATGACGACCGCGTCGTAGGACGTGCCGTTCGTGGTCTCCGCCATGGACGACTCCCCCGTGTCAGGTACGTCGGCACGGGCCCGGTGCCCGCGCGACGCGGTATACCGTGCCACGACCTGCGACGTCGTGCCACGGTGACCGCAGGACGGTCACGGGCTCGCGGCTCAGAACGGCCAGACGAGCGGCACGTAGAGGACCGCTGCCGCGAGGAAGACGAGGGCGAGCGGCAGGCCGAGGCGCCAGTAGTCGCCGAACCGGTACCCGCCGGGCTGCAGGACCATGAGGTTGACGGGGGTGGCGATCGGGGTGAGGAACGCGGCCGCGCCCACGACCGTGAGCGCCATCATGAACGGCAGCACGCTCACGTCGAGCGTCTGCGCGAACGACACCGCGACGGGAGCCATGACGAGCACCGTCGCGACGTTCGAGATGAACTGCCCGAGCACGAGCGTGAGCACGCACACCACGAGCAGCGCGAGGCGCGGCGACCCGTCGCCCGTGAGCCGGAGCACGAGCCCGGCGATCGCCTCCGCCGCCCCGGACGAGACGAACGCCGCGGACAGCGGGATGAGCGCCGCGATGAGCACGACGGTGTCCCACGAGATCGCACGGAACGCCTGCGGCACGGTGACCACCCCGCCGACCACCAGGGCGCCCGCGGCGAGCAGACCGGCGATGACGGGCGGCACGACGCCGGTCGCGAGCAGCACGATGGTCACGACGAGCACGGCGAGGCAGCGGCGCCAGCCGCGGCTCAGCGGGACGCCGCGCTGCAGGCTGCGCGCCGAGTCGACCGCGAGCACGTCGGGCGACTGCGTGTACCGGTGGAGCGCGTCCCACGGGCCGCGCACGAGCACGGCGTCGCCCGGCTGGAGGGTCAGCGTCCCGGAGGCCCGCTCGGCGTCGGACGCCGACGCGTGCGCCTCGCCCCGCCGGAGGGCGACCACGACGAGCCCTTCGTCGCGCGTCGTCATGCCCGGGCTGACGGTGCGCCCGACGAGGGTCGATCGGGGTGCGATGACCACCTCCACGACCCCGGTGCCGCCGGTGAACAGGCGGCCCGTGTCGAGGTCGGGCGTGTAGCTCTCGCGCCACGAGCGCACGCGCTCGCGCGGGTCGGTCGCGGTGTCGGCGAGGTGCTCGGGGACGCGCTCGGGCAGCAGCCGGTCGCCGAGGGTCACGACGAGCACCGCGGTGGCGAGGACGAGCGGGACGCCGACGAGCGCGAACTCGAAGTAGCCGAACTCGCGACCGCCGGCCTCGGCCGCCGCCTCGGAGACGATGATGTTCACGGGCGTGCCCGTGAGGGTGAGCAGCGACCCCGCGCCGGCGGCGAACGCGAGCGGGACGAGCATGCGCGACGGCACGATCCCGGCGCGCGCCGCCGCGACCACCGCGACGGGGAGCAGCGCCGCGACGGCGCCGTTGATGCTGATGACCGCGGCGAGCAGCGCGGCGACGCCCACCATGAGCGTGAGCAGGCCCGCGCGCCCGAGCGACGCGCGCCGCTCGAGCCACTGCCCGATCCACGCCGTGACGCCGGTCGAGTCCAGCGCGTCGCTGAGCACGAAGAGCGACGCGATGAAGAGCACGATCGGGTCGCTGAATCCGCCCAGCGCCTCGTCGAGCGGGAGCACGCCCGTCGCCCACAGCGCGACGGGCACGAAGAGCGCGACGACGACGAGCGGCAGGCGGTTCGTCATGAAGCCCACGACGGCGAGGGCCAGGATCGCGAACGTGGCGACCAGCGGGTCGATCATGGGCCCCCCCTCTCGGACGTCAGGATGCCACACGGTCCGGACGGCGAGCCGTGCGGAATAGTGACGCCGCGGACGCGTTGTCGATGACCATGACGACTCTCGGGATCATCGGCGCAGGCAACATCGGTTCCCAGGTGGCGCGGGCCGCCGTCGGGCAGGGGTACGACGTGGTCATCGCGAACTCGCGCGACCCCCGCACGCTCGACGACCTCGTCGCCGAGCTCGGTCCGCGGGCGCGCGCGGCGACCGCGGAGGAGGCGGCGCGGGCCGCCGACGTCGCCGTCGTGGCGGTGCCGTTCCACGCGTACCGCGACGTCCCGGTCGAGCCGCTCGCGGGGAAGATCGTGCTCGACACGAACAACTACTACTGGGAGCGCGACGGCCACGTCGACGCGCTCGACCGCGGCGAGGCGACGTCGTCGGGCCTGCTCCAGGAGCATCTGCGGGCGTCGAAGGTGGCGAAGGCGTTCAACCACATCCAGGCGCCGCACATCACGACCGACGGCACGCCCGCCGGGACGCCGGGGCGCCGCGCGCTGGCGACGTCGAGCGACTTCCCCGAGGCCGCCGCGTGGGTCGAGCGGTTCTACGACGAGCTCGGCTTCGACACCGTCGACACGAGCCCGCTCGCGGAGTCGTGGCGCGTCGAGCGCGACCGCCCCGCGTACGTCGCGCGGCAGGACGCCGACGAGCTGCGGGCCAACCTCGCGCGCGCCCCGCGCACGATCTGACCGTCCCCGCACGGCCCCCGGTCAGTCCTCGCCGTAGAAGACGCGCTCCATGACGGTGCGGGCCCGGCGGGCCGTGCGGAGGTAGTGCTCCTCCAGCTCGGCGCCCGTGTCGACGCCCGGCAGGTCGAGCACGCGCGCGAGGCCGTTGAGCGCGAAGCGGTCGTGCGGCAGCACGTCCACCGTCGTGCCCGTCGTCCGCCCGGACCACAGCACGAGCGCGCTGCGCAGGCGCGACGCGAGGTGCCACGCCTCGCCGAGGGTCGCGGCGTCGTCGGGGTCGACGAGCCCGACGTCGACCGCGGCGTCGAGCGCGTCCACCGTGGACGTGGTCCGCAGCGCGGGGACCTCGTGGGCGTGCTGGAGCTGGAGGAGCTGGACGGTCCACTCGACGTCGGACACTCCCCCGCGCCCGAGCTTGAGGTGCCGCGACGCCTCCACGCCGCGCGGGAGCCGCTCCGCCTCGACCCGGGCCTTGATGCGCCGCACCTCGCGCACGTGCGCGAGGTCGAGACCTCCGGCCGGGTAGCGCCGCTCGTCCACGACCCGGGTGAACGCCTCGCCGAGCCCGGCGACGTCGCCCGCGACGGGCCGCGCGCGCAGGAGCGCCTGCGCCTCCCACACGCTGGACCAGCGCTCGTAGTACTCGGTGTACGACGCCAGCGAGCGCACGAGCGGGCCGTTGCGCCCCTCGGGTCGCAGGTCGGCGTCCACGGGCAGCGCGGGCTCCGGCCCGACGGCGGACAGCAGCTGCCGCAGCCGCGTCGCCGCGGCGAGCGCGTACGCCTGGGCGGCGTCGCCGGCCGCGCCGGGCGCCGGGTCGTGCACGAACATGACGTCGGCGTCCGATCCGTAGCCCATCTCCCGGCCGCCCAGGCGCCCCATCGCGACGACGAGCAGCCGCGACGGCGCGGACGACGGGTCCGGCGCGTCATAGCCGAGCTCGTCGCGCGCGACGAACTCCGCGACCCGGAGCGCGCCCGCGAGCACGACGTCCGCCGCGTCGGAGATGCTGCGCGCGGCGTCGACCGGGTCGACGACCCCGACCAGCTCGGCGGCGCCCGTGCGGGCCAGCTCGCGCCGCCGCACGGCGCGCAGGCTCACCGTGGCCGGCTCGACCTCGTCGGCGCGCGTGAGGATCGCGTCGGTCTCCGCCGCGAGGCGCTCGATGCCGCGCGGGACGAGGTCCGCGTCGCCCGCGAGCCAGCGCACGGACTCGGGCGACCGGCCGAGCGCGTCGGCCATGTAGCGCGAGTTCGCCAGGAGGTGCGCGAGCCGCTGGGCCGCGGACCCGGAGTCGCGCAGGAGCTGGAGGTACCAGTGCGTCGTGCCGAGCGTCTCGGAGAGCGTGCGGAACGCGAGCAGCCCGGCGTCCGGGTCCGCGCCCTCGGCGAACCAGCCGAGCATCACGGGCAGGAGCTGGCGCTGGATGGCGGCGCGACGGCTCACGCCCTCGATGAGCGCGGTGACGTGCCGCATGGCACCCGCCGGGTCGCGGTAGCCGATGGCGGCGAAGCGCGCCTTCGCGGCCTCCGGCGCCAGGCTCACCTCGTCCGGCGAGAGCTGCGCGACGACCGGCAGGAGCGGCCGGTAGAAGATCTCCTCGTGCAGGCCGCGCACCTCGCGCCGCGTCGCGCGCCACCGCTCGGTGAGGCCCGCCGCGCCCTCGGTCCGCATGCCGAGCGACCGGGCGAGACGGCGCAGCTCGTCGTCGGCCGTCGGGAGCAGGTGCGTGCGCCGGAGCCGGAAGAGCTGGATGCGGTGCTCGAGCGAGCGCAGGAACCGGTAGCAGACGCCGAGCCGGGCCGCGTGCTCGCGCCCCACGTACCCGGCGGCGGCGAGCTCGGCGAGCGCGGTGAGGGTGCTGCGGCTGCGGATCGAGTCGTCGGACCGCCCGTGCACGAGCTGGAGCAGCTGCACGGTGAACTCGACGTCGCGCAGGCCGCCCTTGCCGAGCTTGAGCTGGCGGTCGGCCTCCGCCGCGGGCACGTGCGCCTCGACGCGGCGGCGCATCGCCTGCGAGTCCTCGACGAAGTTCTCGCGACCCGCGGCCGACCACACGAACGGGGCGATCGCCTCCTCGTACGCGAGCCCGAGCTCGCGGTCGCCCGCGACGGTGCGCGCCTTGAGCAGCGCCTGGAACTCCCACGTCTTGGCCCAGCGCTCGTAGTACGCGACGTGGCTCGCGAGCGTGCGCACGAGCGGCCCCTGCTTGCCCTCGGGGCGCAGCGCGGCGTCGACCTGCCACAGGGCGGGCTCGCCGGACGTGCCGGAGCACACGCGCGCGAGGCTCGTCGCGAGGCGCGCCCCCACGGTCGTGGCGTGCTCCTCGTCGTAGCCGTCGGCGGGCTCGACGACGTAGATCACGTCGACGTCGGAGACGTAGTTGAGCTCGCGCGCCCCGCACTTGCCCATGCCGATGACCGCGAGTCGCACCCCCGCACCGTGGTCGTCGAGCTCCGCGCGCGCGACGGCGAGCGCACCCTCGAGCGCGGCGGCGGCGAGGTCGGCCAGGGCCGCACCGACCGCGGGCATGCGCGTCAGGGGGTCGGTGACGGTGAGGTCGGTCGCGGCGATGCGCAGGATCCGCTCGCGGTAGGCGCGGCGCAGCGCGTCGACCCGCTCAGGCCCCGGCTCGGCCGCGACCGGGACGGCGGCGTCCGGGTCGGCGCCCACGGCGCGCAGCAGCTCGGCCCGCACGTCGCCCGCGGCCACCCCGGTGCCCGGCGCCGGGTCCGCGACGACCTCGAGCAGCGCGGGGCGCCGCACGACGTCGTCGCCGAGCGCGACCGACGCCCCGAGCACCGCGAGGAGGCGGTCGCGGGCCGGGCCGGGCCGCAGGGTGCCGCGCGCGAGGTCCGCGAGCGCACCGCGCGCCTCGACGTCGGGGCGCAGCGCGCCCGCGAGCCGCACGACCTGCAGGAGCGCGAGGTCCGGGTCGGCGGCCTGGCCGAACGCGGCGAGCAGCTCGTCGTCGACGACGCCCGCCGGGTCGGTGGCGCCGGCCTCGGGACCATCGACGGACCGGGCGCCCGGGTCGAGCAGCAGCGCCAGGTCCGGGTCCGCGAGCAGACCGGCCGAACGCGTGATGTCGGCGAAGCCGAACCGCGCGAGCCGACCCGTGAGCGTGGGCCGGCGGGACCCGCCGGACCGACCGGACGTCGTCGTGGACCCGCTCACAGGACCTGGAGGAACCGCTTCAGCTCGAACGGCGTGACCTGCGCGCGGTACGCGTCCCACTCCTGGCGCTTGTTGCGCAGCACGAAGTCGAACACGTGCTCGCCCAGGGTCTCGGCGACGAGCTCGGAGCCCTCCATGATGCGGATCGCCTCGTCGAGCGACTGCGGGAGCGGCTTGATGCCGAGCGCGCGACGCTCCGCGTCGGTGAGCTCCCAGACGTCGTCCTCGGTCTCCTCGGGGAGCTCGTAGCCCTCCTCGATGCCCTTGAGCCCGGCGGCCAGCATGACGGCGAACGCCAGGTACGGGTTGGTGGCCGAGTCGAGCGCGCGGTACTCCACGCGGCTCGAGTTGCCCTTGCCCGGCTTGTACATGGGGACGCGCACGAGCGCGGAGCGGTTGTTGTGGCCCCAGCACACGTAGCTGGGGGCCTCGGCCCCGCCCCACAGGCGCTTGTACGAGTTCACGTACTGGTTCGTGATCGCGGTGATCTCCGCCGCGTGGACGAGCAGGCCCGCGATGAACTGGCGCGCCGTCTTGGACAGCTCGAACTGGGCGCCGGGCTCGTGGAACGCGTTGCGGTCGCCCTCGAAGAGCGACAGGTGCGTGTGCATGCCCGAGCCGGGGTGGTCGGCCATCGGCTTGGGCATGAACGACGCGAACACGCCCTGCTCGAGCGCGACCTCCTTGACGACCGTGCGGAACGTCATGAGGTTGTCGGCCGTCGTCAGCGCGTCGGCGTAGCGCAGGTCGATCTCGTTCTGCCCCGGCCCCGCCTCGTGGTGGGAGAACTCGACCGAGATGCCCATGGACTCGAGCATCGTGATCGCGGCGCGCCGGAAGTCGTGCGTGCTCCCGCGCGCGAGGTGGTCGAAGTACCCGCCCTGGTCGACGGGGACGAGCGGCGACCCGGCGTCGGCCGGCTGGTTGAAGAGGTAGAACTCGACCTCGGGGTGCGTGTAGAACGTGAACCCCTTGTCGCTCGCCCGGGCGAGCGCACGCTTGAGGACGTTGCGGCTGTCCGCGAGGGACGGCTCGCCGTCGGGCGTGAGGATGTCGCAGAACATGCGGGCGGTGCCGTGCCGCTCGCCGCGCCACGGCAGCACCTGGAACGTGGTCGGGTCCGGCTTGGCGATCATGTCGGCCTCGTACACGCGCGTGAGGCCCTCGATCGAGCTGCCGTCGAACCCGATCCCCTCGGCGAACGCCGACTCGAGCTCCGCCGGCGCGATCGCCACCGACTTGAGCATGCCGAGCACGTCGGTGAACCAGAGCCGGATGAAGCGGATGTCGCGCTCCTCGACCGTGCGGAGCACGAACTCCTGCTGCCTGTCCATGCGGTACATCCTGCCTGATCCGTGTGACGAACGGGTGACACGGTCGTGTCCTGGACGTCGTGCCGCGGGGCGGGCCCCCGGACGAGCCGTCCGCCCTGCTCGTCTAGGGTGGACGCATGGCTGATCTGCGCGTCGCGCTGGCACAGGTCGACACGTGCGTGGGGGACCTCGACGGCAACGCCGCCCTGGTCCTCGAGCGCACCCGGGAGGCCGCGGCCGCGGGCGCGCAGCTGGTCGCCTTCCCGGAGATGACCCTCACCGGCTACCCGATCGAGGACCTCGCGCTGCGGGCGTCGTTCCGGCGCGCGGCGTGGGACGCCGCCGCGGACATCGCGGCGCGGCTCGACGCCGAGGGGCTGGGCGCGGTCACCGTCGTGCTCGGCACCGTGGGCACCTCGGGCGCGCCGCGCGGTGCGGGCGCCGCGGAGCGCGAGGCCTCGGGCTCCCCCGCCGACCTGCCGACCAACCGCGCCGTCGTGCTGCGCGACGGCGCCGTGCAGGCCGCGTACGACAAGCACCACCTGCCCAACTACGGCGTGTTCGACGAGTTCCGCATCTTCGCGCCCGGCGAGACGACGACGGTCGTCGAGGTCGAGGGGCGCCGCGTCGGCATCGCGATCTGCGAGGACATCTGGCAGGACGGCGGCCCCGTCGCGGAGATGGCGACGCTCGACGAGGCGGGCGACGGGCTCGACCTGCTGCTCGTGCTCAACGGGTCGCCGTACGAGGAGGGCAAGGGGCACGTCCGCACGGACCTCGCCGCGCGCCGCGCGCGCGAGGTGAGCGCCCCGGTCGCGTACGTGAACCTCGTGGGCGGCCAGGACGACCTCGTGTTCGACGGCGGCTCGTTCGTCACCGACGCCGCGGGCACGGTGGTCGCCTCGTCGCCGCAGTTCGTGGAGGACCTGCTCGTCTGGGAGCTCCCCGCCGACGGCTCGCCGCGCGGGCCGCGCGCCCCCGAGCTGCACCCGGACGAGGAGGTGTACCGGGCGTGCGTGACGGGCCTCGCGGGCTACGTGCGCAAGAACGGCTTCCGCTCGGTCGTCCTCGGCGTCTCGGGCGGCATCGACTCGGCGCTCACCGCCGCCGTCGCCGCGGACGCGATCGGGGGCGAGAACGTCGTCGGCGTGTCGATGCCGTCGCGGTACTCGTCGGACCACAGCAAGGACGACGCGGCCGACCTCGCGAAGCGGCTCGGCGCGGACTACCGCGTCCAGCCGATCGCGCCCATGGTCGAGGCGTTCCAGGGCGAGCTCGAGCTCGAGGGCGTCGCGGAGGAGAACCTCCAGGCGCGCGTGCGCGGCGTGATCCTCATGGCGATCTCCAACCGCGAGGGCCACCTCGTCATCGCGCCGGGCAACAAGTCCGAGCTCGCGACCGGGTACGCCACGATCTACGACGCGGGCAGCATCGGCGGGTTCGCGCCGCTCAAGGACGTCGACAAGTCGCGCGTGTGGCAGCTCGCGCGCTGGCGCAACAACGCCGCGCTCGACCGCGGCGAGATCCCGCCCATCCCGGAGTCGTCGATCACCAAGCCGCCGTCGGCGGAGCTGCGCCCCGGCCAGACCGACCAGGACTCGCTGCCGCCCTACGACCTGCTCGACGAGGTCCTCGACGCCTACATCGAGCACGCCGAGGGACGCGCCGAGCTCCTCGCCCGCGGGTTCGACCCCGAGGTCGTCGACAAGGTCGTGACGCTCGTCGACCGCGCCGAGTGGAAGCGCCGCCAGTACCCGCCGGGCCCCAAGGTCACCGCGCTCGCGTTCGGCCGCGACCGCCGTCTGCCGATCACGAACCGCTGGCGCGAGCCGCTCGCCTGACGACGCCGGCACCCCGCGCGTCGTCCGCCCCCTCCCGCACCCAGGAAAGGCCGTCATGTCTGCTCACACCGCCCCCGAGCCCGCCGCGACCGGCGGCACGGGACCGCGCCGCGTCCGCGTGCACCACCTCGCCGAGGCCAAGACGCGCGGCGAGAAGATCACCATGCTCACCGCCTACGACGCGGTGACCGCGCGCATCTTCGACGACGCGGGGATCGACATGCTGCTCGTCGGCGACTCGATCGGCAACACGATGCACGGGCACGCGTCGACCCTGCCCGTCACGGTCGACGACCTGATCCCCCCGGCCCGCGCCGTCGCGCGCGCCGCGCGCCGCGCGTTCACCGTCGTGGACCTGCCGTTCGGCTCGTACGAGGCGGGCCCCGAGCAGGCGCTCGCCACCGGCGTCCGGTTCCTCAAGGAGACGGGCGTGAGCGCGGTCAAGCTCGAGGGCGGCCGCCGCGTCGCGGCGCAGATCCAGGCGCTCACGGACGCGGGCATCCCCGTCGTCGGGCACCTCGGCTTCACGCCGCAGTCCGAGAACCTGCTCGGCGGCCCGCGCGTCCAGGGGCGGGGCGACGACGCCGCGGAGCGCCTCAGCGAGGACGCGCTCGCCGTGGCCGAGGCCGGCGCCGTCGCGGTCGTGCTCGAGATGGTGCCGGTCGAGGTGGCCGCGCGCGTCACCGAGATCCTGCGCATCCCCACCATCGGCATCGGCGCGGGCGCCGCGTGCGACGGCCAGGTGCTCGTCTGGACCGACATGGCCGGGATGACGGACTGGTCGCCCCGGTTCGCCAAGCGCTACGCCGAGATCGGCGCCGCGCTCGGCCAGGCGGCGGCCGACTACGCCGCCGACGTGCGCGGCGGGACCTTCCCCGACGACGCGCACAGCTTCGCCCGCTGAGCACCCGGTGCGGGCGCCGGGTCACCCCGCGCCCGCACCGCCGTCGGCGACCCACGCGGCGACGCCGCTCGCGACGGCGTCCGCGTAGCGCTGGCGCCCCTCCTCCGACTCCATGACCGCGGCCTCGTCGGGGTTGCGCATCTCCCCCAGCTCGAGCATCACGGCCGGCCGCTCGGCGTGGTTGAGCGTCGCCAGGTCGGCGCGTCGCTGGACGGGGCCGTCGTCGGCCGCGACCGCCGACGACGGCGCGAACCCGGCCGCCGTCAGCGCGGCCACGAGCTCGTGCGCGAGCGTGACGCTCGGCTCTCCCTGGGCCTCGTCCACGGGCGGGTCGGACACGATCGCGAAGAACCCGTGCGCGCGGCGGTCCTCCGTGCCGTTGGCGTGGAGCGAGACGAGCACGTCCGCGTCGTTCTCCTGCGGGAACCGACCGCGCGCATCGACGCACGGGCCCACGCCCGCGTCGTCGGGGCGCGTGAGCACGACGACGGCGCCCAGCTCGGTCAGGCGTGCCGCGAGCCGCCCCGCCACGTCCCACGTGAACGCGTGCTCCGGGTAGCCCGAGTCCGTGGACGTCCCCACCGTGTTGCAGGCCTTGGTGTCGCCACGGCCGTCGGGGACGGGCGCGTTCACGACGAGCGGGTTCGCCCCGTTCCCACCGTTGTGCCCCGGGTCGACGGCGACCGTCACGCCCGCGAGCGGGGGCGCCGGCCCGGTCTCCGTAGCGGTCGGGTCGGGCGACGCCGTCGACGGCGCGGGCTCGGGCGCGGCGGGCACGGCCCCGCCCGAGGGGGTGACCGTCGTCGGGCCGGCCCCCGACACGGCGCGGACCTGCAGCGCGACGAGGAACGCCAGCGCGCCCACCGCCAGGCCCGCGAGGAGGAGGCCGAGACGACCCGACCACACCCGGCGCGGGCCGGGCGGCGGGGCGTGGGTCACTCCTCGCGCTCGCGGCGGTCTTCCTCGTCCCAGGCGTCGGTGCGCTCGCGCGCCGTCTCCAGGGCCTTCTCGGCGGCCTCGCGCGTCGGGTACGGGCCCATGCGGTGCGACCACGACGCGCTCGGGCCGCGGTGCACCTCGCCGGTGCGCGTGTCGTAGTAGTACCCGTCCGTGGCCGCGGGCTCGCCGTCGTCGCTGAAGCGTGATCCGGTGCTCATGCCTCGATCCTCCCCCATCCCGGCCCGGCCGGCCGCCCACTGCGCCCGCGCGTTCGTAGACTGGCGGCCATGCGCACCGCCCCCGTCCCGCCCGACGCCGCCGCTCCCCCACGCCCCGGGCGCCGTGGCCCCCTGACGCCGGGCGTCGTGGGACCCCAGCGGCAGGTCCCGACGACGATCGAGCGCCCCGAGTACGTGGGCCGGCCGGGACCGCGGCCCTTCGAGGGGAGCGAGGTCAACGACCCCGCGACCGTCGAGCGCATCCGGACGGCCTCGCGCGTCGCGGCGCAGGCGCTCGTCGAGGTCGAGCGCCACGTCGCCCCCGGCGTCACGACGGACGAGCTCGACCGCGTGGGCCACGAGTTCCTCCTCGACCACGGCGCCTACCCGTCGACGCTCGGCTACCGCGGGTTCCCCAAGTCGCTGTGCACCTCGCTCAACGAGGTCGTGTGTCACGGCATCCCGGACTCCACCGAGCTCGTCGAGGGCGACATCGTCAACGTCGACATCACCGCCTACGTGGGCGGCGTGCACGGCGACACGAACGCCACCTTCACCGTCGGGGAGGTGGACCCGGAGTCGGCGCTGCTCGTCGAGCGCACGCGCGAGGCGCTCGCCCGCGGCATCAAGGCCGTCGCGCCCGGCCGCCAGATCAACGTCGTCGGTCGTGTCATCGAGCGCTACGCCGCCCGCTTCGGGTACGGGGTCGTGCGCGAGTACACGGGCCACGGCGTGGGGCGCGCGTTCCACTCGGGGCTCGTCGTGCCGCACTACGACGCGGCGCCCGACCACGCGACCGTGATCGAGCCCGGGATGGTCTTCACCATCGAGCCCATGCTCACGCTCGGCACGTCCGAGTGGCGGATGTGGGACGACGGGTGGACGGTAGTCACCGCGGACGCCTCGCGGACCGCGCAGTTCGAGCACACGCTGCTGGTGACCGACGACGGAGCGGAGATCCTCACACTGCCATGAACGCCCACCAGGACTCGCACGCCGCACCCCCCGCGGACCGTCCGCGCCCCCGCACCGCCTTCGGCATCGACGTCGGCGGCAGCGGCATCAAGGGCGCCCCGGTCGACCTCGCCACGGGCGAGTTCGCGCAGGAGCGGCACCGCATCCCCACCCCCCAGCCGTCGACGCCGCAGGCCGTCGCGGAGGTGATCGCCGAGCTCGTGGGCGCCTACGACCTCCCGCAGGACGTGCCGATCGGCGTCGCGTTCCCCGCCCCGCTCCAGCACGGCGTCGTGCGGTTCATCGCCAACCTCGACAAGTCGTGGACGGGCGTCGACCTCCCGGCGCTCGTCGCGCGCGAGACGGGACGGCACGTCGTCGCCGTCAACGACGCCGACGCCGCGGGCGTGGGCGAGGTGCGTTACGGCGCCGCGCGCGACGCGGACGGCGTCGTGCTCGTCGCGACGCTCGGCACCGGCATCGGCAGCGCGATCCTCGTCGAGGGCCACCTGCTCCCCAACACGGAGCTCGGGCACCTGGAGATCGACGGGTACGACGCCGAGACCCGGGCCTCCGACGCCGCGCGCGACCGCGAGGACCTCGACTGGGCGCAGTGGGCCGAGCGGCTCCAGCGCTACTTCGGGGTCGTCGAGGACCTGTTCTCGCCCGACCTCATCGTCGTGGGCGGCGGCGTGAGCAAGAAGCACGAGCACTTCCTGCCGCTGCTGCACCTGCGGGCGCCGATCGTGCCCGCCCAGCTGCGCAACGCAGCGGGCATCGTGGGCGCCGCGTCGCTCGCGGCCGACGCCGTCTGACGATCGTGCCCACGGTCCGAGCCCGGTCCCGAGGGGCCGGGCTCGCCGGGGCCCTCAGGCCGGGCTGACCTCGTGGTGCTCGGTGCCGAAGATCTCGATGACGCCGAGCATCTCCAGGACGTCGGTGACGACCGTCGGCGGGTTGCGCAGCGTCACGGACAGCCCCTCCTCGGAGCCGATCGTGTAGAACTGCACGAGGAACGCGATGCCCGTCGAGTCCATGAACGTCACCTTGGACGTGTCGATGACCACGGGTACGTCGCGTTCGAGAGCGTTGGCGAGCGCGGCGCTCGCCTCGCTGCGCAGGGCGACGTCGATCTCGCCCCACATGTCCACGACGCTCGCGTCGCGTTCTTCGAGCAGCCGGATGCCGCCCGTCCCTGCCCCGGTGTCGCTGCGTTCGAGCTCCTGTACCAACACTGCCCCGCCCTTCGTCCCGCCTTGCCTCGCCCACCCCGACGAGTGCCGCGCCTCCTGCCCGACGCCCCGACCTGTCGGCCCCTGCTCTCGTACGTCGTCGGGCGACAGCAGGACTCCGGCGTGGTCGGTCGTCGCCAGAGTACCCCACGGATAGCGGCGGCTGGTAGGCCTCTGGCGAAGACTTTACCCAGAACCCCGTGAGCGGCCGTTCACCCGGGCGATGGTTGAGGATTCATTCAACAACTGGACGGCTGTCCAGACGACGACGGCCGCCACGGACCCGGTCGCGGGTCGACGTGACGGCCGTCGTGGCGGGCGCCGGACCTCAGCCGGTGTTCTGCAGGCCGGCCGCGACCCCGTTGACGGTGAGCAGCAGCAGGTGCTGGAGCTCGTCCTTGACAGGGCCCTCCGCGCCAGAGCGCAGGCCGCGCAGCGCGCGGACCTGGAGCAGCGAGAGCGCGTCGACGTACGGGCTGCGGAGCTGGACCGCACGGCCCAGCACGCGCCGGCCGGCGAGCGGCCACGCGTTCTCCGTCACCGCGAGGACCTGCTCGCGCGTGAGGCGCAGCTCGTCGAGGATCGCCTGCGCGAGGTCGTCGCGGTCCCCGAGCGCGAGGTACCGCTCGGCGATGCGCTCGTCCGTCTTGGCGAGCGACATCTCGACGTTGTCCAGCAGCGTCGCGAAGAGCGGCCACTCGCGGTGCGCCTCGCGCAGCAGCACGAGGTCGCCGAAGTCGCGCAGCGCCGTGCCGAGCCCGTACCAGCCCGCGAGGTTGATGCGCGCCTGCGACCAGGAGAACACCCACGGGATCGCGCGCAGGTCGTCGAGGGACGAGACCGACAGGCCGCGACGTGCCGGGCGGGAGCCGATCGGCAGGAGACCGACCTCCTCGAGCGGGGTCACCTGCGAGAACCACTGCGGGAACCCGTCCGCGCGCACGAGCTCGTGGAACCGGCGGCGCGACGACTCGTCGAGCGCGGCCGCGAGGTCGCGGTAGCGCTCGGTCGCCTCGGCGTTGCGCTTCTCCGTCGACGGCGCCGACGCGAGCAGCGTCGCCGCGGCGACCTGCTCGATGTGGCGCGACGCGATCGTCGGGTCGCCGTAGCGCGCGAGGATGACCTCGCCCTGCTCGGTGAGCTTGAAGCGGCCGTCGACCGAGCCCGGGGGCTGGGCGAGCACGGCACGGTTCGCCGGGCCGCCGCCGCGGCCGAGCGCACCGCCGCGGCCGTGGAACAGCGTGAGCGTGATGCCGTGGCGCTCGGCCCACTGCGCGATGCGGCTCTGCGCGTCGTGCAGGGCGAGGGTCGCGGACACCGGGCCGACGTCCTTCGACGAGTCCGAGTAGCCGAGCATGACCTCGACGCGGCGCCCGTTCTCGGCGAGCCGACGCTGCACCTGCGGCAGCGTGAGCATGGACTCGAGGATGTCGACGCTCGCCCGGAGGTCGGCGAAGGTCTCGAACAGCGGGATCGCGTCGACCACGGGCGCCTCGTCGGAGCCCTCGAACGCGAGCTCTGCGAGCTCGTACACCGCCGCCAGGTGCTCCGGCTTCTGCGTGAACGACACGATGTAGCGGCGTGCGGCCCGGATGCCGTAGCGCTGCTGGACCGCGCCGAGCGCGCGGAACGTGTCGAGCACCTCGCGCGTGCGGTCGGAGAGGTCGCCGTGCAGGCCCTTCTCCGCGATCTCGGCGAGCGCCCCCTCGTGGACCTGGGAGTGCTGGCGCACCTCGAGCTCCGCGAGGTGGAACCCGAACGTCTCGACCTGCCACACGAGCTGCTGCAGGTCCCCGTACGCCGCGCGGGGTGCGCCCGCCGCGACGAGCGACTCCTGGACGACCCGCAGGTCGGACTCGAGCTGCTCGGCGTTCGGGTAGGCGAGGTCGGCGTTGCGGGCCCGCGTCGCGGCGATGCGGTCCGCGACGACGAGCAGGACCGCGCGGTGCGGCTCGCGCGGCGACGCCTCCGACGCGGCGACGGTGACCGCCTCCGAGAGCCGGCGCTGGCGCTCCCACAGGGCGCGCAGGCCGTCCGACGGCGGCGTGCCGTCCTGGTCGAGCGTGAGCTTGCGCCCGACGGCGCGCGCCTGCTGCTCGAGCGCCGCGAGCGCGTGGTCGGCGGCGATCGCCGCGGCCTGGCGCGTGACGTCGGCCGTGACGTTCGGGTTGCCGTCGCGGTCGCCGCCGATCCACGTGCCCAGGCTGACGAACGGCCGCACGAGCGGCTCCTCGCGCCCCGCCTCGTCGCCCAGCAGCCAGTCGTCCAGGCGGCGGTAGACGGTGGGGAACGTGTCGAACATCGTCGCGTCGAACACGCCGAGCGCCGTCTTCACCTCGTCGAGGACCGACGGCTTGTGCTCGCGGATGGGGGCGGTGCGCCACATCGTGTCGATCTCGGCGAGGAGACGACGCTCGTTCTCCGCGAGCGACGTGCCGCCGAGGCGCTGCGCGTCCCGCTCGTCGAGGAGCGTCGCGATGCGCCGCACCGCGCCGGAGACCGCACGACGGCGCGCCTCCGTGGGGTGCGCGGTGAGCACGGGGCGGAACTCGAGGCGACGCAGCCGGCGCAGCGCCTCCTCGCGCCCGACCTCGCCGACGAGCTGCTCGAACGCCTCGGGCAGCGAGTCGTCCGGCGTCGTGGCGCGGGTCGCGAACTCCGCCTCGCGCTCGCGCAGGACGCGCACGCGGTGGTACTCCTCCGCGAGGTTCGCGAGGTGGAAGTAGCACGTGAAGGCCCGGGCGACCTGCTCGGCGCGCGCCATGGACAGGCCCTCGACGAGCGCCTCGGCCTCGGCGAGCACCGCGCCCGACCGGTCGTCGTACGCGCGGATCGAGAGCTCGCGGAGCCGCTCGACGTCGTCGAGCAGGTCCTGGCCGCCCGTCTCGCGCAGCACGGTGCCGAGCAGGCCGCCGAGCAGGCGGACGTCGTCGCGCAGCGGGCCCGGGACGTCGTGGCGCGCGAGGCCGCGCCCGGCGTGACCGGTGCCGTCGGGGAGGTCGGAGACATCGGCGGAGACCCGGTCGGGGCCGTCGGCAGCACCCGGGGACGGGGACAGTTCCGAAGGGGAGAGGTCGTTCACGGTGACGAGAGTATTCCTTGACCGTCAGGGGACGTCGAGACGTCCGAGGGGTGATCGCTGGTCGAGCACGGGTCGGCCCGGGGTCGTGGGGCGCAGCCCGGGCGCACCGCAGGAGGTCAGCGGCGCGCGCCGACCCGCACCGCGTCGAACGGCGCGTTCGAGGCCACGCGGTCCTCGATGGAGGCGGTGACGACGTCCTTGGCGACGCGCGCGGCGTCGAGCACCGAGGCGCCCTTCGCGAGCTCCGCGGTGATCGCGGCGGCGAACGTGCAGCCGGCCCCGCTCACGCGCTCCTCGCCGATCTTCGGGGTGCGCAGCACGTGCACCTCGTCGCCGTCGACCAGGACGTCGACCGCGTCGGGGCCGGGCAGCTCGACGCCGCCCTTCGCGACGACGGCGCGCGGGCCGAGCGCCTGGACCTTGCGCGCCGCCTCGACGAGCTCCTCGACCGTCTCGATCGACTCGACGCCCGCGAGCGTGCGCGTCTCGAAGAGGTTGGGCGTGACGACGGTCGCGAGCGGGAGGACCTGCGCGCGCAGCGCCGTGTCGGTGTCGAGGGCGGCACCGGGCTCCTGGCCCTTGCAGATGAGGACCGGGTCGAGCACGACGTGCTCCCACGTGCGCGAGCGCAGCGACTCGGCGACGACGTCGATCGTCGCGGGCGTGCCGAGCATGCCGATCTTCACGACCGAGGGCTCGTGCGTGACCGTCGCCGCCTCGAACTGGTCGGCGATCACCTGCGGGTCCACGGGGACGAAGCGGTGGCCCCAGTCGTTCTTCGGGTCGAACGAGACGATGCACGTGAGCGTGCCGACGCCGTAGGCGCCGAGCTCCTGGAACGTCTTCAGGTCGGCCTGGATGCCGGCGCCGCCGGTGGCCTCGGAACCGGCGATGACGTAGGCGAGCGGAGGCGTGTGCGAGTCGTGGTGCGACATGGTGCTCCTCGGCACGAGTAGGACGGGGCCCGTCCTCCCGGTGGTGCCGGGAGAGGCGGGCGGACGCGCCGGCGGACCGGCGTCTCCGCGGCGGGTGCGGCACGACAGCCTAACGCCGCACCGCGGCGCTCACGCCGTCCCGCCGCCTCGCGTCCGCCGCGGCCCGAGCCCGCCCGGGCCGCGCGCGGCCCTCCCGTGCCCGCGCACGAGCAGCGTCCCGAGGCCGAGCAGGAGGGCGGCGAGCGCCGCCAGGCCGACTGTCGTGGCGCCCGTCACGGCGAGGGCGTACGAGGGCCCCGCGGACGACCCCGGGGCGGCCGGGTGCGAGCCCGGCGCCGCACCGGCGGGCGGCTCCCCCGGGCCCGACGGCGGGAGGCCGGGACCGGGGCCGGGGCCGGGGTCGGGAGGAGGCGTCGCTCCGAGCAGCAGACGGACCGCCGCGGCCGCGACGTCGTTCTCCGGGACGGTGTCCGGTGCGTCGTGCGCGACCCGCGCCGTGACGACGAGGTCCGTGCCCGGCGCTCCGGTGGCGGTGCCCGTGAGGCGGTACGTCACCGCGGCGCCGGGCGGCAGGTCGCCGACGACGCACGTGAGGACCGTCGCCGCCACGACGGCGAGCGCGGCGGTGGCCGCCGGCGTGCAGCGCACCTCGGCGGTCGTGCCCGCCGGGCCGCCGTTGCGCACGACGGCGTCGAGCTGCACGCGCTCGCCCGGTCTCGCCTGGCCCGACGGCGGGGAGAGCATCACGGACACGTCCGTCGACGGCGGCGCGGTCGCGGTCCCGCACGCCCGGTCGTCGTTGTCGTCCGCGACCGGCAACCAGGGCACCATCTACCCTGCGTTTTCATGACCACCCGAACCGTCGAGCAGTTCGCCCTCCAGTCGGCCTCCGACGGCAACGACGTGCGCGTCACCACCGACGGAGCGCAGATCCACCGCTGGGACGACAGGCAGTACGCCCCGCCGATCGTCCTGGACGTCGACGACGAGGACCTGAACCGCTTCCTCGACGCGGTCGCCGACGACGTCGAGGTGCTCTGGCCCGGACGAGAGCCTCGTTGGGCGGGCTTCGCTCTCCTGATGACTCACATCGACGAACTGCTCCGCATGCGCGAGACACCACCCGCCCGGCTGGGGTTCGACGAAGCAGGGCAGCTCAGAGCGCACTAGCCGTCCAGAGGCGGCTGACGACCCTCGACACGACGCGGTCGGGGACGCGTGTAGGTGCCCGGCTCGCGCCGTCTCTGATGCGAGGCGGCCGTAACTCTGTCGCAGAGCCCGGCGTGGACGGAGTGGAGGCGTCCGCGCTGGGCTCACCCCAGTCCGGGGACGGTCAGCGCCAGGGGGGGCAGGGCACAACCCGACGCCGTTGAAGTCGTCATCGCCGTCGTCGATGTCAGCGTCGATCGTCACGGCACCAGAGGAGGCGCCGCTGTCTCAGGTCGGGCGGTGCGATGCGGACGAGCCGGTCTGTACGCCGGGTTCTGTTCCCGCGCGAGGTCACCCTCGCGCGGGCGACGGTCATCCATCTAGGCCCTGCGTCGCCGCAGGGCTCGAGCGGTCTACCCGACTGTGCTTCTCCGTGGAGAATCGGGCGGGCAGCCCTCAGACACAGTCTGTCTGACCTTGCTCCAGGTGGGGTTTACCGAGCCGGACCGGTCACCCGGTCCGCTGGTGGTCTCTTACACCACCGTTTCACCCTTACCGCACCGGTCGGGGCCGGAGCCCTTCCTGACGCGGCGGTCTGTTCTCTGTGGCACTGTCCCGCGGGTCACCCCGGGTGGGCGTTACCCACCACCTTGCCCTTCGGAGCCCGGACGTTCCTCGGCGGGAGGCACGAGGCCTCCCGACGCGACCGTCCGACCGACTCGTCCGCGCCAGCAAGGCTACCGCTCCCGGGCGGCTCGGCGGACCAGCGACCGGCCCGCCGGCGGGTCATGGCCCGTAGGATGGCCCGCCCCCTCGAAGCCTGCTCCCGGAGGTCTGTCGTGCCCGCCACCGCCGAACCGTCCGCCCCCGACGCCCCGAGCGCGGCACCCGCGACCGACACGTCGGCCGAGCTCGCCCGGGAGCAGGAGTTCCTCGCCGACGCCCGCAGGCAGCTCGCCCGCATGCGCGAGCGGGCCGGGTCGCTCGACGCGCTCGCGGGAGACCGGGTCAGCGCCGAGTACCTCGAGGCGGCGCTCGCCCGTCGGCTCGCCCAGCTCGCCGACGACCCCGACGTCCCGCTCTTCTTCGGACGCATCGACCTCGACGGCGCCGGCCCCGGGCCCGGTCCCGCCGAGGTCTTCCACATCGGACGCCGCCACGTCTCGGACCCCGAGGGCGACCCGCTCGTCGTCGACTGGCGTGCCCCGGTGAGCACGCCCTTCTACCGCGCCACCCGCACCGAGCCGATGGGGGTCGCCGTCCGCCGCCGCTACGGCTTCCAGCGCGGCGCCCTCACCGGCTTCGAGGACGAGACGCTCACCGCCCCGGGTGCGGGCGCGGAGCCCTCTGCGATCCTCGAGGCCGAGATCGAGCGGCCCCGTACCGGGCCGATGCGCGACATCGTCGCCACCATCCAGCCCGAGCAGGACGTCATCGTGCGCAGCGGGATCGACCGGACCGTCGTCGTGCAGGGCGCGCCGGGCACCGGCAAGACCGCCGTGGGGCTGCACCGCGCCGCGTACCTGCTGTACTCCCACCGGGAGCGGGTGAGCCGCGCCGGGATGACCGTCGTCGGGCCCAACGCGAGCTTCCTGCGGTACATCCGCGACGTGCTGCCCGCCCTCGGCGAGGTCGACGCGACCCAGACCACCGTCGAGGAGATCGTCGCGGTGCACGGCCGCCTGCGCGGCACGGAGCCCGCGGAGGTCGCCCGGCTCAAGGGCGACGGGCGCCTGGCCGAGGTGCTCCGACGCGCCGTGTGGTCGCACCTCGTCGATCCGTCCGAGGCGCTCGTGCTGCCGCGCGGTGCGCGCCGCTGGCGCGTCGCCGCGCACGAGGCCCGCGAGTGCGTGGCGCAGGTGGTCGGCCGGGAGCCGCGCTTCGACGCCGGTCGCGACCACCTGCGGCACGCGCTCGCGCACCGGATCCTCGTGCAGATCGAGGAGTCCGGGGAGGCGCTCGACGAGCGGGCCTGGGACGCGCTCGCACGCACGCGCCCGGTCCGGGACTACACCGCCGCGGTGTGGCCGAAGGTCACGCCGACGGCGCTGCTGCACCGGCTCCTCGTCGACCCCGCGTTCCTCGCCGCGAGCGCCGACGGCGTCCTGACCCCGGCCGAGCAGGAGCTGCTGCGCCCGGCCCGACCGTCCCGGACGCCGGGCACGGCTCGCTGGACGCTGGCCGACCTCGTCCTGCTCGACGAGATCGCGGACCTGCTGGCCCGCGGGGCGTCGGTCGCGCACGTCGTGGTGGACGAGGCGCAGGACCTCTCGCCGATGATGCTGCGCGCTCTCGGGCGCCGGGCGCGCACCGGCTCGCTGACGGTGCTGGGCGACCTGGCCCAAGCGACGACGCCGTGGGGGGTCTCCTCGTGGACCGACGCGCTGACGCACCTCGGCAAGCCCGACGGCCACGTGGAGCAGCTCACCGCGGGCTTCCGCGTCCCCGGCGACGTCATCGAGTACGCGGCCCGCCTGCTGCCCTCGATCGCGCCGGACCTCGACCCGCCGGTCGCCGTCCGCCGGGCGCGGGGCGAGCTCGTCCTCACCACGAGGCCGGTCGTGGACCTGGTCCGCACGGCGCTCGCCCGTGAGGGGTCGGTCGGGCTGATCGTGCCCGACGCCGGCACGGACGCCGCGCGCGCGGCGCTCGCCGCGGCGGGCCTCGCCTTCGCGGTCGTCGGCGAGGCGTCGGACGACGACGGCGCGGTCGAGTTCGACGCGCGCCTCGACCTCGTGCCCGCGTCGCTCGCGAAGGGCTTGGAGTTCGACCACGTCGTGCTGGACGACCCGGAGGGCGTCGTCCGGGGCGAGCCCGACCGGGTCACGGGCCTGCGGCGGCTGTACGTCTGCCTGACCCGCGCGGTGACGTCCCTCGCCGTCCGCCACCGGGACGACCTGCCCGCGGAGCTCCGCCGCCCGTGACGGGCGCCTCGTGGTGCGGCGGACGCGCCGGGACCGTCGTGTCGGAACTCCTCGGTAGGGTGCCCGGGTGGCCACAGCGACTGCGACCGACCCCGCGCTCGACGTGCTCCGGCGGGTGTTCGGGTACGACGCGTTCCGGGGTGAGCAGGCGGCCGTCATCGACACCGTCGTCAACGGCGGCGACGCCCTGGTGCTCATGCCGACCGGCGGAGGCAAGTCGCTGTGCTACCAGATCCCCGCCCTGGTCCGTCCGGGGACCGGCGTCGTGGTCTCCCCGCTCATCGCCCTCATGCAGGACCAGGTGGACGCCCTCGCGGCGCTCGGCGTCCGCGCCGCGTTCCTCAACTCCACGCTGTCCTCGGAGGACCGCCGCGCCGTGGAGCGCGCGCTCGTGGCGGGTGAGCTCGACCTGCTCTACGTGGCGCCGGAGGGGCTCCGCAGCCGCGCGACCCTCGACCTGCTCGGCAGGACGCCGATCGCGCTCTTCGCGATCGACGAGGCGCACTGCGTGTCCCAGTGGGGCCACGACTTCCGGCCGGACTACCTCGAGCTGTCGGTGCTGCACCAGCGCTGGCCGTCCGTCCCGCGCATCGCGCTGACCGCGACGGCGACGGCCGCGACGCGGGCCGAGATCGCCCAGCGCCTCGACCTGGAGGGCGCACGACACTTCGTCTCCAGCTTCGACCGCCCCAACATCACCTACCGGATCGTGCCCAAGGACCGGCCCGAGAAGCAGCTGCTCGACCTGCTGCGCACCGAGCACGCCGGGGAGGCGGGGATCGTCTACTGCCTCTCGCGCGCGTCGGTCGAGAGGACCGCCGCGACGCTCGTCGAGAACGGGATCCAGGCGCTGCCCTACCACGCGGGGCTCCCCGCGTCGGTGCGCGCCGCGAACCAGTCCCGGTTCCTGCGCGAGGACGGCCTGGTCATGGTCGCGACGATCGCCTTCGGCATGGGCATCGACAAGCCCGACGTCCGGTTCGTCGCGCACCTCGACCTGCCCAAGTCCGTCGAGGGGTACTACCAGGAGACGGGGCGCGCCGGGCGCGACGGGCTGCCCTCCACCGCCTGGCTGGCCTACGGCCTCGCCGACGTCGTGCAGCAGCGCAAGCTCATCGAGACGTCCGACGGCGACGCCGCGCACCGGCGCAACCTGGGCCGGCACCTGGACGCGATGCTCGCCCTCTGCGAGACCGTGGAGTGCCGCCGCGCCCAGCTCCTCGCCTACTTCGGCCAGGAGCACCCGGGGGCCTGCGGGACGTGCGACACGTGCCTCGCCCCGCCCGAGGCCTGGGACGGGACGGTCGCCGCGCAGAAGGTGCTCTCGACGGTATTCCGTCTGGACCGCGAGCGCGGGCAGCGCTTCGGCGTCGGGCAGGTCGTCGACATCCTCCTCGGCCGGGACACGGAGAAGGTCCGACGGTTCCGGCACCAGGAACTGTCGGTGTTCGGGGTCGGGGACGACCTCTCCGAGAACGAGTGGCGGGCCGTCGTGCGCCAGCTCCTCGCCCAGGGGCTGCTCACCGTCGAGGGCGCGCACGGGACGCTCGTGCTCACCGCAGCGAGCGGGGAGGTCCTGGCCCGGCGCCGCGAGGTCCGGATGCGGCACGAGCCGGCTCGTCCGGTGCGTGCGGCGAAGGGACGGAAGGCGGCGGCCGCCGCCGAGCTGGCCGAGGCGGACGTCCCGCTCTTCGAGGCGCTGCGCGCCTGGCGGGCGGGCGAGGCGAAGACCCAAGGCGTGCCCGCGTACATCGTGTTCGGTGATGCGACGCTCCGCGGGATCGCGACCGCCCGGCCCGGCTCGCTCGAGCGGCTCGCGCTGGTGAGCGGCGTCGGCGAGAACAAGCTCGCCCGGTACGGCGACGCGGTGCTGGCCGTCGTCGCCGAGGCAGGCTGAGCGGCCGCACGCCGGGATCGGACCGTCCCCCCGCCGCCCGAGGCAGCGGACGAGCGGGTCAGACGTCGACGCGGTACGGCAGCGCGAGCTCGTCGCCGCTGACCCCGCGGATGCCCCAGTTCTCGCGCGGGCTCTCGAGGATCACCAGCTCCACGTCGTCCGCCGTCAGGCCGAGGGCGGGCACGACGTCGTCGTACAGCGCCGCGACCAGCGCGCGCTTGGCCTCGCGCGTGCGGCCCGTGAAGCAGACGACCTCGACGACGAGGTACGCGTCCGAGCGCGGGGCGACCAGGTCGTCGTCGTCCAGGAGCAGGAAGCGGTGGAACCGCTTGTCCGGCGGGAGCTGCCACGCGCGCACGAGCGCGTCGTGCAGCGCGTCGGACACCTCCGTCCGCCGCGCGCCCCACACGCTGCGCCGTCCGTAGATCTTCACCTGGGCCATCGGGCGAGCGTAGCCGTGACGCACCCCACGCCGTCGGTGCCGGTCACCCGCGGCGGGGACGTCGCGCGCGCTCGTAGAGTGACCCGGTGCTCGTGCTGCTCCCCCCGTCCGAAGGCAAGACCCCCGCGCCCGACGGCGCCCCGCCCGTCGACCTCGACACCCTGACCTCCCCCGCGCTCACCGCGCACCGCGTGACCGTCCTCGACGCGCTCGCCGCCGCGAGCGCCCGGCCGGACGCCCACGAGGTCCTGGGCACGACGCCGGGGCTCGCCGAGGAGGTGCGGCGCAACACCGTGCTGCGCTCGGCCCCGGCCGGTCCGGCGGCCGACGTGTACACGGGCGTGCTGTACGGCGCCGCGGACCTCGCGGGAGCGCTCGCCGCGGGCGGGGAGCCCGCGCGTCGGGCCCGCGAGGACGTGCGCGTCGTGTCGGGGCTGTGGGGCGCCCTCTCCCCCGCCGACCGGGTCCCGGCGTACCGGCTCTCCATGGCGGTGGACCTGCCGGGCGTCGGGAAGCTCGCCACGGCGTGGCGACCGCACCTCGCCCCCGTGCTCGACGACCGGGCCGCGGGCGACGTCGTCGTGGACTGCCGGTCCGCGACGTACGTGGGCGCGTGGAAGCCGCGGACGTCCGGCCCGCTGGCGGCCGAGTGGGTCGCGGTACGGGTCGTGCGCGAGCACACCGGGAAGCGGACCGTCGTCTCGCACAACGCCAAGCACACGCGCGGCGTGCTCGCCGGGCATCTCGTGCGCCGGGAGGCGGCGGCGCCGTCGTCCGCGGCCGGGCTGCTCGACGCCGCACGCGAGCTCGTCGGCACGGTGATCGGGACCGAGGTCGGCTCGGGCCTCACCTACCGGCTGATCGAGGCCACGCTGCACGACGCCACGACGCGCAGCGGCCCGCGGACGCTCGAGCTCGTCATCGCCTGAGCGGTCCAGGCGAGCGGTCCGGGCGAGCGGTCCGGCGCGGTTGTCGGCCCGGGCCGGCGCCGCGTGCCACTGCGCCGGGACGGGCAGGGGTCCACAGTGGACCCATGGCCGTCAGCCAGGACCTCGCCGACCGCGTCCGCGCGGTGCTGGCGCCCCGCGCCCCGTTCGAGGAGCGGACGATGTTCGGCGGCCTCGCGTTCCTCGTCGACGGGCGCATGGCGATCGCGATCTCCGGGGACGCCCTCATGGTGCGGGTCGGCACGGGCGGACGCACCGCCGCCCTGGAGCGCGGCGCCCGGCCGATGACGATGGGCACCCGCACGATGGCGGGGTGGGTCGTCGTCGACGGTCCGCGCCTGGCGGACACGCGCGAGCTCGACGCCTGGGTGGAGACCGGTCTCCAAGCCGCCCGCACCGCGCGTCCGAGGCCGCCGAGGTAGAGCCGTGGTCACGACCATGCCTCTACCTCGCGCTACCAGGCCTCTACCTCGGCCGGGTCAGAGGTCGCTCGGGACGCCCTGGGCCGTGAGCTCGCTCGTGCCGTCGGCCCACAGCCGCAGGATGCTCACCGACGCCGGAGGGACGCGGATCCGCGACCACTGCTCGGGCGGCGCGTCCACGGCCGTCCCGATCGCGGCCCGCACCTGGACGGCGTGGCCCACGACGACGACGGTGCGGCCCGCGGGTCCGGCACCCGGCAGCATGGTGTCGACGAGGTCGCACAGCCCCTGCCGGACGCGCACGCCGACGTCGGCGGCGGACTCGCCGCCCGGGGCCGGCGTCGTCCCGGTCGTGTACCAGGCGGGCAGGAGGCCGGGCCACCCGGCGTCCACCTCCCCGGCCGTGAGCCCCTCCCACGCGCCGAAGTCCACCTCGGCGAACCGGTCGTCCGTCGTCACGGGCACCCCGAGGCGGCGGCCGACGGCGCGCGCGGTCTCCTGGGCCCGGACCATGGGCGAGGAGACGACGGCCGACGGGCGGGGCAGGTCGGGCCACGCCTGACGACCGATCCGGAACACCAGGTCCGCTGCCTGCGCGGCCTGGGTCCGGCCGCGCGCGGTGAGCGACGGCCCCGGGACCGACGAGCCGCTGAACGCGCCCGCGACGGTGAGCGGCGTCTGGCCGTGGCGCACGAGCACGACCGTGAGCGCGGGCGCGTCGTCGAACCGGACGGTGGCGCCCGACGGCCGAGCGGGCGTGTCGAGCGCCGCGCCCTCGGGGACGGCGGGGAGGGTCGCCCCGTCCACGGGGACGGGCGCGGTCTCGGCCGCGGGGTCGGCTGCTGCACCCGAGGACGGGTCCGCGGGGTCGTGGTCGCGCACGACGGTCCCGCGGGTGTCCATCGCCTCGTTGGCCAGGGCGTCGGCCGCCGCGTTCTGCGCGCGCGGCACCCACTCGTAGGTGACCTGCGCGGCGGGGAGCACCGCCGCGGCCTCGGCCGCCAGGCGGCGCATGTCGTCGTGCTTGATCTGCCAGCGCCCCGACATCTGCTCGACGACGAGCCGCGAGTCCATCCGGACCGTCACGCGCGCGTCCGGGTCGATCTCCGCGGCGGCGCGCAGCCCGGCGACGAGGCCCGAGTACTCGGCGACGTTGTTCGTCGTCGTCCCGAGGTACGCGGCCCGCTCGGCGAGCACCTGGCCGGTCGCGGCGTCGCGCACGAGCGCCCCGAAACCCGCGGGCCCCGGGTTGCCGCGCGAGCCGCCGTCGGCCTCGACGACGAGCTGCCGACCGCTGGTGCCGCTCACGCGCCGGCGCCCTCCGGCCGCACCACGATGTGGCCGTAGTCCTCGAGCCGCACCACCTGGTCGGGCGCGGCCGACGTGATCGCCGCGAGCTCGGCCGGGCTCAGCGAGACGTTGAGCCCGTCGACGTGCTGGCCGCGCAGCGCGACGACGCCGCGGCCGCCGTTCTGGTCGCGCACGCGCTCGTAGAGCGCGAGCAGGCCCGCGTCGAGGCCGGCGACGGCGTCCGTGCGCCGCCCCGCGACCTGCGCGGCCTCGGCGTCGAGCTCGGCGTACCGGGCGTCGCGCGCGGCCACGACCTCGGCCTTGGCGGACTCGAGCTCGGCGTGCGCCGACTCGAGCTTCGCGAGGGCCTCCTCGTGCGCCTCGAGCCGCTCCATGACGTCGAGCTCGACCTCCTCGAGGACGCCCTGCCGGCGCGCGAGCGACTCGAGCTCGGCGACGAGCGCCTGAGCGTCCTTCGCCCCGACCTGCCCGGAGTCCAGGCGGGACTGGTCACGCGCGGCGCGCGTCCGCACCTGCTCGACGTCGCCCTCGGCCTTGGTCAGCTCGCGCCGGAGGTCGCTCACCGCGGTCCGCGACTCCACGAGCTTGCCGCGCAGGTCCTCGAGCTGGGCGTCGAGCTCGGCGATGCGCGCGTGCTCCGGCAGGTTCTTGCGCTGGTGCGCGAGCTGCTGGGCACGCGTGTCGAGCTCCTGGACGTCGAGCAGGCGGAGCTGGTCGGCGGGCGGTGCAGTGGCCACGGGTGGTTCCTTTCGTGGGCCCGATGAGGGCCGGCGTGCGGGTCGGTGGGGACGGGTGGGGGTCGACGCGCGCCGGGGGTCAGCCCTGCGCGGTGTCGCGGGGCGGTCCGGCGTCGGCTGCGGGGTCGGCGGGTGCGGACGGGAACCGCGCCGTCCACGGGTCGGTGACGAGCGTGCTGACCCGCGTCTCCACGGCCGCGCCGGAGCGCGCGAGGACGCGCACGAGGTCCTCGGCAGCGTAGCGGAGCCACGGCCACTCGGAGGCGTAGTGCGGCACGTCGACGAGGAACGGCGTCCCGGCCTCGCCGCCGTCGAGCCGCGCGCGCTCGCGCAACTCGGACACGGGGTGGTGGCGCAGGTCGGACGTGAGGTAGACGTCGGCCCCGCTCGCGCGCACGGCGTCGAACAGCGAGTCGCCGGACCCGCCCACCACCGCGACCGACTCCACGCGCGCGTCGAGGTCGCCCGCCACGCGGACGCCCTGCACCGTCGGAGGCAGCACCTGCGCGACGCGCTGCGCGAACGCGCGCAACGTCGTCGGCTCCGCGAGCCGGCCCACGCGGCCGGTGCCGGTGCGCGCCGCCTCGTGCGGCGACGGCGCGGGGTGCGGCACGAGGGGGACGCGGTGCAGGAGGTCGAGCGCGTCGGCGAGGGCGTCCGCGACCCCGCGCTGCGCGGCGTCGGCGTTGGTGTGCGCGACGTACAGCGCGCAGCCGCCCCGGATGAGGCGGTGCACGAGCGAGCCCTTGAAGGTCGTCGCGGCGACGGAGTGCACCGGCCGCAGGAACAGCGGGTGGTGCGTGACGAGCAGGTCGGCGCCCCACGCGAGTGCCTCGTCCGCGACCTCCTCGACGGGGTCGACGGCGAGCAGCACCTTGCGCACCGGCGCGTCCGGGTCGCCGGCGACGAGCCCGACGGCGTCCCAGTCCTCCGCCGTCGACGGCGGGTACAGCTCGTCCAGCGTCCGCACGACGCGGCCGAGCGTCGGGTGCCCCGCGCCCTCGGCCGCCGGGTCCGCAGGAGGCGTGTCGGTGCTCGGGTCGGGCGCGGCGGTCATGGCGGCAGGCTATCCCGGGCGGGCCGCCGGACGCCGCTCGCCGTGGTTTGATGGATTGCGCAAGCCATCATCCCGTAGCCCGGAGGACCCGTGCCCCGCCCACCCCGACCCGACGACGGCGCCCCCGGCACCGACGAGACCGCCCCCCTCTACCGCATCAAGGCCGAGCTCTTCCGGTGCCTCGCGCACCCCACGCGGATCCAGGTGCTCGAGGTCCTCGCCGCCGACGCCGACCACACCGCGCCCGTCTCCGTGCTGCTCGACGTCACCGGGTGCGAGGCGTCCCAGCTCTCCCAGCACCTCGCGGTGCTGCGCCGGGCAGGCGTCGTCACCTCGACGCGCAGCGGGAACGCCGTCGAGTACCGCCTCGCCGAGCCGCTCGTCGCCGAGCTGCTCGTCGTCGCGCGGGCGTTCCTCCTGTCGAACCTCGCCGGCGCGTCCGACCAGCTCGAGGCCGCGCGGCGGCTCCCGGCCCTGCCCGGCGCGACCGCGCGCGCGGTGCTCGACGCGACCACGGCGTCGTCCCCCTCGGCATGAACCGCCTCTCCGCCGTCCGCGACCTGCTGCCCCGCCGCTCCGACTACGACCTGCGCCCCCGGACCCTGCGCGCCGACCTCCTCGCCGGCGTCACCGTGGGCGTCGTCGCGCTCCCGCTCGCGCTCGCGTTCGGCGTCAGCTCCGGCGTCGGGGCCGCCGCCGGGCTCGTCACCGCCGTCGTCGCCGGCGTCGTCGCGGCGGTCCTCGGCGGGTCGAACCACCAGGTGTCCGGACCGACCGGGGCGATGGCGGTCGTGCTCGCGCCGGTCGTCGTCACGCACGGCCCAGGCTCCGTGGCGCTCGTCACCGTCCTCGCCGGGCTCGTGGTCCTCGTCGCCGGGCTCGCCCGGCTCGGGCGCGTCGTCACGTACATCCCGTGGCCGGTCGTCGAGGGGTTCACGCTCGGGATCGCGTGCATCATCTTCCTCCAGCAGGTCCCGGCCGCGGTCGGCGTCGAGGTCGCGCCCGGCCACAACACCCTCGTGTCCGCCGTGGAGGCCGTGCGCGCCGCCGTGACCGACGTCCCCGCCGCCCCGGTGCTGTGGACGCTCGGCTGCGTCGCGCTCGTCGCCGCGACCATGGTGCTGCTCCCCCGGCTCCACGCGGGGATCCCCGCGTCGCTCGTCGCGGTCGTGCTCGCCACCGTCCTCGTCGAGGTGCTCGGCGCGCCCGTCCCGCGCATCGGTGCGCTGCCGTCGTCGCTGCCCGCGCCCGTCCTGCCGTCGGTCACGCCCGGCGCGCTACGCGACCTCGGCGGCGCCGCGCTCGCCATCGCCGCGCTCGCCGCGATCGAGTCCCTGCTGTCCGCGCGCGTCGCAGCGACCATGGTCCAGTCCGGGCCGGGCGGCGGTTCCGTCTACCAGCCCGACCGGGAGCTCGTCGGCCAGGGCGCCGCCTCCGTCGCCAGCGGCCTCTTCGGCGGCATGCCCGCCACGGGGGCCATCGCCCGCACCGCGGTCAACGTGCGCTCCGGCGCCCGGACGCGGCTCTCCGCCGTCGTGCACGCGGTCGTGATCCTCGCGGTCATGTACCTCGCCACCGGCCCGGTCTCGCGGATCCCGCTCGCCGCGCTCGCCGGCGTCCTCATGGTGACGAGCTTCCGGATGATCGGCGGGCGCACGATCCGCTCCGTCGTCGGGGCCGGGCGCTCCAGCGCGGCGACGTTCGCCGTGACTGCCGTCGTCACCGTCGCGTTCGACCTCGTGCAGGCCATCGAGATCGGCATCCTCGTCGCCGCGTTCTTCGCGCTGCGGACCGTCGCCCGCGCCTCCGGGGTCCACCGCGAGCCGCTGCCCGGCCCCGCCGAGCCGGGCGACGAGCACGTCGCGCTCTTCCGGCTCGAGGGGTCCATGTTCTTCGGTGCCGCCGACCGCGTGCTCGCCGAGGTGACCGACGCCTCGGCGCACGAGGACGTCGCGGTCGTCGTCCTGCGGCTCTCCCAGCTCCGCATGGTCGACGCGACCGGGGCGAAGGCGCTCGGCGGGCTCATCGAGGGCCTCGAGGCGCGCGGCGTGACCGTCCTCGTCAAGGGCGTCCAGGACCGGCACCGCGCGCTGCTCACGAACGTCGGCGCGCTCGCCGAGCTCCGGCACGAGAACCACCTGTTCGACACGCTCGACGCCGCCGTCGAGCACGCGCGCTCCCACGTGCGCCGCGCGGCCACCGGCACCGACGTCCCGCAGGTGCGCGGTCTGCGACCCGCGACGTGAGTGCCTAGCCTGGAGCCGTGCACGAGTACGTGCGAGCCCTGCCGCGGGCGCTGCCGCCCGGCGTCGTGTCGATGGTCGGCTACCGCCTGCGGACCGCGACGACGGACGGGACACCGTCCGTCCACCGCGGCCTGCCGTCGCCGTGGCTCACGCTCGTCCTGAGCACCGCGGGCGCCGTGCCGACGGCGGTCGGGCCGGACGACGCCCCGGTGGGCTACCCCTCGCTCGTCGGCGGTCTGCACACGCGGCCCGCCTACATCCACCAGCCGCCCGAGCAGGCGGGCGTACAGCTCGCCCTCGACCCCCTCGCGTGCCGGGAGCTGCTCGGCGTCCGGGCCGGCGAGCTCGGGCTCGTCGAGGACGCGGACGCGGTGCTCGGGCCCGTCGCCGAGCGGTTGCGCGAGCAGGTGGCCGAGGCGGGCTCGTGGCCCGCGGCGTTCGACGTCGTGCGGGCGGCGCTCACGCAGCCCGGGGGCGTCGCGCCGGGTGGCTCCGTCGCCCGGCGCGACGGCGTGCGGCCCGACGTCGCGGAGGCGTGGCGGGTGCTCGTGCGCACGCACGGGCGCGCCCGGGTCCGGGACGTGGCCCGCCACGTGGCGCTGGGCGAGCGCCGCCTGGAGACGCTGTTCCGGGCGGAGCTCGGGGTCTCGCCGCGCGCGGCGCGCGGGCTCGCGCGGTTCGACGCCGCACGTCGCGCGGTGCAGCGCCTCGCCCTCGGCCGCGGGCCCCGCACGCTCGCGGACGTCGCCGCGAGCGCCGGGTACGCCGACCACTCCCACCTCGTGCGCGACTTCCGGCGGTTCGCCGGCACGACGCCGACCGGGTGGGTCCGGGAGGAGGTCGGGAACATCCAAGCCGGCGGCCACACCGACGGCCCAGCCTGGGACCATGAGCATCCACGAGAGCACCCGGGACACCGCTGACCACACCCCCGCCGTCGACGCGGCCGGGACGCCGACCGGGGCACCGCGCCCCCAGGTCTGGCCCACCCTCCAGGCGCGCGACGCCCGCGCGCTCGTCGCGTTCCTCACCGACGTCGTCGGGTTCGTCGCGACGGCCGTCATGGCGGGCGACGACCGCGACGTCGCGCACGCCCAGCTCGACTGGCCGCACGGCGGCGGGATCATGCTCGGCAGCCACTCCCCCGAGCGGGAGTGGTCGCGCGAGCCGGGCACGTGCGGCACGTACGCCGTCGTGCCCGACGACGCCGCGATCGAGGCGCTCGACGCCCGGCTGCGCGAGCGCGTGCCGGGTACCGGCGGTCGCGTCGTCGTGCCGCTGCGGGACACGGACTACGGGAGCCGCGAGCTCGTGCTCCAGGACCCCGAGGGGAACCTCTGGTCCTTCGGCACGTACCGCGGGGAGCCGCGGCGGTGACGACGCCGGGCGTCCTGCCCGCCGCGTCTCACTTCGCCTCGGCGTAGTGGTCGACGACCGCGACGGTGAGCGGGAAGTCGACCGGGAAGTCGCCGAACAGCAGGCGTCCGGCCTCGGCCGCCGCGGCGCGGACCTCGTGCGCGACCGTCTCGGCGAGCTCGGCCGGCGCGTGCACGACGACCTCGTCGTGCAGGAAGAAGACGAGGTGCGCCCGGTCGGCGAACGGGGCGGGCGCCGCCCCGGGGGTCGCGGCGAGGGGCAGGTCCCACAGCCGCCGCCGGATCGACGCGAGCCAGCACAGCGCCCACTCGGCGGCCGTGCCCTGCACGACGAAGTTGCGCGTGAACCGGCCCCAGGCCCGCGTGTACGACCGGGCCCGCGCCTGCGCGTCGGCCCCGGACCCGGCGTCCTCGGTAGCACCGGCGTCCTCGACCGCGTACGCCCCGTCCTGCGCGGCGTGCCACGACTCGCCGGGGCGCGGGGAGCTGCGGCCGAGGAGCGTCGAGACGACCTCCCCGCGCTCGCCGGCCTGGGCGGCGCGCTCCACGAGGCCGATGGCGTCGGGGAACGCCTTCGCGAGCCGCGGGAGCACGAGCGCGCTGTCGCCCGTCGTGCCGCCGTACATCGCGCCGAGCATCCCCACCTTCGCGTGGTCGCGGGTCGCGACGGCGCCCGACGCGACGATCCCCGCGTACATGTCGCCGCCGCGACCCGCGGCGGCCATGCGCTCGTCGTGCGCGAGCCCGGCGAGCACGCGCGGCTCGAGCTGCGCGGCGTCGGCCACGACGAGCCGCCAGCCCGGGTCCGCGACGACGGCGCGCCGCACCTGCTTCGGGAGCTGCAGCGCTCCCCCGCCGCTCGACGCCCACCGGCCCGTGACGACCCCGCCCACGACGTACTCGGTACGGAACCGGCCGTCGTGCACCCAGGTGTCGAGCCACGCCCAGCCGTTCGCCGTGAGGAGCCGCGCGAGCTTCTTGTACTCCAGCAGCGGCTCGACGACGGGGTGGTCCGTGCGCTCGAGCTCGCCCTTGCGCAGGGACCGCACGCCGACACCCGCGTACTGCAGCGCCTTGAGCAGGTCGGGGTGGGAGTCGGGGTTGAGGGTAGGCGGCGCGTCGAGCGCCGTGCGGATGCGCGCGACGAGCTCCTCCATGCGCGCGGGCCGCTCGCCCGGCCGGGGCCGTGGTCCGAGCTCGCCGCTGAGGATCGCGTCGTGCACGTCGGCGCGCCACGGCACGCCCGCGTGGTGCATCTCGGCGGCGACGAGCGCACCCGCGGACTCGGCGGCCAGCAGGAGCCGCAGCCGCCCGGCGGCGTCCGGCCCGTCCGCGGCGGCGACGGTCGCGAGCTGGTCGCGGAGCTCGGCGACGGGGTCGAGCCGCACGCTCGGGCCGTCCTGCGTACCGAGCTCGAAGAGCCCGACGGGCTGCCGCGGCGCGGACGGGTCGCGCCCGGCCGGCACCGCGGCGAGCGCGTCCCACGGCCCGGGGTCGCGCCGCGCGAACGGCGTGCCCGCCACGAGCCGCGAGCGTCGTAGCAGCACGTGGGACAGGCGCAGGTCGTGCGACCGCTCCACGCGCCGCCCGGCCGTGAGCAGGGGCGGGTACCACCGGTTCGTGTCGTCCCAGGTCTCGCGGACCGGGTCCGCCGGACCGTCCGCGACGTGCTCGACCCGGGCCCGTCCCGGCGAGCCGACGTGGACGGCGTAGGTGCTCACGCGCTCGCCTCCCGTGCTCGGGGCCCGGGGTCGGGCGCGGCGGCCACGGCGCGCGCGAGCGCCCGCCCCCGGGACGCGACGAAGCCGGCGCGCAGGAGCCGAGCGGAGTCGGGCTCGTGCGCGACGAGGCCGATCGCGGCGGCGAGCGTCGTCGCCCCGAGGTCGTCGGCGGTGCGCGCGGCGCGCGCGAGCGCGCTCGCCTGGTGCGGCGTGAGATGCCGGCGCCCCGTGGCGGCGAGCGCCACGGCCGTGTCGAGCAGCGTGTCGCACACCTCCTCGACGGGCGTGGGCACGACCACCTCCCGCGCGTGCGCGCCGGCACGCCCGCGCAGCGACCGGACCCGGGCGCGGAGCCGGGTCCACGGGGTCGACCACGCCCGGTGGTCGTACGCCGGCGTCAGCGTCGGGACGACGACGTCGAGGCCCTCGCCCGGGCGGTCGACGAACAGCCCGACGGCCTCGTCGCGCCGCGACGCGAGGTCGCGCTCGACGGCGACGGCGACCACGCGCCGGCTCCCCGCCGCGACCCCGAGCAGGGTGTCGCACGCCGCCTCGTCCGCGGCGTCGACGCGCACGACCGTCTCCGCGCCGTCCGCCGCGACCAGCGTCCAGGTGAGCTCCTGGGCGACCTCGTCGAGACCGATCGCCCCTGCCTCGCGCACCATGACGACCCGCACGGCGGCGGGTGTCCGGCCGAACCCGGCCTCGGCCCGCGGCGGGGTCGTCGCGGTGCGGGCCGCGACGTCGCGGAGCTCGTCGGCGTCGAGCGCCCCGAGCGGCTCGACGGCGGGCCCCTCGCCCGCGCGCAGCCCCGTGTCCGCGCGCTCGGTCGCGCCGCGGAGCGCGAACGGGCCGCGGCACAGCGCCTCGACCGAGCGGCCCCAGACGAGCGGGAGGTCCCACGAGCGCCGGAAGGTCGGGTCGGCGCCCGGCGGGCGGCCGGTGGTGACCGACCGCACGCGCCCGGCGTCCGCGTCCCACAGGTGCACGGTCACCCCGCGCGCGCCCGACGCCGCGACCCACCACCGCGCACCGAGCGGCACGACCCGCGCCAGGTCGGTCGGGCGCTCGTCGAGCGTGCCGGCGTCGGGCGGGGGGACCGCCTGCACGTACGCCCACAGCTCGGCCAGGGCCAGGAGGCAGTCCGTCTCGTCGACCGCGTCGCGGCGGTCCGCGAGCGCCTCGAGCCGCCCGACCGCGGACGTCACGAGGCGCTGGACCGCGGGCCGCCGGCCGAGCCGCGCCACCACGCCCGCACCGCGCAGCTCCTCCAGGTCGTCGCGGCCGACGTGCGAGAGCCCGACGTCGAGCAACCGCTCGACCGCGCGCACGACCTCGTCGGCCACCGCCCGGGCGTCGGGAACGCCCGTGGCACGCGGCGTCGCGGCGACCCGCTCGGGCCAGGGCCACGGACGGCCGTGCGCACGCCACACCTGCACGAGCGCCTCCAGCCGCCACCGGCGCTCGTCGGCGTCGCTCCACGCCGCCCCCTCGCGGGCCACGAGCATTCCCGGGAACCCCGCCCCCGCGACGTACGTGACGCGCGGCGCGCCGGGCCACGAGACCTCCGCGCGCGGGCCGTCGACCGCCACCTCCACGGGCGGCCCCCCGACCGCCCCCTCCACGGGGAGACCGTCGGCCGACACCTGCGCGGGATCAGCGGGCACCGTCTCGGCGACCGCCCGCACGACGGCGGCGCCCGCGGCACGGTGCACGACGCGCGGGTCGAGCGCGAGGATCTCCGCCACCGGGTCCGGGGCGGGAGCGGACGGCGCCGCGCCGTCACCTGCCGCGGCGGGAGGCGGCGCGGGTGCGGCACCCGTCCCCCGCGCCCACAGGCTCGCGGCCACGACGTGCTGGCACGTGCCCGGCGTCGGGCACGCGCACCGCGCCCCGGCGGGACCGCGTGCGTCGAGCTCGACCCGCACCCCGCCCACGGACACGACGACGCCGTCGGGGCGCGCCTCGACCGGCTCGACCCGCCCGGCGGTGACGTCCTTGCGGGCGCGCCGGACGAGGCCCGGGCTCGCGAGCGTGGCGAGGGCGTCGTCGTCGTACCCCGCGTACACCGCGGCCCACGCACCGGGCCCGGCGCCGGACCCGCTCACGGGAGCACCTCGCCGAGCCACTCGGCGAACCGCTCCGGCGTGAGCGCCGCGATCTCCATGCCCTGCTCGGCGAGCCGGCGCGCGACGCCGCGGTCGTACGCGGGGTTCGCCTGCCCGTCGAGGGCCGCGAGCCCGAGCAGCCGGACGCCCGACGCGTGCAGGCGCCCCACTGTGGACACCAGCTGCGACACCGAGCCGCCCTCCTCGAAGTCGCTGACGAGCGCGACGACCGTGCGCCGCGGGTCGCGCACGTGCTGCTCCGCGTACCGCACGGCGCGCGCGATGTCGGTCCCGCCGCCGAGCTGCGCGGTGAGCAGCACCGTCACCGGGTCGTGCGCGAGGTGCGACATGTCGACGACCGCCGTGTCGAACAGCACGAGGCGGACCGTGATCCCCGGCAGCCCCGCGAGGATGCCCGCGCTCACCGCGCTGTAGAGCACCGAGGCCGCCATGGACCCCGACTGGTCGACGAGCAGCACGACGTCGTACGACAGTGCCCGACGCCGCCGCGCCGAGAAATGCAGGTCCGTGACGAGCAGGCGCCCGCGTTCCGGGTCCCAGCGGCCGAGGTTCGCGCGGACCGTCGCGGCGGCGTCGAACGTGCGGCTGGATCGCACGAACGAGCGGCGGGACCGGTCCCGGCGCCCGTCGACGGCCGTCTCGAAGCGGGGGCGCAGGCGGCGCACCACGTCCTCGACGACGCGCGCGACGATCCGTCGCAGCCCGTCCTGGACCTGCGGCCCGAGCCTGCCCCGCACGCGCAGGAGCGCCGACGCCAGCTCCGTGCTCGGCTCGACGGCCTCGACCGCCTGCGGGTCCGCGAGCAGCTCCGTCATGCCGTACCGGCCGACCGCCTCGACCTGCATGCGCTCGAACGTCTCGCGCGGGAACAGCGCGCGCGCCGACCCCAGCCAGTCGAGCCCCTCGACGACCGACCCTCCGCGGCCCCTGCCCCGGCCGCCGTCGGGGTCTCCCCCGGTGCCGTGCCGGTGGCCGCGCGCGGTGTACTCGCGGTCGTAGAGGTGCCCGAGCGCGCGGTCCAGCGCCTGGTCCGGCGGCGCCACGGGCAGCGTGTCGCCCGCGTACCGGCCCAGCACGAGCCGCCAGCGCCGCGCGGCCTCCTGGTCGTCCGCCCGCCCGGCCACGCCGAGACCGTCGCCCGCCGTCACGAGGCGCTCCCGCGAGCCCACGCGCCCAGCCCGTCCCGCTCGAGGACGGCGACGAGCTCGCGCTCCACCACCAGCGCGACCCGCAGGTCGTCCTCCGAGACGTGCACGCGCCGGTCCAGCGCGTCCGCGCGCGTCCCGGTGCGGGCGGCGACGCGCTCGGCGAGCCGGTGCGTCTCGGTCGGCCGCAACCACGTGAACGCGCGCCGCAGGTCCGGCAGGACCGCTCGGAACGCGTCCTCGTCGAGACCACGCAGGCCCTCGTCGACGGCGTCGAACATCTCCGGCGTGTGGAGCAGCAGGTCCGGGGCCGCGCGCAGGACCCCGCCGAGGAACGCCGTCGCCGCCACGGGGTCTGCGCCGGGTGCGAGCTGGGCCCGCACCCGCTCGACGAGCCCGCGGTCGCCGGGCTCGTCGCCGGGCTCGTCATCGAGCTCGTCGTCGACGGCGGCGAACGCGGTGAGCGCACCGCGCACCGCCGGGGACGCGTCGGCGTCCTCGCGGACGCGCGCGAGCGCCTGTCCCACCGTCGCGGCTGCCGAGCCCGGTCCGTCCCGGCCCGCGCCGCGCACGTCGCGCACGAGGGACCGCAGCGCGACGAGGCACGCCAGGGCGTCGTCCTGCGTCGTCGCGTCGGCCGCCGCGAGGTCCGGGACCAGGTACGCGGCCGTGGCCAGCCCCTGCTCCGCGAGGTCGAGCAGGGCCTGCGCGTGGTCGCCCAGCTCCAGCTCGACGCGCGCCCGCCACAGCGCGACGAGCCGTCGCATGCCCGCGACGACGGACGCGAGCGACGGGTCCACGTCGAGCGTGGAGCGCACGAGCGCGACGAGCGGGGGCAGCCGCTCCGGCAGTCCGACGACGACGCACTGCGCGACGAGGCGCGCGACGGCGTCGCTCGAGCGCTCCTCGCGCGCCCGCTCACGGGCGTCGTCGAGCAGCGCGACCGCGACCGCCTCGAGCGTCGCCCCGCGGTGGGAGAGCTCGACGAGGCGCGCCTCGACGAGCGGCGTCCACGCGTACGTCCACTCCTCCAGCACGAGGCCCAGCCCGCGGCCCGCGACGTGGTCGGGGCCCGAGACCCGGCGAGCGAAGCCCAGCTCGAGGAACGCGCACAGCGCGAGGAACCGACGCCGGTCGCGGTGCGCGGCACGACGGCGGGCGTCGAGCCGCACGGTGCGCGGCACGGCGTCGGACACGTCGAGGCGCAGCGCTCGGGCGCGGGCACGCGCCTCCTCGACGAGCGGCGGGGCCGCACCGCCCGGGGCGACGTCGCCGAGCGCGCGCCCGGCGAAGACCTCGGCGACCGCGAGACCGAGCGGGCGGTCGCCCGCGGCGTCCAGGTCGTCCGGGTCCTTCACGTAGCACGAGGTGATCGCGTCGAGCAGGTCGGTGCGGCACGGCCAGGGCCGTTCCCGCAGGGCCGCGAGCCGGTGCGCGTGCTCGACGGCGGCCTGGGACTGCGCCACGCTCACGAGGGCCCCGCGCTCCGACGCCCCGCGCCCGACGTCGACCAGGACCCCGGCCGCGGCGGCAGCGGGCCCGGCCGGGTCGTGGTGCGCGGCCCAGAGCCGGTCGTAGTAGCCCGGCGCGGGCATGCCCGCGCCGTACCCCCGCAGGGCGTCGAGCCGCTCGTCGTCGTAGCGGACGAGCCACGCGGGAGCGTCGGCGAGGTCGCCGTACCCGTCCGCGGGGCGCCGCGCCACGACCGTCGCGCCGTGCTCGCTCCCGACGAGCGCCTCGACGAGGGCGAGCGTGTGGAACGCGCCCGTGACGACGACGACCGGCCCGTCCGCACGCGCGGCGTGCTCCGCGACGCGCGCGGACATGCGCGCCTCGCGGTCGAGCGAGCCGTCGGCGGCGAGCGCCTCGTCCTCGTAGTCGAGCCGCGCGAGGGCCGCCCAGGCGAACACGTCGTCGACGAGCTCGCGCCAGTCGCGCAGGCGCGCCGTCTCGCGCGCCTCGAAGAGGTGGTCCCACAGCTCGTCGTGGTCGCGGCACCCGAGCCGCTCCGCGAGCCGGGCGACCGTGCGCGAGTGCGCGAGGTGGCGCTCCGCGAGGACGGTCCGCGCGGCGGCTCCCCGCTCGTCGTCCTCCTCTCCTGCCCGCTCCCCCCACGGGGAGTCGACGAACGCGAGCTCCGCGCCCGCCGCGTGCCCCGCGCGCACGGCGACCCACTCGGGCGAGTACCGCGCGAGCGGGTAGAAGCCCGCGGCGCGCACGCCGCCTCCCGCGGCGTCCGCGAGGTCGCCGGCGAGGCTGAGGACCGCGACGGGCGGGACCGTCCGCTCGTCGAGCAGCGCGGGCAGGAGACGCGTGTACTCCTCGGGCCCCTCGACGAGCACGACGGACGGCCGGATCTCGGCGACCAGCGCGGCCACCGCGACCGCGCAGGCGGGACTGTGGTGGCGCACCCCGACGAGGTGCACGCCGTCGCGCTCGCGCAGCAGCGCGAGGTCGTGGGCTGCCTGTCGCAGCCGCGGCGGCGCGGCGTCCCACGCGGCGCGCCGGGCTACCGCCACAGGTCGCCCGCCGCCGTGAGGAAGTCCTTCCAGCGTGCGTCGGACCGCGCGCGCTCCCGCACGACGTTGTCCACGTAGTGCCGCAGCCGCCGCGCGTCCTCCTCGTCGCCCTTGAGCGCGACGCCGCCCACCTGGCGCGCGACCTGCCCCGCCGTGACCGTGCCGTCACCGAGGTAGCGCGCCTCGAGCGACGCCGCGATCGCGACGTTCACCGCCTCCGCCGTCGACATCACGGTCTCGGGGCGCTTGACCGGTGCGCCGCTCGCCGTCGTGCCGGTGCGCAGGTCCTGGAACACGGTGACGAGCACCTCGAGCACGTCGCGGTCGAGCACCGGTCGGTCCTCGACGGGCCCGAGCTCGGCGGTGAGGCGCGTCTCGACGAGCTCGATCTCGAACGCGCGGTCGCGGATCGGCGCGACCGTCTCGAAGTTGAAGCGCCGCTTGAGCGCGGCCGACATCTCGTGGACCCCGCGGTCGCGCAGGTTCGCCGTGGCGAGCACGTTGAACCCGGGCCGCGCCGCGACGCGGGCGTCGGCGCCGAGCTCGGGGACCATGAGCTGCTTCTCGGACAGCACGGAGACGAGCGTGTCCTGGATCTCCGGGGCACAGCGCGTGATCTCCTCGAACCGCGCGACGCGCCCGCTCTCCATCGCACGGTAGACGGGCGACGGGACGAGCGAGCGCTCGCTGGGACCCTCCGCGATGAGCAGCGCGTAGTTCCACGAGTACCGCACGTGGTCCTCGCTCGTGCCCGCGGTGCCCTGCACCGTGAGGGTCGACGTGCCGCTCGCGGCCGCCGCGAGCAGCTCGGACAGCAGGGACTTGGCCGTACCGGGCTCACCGACGAGCATGAGGCCCTGCCGGCCGAGCAACGACACGACCGCGCGGTCGACGAGCGGGTCGTCACCGAAGAACTTGCGGCTCACGCCGAGCTCCCGGTCGCCCACGACGAACGCCCGCACGGCGCGCGGGCTGAGGCGCCAGCCCGGCGGGACGTCGGCCCCGCGTCGGGCGTCGGACTCGGCGAGCGCTGCGAGCTCGTCGGCGTACCGGACCTCCGCCGGCGGTCGCAGCTCCGCGAGCGCCTGCTCGTCACCGGTCGTCGTGCTCGTCACCCGGGCTCCTCCTCGGTCCGGTCGCGGGCACCGTGCCCGTGGTCCTGCAGGTCAGCGTAGGAGCCGCGTCCCACACGGCCGGCGCCGGTGCCGCGGGAGCGGTCGTCGACGGGTTCGGCGGCCGTGCCCGTCACGGGGGCGCTCTCCCCACCGGCCCAGGATGCGCCCGTGGCGCGTCCCGCCGGGACCACGCGGTGCGGGTCGGCCTCCGCGTTCACGACGCCGCCCACGAGCACGACGATGCTCGTGAGCCAGCCCCAGAGGACCCCGGCGAGGACGAGGCCGAGCATCTGCCCGGCCGCCTGGACGACCGCCGTCGTCCCCGCCTCGGAGCCCGGCGCCGCCGGTCCCGCGAGCCGGACGTAGAGACCGAACCCCCAGGACACGAGGAGGACGCCACCGGTCCCGACGGCCGCGCCGGGCAGGCACCGCCGCCACGTCGTGTCGACGTTCGGTGCGTAGCGGTAGAGCAGCGTGAGGTACGCGCCGCAGACGAGCACGACGGTCGGCCAGCGCAGCACGTCCCACGTCTGCCGGAAGGCCGCGTCGAGACCGAGCCGCTCGGCCAGGTCGGCGCCGTCACCCAGGAGCGGGCCGACGACGACGAGCGCGACGACGGACACCGCCGTGACGATCGCGCCGAGGGCGAGCGCGACCCCCAGGACGTACTGCGCCACGACCCCGCGGCGCCGCTCGACGCCGTACGCGTCGTCCAGGGCGCGGACCGCGGCGCGGAAGACGCGGCTCGCGAGCCAGAGCGCGACGAGGAACGACCCGACGGCGAACCCGGTGCGCTGCTCGTCGAGGAGGCTGTCGACGAGCGGCGCGACGACCGAGGTCGACACGTGCTCGGCGAACACCGTGGTGAGCCCGCCGACGATCGACGAGCGGATCGAGTCGACGGTGTCGTCGCCGAGGAGCGGGCGCAGGAAGCCGAGGCTCGACCCGATCGCGGTGGTCAGCGGGATGAGCGAGATGAGGCCGTAGTACGACATCTCGGCGGCGAGGCCTGTGACGCGGACACCGGCGACGCGGAACGCCGAACGGGCGGCGACGTCGGCGACGCGCACGCCTCGCACGCGCGGCCCGGTGCGCGCCGCGGCGGCGAGCACGCGGTCCTGCCACGCGACCCGGCCCGCCGCGCGCTCGCGCCGCCGCGCCGTCCACGGGCGGACCACCGCTCGCGCGCACCACGTCCCGGCGGCGACCGCGCCGGCCGCGGCGGGCACGCTCGCGAGGGCGCCGAGCGCCCGGGTCCCGCCGTCGTCCGCGGCGACGGCCACCACGACGACGACCGCCCCGACGCCCGCGAGGGCGAGCAGCGTCGACGTCGCCGTGCTCACGGCGGACCGGACTGCCGTCGACCGGCGCGCGAGCACGGCGACGAGCAGCCAGGCGAGCGTCGCGACGACGATCACGGGGCGGCGCCGCCGCTCACGGGAGCGTCCGGCGGGTCACCACTGGCTCTTCCGCTCCCAGTCGGGGTCGAACGAACCCGCCTCGGCCACCGCCACATAGTCCCGGTAGGCCTCCGCGACGAGGACGGGCGGCAGGTCCGCGATCCGCGCGGTCCCCCGTCCGGAGCCGCGGCCCGTCCGCTCGAACGTCAGCGCCGTCACCGCGGCCGGGATGTTCTCCTCCGGGACGAACGACCCCGTGAACTCGATCTGCACGACGATCCCCGCGCTCGTGAACGCCTTGGTGTACGCACTGAACCACCCGGCGTCCTCGGCCTGCGAGCGGGAGTAGCCCCGCTTCGTGGCGCGCCCGCGGATCGAGAAGCTGTCGGAGAACCAGCCCTTGTGGTCGTCGATCGCGGTCGCGCCCGCGGGGACGTCGGGCGTCGCGACGTCGAGCTGCGCGAAGAGCGGGGTGACCTCGTAGTCCGCCAGGTGCGCCGTCCAGGCCGCCGTCGCCTCCGGGCCGAGCAGGACGGCGTGCGCGAGCCCGACCGTGGACTCTGCCCCGAGCTCCACGTCCTCGTCGTCGGCGTCGACGAGCGCGCCGCCGTCGGGCCGGAACGGGCGGGCACCCTCCGTCCCGGGGTTCTCGACCCAGACGAGCCGCTCGACGAGGCGCGACATCACGGGGTGACCGAGGAGGTACTCCTGCCACTCCGACGCCGTCCACGTGCGGCCCACGCACATCGCCTCGTAGAGCCGCTGGGTCTGCAGGGCGACGACGGCCTTGAGCTCCTTGCGACTCGCGGTGAGCTGCTTCTTGGCGGCCGCGACGAGCTCGGGGTCGTCCTGCGCCCGGGGCGCCGGGAGCGCCTTGACCACCTTCCCGGCGTCGCTCGTGAGCTCGAGCGTGAACGCGGGGGTGATGCGCCCGACGTACTCCCGGGAGCCGAGGTCGAGGTGGAGCAGCCCGTCGTCCTCGAAGCCCGCGGTCTGGACGGTGCGGTCGGCGAGCTGGTCCGCCGTCCAGCCGCGCCGCTCCGCGAGCTCGCCCGCGAGCCGCTGCGCGGTCTCCTGGACCGTCGCCTGGCGGAACCGCCGCGAGACGGCGAGGAGCTCCTGGATCGCGGCCGGCTGCCCGTTCGCCGCGAGCGCGTGCACGAGCACCTCGGTCTGCGCGCGACGCCCGACGTGCGCCTTCGCGTAGCGCTGGAACGTCGCGGCGAGCTCGGCGCCCGGCATCGCGACGGTCAGCGCGAGCAGACCCTTGTCCTTGACCGCCGAGCCGACGTACGTGGCCTGGTGCTCGCGGTACAGGTCGCGGTGGTGGTCCTCGAGCGTCTTGGACGCCTCGACCGAGTAGTGCTCGGGCGAACGCTTGGCCCATGCCTGGTACTGGTCGTACCGCAGCTGGGCACCGGCCGTCGCGTAGGCGTCGCTCTCCTGCGGCGAGGGGTTGCGCGTGTCCTGCGCGACCCAGGCCGCGAGCACGTGGCTGCCGAGCCGGGCGCGGTCCTCCTCCTGGAGCAGCGACAGGTACCGCTCCAGCAGCCCGGCACCGCTCGGGTCCTTGAGCTTGACCGCGAGCACGACCCACCAGCGCAGGACCGTCGGGTCCACCGGCGAGCCGTCCGCCGCCCAGCGGGCCGCGGGCAGCGCGTCGAGGTCGAACCACGCCATGCTGACCGGCTTCTTCGCGCGCAGGCCCTTGGTCGCCTCCGCGAGCAGCGCCTCGGGCGCGAGGTCGGCCGAGATGTCCTCGCCCAGCGCCTCGAGCGCCGTGAGGAGCGCGGCGCGCACGACCTCGCTGCGCTCCTTGCCGAGCGCGGCGCGCAGCGCAGGCACCGCGTCGACGTCGCCGAGCCGGGCGAGCCACTCCACCGCGCTGCGGCGCACCTCGGACCGGCCGTTGCCCAGGCCCTGCTCGGCCAGCCCGCGCACCCCGGGGTGTGTGCTCAGGGCCGCCTGCGCCGTCGCGCGATAGGTGCGGCCCTCACCCAGCGCGAGCTCGGTCAGGCGCGGCAGGAACCGGCGCGGGACCTGCGGCGGCTGTGCGAGCACCGCGAGCGCCCGGGCCGGCTTGGCGTTGCCGTACGTGCGCTCGCGGTCGTCGAGCGCGGCGGCGAGCCGGTCGAGGTGCCCCGCGTAGTACGGCCACGCGTGCTCGGGCGTCACCGTGTCGGTCGCCCACCAGGTCGAGAAGTACAGCTCGTCGACCAGCTCACCGGCGTCGTCGCGTCCGACGCGCCGCAGCGCCTCGTCGAGGACGCGCAGGTCGACGTCGAGCAGGTCGCCCTCGTGGAGCCGGTACCAGCCGAACCGCTCGCTGCGCCCGCGTCCCTCGTTCCCCTGCAGCCGCAGCCGGTGCAGGAGCGTGATGCCGGGGAGGCGCGAGAAGACGCCCGGCGCGGACAGCCGGCGCATGACGACGCCGCCGGGGCGCCGGGTGCTCGTCCCGGACAGGAACGCCGCGAAGGCCCGGAGGTCCTCGTCGGTGATGCCGGGCAGCTCCTTGAGGTCCTGCTCGACGGTCAGGCGGCGCCACCGCGGCCACCCGTCGTCCTTCTTCCCTGCGTGCGCCGCGTGGTCGGCGCGGGCGCGTTCGAGGGCGGTGTCGATCGCGGCCCGCGCGGCCCGCACGAACTCGTCGCCGAGCACCGTCTCCGGCAGCGGCTCGAAGGGCGGCACGTCGATCTCGGGCTCGTCCTCCTGCGCGGCGTCGAGCACACGCGCTCGCTCGACGGTGTCGCGCAGCAGCGTCGCCCGGGCGCCCGTCGACCGCTCGGCCGCCTCCTCCAGGGCGACCAGACCGCCGTCGACCTGGGCGAGGCGCGTCACCACGGCGCCGAGCCGCGAGGCCGGGAGCGACGTGAGCAGAGGGGCGAGGAGCTCGCGCTGGCGCGCCGCGGGAAGCGGGACGAGCGCGGCGACCGCCGCCTCGCGCACCGCCTTGCTCGTGTCCGCGGCGAGCACGGCGAGCAGCGGGGCGAGCGTCTCGGTCGCCGCCGGGTCCGCCGCGACGAGCGCCACGAGCTCACCGCGTCCCGCGGCGCTCACCCCCGGCAGGACCTGCGTCGCGACGTCCAGGTGCGCGACGACGAACTCCCGCGCCGGGTCGCCGAGCAGCGCCGGGCCCAGGTGCCGCGACGCCCAGCCTGCCGACGCCGGCCGCTCGAACAGCTCGCGCAGCACCACCGCCGGCGCGTCCGCCTCCGGCACGCCGCCCTCGACCGCGAGGGCCACGAGCAGGTCCGGCGTCCAGCGGTCGGGCGCGCCCTTGCCCTTCTGCCCGTGCCGGCGTTCGTTCGCGCGCCGCGACATGTCGTTGACGAGCGTCGTGAGCCAGCGCGGGTCCGACGCCCGCTCGCGGTCCACCTCGGACGAGACCGCGCTGAGGACGCGGCCGAGGCGCACGAGCTCCGGGACGGTGACGGAGTCCGAGAGCGTGTAGAGGTTGGAGCGCGCGGTGACCGCCTTCGCCGACGTCCACCCCGGCACGGCGGCCTTCAGCCGGTCGTCCTGGGCGGGGGTCGTCCAGGAGTAGACCCCGGACTGACCCGGACGGCCGAGGAGGGCCTCGACGTCGCCGCCCCGCAGCGCCTCCAGCTCGAGCAGGACCTCCGGTCCCTCGCCCCGGTGCACGTACGCGACCGCACGGTCCTCGAGCTCCGGCGACGCGACGGCGAGCACCTTCAGGGCGTCGACGAGCCGAGCGCTCGGGCGGTCGCCTCCTGTCTGCCCCTCGTCACGCCGGAACAGACCCTTGACCTTCTCGAGCACCCTCTACCTCACCGTCACGTCGTCGCTGCTGGTGGGCCCGATGCTAGGGGCGGCCGCCGACACGGCGCGCTGCCCTTGCACGGGCGGCGGGTGCCACGTCGCAGCACGGCACGACCGTGACTGGCGGGAAGGGAGTGGTGGGTGGGCCCGGAGGGACTCGAACCCCCGACATCCACGGTGTAAGCGTGGCGCTCTAACCAGCTGAGCTACAGGCCCTGGAACGGCGGAGCACAGCCTACCGGGTCGGCACCCCGCCACCTGCCACGACCGCCCGGCTCCCAGGGCTCAGAGCTGCTCCAGCGCCCGTCGGTAACCGTCGAGGTCGCGGCGCTGCCCGCGCGGGTTGACGACCGACCACCGGACGATCCCGTCGGCGTCGAGCAGGAACGAGCCACGCAGCGCGAGGCCGTTGTCCTCGTCGAGGACGCCGTAGGCCCGTGCGACGTCCCCGTGCGGCCAGAAGTCGGAGAGCAGGTCGAACTCGAAGCCCTCCTGCGCCGTCCACGCCTTCTGCGCGAACACCGAGTCGCACGAGATGCCGAGCAGGGTGACGCCGGCCGCCTCGAACTCCTCGAGGTTGTCGCGCAGCTCGCACAGCTCGCCCGTGCAGATCCCCGAGAACGCGAAGGGGTAGAACACGAGGAGCACCGGCCCACCCTGCAGGTCCGCGAGGTGGACGGGCGTGCCGTGGGTGTCCGGCAGCGTGAAGTCGGGCGCCGGGTCGCCCGGACCGGGCGGCGTCGTGCGCCCGGTCGTCGCGGCGTCGTCAGCGACCGCGGCCACGGGTCCCGAGCTTCGTCGCGGACCAGTCGGGCGCGATGGCGAACGTGCTCGTCGCGTGCAGCCCGGCCGTGGTCGCGGCCTCCTGGATGTCGTTGTGGCCCACGTGGCCCGGCCGGCCGGGCTTCGGGGTGAGCACCCAGATGAGGCCGCCGTCGTCGAGCACGGTCTGGACGTCCACGAGCAGGTCGGTGAGGTCGCCGTCGTCCTGGCGGAACCACACGACCACGCCGTCCGTGACGTCGTCGTAGTCCTCGTCGACGAGCTCGCCGCCGACGAGCTCCTCGAGCTCCCCGCGCAGGTCGTCGTCGACGTCGTCCGCCCAGCCGAACTCCTGGACCACGTTGCCGGGCGCGAACCCCAGTCGGTCCGCCCCGCTGGGCCCTACGGTGTCGGTCACTGTCGTGTCGTTCCTTTCCTCGTCCTGTCCGTGCGGTGGGCCGTCGCGCGCGCCCGGGCGGGCGCCCGCGCGCACGACGACCTGCCGTGTCTGGCAAAGGTAGCCCACCGCAGGGTGCGGTGCTTGGCAAGGCACCGCCCACGGACGGCCGTCCCGCGGGTCGTCGGCCGTGGTCGTGCACCGCCGGGCGGCCGCACGACGGCGGCGCGCACGCCGTCCGGCCCGTGTCGCCGAAATCACGCCCTCTTGACCACCCGATGGTGTGACTTACGCGCGCGTTGTGAACACAATGGGTAGACCACCCTGGTCTCGTGAAGAGGCGCGGTCGCCACCAGCGGCCGCGGCCGCGTGCCCGGAGTGGGCCCGAGACGGGTGTCGGCCGTGTACCGCGCGGCCGAGCGCCCGGCATCCGACGAGATATGAGGTTGCTGGTGGCTTCGTACGACGAGACCGGACCGCTGATCAACGGTCTGCTCAGCCAGGTTCCGGACTTCGACCCCGCCGAGACCGGCGAGTGGGTCGAGGCCCTCGACGGCCTGATCGACGACCGCGGGGGCCCGCGCGCCCGCTACGTCCTGCTGAACCTGCTCAAGAGGGCCCGGGAGCGCAACGTCGCCGTCCCGACCTCCCTGACCACCCCCTACGTGAACACCATCGGTGTGCACGAGGAGCCCTACTTCCCCGGCGACGAGGCGCTGGAGCGCCGCTACCGCTCGTGGATCCGCTGGAACGCCGCCGTCATGGTGACGCGGGCGCAGCGGCCCGGCATCGGCGTCGGCGGCCACATCTCCTCCTACGCGTCGGTGGCGACGCTGTACGAGGTGGGCCTGAACCACTTCTTCCGCGGCAAGGACCACCCCGGCGGCGGCGACCAGGTGTACTTCCAGGGCCACGCCTCCCCCGGCGTGTACGCGCGCGCCTTCCTCGAGGGCCGCCTCTCCGCGGACCAGCTCGACGGGTTCCGCCAGGAGAAGTCGCACCCGGGCGGCGGTCTGCCGTCGTACCCGCACCCGCGGCTCATGCCCGACTTCTGGGAGTACCCGACCGTCTCCATGGGTCTCGGCCCGGCGAGCGCGATCTACCAGGCGTGGACGGACAAGTACCTGCACAACCGCGGGATCCGTGACACGGAGCAGCAGGACGTGTGGGCGTTCCTCGGCGACGGCGAGATGGACGAGCCCGAGTCGCGCGGCATGCTCCAGCTCGCGGCGCAGCAGCAGCTCGACAACCTGACGTTCGTCGTGAACTGCAACCTGCAGCGCCTCGACGGCCCGGTGCGCGGCAACGGCAAGATCATCCAGGAGCTCGAGGCGCAGTTCCGCGGTGCGGGCTGGAACGTCATCAAGGTCATCTGGGGCCGCGAGTGGGACGTCCTGCTCAACGCGGACAAGGACCGCGCCCTGGTCAACCTCATGAACGTCACGCCCGACGGCGACTACCAGACGTACCGTGCGGAGTCCGGCGCGTTCATCCGCGAGCACTTCTTCGGCCGCGACCCGCGGACGAAGGCGCTCGTCGAGAACATGACCGACGACGACATCTGGAACCTCAAGCGCGGCGGCCACGACTACCGCAAGATCTACGCGGCCTACGCGGCGGCGCGCGCCCACACGGGCCAGCCGACCGTGATCCTCGCGCACACGGTCAAGGGCTACGCGCTCGGGCCGTCGTTCGCGGGCCGCAACGCGACGCACCAGATGAAGAAGGTCGGCCTGGCCGACCTCAAGGCGCTGCGCGACTCCCTGCGCATCCCGATCACGGACGAGGAGCTCGACGCCAACCCGTACGAGCCCCCGTACTTCCACCCGGGCCCCGACGCGCCGGAGATCCAGTACCTGCTGAACCGTCGCCAGCAGCTCGGCGGGTTCGTGCCCGAGCGCCGCTCGTCGCCGAAGCCGATCACCCTGCCCGGCGACAAGTCCTACGAGATCCTCAAGAAGGGCTCGGGGCAGCAGGAGATCGCCACGACGATGGCGTTCGTCCGCCTGCTCAAGGACCTCATCAAGGACAAGGAGTTCGGCAAGCGTGTCGTGCCGATCATCCCCGACGAGGCCCGCACGTTCGGCCTGGACTCGATCTTCCCGTCGGCGAAGATCTTCAACACCCAGGGCCAGCACTACCTCGCCGTGGACCGTGAGCTCATGCTGAGCTACAAGGAGTCCGAGGCCGGGCAGATCATGCACACCGGCATCAACGAGGCGGGCTCCGCGGCCGCCTTCCAGTCGGTCGGCACGTCCTACGCCACGCAGGGCGAGATCATGGTGCCGTTCTACATCTTCTACTCGATGTTCGGCTTCCAGCGCACCGGCGACCAGTTCTGGGCGGCGGGTGACCAGCTCACGCGCGGCTTCATCATCGGCGCGACCGCGGGCCGCACCACGCTCACGGGCGAGGGCCTGCAGCACGCCGACGGCCACTCGCCGCTCCTCGCGGGCACGAACACCGCGATCGTCCAGTACGACCCGGCGTTCGGCTACGAGATCCGGCACATCGTGCGCGACGGCATCGAGCGCATGTTCGGTCCCGGCGAGCACGGCGTGGGCGCGGACGGCCGCGACCAGAACGTCATGTACTACCTCACGGTGTACAACGAGCCGATGGTCCAGCCGGCCGAGCCGGAGGACGTGGACGTCGAGGGCATCCTCAAGGGCATCCACCGCATCTCCGTGGGCGAGGGCGACGGGCCGCGCGCCCAGATCCTCGCGTCGGGCGTCGGCGTGCCGTGGGCGCTCGAGGCGCAGCAGCTCCTGCAGGAGGACTGGGGCGTCGCGGCGGACGTGTGGAGCGTGACGAGCTGGAACGAGCTGCGGCGCGACGCGCTCGCCGCCGACCAGGCCGCGTTCCTCGACCCGGCCGCGCCCGCGCGCGTCCCGTTCGTCACGGAGAAGCTCTCCGGTGCCGAGGGGCCGTTCGTCGCGACGAGCGACTACGACCACCTGGTCCCCGACCAGATCCGCAAGTGGGTCCCGGGCGACTACGAGGTGCTCGGCGCCGACGGCTTCGGGTTCTCGGACACGCGCGCTGCGGCCCGCCGGCACTTCAAGATCGACGGCCCGTCCGTCGTCGTGCGCACGCTCCAGGCGCTCGCCAAGCAGGGCAAGGTCCCCGCGGACGCGTCGGCCCGCGCGATCGAGAAGTACCGCCTGATGGACGTCACCGCCGGCACGTCCGGCAACGCGGGCGGCGAGGCCTGACGCTCACCGCCTGAGACGACGACGGCCGGTCACCCCGCGGGGTGACCGGCCGTCGTCGTCTCCGGAAGCTGCCGGGCGCCGCGGGTCAGGTCCCGGCGCGGTGCTGCTCGGCCTGCGCGACGGCGCGCTCGAGGTCCGCGCGCAGAGGCGCGACGCCCCGGGGGTCGCCGTACTCGACGAGCGACTCGAGGTGGTGGCGGGCGTCGAGGGGCCGGTCGGCCTCGATGGCCGCGAGGACGAGCTGGCGCCCGACCTCGGCCTCGTGCTCGCGGGCGCGCCAGTGGCCGACGCCGAGGCCCAGCGCCTCGACCGGCAGTCCCGCCGTGCGCAGCACCTCCATGGACTGCGCGAGCGCGTGCCCCGAGGGGTCGCGCTCCGCGGCCGTCGCGAAGCGGCGCAGGGCCGCCTCCGGGTCGTCGTCGAGGGAGAGGCGGCCGAGCTCCACGAGCGGGTACCACCCGCGCGGGTGCCCGGCGAGCTCCTCGGCGAGCGCCCAGACCGCAAGGTCGGCGGCGCGCTGCTTCTCCGTCTCGTCCGCCGGGGCGGCGAGCGGGTCGTCCGTGGCCGGTCCCTCCGCGGCGCGACGACGGACCAGCTCCGCGAGCGCGCGGAAGGCCCGCTCGTCGTTCGGGTCGTCGACGAGCATCGCCCGCAGCGCGTCCTCGTGGACCGTGTCGCCACGCTTCTCCCCGGACCGTGGGCGGCGCGTGCCGACGGTCGACGCGGACGTCGGCCGACGCATGAGCTGTCGAAGTCGGGGCATGAGTGCCATTCCCCGACCCTAGCGGGTCGTCCGGGTGCTCACCCAGCGACCCGGTCCCCCGGCGACCCCGGGCCCGCCGTGGCACGCGCTTTGTGGACTGTCCACAACCCCGGCCGTATGCTCGGCGCGTGACGGCCACCCCCAGGACCCCGGCGACCGCGTCGGCCCCGACCGGCCCGGCCGGCAACGCGGACAACCTCCAGCGCCTGCGCGACGGCAGCGGCCTGCTCATGTCCGCCGCGCTGCGCCGGCTCGACGACGAGATCCGCTGGTACCGCGAGCTCCCGGCCGAGGACCGCTCCTACGTGGGTCTCGTCGCGCAGTCCGGCATCACGGCGTTCGTCACGTGGTACGCGGACCCGCAGGCCCCGCCGCACGGCGTGAGCGACATCTTCGCCGCGGCCCCGCCCGAGCTCACGCGCTCGATCTCGCTCCAGAACACTCTCCAGCTCGTCCGCATCGTCGTCGAGGTCGTCGAGGCGTACTCGGACCAGCTCGCGGCGCCGGGCGGCGAGCGCGACCTGCGCGAGGCCGTGCTGCGCTACTCCCGGGAGGTGGCGTTCTCCGCGGCCGAGGTCTACGCCCGCGCCGCGGAGGTCCGCGGCGCGTGGGACGCGCGCCTGGAGGCCCTCGTCGTCGACGCGCTCATCCGCGGCGACGGCGACGACTCGCTGCGGTCGCGCGTCTCGGCGCTCGGCTGGGGCGGCCACGGCTCGACGCTCGTCATGGCGGGCACGATCGCCGCGACGCTCGACGAGGTCCGGACGGCGGAGCTGCGCCGGGCGACGCGCCGCGCGGCGGGCGACGCGCTCGTGGGCATCCACGGCGACCGCCTCGTCCTCGTGCTCGGCGGCGAGGGCGACCTCCAGGCCGCCGCGGCGTCGCTCCTGCCCCGCTTCGGCCCCGGCCCGGTCGTCATCGGGCCGACGGTCCCCGGGCTGGAGGAGGCCGCGCGCTCGGCGCAGGCCGCGCTCGCGGGGCTGCGGGCCGCGCCCGCGTGGCCGCAGGCCCCGCGCCCGGTGCTCGCCGACGACCTGCTCCCGGAGCGCGTCCTCACCGGCGACACCACGGCGCGACGCACGCTCGTCGCCCAGGCCTACCGCCCGCTCGCCGAGGCGACGGGCTCGGTGCTCGAGACGCTGTCCGCCTACCTCGGCACGGGCCGGTCGCTCGAGGCGGCGGCCCGGTCCCTGTACGTCCACCCCAACACCGTGCGCTACCGCCTGCGCAAGGTCTCGGAGATCACCGGCTGGGACCCGCTGGACGCCCGCGAGTCGTTCGTGCTGCAGGTCGCGCTCGCGCTCGGGCAGCTCTCGACGGTCCGCTGAGGAGCCGGGCGCGCCCGACGTCCCGCGGGCTCCGCGCCCGCGGCGCCTTGTAGGTTCGGCACAACCACCCTCCGCAAGGTTGGTGCGCGTCGTGACGTGGCGCACGGCCCTCGCGTTGGCACAGTTGACGGGTGCTCGCCGTCTTGTGCCCTGGACAGGGCTCCCAGTCCCCCGGAATGCTCGCCCCCTGGCTCGAGCTGCCCGGCGTCGCCGACCAGGTCTCCGCGTTCGGCGAGGCCGCGGGCCTCGACCTGCGCGCGCACGGGACGGAGTCGGACGCCGACACGATCCGTGACACGGCCGTCGCGCAGCCGCTCATCGTCGCGTCGTCGCTCGTCGCGCTCCGCGTGATCCTCGACGGGCGCGACACCGCCGACGTCGTCGACGTGACGGCCGGGCACTCGGTCGGCGAGCTCGCCGCCGCGGCCGTCGCGGGGGCGCTGACGGACACCGGCGCCGTCGGGCTCGTCGCGCACCGCGCCCGCGCCATGGCCGCGGCCGCCGCCGCGACCCCCACCGGCATGAGCGCCGTCGTCGGGGGCGACCCGGAGGAGGTCCTCGCCGCGATCGAGGCGGCCCACCTGTGGCCCGCGAACGTCAACGGCGGTGGGCAGGTCGTCGCCGCCGGTGCCCTCGACCACCTCGCCGCCCTCGCGGAGAACCCGCCGGCGAAGGCGCGCGTCATCCCGCTCCAGGTCGCGGGCGCCTTCCACACGCCCTTCATGCAGCCGGCGCTCGAGGAGTTCGAGCCGGTCGCCGCGTCGTGGGACGTCACCGACCCGCGCCTGCCGTTCCTCTCGAACGCGGACGGCGAGTCCTACGGGACCATCGACATCGAGGGCAGCACGTACGGCAAGGCCCGCGACGTGGTCCGCCGCCTCACCGCGCAGATCGCGGCGCCCGTGCGCTGGGACCTGTGCCAGGAGACCCTCGCGGAGCTCGGCGTCACCGCGCTGCTCGAGCTCGCGCCCGGAGGCGTCCTCACGGGTCTCGCCCGCCGCTCGCTCAAGGGCGTCGAGGCCGTGGCCGTGAAGTCGCCCGACGACGTCGAGGCGGCCCGCGACCTCGTCGCCCGGCACTCGGTGGCGGCCGGCGCGGCCCCGGGCGTCGACGCGTGAGCGGCGCGACCCTGCGCCAGGCCACCGGGCCGGCGCACTCGCGCATCCTCGCGATCGGCGGGGTGCGCGGCGAGAACGTCGTCACGAACGACGACATCGCCGGGCCCATCGACTCCTCCGACGAGTGGATCCGGCAGCGCACCGGGATCGTCACGCGGCGTCGTGCGGGCGCCGACGTCGACGTCCTGGACCTCTCCGAGGCCGCGGCGCGCGACGCGCTCGCCCGGGCTGGCCTGCAGGGTGGCGACGTCGACGCGGTGATCGTCTCCACGGTCACGTACTTCCACCAGACCCCCGCCGCCGCGGCGGTGCTCGCCGAGCGCCTCGGCGCGACGCCCGCCGCCGCGTTCGACGTCTCCGCCGCGTGCGCGGGCTACGCCTACGCCATCGCGCAGGCCGACGCCCTCGTGCGCGCCGGCATCGCGACGCACGTGCTCGTGGTCGGCGCGGAGAAGATGAGCGACTTCATCGACCCGACCGACCGCTCGATCTCGTTCCTCCTCGGCGACGGCGCCGGCGCCGCGATCGTCGGGCCGTCCGACACCCCGGGCATCGGCCCGACGGTGTGGGGCTCCGACGGCGGCAAGGCGCAGGCGATCCGCCAGACGCACGCGTGGTCGGACCTGCGCGAGGACCCCTCGCTCGGGTGGCCCACGCTGCGCCAGGACGGTCAGAGCGTGTTCAAGTGGGCCGCGTTCCAGATGGCCCCCGTCGCCGCCAAGGCGATGGCCGAGGCCGGGGTCGCCCCGGCCGACATCGGCGCGTTCGTACCGCACCAGGCGAACATGCGGATCATCGACCAGATGATCAAGCAGCTCGAGCTCCCCGCGTCCGTCGCGGTCGCCCGGGACATCGCGGAGACCGGCAACACGTCGGCCGCCTCGATCCCCCTCGCGACCCGGCGCCTGCTCGACGAGGGGCAGGTCCGCTCCGGCGACCTCGCCCTCCAGATCGGGTTCGGCGCCGGGCTCGTCTACGCGGCGCAGGTGGTCGTGCTGCCGTAGGGGAGAATCACCCTGGACGGACGGCCGCCCTCCCCGCGGGGAGGACCCACGCCGTCGGCGGACCCGTCCGTCGCGCGCACCGTCTGACGAAGTACCGCCCGGCACACCCACCGGGCACCGCCACCGGGACCGGTCGCCGCCGGCCCCACGACAAGGAGAAACCATGGCCTACACCGAGCAGGAAGTCCTCGCCGGCCTCGCGGAGATCGTCGCCGAGGAGACGGGTCTGCCGACCGACGCCGTCGCGCTCGAGAAGTCCTTCACCGACGACCTCGACATCGACTCGCTGTCGATGATGACGATCGTCACCCACGCCGAGGACAAGTTCGGGGTCCGCATCCCGGACGACGAGGTCAAGAACCTCACGACGGTCGGCGACGCCGTGTCCTTCATCACGGGCGCCCAGGCCTGAGCACGCCCCGCCTGCCTCGCAGGCCTGCGGGCGGGCCGGCGTCACCCACGCCGGCCCGCCCGTCCTCCCGCCCCCGCCGCAACCCCCGAGGAGCACCATGTCTGCCGCTACTGAAGTCGTCGTCACCGGCCTCGGCGCCACCACGCCGCTCGGCGGCGACGTGCCCTCCACCTGGGCCGCGGCACTGGCCGGCGAGTCCGGCGCGCGCACGCTCGAGAACGACTGGGCGGAGCGCTACGAGATCCCGGTGACGTTCGCCGCGACGATCAAGGTCGACCCGGCCGAGGTCCTCGCGCGCCCCGAGATCAAGCGCATGGACCCCTCCACGCAGTACGCGATCATCGCCGCGCGTGAGGCGTGGGCGGACGCGGGCAGCCCCGAGGTCGACGGCGACCGGCTCGGCACGGTCGTGTCGTCCGGCATCGGCGGCATCTGGACCACGCTCGACGGCTGGGACACGCTGCGGGAGCGCGGCGCGCGCCGCATGCTGCCCATGACAGTGCCCATGCTCATGCCGAACTCCCCCACCGCGTACGTCTCGCTCGAGCTCGGCGCCCGGGCGGGCGCCCACGCTCTCGTCTCCGCGTGCGCGTCCGGTGCCGAGGCGATCGGCTACGGCGTCGACATGATCCGCGCGGGCCGCGCGGACGTCGTCGTCGCCGGCGGCACCGAGGCCACGATCCACCCCATGCCGATGGCGGCCTTCGCCGCCTCGCGCACGCTCTCGCTGCGCAACGACGACCCCCAGGGCGCGTCGCGCCCGTACGACGTCGACCGCGACGGCTTCGTCATCGGCGAGGGCTCGGGCGTCGTCGTCCTCGAGAGCGCCGAGCACGCCGCGGCCCGCGGCGCCCGCGTCTACGCGCGGCTCGCCGGCGTCGGGCTGTCCTCCGACGCCTACCACATCACCTCTCCCGACCCGGAGGGTCGGGGCCAGGTCGCGGCGATGCGCCGTGCGCTCGAGGAGGCCGGTGTCACCGGGCGGGACGTCGTGCACGTCAACGCGCACGCGACCTCGACCAAGGTGGGCGACCTCACCGAGACCCGCTCCATCCGCTCGCTCCTGGGCGACGACGCCGACCACGTGCTGCTCTCGGCCACCAAGTCGATGACCGGACACCTCCTCGGTGGTGCCGGCGCGCTCGAGTCGATCTTCACGATCAAGGCCGTCGCGGAGCGCCTCGCTCCCCCGACGATCAACGTGACGAACCCCGACCCGGAGCTCCAGGTGCCGCTCGTGCGCGACACGCCCGCGCCGCTGCCGAGCGGCGACGTCGTCGCGATCAACAACTCGTTCGGCTTCGGGGGCCACAACGTCGCCCTCGCCGTGGCCAGCGTCTGACCGCACGCCACGACGACGCGAAGGGCGCCTCCCGGATCTCCAGGAGGCGCCCTTCGCCGTCCCTGCGGACGGGCGTTCGTGGGCAGTCGCTGCCGACAGGCGTGCGCGAGCGTCAGCCGACGCGGTGCAGCCAGCGCACCGGCGCTCCCGCGCCGGCGTAGCGGAACGGCTCGAGCTCGTCGTCCCAGGCCTTGCCGAGCGCGAGGTGGAGGGCGTCGCGCATGGCCCAGGGCTCGCTCACCTGATCGAGCGCGGCCCGGATCCGGTCCTCGGGCACGACGATGTTCCCGTGCACGTCCGTCTGGGCGTAGAAGATGCCGAGGTCGGGCGTGTGGGACCAGCGACCGCCGTCGACGCCGTGGCTGGGCTCCTCGGTCACCTCGTACCGCAGGTGGGACCATCCGCGCAGCGCGGAGGCCAGCCTGGCGCCCGTCCCCTGCGGCCCCTGCCACGAGTACTCGGCCCGGTAGAGGCCGCGCGCGGCGGGCTGCTCGGTCCAGTCGAGCGACACGCGCACGCCGAGGACGTTGCCCGCGGCCCACTCCATGTGCGGGCACAGAGCACGCGGTGCTGAGTGCACGTAAAGAACACCGCGGGTGATGGCACCGGCCATGTCTGCCTCCCTAGGTCGAGGTTTCGTCTTCCCCAACGTCCTCACCCAGGGCGGGTCCACAGCGCTCGCACAGGTGTCGCGGCGTGTCTCGTGCTCATCTTGCACGACATCGCGCGTGCGCGCGAGAGATCGGGCGGGCGTGCCCGGGACCGACCGGGCACAACCCCGTCAGAGGTGCTCGCGCAGCTCGCGCATCGCCTTCTTGCGCACGGAGCGGTCGAGCCGGTCCAGGTAGAGCATGCCGTCGAGGTGGTCGCACTCGTGCTGGAGGCACCGGGCCATGAGCTCGGTCCCCTCGACCACGACCTCGTTGCCGTCGAGGTCGGTGCCGACCACGCGCGCATACCAGGCGCGGCGCGTCGGGTACCAGAGGTCGGGGACGGAGAGGCAGCCCTCGTCGCCGTCCTGGTAGTCGTCGGACAGCTCGACGATGCGCGGGTTGAGCACGTACCCGATCTCGTCGTCGATGTTCCACGAGAACGCCCGGAGGTTGACGCCGATCTGGTTGGCGGCGAGCCCCGCGCGCCCCTCGTGGTCGACCGTCTCGACGAGGTCGGCGACGAGAGAGCGCACCCGGTCGTCGATGGTGGTGATCTCGTCGCAGGGGGTGCGGAGCACGGGGTCCGGGATGGTCCGGATCTCTCTCATCGCCATGGTCACCATTCTTCCATGCGCACGACGACGTCCGGCCGTCGTCCCCAGCCCCGCACCGGGGCGCGCGTCACATCCGCGCGTACCGCGCCCGCGCGAACGAGTAGAGCCCGTAGGCCGCGAAGCCCAGACCGACGGCGACGAGGAGCGCGACCCCGAACGGCTGCGCCGCGAGCGTGGCGAACGCGCTGTCGAGGCCGCCCGCCTGCTGCGGGTCGTGCTGGACCGCGGCCACGACGAACAGCACGCCCAGCACGCCGAGCGCGACGCCCTTGGCGATGTACCCGACGCGCCCGAGCGTCACCACGGCGCGGCCCAGGTGCCCGCTGGTCCCGCCCTGGAGGTCCTCGAGGAACTTCTTCCGCCACCCCTTGACGACGTGGTAGACGCCACCGGCGACGATGCCCACACCGACCGCGCCGACGAGCAGCACGCCGCCGGGCTTCTCCATCAGGGTCGCGGTCATGCTCTCCTCCTGGCCGGAGCCGCCGGCGGACCCGGTCACGACCTGGAGGGCGATCACCCCGAGCGCCAGGTAGAGGACGGCCTTGCCCGCGGCCTTGAGCCGGTCGGACGTCTCGGCCGCGCCGCTCAGCGCGACGGTGACCTGCCACAGGGCGAGCGCCGCGAACGCCACGACGGCGAACCACAGCAGCGCGGTACCGCCCGGCGTCTGCGCGATCGCGGTGAGCGCACCGGTCTGGTCGGCCTGCTCGCTCGAGGCCGAGCCCGTCGCCACCTGCACGGCGAGGACGCCGACGACGAGGTGGAGCAGGCCGCTCACCGCGTAGCCCCCGCGGGCCAGGAGCTCCAGGGTCTTGCTGCCGCGTGCGCCGCGTGCTGCCGCCTTGCCGGTCGAGCTCATGCTCGGTGCCACAGGACCTCCTCGGTCGTCGGGACGCCGCCCCCACCGCGCCGCCGGGTTCTCCGGCCCGCACACGGTGCCAGAACTGCGCACTCCGCGCACGCCGGACGGCGTTGCCAGGCGGCGTTGATCACGATTCGGTAACGTGCCGCGGATGCCCACGCAGAACCCTCGCCTCGCCGTGCTCGACGGACTCCGGTTCGCGGCAGCAGCTACGGTGCTCGTCTACCACTTCGTCGCCGTCAACCACCACGCGTGGGGCGCGCGCACGAGCGCCTCGCTCCCCGACGCCCAGGCCGTCACCGCCTACGGGTCCTTCGGGGTCCAGCTCTTCTTCGTCGTCAGCGGCTTCGTCATCCTCATGACTGCCTGGGGCCGCGACGTGCGCGGCTTCGTCGCGTCGCGCGCGGGGCGGCTCTTCCCCGCGTACTGGGCCTCGGTGCTGCTCACGGTGATCCTGCTGGTGCTCGTCGTCCCCGGCCGGCGCGACGTCGACCTGCCGCAGGCGGCGGCCAACCTCACCATGGTCCAGCGCGCGTTCGGGATCCCCGACCTCGAGGCCGTCTACTGGACGCTCTGGTCCGAGCTGCGGTTCTACGTCCTCGTCGGCGTGCTCGTCGCCGTCGGCCTCACGCGGGCGCGGGTCCTCGCGTTCGTCGTGCTGTGGCCCGTCGCCGGCGCGATCGCGACCCAGACCGGCTCCGAGCTGGCCGCGACGGTGCTCGTCGCCCCCGACGCCCCGCTCTTCGCGGGCGGCATGGTGCTCTACCTGCTGACCCGCGAGCACCGCTCCCCCGTCCTCTGGCTCGCGCTCGCGCTGAACGTGCTCCTCGGGGCGGCGCTCTCCGGGCGGATCCAGTCCGGCCGCATCGAGAACAGCACCGACGTCGTCGTCTCCCCCACCGCGTGGTGGGTCGCGATCATCGTGTGCTTCGCGCTCGTCGCCGTGGCGACGCTCACGCCGCTCGCCCGCGTCTCCTGGGGCTGGCTCACCGCGCTCGGCGCCCTCACGTACCCGCTCTACCTCGTGCACTCGTCGTGGGGACGATGGGTCATCGAGTCCGTGCACCCGTACCTCTCGCGCGCCGCGACCCTCGCGGTGGCGGTCGCGGTGTGCCTCGCCCTCGCCTGGGTGATCCACCGCGCCGTCGAACGGCCGCTCGGGCCCCGGCTGCGGCACGCCCTCGACCGCGACCTGCGCCGCGACCTCGACCGCCCGACCCGGGCCGCCGCGTCCCGGGGCGCTCAGGACGAGGCGCTCGCCGCGAGGTAGTCGCGCAGCACCACCGCCTGGTTGTGCTGCTCGTCCCTCGCCCCGTACACCAGCGTCACCACGGGGTGCTGCCCGACGACGTCCCGCAGCTCCGCGACCGCGTCGCCCTGGGCGTCGAGCTCGGCGCGGTACCGCTCGGCGAACTCGTCGAACAGCCGCTCCTCGTGGTGGAACCAGCGCCGCAGGTCCGTCGACGGCGCCACGTCCCGGAGCCACAGGTCGACGTGCGCCGCCTCCTTGCTCACGCCGCGGGGCCACAGGCGGTCGACGAGCACGCGGAACCCGTCCTGCTCCTCGGCCGGCTCGTACACGCGCTTGGTCCGCACCGTCATGAGGCCATGACACCGCGCGGACGCGCGCGCCGCACGCGACGCGGAAGGGTGCCCCGTGCAGGACTTGAACCCGCGACCGAGAGATTATGAGTCTCCTGCTCTGACCAGCTGAGCTAACGGGGCGCGCGGGCGAGCATACCGCCCGTGCGGCAGGCGGTCGGAGAGCCGCTACGGTGGGGACGTGTCCTGGTTCCGCCGTCCCGCGCTGCCCGACCCTGTCCGTCGTGCGCTCGACCTCCCGGCCACCGATCGTGTCCTCGCGTCGGCGGAGCTCGCCGACGGGTCGTGGGCCGTCGCGACGCGGGCCGGGCTCCTCACGAGCGACGCCAGCGGGACGACCGTCGTCCGGCACCTCTGGTCGGACGTCGACCGGGCGGGGTACGACCCGGAGAGCGCGACGATCACCGTCTCGTGGGTCGACGGCGCTCCTCCCCTGGCCCTGCGCCTCGCCGACCCGCGCCGTACGTCGCTCGCGCAGACGCTGCGCGAGCGCGTGCAGTCGTCGGTCGTGCTCTCGGAGACCGTGACGTTCGCCGCAGGGCTCACCGCGCGCGTCGCCGTGCGGCGGGACGCAGACGGCGAGCTCTTCTCGCAGGTCGTCGCCGACCCCGGGCTGGACCTGACGGACCCGGAGGTCGAGGCACGGGTCGACGCGGCCGAGGGTCGGGTCCGGTCGGCGTCCGGACTACCCCTCTGAGCCTGCTAGAGTTTTCCCCGGTCGCTGCGGTGCACACCGCAACGGCCATGGTCGATCCCGCGTAGCTCAGCTGGCAGAGCATCCGACTGTTAATCGGACGGTCGTAGGTTCAAGTCCTACCGCGGGAGCCCTCAGGTTCGGCCCCGGATCGCACAGCGGTCCGGGGCCGGACCTTTTGCGTCCCCGGGACGGACCTCCCTCCGGCGCGGGAGCGTTCGACCTCTCCGAGCGCCGGTGACGCGTCCGTGCCGCTCGCGCGCGCTGGGCGTCGGCGAACGCCGCCGCCCGCGCTGGATGCCACGGCCTGACCGAACCCGCCGGCGTCAGGCGATCTCGCCCTCGCGCAGCGTGCGGCGCTCGGCCTCGACGGAGAGGAGCGCGGCGAACGCCTCCTGGTACGCGGCGAGGTCGACCGACGGGTCGAGCCGCTGCAGCCGGCTCTTCGCGTCGGCGACGCGGCGAGTGAGGCCCAGGTCGACGAGGCCGCGCACGACGCCCGCGACGTAGCCGCCGACGACGTTCTCCCGGTCCTCGGGCAGGGGCGCCACGGCGAGCTCGGTCACGAGGCCGCGCACGGGCTCGGCGGCCTGCTCGACGACGGCCTCGACCCAGTGCCCGGCGCCGAGCGACCTGCCCTCGCGCACGCCGCCCGCGGCGCGGATCGCGGCGTGCACGGCACGCCAGGCCGGGACGGCGAACGCGTCCTCGCCGAGGTCGTCGAACATCGGCGGCACGTGCTGGGGGTACTGGAGGACGGCGGCGAGCGCGAGCCGCTCCCGGCGCGCGACGGGGTCGCGCGGGTCGGGCAGGGGCAGCGCGGGGACCTCCGGCTCGGGCGGCCGGGCCTCGGCACCGGGGCGGGCGTCGTCGGGCCGGGAGGTCCGCACGGGCCCGGGTGCGCTGCCGCGCTTGGCGGCCGCGGCGACCTCGCGCCGGACGCGCTCCGCGTCAGTGCCGATCCAGCCGGCGAGCATGCGCGCGTACTCGGGGCGCAGCGCGGTGTCGCGGATGCCGGCGACGACGGGGGCGGCCGCGCGCAGGGCGCCGACGCGCCCCTCGGCCGTGTCGAGGTCGAACGACGCGAGCGTCGTGCGGATGACGAACTCGAAGAGCGGCTGGCGGCCGTCGACGAGCGCGCGCACCGCGTCCGGCCCGCGCGCCATGCGCAGCTCGCAGGGGTCCATGCCGCTCGGCTCGACCGCCACGAACGTCTGGGCGTAGAAGCGTTGGTCCTCGCCGAACGCCCGCACGGCGGCCTTCTGGCCCGCGGCGTCGCCGTCGAACGTGAAGACGACCTCTCCCCCGACGGACGCGCCCGACGCGAGCTGCATGCCGCCGCCCGCGGTCGTGTCGCCGAGGAGGCGCCGCACGATGCGCGCGTGGTCCGAGCCGAACGCGGTACCGCACGTCGCGACGGCCGTCGTCACGCCGGACAGGTGCGCAGCCATGACGTCCGTGTACCCCTCGACGACGACGACGCGCTTCTGCTTCGCGATCTCGCGCTTGGCGAGGTCGATGCCGTAGAGCACGTGCGACTTCTTGTAGAGCGTGGTCTCGGGCGTGTTGAGGTACTTGGGGCCCTGGTCCTCGTCGTAGAGGCGGCGCGCGCCGAACCCGATGATCTCGCCGGTCACGTCGCGGATCGGCCACATGAGCCGGCCGCGGAACCGGTCGTAGATGCCGCGCTGCCCCTGGCTCATGAGGCCGGAGGCGACCAGCTCCGCCTGCGTGAAGCCGCGGCCCTGGAGGTGGCGCTGGAGGTTGTCCCAGCCGGTCGGCGCGTACCCGACACCGAAGTGCTCGGCGTCGGCCCGCTCGAAGCTGCGCTCGGCGAGGAACGCGCGCGCGGCCTGGGCGCCCGGGGCGAAGAGCTGCTCGGAGAAGTACTGGGCCGCGACACGGTGCGCCTCGAGCAGCCGCTGGCGACGGCCGGGCTCCTCGCGGGGGCGCTGCGGGCCGCCGGAGTCCTCGTAGCGGAGCTGGATGCCGATGCGGTCCGCGAGGTACTCGACGGCCTCGACGAACGTCAGACCGTCGATCTTCTGCACGAACGAGATGACGTCGCCGCCCTCGCCGCAGCCGAAGCAGTGCCAGCGCCCGACGCCGGGGCGCACGTGGAACGACGGCGAGCGCTCGTCGTGGAACGGGCACAGGCCCTTGAGCGAGCCGACGCCTGCGGTCTTGAGCGTGACGTGCGCGGAGACGATCTCGTCGATCCGCGCGCGGTCGCGGACGGCTTCCACGTCCTCGCGTCGAATCAGGCCTGCCACGAGGCGAGTCTATGCGCCCCGGGCCGGCCCGGCGGGTGCCCCGGTGGCGGCGTCCGTCACCCCGGCGCCGGTCCCCGCCGCCGCCCCCACGAGGGCCGCGCGCGACGCCGCGCAGCGGCGCGCGTACGCGCCCGGGGTGACGCCCGTCGCGCGCGCGAAGTCCGCCCCGAGGTGGGCCTGGTCGTAGTAGCCGACGGCGGTCGCGAGCGCCGCGAGGTCCTGGCCCGGGTCCGCCGCCAGGAGGTCCGCGGCGAGGTGCACGCGGTGCCGCTGGAGCACCCACTTCGGGCTCACGCCGACGGACGCGGCGAACAGCCGCTGCAGCGAGCGCGCGGACGTGCCGACGACGTCCGCGAGGTCGCCCACGCCCGCCCCCGGCCCGAGCTCGCCGCCGACGAGCGCCGCGAACGCCCGCGCGACCCGGTCGAGGTCGCGCGTCGCGCGTGCGGTGCGGACCCGCTCGGCCCGGGCGCGCAGCAGGGGCTCGACCGCCCGCGCCGCCTCCTCGTCGCGGCCCGCGACCGCGAGGGCGAGCGCGGCGGCGCCGGGGCGCTCCGCCGTCGGGCCGAGCAGCGCCGCGGCCGGGACCTGCACGCCGGGACGCACGGCGTCCGGGTGGCCGAGCAGCACCCGGAAGGCGCCCGGCCGGAGCTTGGTGCCCACGACGGCGCCCGACCCGGTCAGGGTGCGCTCGAACAGCCCGGGCGGGATCCCGTGCGCGACGTACCCCGACTCCTCGGCCACGACGTTCGCGACCGGGTGGGGCACGAGGACCTGGGTGAACTCCGTGCCGGGCGGCAGGTCCCACCGCACGACCCAGTGCCGCTCCACGAGGTCCGCGAGGTCGGGGGCGGGCTCGACGCGCACGAGCTCGAAGCCGCGGCGCGCGGCCGCGGGGTCGACGAGACCGCGGACGGACGTCGTCGGGCGCCGGGGCCCCGCGGGGGCGTCGGCACCGGCGGGTTCGAACACCTGTCGCATTCCTCCAAGACTGGCACGGCCCGCCGACACGAGCATGAGGGGACGGCCCGCCCCGGGTGGGCGGGGAACCACGAGGAGGAGGACACCATGGAGATGTCGGCACTGCACCCCAACGTCACGGTGAGCGGCGCGCGCGAGGCCATCGCGTTCTACGAGGCCGCGCTCGGCGCCGAGGTGGTCGACACGATCACGGCGGGCGACGCCGTCATCCACTCCGACCTGCGGCTCGTCTCCCCGGCGGGGACCAGCACGTTCACCGTCGCGGAGGCGTTCCCGCCGGACTCGGTCGCGCCGGAGCCCGGCGCCCCGACGCACGCGTCGTTCACCGTCCCGGTCGAGGACACCGACGCCGCGTACGCGCGGGCGCTCGCGGCCGGCGCGTCGAGCCTCGCGGAGCCGTCGGACTGGTTCGAGGGGTTCCGCCAGGCGGCGGTGCGCGACCCGTTCGGGCACCGCTGGTACTTCGCGACCGTCGCGGACTCCGTCACGGCCGAGGACGTGCAGCGCGCGAGCGACGCGTGGGTCGCCGAGCGCGGCTGACCCGGCCCGTGCGCCCGCCGGTCAGGCGGGCGGGCGCACGAGCCGCGCGTGGAGCTGCATCGCGGAGACGTCGGTGAGCGACGCGACCTGGTCGATCACCACGCGCAGGCGGGCCGCGTCGTCGGGCGCCGCCTCCCAGTCCGCCGCGAACGACGGCTCGAGCGCGACGGGCGCGCGGTCGCCCAGGACGTGCACCAGGTCGGCGATCACCTCGCGCTGGCGCTGGTAGAGCGGCTCCTGCTCGCGCGGCGCCATGACGTACGCGACCGCGACCCCCTTGAGCACGAGGATCTCGGCGACCGTCTCGTCCGGCACGACGAGCCGCGCCGCGTACCGCGTGAGCGGGCCGTCCCCGAACAGCGCGCGCGTCGCGTCCTGGGCCGCGCCCGTGAACCGGCCGATGAGCTGGCTCGTGGCGTCCTTGAGCGCGGCGAGCGCGCGGCGCGACCCGTCGAACCCGGTGACCAGGTGCCCGGTGCCCTGGAGCCGGGTGATCGCCGCGTCGAGCGCCGCCTCGTCGTACGCGGTGCCGTACCAGGAGTGGACGGCACGCACGACGCGCGCGCGCTCGTCGGGGTCGTCGAGCACGGCGAGCTCGATGCGCCCGCCGACGACGGCGTCCTCGACGTCGTGCACGGAGTACGACACGTCGTCCGCGAGGTCCATGACCTGCGCCTCGAGGCACTTCACCTGCGCGGGCGCCCCGGCGCGCAGCCAGTCGAACACCGGGCGGTCGTCCTCGTAGACGCCGAACTTGTGGGTGGGCCGGCCGTCCGCGCGCAGCGGCGCCTCGCCCGCGCCCCACGGGTACTTGACGCTCGCGTCGAGGCTCGCGCGCGTGAGGTTGAGCCCGTACGAGCGGCCGTCCTCCACGACCTTGGGCTCGAGCCGCGTGAGGAGGCGCAGCGTCTGCGCGTTGCCCTCGAACCCGCCGACGTCGACCGCGAGGTCCGCGAGCGCCCGCTCGCCGTTGTGCCCGAACGGCGGGTGCCCGAGGTCGTGCGCGAGGCACGCGGTGTCGACGATGTCCGGGTCGCAGCCGAGCGCCTTGCCGATCTCGCGGCCCACCTGCGCGACCTCGAGCGTGTGCGTGAGCCGGGTGCGGACAAAGTCGTCGCTGCCCGGCCCGAGCACCTGCGTCTTGGCGCCGAGGCGGCGAAGCGCCGACGAGTGCACGATGCGCGCGCGGTCGCGCTCGAACGGCGTGCGGGCCCGGGACTTCGCGGACTCGACGAACCACCGCTCGGTGTCGGCGTCGGAGTACGACGCCGTGCCCTCCTCGCCGCGCGCCGGGCGCGGGCCGGTCCCCACGACCGCGGGGTCGAACGCCTGCTGCTCGAACGTCTGCACGGGCCCCAGCGTAACGACGCCGGTGGGGACGTGGCGGACGGCGGGCGGGCCGCCGTGGGCGTACTCTCCGCCGTATGGGTGCAGCGCGTGCGCTCGAGCTGCGGGCCGTCACCGTCGACGGCCTGGTCGAGGTCGTCCCCTACGTGGACGGCCGGTCGCTCGTGGACGTCGTCGGACGGTTCGAGTCGGCGCGCGGGTACTCCCCCGCGGGCGCGTACGGCGGGCTGGTCCCCGCGTTCTTCCGCTACGGCGACGCCGCGCACCAGTGGTACGGGCGGGGTCGCGTGCCCGCGGGCGGCCGCGCGTGGGTGCTCGCGTGCGACTGCCACGAGGCGGGCTGCTGGCCGTTCGAGGTGGCCGTGGCCGCCGACGCGACCACAGTCACGTGGCGCGACCTCACGCAGCCGTTCCGTCCCGAGTGGGACTACTCCGCGCTCGGGCCGTTCACGTTCGACCGCGCGCAGTACGACGACGCGGTGCGCGCGGTCGCGCACCTGTTCGGCTAGGGCAGCCGCCACACCCCGACGGCCGGGCCGTCGCCCGCGAGCCGGGCGCCGCCGTCGTGCGGGGCGAGGTCCAGCGCGCCGTGCAGCCGCTCGGGCTCCCCACGCCCCACGAGCGCGGGGTGCAGCGCGACGCCGCCCCACGGCGCGCGCGCGAGCGCGACGAGGACACGCTCCTCGGGCGTCTCCCGGAGGTAGACGAGCGCGTCGTCGGCGACGTGCACCCAGCGCAGGCCGCCGTGGCGCAGCGCGTCGGAGCCGCGGCGCACCGCGATGAGCGCCCGGTACAGGTCGAACGTCGCGCCGTCCCAGCGCCCGTGGCCCGAGACCGCGTCGTCCCACGGCATGGTCGCGCGCGCGTGCTCCCCGTTGAGGCCCGTGAGCCCGACCTCGTCGCCCGCGAAGACGACGGGCGTGCCCGGGTAGGTGAGCAGGAGCGTCGCCGCGACCTCGACCATCTCGCGCGAGCCGACGATCGAGCGCAGCCGCGGGGTGTCGTGCGAGCCGAGCATGTTCCACTGCGACGCGGTCACGCGCCACGGCAGCACGGCGTCGAACTCGCGCATCGTCTCCACGACGGCCGGCCCGGCCCGTCGCGGCGTGCGCACGGGCAGCCCGAGGTAGGGCACGGGCGAGTGCGCGGGAGACAGCCAGGTCCACGCCGGGCGCGTGAACGCCGAGTAGTTCATGTTCGCGTGCCAGCCGTCGCCCGCGAGGTCGCCGGACGCGTCGTGGAAGTGCTCGGCGACGAGGGCGGCCTCCGGGTTCACGCCCCGCATCGTCGTGCGCAGGCGCCGCGCGACGTCGAGCGTGCGGTCCTCGGCGCCGAAGCGACCGGTCATGTTGGCGACGTCGATGCGCCATCCGTCGAGACCGAACGGCTCGCGCAGGTAGCGCCCGACGACGGACCCGGGCCCGTCGATCATGCGCGCCCCGAGCACGGCCGAGCCGTACGACAGCTTCGGCAGCGACGCGTGCTCGAGCCAGCCCACGTACCCGGGCTCGCCGTCGGTCCAGTAGTAGAAGTCGCGCTCCGGCGCGCCCGGGTCCGCGAGCGCCCGCGCGAACCACTCGTGCCCGGCGCCCGTGTGGTTCGTCGTGAGGTCGCCCATGACGCGCAGCCCGCGCGCGTGCGCGGCGCGGATCAGCGACGCGTACGCGGCGTCGCCGCCGAGCAGCGGGTCGACGTGGTCGAACGTGCTCGCGTCGTAGCGGTGGTTGGAGCGCCCCGGGAAGACGGGCGTCGTGTAGAGCGTCGTGACGCCGAGCGCCACGAGGTGGTCGAGCCGCTCCTCGACCCCGGCGAGGTCGCCCCCGTAGTACTGCGTGCCGACGTCGGGGCCCGCGCCGTGCGGCTCGTCGTCCCAGGCCGCGGGGACGGCCCACTCCGGGAGCGGACGCCCGTCGGCCCCGGCCGAGCGCGCGAACCGGTCGGGGAAGACCTGGTACACGACGCCGTCGCGCATCCACGCGGGCGCGCCCTCGTGGACGGTGAGGCGGAAGTCCGCGGCATCGGGCACGTCGCGGTCCCAGACCCCCCGGCCGTTGAGCCAGCGGTAGCCGCGCTCGCCCTCGTCGAGGAAGAACCGGTACCCGGTCACCGGGTTGTGCACGAGCACCTCGGCGACGTACCAGTCCTCGTGCTCGTCCGAGCGGTCGAGGCGGGCCGGGGCGAGGCGCGGCTCGCCGTCGCGCACGGTGCGCAGCCACACGTCGCGCACGCCGGCCGACCGGGGCACGCGCACGCGGACGGGGACCGTGTCCCCGAGGGCGGGGACGCCCTCGGGGACGTACAGCGCCGAGCCGTCGTGGTGCGGGACGGGCGTGGCGACGTCGTGCACGCGGTCAGCCCTTCACGGAGCCGGCCGTGAGGCCGCCCACGATGTACTTCTGCAGGTAGAGGAACAGGGCGAGCACGGGCAGCGCCGAGATGACGGCACCGGCCGTGAAGAGGCCCCAGTTGGCCTCCTTGAGCGACGACACCCACCCGTACAGCCCGACGGCGAGGGTCCAGTTGCTCTCGGACGACAGGACGATGCGCGCGATGATGAACTCGCCGAACGTGCTGATGAACGACAGCAGCGCGACGACGGCGAGGATCGGCGCGACGAGGCGCAGGATGATCGTCCAGTAGATCTGCGTGTGGGTCGCGCCGTCGATCTTCGCGGCCTCGTCGAGCTCGCGCGGCACGGTGTTGAAGAACCCGTACATGAGGAACGTGTTCACGCCCAGGGCCCCGCCGAGGTACACCGCGACGAGCGCGATCTTGCTGTTGAGGCCGAGGACCGGCACGACGTTCCCGAGCGAGATGAGCAGCAGGAAGATCGCGACGAACGCGAGCATCTGCGGGAACATCTGGATGATCAGCAGGGACGTGAGGCCGGCGCGCCGGCCGCTGAAGCGGAACCGCGAGAACGCGTACGCCGCCGCCGCGCCCATGAGCACGGTGCCGACCGACGTCGCGACCGCGATGACGAGCGTGTTGCCCATCCACGTCCAGAACATCGTGGTGCCGAGCTGGGCGTAGTTCGCGGTGCTCACGTCGGAGAACAGCGAGTTGGAGCCGGTGAGCGTCCCGTTCTCCGACAGCGACGCCGACAGGACGTACACGAGCGGGAACGCGGCGTAGACGACGGCGATCACGCCGACGACGTGCCGCCAGCCCAGCTCGGAGAACCAGCGCCCCGGGCGCATGCGGTTCCGGGACGCCGGGACGGCGGTGCCGCCGACGACGGGGGGTGCCTGGGTGGTCGCCATGTCAGCTGATCTCCTCGAACTTGCGCGTGCTGCGGAAGGCGATGGCCGAGATCGTCCCCACGATGACGAAGATGACGATCGACAGGGCGCTCGCGAGCCCGAAGTCCTTCTGCGCCGAGCCGTCGACGCCGGAGATCGAGTACACCATCGAGATGAGGATGTCCGTGTGGCCGAGCGGCACCGACGCGTCGGCGAAGCGTGGCCCGCCCCCGGTGAGCATGTAGATCAGGGTGAAGTTGTTGAAGTTGAAGGCGAACGACGAGATGAGCAGCGGCGCGGTCGAGATGAGCAGCAGCGGCAGCGTGATCGCGCGCCACGTGGTCCAGCGGCCCGCGCCGTCGATCTTCGCGGCCTCCATGACGTCGGACGGCAGGGACTGCAGCGCGCCCGTGCAGATGAGGAACATGTAGGGGAAGCCCAGCCACAGGTTCACGCCCAGCACGGACAGCTTCGCGAGCCAGGGGTCGGTGAGCCACGGGATGTGCGCGCCGCCCAGGATCACCTCGTTGATGAACCCGAACCGCGTGTTGAGCAGCCCCGACCACAGCAGCGCCGCGAGGAAGCCCGGGATCGCGTACGGCAGGATCATGAGCGTCCGGTAGACCTTGCGCCCGCGCATCCGGGTGTCGTTGAAGACGATCGCGAGGAACAGGCCGAGCAGGAACGTCGTGGCGACCGAGCCGATCGCGAACACGAACGTCCACACCAGGATCTTCACGAACGGCTGGGCGTAGCGGGCGTCCGAGAACGCGGTGACGAAGTTGTCGAACCCGACCGGGACGCGCCACCCGACCGCGAGGGTCGAGCCGTCGGGCGCCTCGAACTGGCCCTCGTCGTTCGGCGTGTAGACCGTGCCCGTCGTGGTGTCGGTCATCGTGTCCGCCGCCGCGTCCCACTCGAGGGCGGACGTGTACACGTAGCCGGTGCGGGCGTCGGTGGTGCGGATCGAGCCGTCCTCGGGGTCGTCCGAGACGGGGACGCGCAGCTCGGTCACCTCGGCCTGGCGCTGCAGCACCTGGTCGCGCGGCAGGACCGTGTACCCGGGGACCTCGGTCGCGCGGCCGTCCTCGACGGTCGCGCCGTCGACGACCGACAGCGGCCGCTCGGCCGTGCCGGCCTCGACCTCGCCGTCGTCGGTGACGACCGCGAACCCGAGCGCGTCGCCGTCCTCGACGACGGTCAGCGCGGACGACGCCGAGCCCTCGACCCGGCGTTCGTTCTGGATGAGCAGCGCGGAGACCGCCTGCTCCTTCGTCGAGTTGTGGCCCGTGCCGTAGTTGGTGAACGCCACGTAGCCCGTGTACCCGACGACGAAGATCTGGTAGACGAGCAGGAAGATCAGGCCGGGCAGGATGTACTTGAGCGGCAGGGACCGCTTCGAGAAGTACACCCAGTTCGCCGCGACGAGCAGCGCGAGCGTCGCGGCGAGGATGCCGTACGAGCCCGCCGTCCACGCCGACCAGACCACGTACACGCCGAGCGCGTCCACGACCGCCATGAGGGCGAGCTTGACGAAGAACCCGGGCCCGTAGTCGCGCGCGTGCGAGGCGTCGCGCGGCCGCAGGCGGCGCTCGCCGCGCGGCGGCGGGCCGTCGGCTCCGGAGGTGCCGACGCGCTCGTCGCCGGCCGTGGTCTGAGGGGCGGACATCGTGGTGCCTCCGAGGTCGTCGGACGCGCGGGGTGCTGCGTCTTCTGGAGTGTCGTCGTGCTGCGTCGCGGCCCGTTCCGGGCCGGAGGTCGGGACGCGCCGTCGCGGTGCGCAGGAGCCCTGCGCACCGCGACGGCGGGCTGCACCCGGATCAGGAGTCGATCGCGCCCTGGATGTCGGCGATCATCTTGTCCCAGCTCGAGACCGGGTCGGCACCGGCGACGATCGCCGCCTCGGTGACGCCCCAGAAGCTCCACACGGCAGCCATCTCGGGGATCGACGGCATCGGCACGGCCTCGGCACCCACGGCGCGGAAGCCCGCGACGATCGGGTCGTCCGCGGCGGCGGTGTCGGCGGCGGCGGTCAGCGCCGGCGGACGGTTGCCCGCCTCGTACAGCGCGAGCTGCGCGTCCTCGGTGGACAGGAAGTTCACGAGGAAGTCGTTCGCGACGATCGCGTTGTCGCTCTCCGCGCTCAGGTAGAAGCCCTGGACGCCGACGAACGGCTGCGCGGGCTGGCCGCCCGCGGTGGGGATCGGGTCGATCGACAGGTCGAGGCCCTCGAACGAGTCGATCATCCACGGACCGCCGACGATGAACGGCGACTGGCCGTTCTTGAACGCCTCGACGGCGATGTCGTAGGTCGTGTCCTGGCTGAGCACTCCGGCCGCACCCTGGGCGCCGAGCCACTGCGCGAACGCCTGGCCCTCGGGGCCGCCCATCGCGAGCTCGGACGAGTAGCTGCCGTCCTCGTTCTGCGCGAAGACGGGAGCGCCGAACGACGTCTGGAACGGGTAGTGGGTGTACGGGTCACCCTTGTCGCCGTCCGACTGGACCAGGATCGGGAACTGCGTCCCGGCGGCCTGGCCCGCGGCCACCGCCTCGTCCCACGTGGCGGGGGCGGTCGGCGCGAGCGCCGTGTTGCGGATCAGGGCGATGTTCTCGATCGCGTAGGGCAGGCCGTAGACCTGGCCGTCCTGCGTGAACGCCTCGATGGAGACGTCCTCGAACTCGGCCGCCTTGTCGCCCAGCTCGAGCGGCGCCACGACGCCGTTCGTGGTGAGCTCGCCCAGCCAGTCGTGGGCGCCGACGGTGATGTCGGGGCCCTCGCCCGTCGGGACCTGGGCGAGGAAGTCCGCCCGGATGTCCTCGAAGTTCTTGAGCACGACGTCCACCGTCGTGCCCGTCTCGGTCTCGAACGACTCGGCCGCCGCGGTCACGGCGTCCTGACGGGTCTCGTCGACCCAGACGGTCAGCGAGCCACCGGCGGACGAACCCTCGGCGCTCGGCTCGTCGGTGGTCTCGTCGCCCGAGCCGCCGGACGAGCAGGCGGTCAGCGCCAGCGTCGTGGTCAGCGCGGCGGCAAGAAGGATGCTCCGTCGCATCAGTGGTCACTCCAAGCGTGTCGTGATGGGCGGCCCGCTCCGGCGTTGGCACCGGCGCCGGACCCTGATGGGCACGACGGTAGAGCGGGAGGTGGCGCAGGTGCAAGTCGTTGCGGTAACTTTCATGCAACGCTTTGCAGGGCGTCGACCGGCGCCCACCCGCCTCCTCCGGTCGACGGGTCCGCGCGCCTCCGCACAGGGGATCGCGGCTCGCCGACCGGACGACCAGGACGAGGAGGTCCGGTGTCCCCTACGCTGCCCCATGTGCGTACCCGTCTCAGTGATCTCGCCGCCCAGGCAGGCGTCTCCACGGCGACGGTCTCGCGCGTCCTCAACGGGAAGCCCGGCGTCGCGAGCGAGACCCGCCAGGCGGTGCTCGCCGCGCTCGACGTGCTGGGCTACGAGCGACCGTCGACGCTGCGCACCCGCTCCGCCGGCCTCGTCGGCCTCGTCGTCCCGGAGCTGACGAACCCCGTCTTCCCGGCGTTCGCCCAGACGATCGAGTCGCTCCTGTCCGAGCACGGGTACACGCCGCTGCTGTGCACGCAGTCGCCGGGCGGGACCACGGAGGACGACTACGTCGACATGCTCATGGACCACGCGGTCGACGGCATCGTCTTCGTCTCCGGCCTGCACGCGGACACCCAGGCGAGCCACGAGCGCTACGAGCGGCTGCGCAGCCGGGGCATCCCGATCGTCCTGGTCAACGGCTTCGCCGAGGGCATCGACGCCCCGTTCGTCTCGCCCGACGACGTCGCGAGCGTCGAGCTCTCGGTGCGCCACCTCGTCTCGCTCGGGCACCGCAGCGTCGGCCTCGCGATCGGCCCCGACCGCTTCGTCCCCGCGCAGCGCAAGCTCGCGAGCTTCGCCGAGTCGCTCGTGCGGCACGGTCTCGTCGCCGACGAGGCGGAGGCGGCCCAGCACGTCGTCGTGACGCTCTACACCGTCGAGGGCGGCCAGGCCGCAGGCGGCGAGCTCATCGACTCGGGCCACACCGCGATCGTCTGCGGCTCCGACCTCATGGCGCTCGGCGCCATCCGCGCGGCGCGCTCGCGCGGGCTGCGCGTGCCGCAGGACGTCTCGGTGCTCGGCTACGACGACTCGCCCCTCATCGCCTTCACCGACCCGCCGCTCACCACGGTGCGCCAGCCCGTGAGCGCCATGGCGCACGCCGCCGTGAGCGCGCTGCTCACGGAGATCGCGGGCGAGCGGGCACCGCGGACCGAGCTCCTCTTCCAGCCGGAGCTCATCGTCCGCGACTCGACCGGGGCCGCCCCGGCCCGCGCGGCGTCCGCGACGGACGCGAGCACGGTCGCTGCGGCGGGCTCGCCGACCGCCTGAGACCGGCGCCCAGAAGTCCACGCACCTCGCTGCGGGCGCCCGCCGACCCCTCGTCGGCACCGCACCGCAAGCGCTTACACTCGACGGAGGGTCGGCGACACCCCGCTCCGCCAGCCGAGTGACCACCACCGGAAGATCCCCTGAAAACCCCAGCACCACGTACGTGAGGACCGACAGCTCGATGACTCGTATCGATTCGACGCCGACCGCCGCCGCGACCAGCACCGGGCTGGCCACCGCCCCGGCGCTCTTCAGCACGGGGGCGCTCGTGCACACCGGGCCGGGCGAGGCCCCCGAGTGGTGGCGCGACGCCGTCATCTACCAGGTGTACCCGCGCTCCTTCGCGGACGGCGACGGCGACGGCGTCGGCGACCTGCCCGGCATCACCTCGAAGCTCGACCACCTCGCCGAGCTCGGGGTCGACGCCGTCTGGCTGAGCCCGTTCTACCGCTCGCCCCAGAAGGACGCGGGCTACGACGTCGCGGACTACCGCGACGTGGACCCGCTGTTCGGCACGCTCGCGGACTTCGACGAGCTCCTGGCCCAGGCGCACGCGCGCGGCATCCGGATCATCGTCGACCTCGTCCCGAACCACACGTCGGACCAGCACGCCTGGTTCCAGGCGGCGCTCGCGTCGCCCGAGGGCTCGCCGGAGCGCGCGCGGTACATCTTCCGCGAGGGCGAGGGCGAGCACGGCGAGCTGCCCCCGAACAACTGGCAGTCGATCTTCGGTGGCCCCGCCTGGACCCGCGTCACGGCCGGCGCGAACGCCCGCCCCGTGACCGGCGCCGAGGGCGAGACGCCCGGGCAGTGGTACCTGCACCTCTTCGACTCGACCCAGCCCGACCTCGCGTGGGACAACCCGGAGGTCCGCGAGGAGTTCGAGCAGGTCCTGCGCTTCTGGCTCGACAAGGGCGTGGACGGGTTCCGCGTCGACGTCGCGCACGGCATGATCAAGGCCGACGGCCTGCCCGACTGGGGCGGCACCGTCTCGATGGTCGAGGGCACCGAGGCCGCCGACGGCGAGGAGGGCACCGACCCGGGCGCCCCCGAGGACGGCTCGACGGGCGCCGGGAACTCCGGCCCGATGTTCGACCAGGACGGCGTCCACGAGATCTACCGCGCGTGGCACCGCGTCCTCGCCGAGTACGACGGCGACCGTGCGCTCGTCGCCGAGGCGTGGGTCGAGCCGCTCTCGCGCCTCGCGCGCTACGTGCGCCCGGACGAGATGCACCAGGCGTTCAACTTCTCGTTCCTCACCACCGGCTGGGACGCCGCGCCGCTGCGCACCGTGATCGCGGCGTCGCTGCGCGCGAACGACGAGGTCGGCGCGCCCACGACGTGGGTCCTGTCGAACCACGACGTCGTGCGCCACGCGTCGCGCCTCGGCCTGGCCGACCCGGGCCTGCGCCCCAACGGCATCTTCGCCCACGACCCGCAGCCCGACGAGGAGCTCGGCCTGCGGCGTGCGCGCGCCGCGTCGCTGCTCATGCTCGGTCTGCCCGGGTCGTCGTACCTCTACCAGGGCGAGGAGCTCGGCCTCCCCGAGCACACCGCCCTGCCCGACGACGTCCGCGAGGACCCGGCGTTCTTCCGCACCCAGGGCGCCGAGGCGGGCCGCGACGGCTGCCGCATCCCTCTCCCCTGGCGCGCCGACGCCGAGGGCTTCGGGTTCGGGCCGTCCGGCAAGACCTGGCTCCCCCAGCCGGAGTCGTACGGCCGCTACGCCGCGGACGTCCAGCGCGGCGTCGAGGGCTCGACCTACGAGACGTACCGCACGGCCCTCGCCACGCGTCGCGCGGAGCGCCTGGGCGCGGGCACGCTCGCGTGGGTCGAGGAGTTCGCCGGCTCGGCGGACGTCGTGGCCTTCCGCAACCGCGACGTCGTCGTGCTCGCCAACCTGGGCGCCGAGCCCGTGGTGCTGCCGCACGGCGCGGAGGTCCTCGTGGCCTCCGGCCCGGTCCTGACCGACCGCTCCGCGGACCCGCAGGTCCGCGTCCCGTCGGACACGACCGTCTGGCTGCGCGCGCACTGACCGACGCCGCTGCATGTGCACGACGGCCGGGACCTCGCGGGGGTCCCGGCCGTCGTTCTTTGCGTCCCGCCGGTGCAGGGCCGCGCTCGGGCGGCCGGCGAGGAGGCGGCGGAGGAGGCGGCGCTCAGCCGCCGGAGACGCTCAGCTCGGCCTCGCGCAGGCGCTCCTCGTGCTCGGCGTCGAGCTCGCGCGAGTCGAGCCAGCCGTACGGCAGGTGCGGCGTCTTGGGCGACCCGGCCCGGCCGCGCTGACCCTCGGCGGCCTCGCCGGGGTAGGGCGCGTCCTGGTCGAGGTCGTCGAGCAGCGCGCGCAGCTCGGCGAGCGTCGAGACCATCGCGAGCGCGCGGCGCGCGTCGCCGCCCACCGCGTAGCCCTTGAGGTACCAGGCCATGTGCTTGCGCAGGTCGCGCATGCCCTTGCCCTCGTCGCCGTCGAAGTACTCGATCATGAGCTCGCCGTGGCGGTAGATCGTGCCCGCCACCTCGCGCAGCCCGGGGCGCACACGCTCGGGGCGGCCCGCGAACGCCGCGGCGAGGTCGGCGAACAGCCACGGCCGGCCCTGGCAGCCGCGCCCGACGACGACGCCGTCGCACCCGGTCTCGCGCACCATGCGCACGGCGTCCTCGGCCGACCAGATGTCGCCGTTGCCGAGCACCGGCACGCTCGTGACGGCCTCCTTGAGACGCGCGATCGCGGACCAGTCGGCCGTGCCGGAGTAGTGCTCGGCGGCGGTGCGCGCGTGCAGCGCGACGGCGGCGACGCCCAGGCCCTCCGCGATGCGGCCTGCCTCGAGGTAGGTGAGGTGGTCGTCGTCGATGCCCTTGCGCATCTTCACGGTGACGGGGACCCCGTACGGGCGGGCGGCCTCGACCGCGCCCTGCACGATCGCGGTGAACAGGTCGCGCTTCCAGGGCAGCGCCGCTCCCCCGCCCTTGCGCGTGACCTTGGGCACCGGGCAGCCGAAGTTCAGGTCGACGTGGTCGGCGCGGTCCTCGGCGACGATGATGCGCACGGCCTCGCGGACGGTCGCGGGGTCCACGCCGTACACCTGCGCGGACCGCGGCGTCTCGTCGGCGCCGAACGTCACGATGCGCAGTGCCTCGGGGTTGCGCTCGACGAGCGCGCGGCTCGTGACCATCTCGGCGACGTAGAGGCCGGGGTCGTCGCCGCCGGACGCGCCGGCCTCGCGGCACAGCGTGCGGAACGCGCGGTTCGTGACGCCGGCCATCGGGGCGAGGACCACCGGCGTCCGGACGACGATCGGGCCGATCCGCAGCGGCGCCACGAGCGGACCGGCCCCCGGGTCGGGGCGGTCGGTCGTCGTGCTGAGGGCAGGAGCGGGTGCAGTCACGCGCTCCATTGTCCCACCCGGCTCCCGCTGCACGACGAGCCCTGTTTCGACGAGCGAGCAGCGCACGGTCGTGGCAGTGTTGAGGAGGTCCGGCAATCCAGGCCGGACACGGACGAAAGGGACGACATGCCTCTCTGGCTCATCCTGGTCATCGTCGGCGCCGTGCTCCTCATCCTCGGCGTCGCCATCGAGGCCGCGAAGATCCTCATCTGGATCGGCATCATCGTGCTCGTCGTGAGCCTGGTGATCGGCCTGCTCAACAGGGCTAAGGGGGCGGCCCGCTAGCGCGAGGCCGCGGGGGCGACGCGTCCCGACGAGACGCGACAGGAGGGGCGGGACCGTACGGTCCCGCCCCTCCTGCGTGCCCGGCGCAGGTGCGCCGGGCCGGTGACGCGTCAGGCGCCGAGCAGGTGCCCGGCGAGGTACTCGGTGACCTTGTCGAGCGCGACGCGCTCCTGGCTCATCGAGTCGCGGTGGCGGATCGTCACGGCCTGGTCGTCGAGCGTGTCGAAGTCGACCGTGATGCAGAACGGCGTGCCGATCTCGTCCTGGCGGCGGTACCGGCGGCCGATGGCGCCGGCGTCGTCGAAGTCGACGTTCCAGTACTTGCGGAGCTCGGTCGCGAGGTCCTTCGCCTTGGGCGAGAGCTGCTCGTTGCGGCTCAGCGGGAGCACGGCGGCCTTGACCGGCGCGAGGCGGTGGTCGAGGCGCAGGACCGTGCGCGTGTCCACGCCGCCCTTCGCGTTCGGCGCCTCGTCCTCGGTGTACGCCTCGACGAGGAACGCCATGAGCGAACGCGTGAGACCCGCGGCCGGCTCGATCACGTAGGGCACCCAGCGCTCGTTCTTCGTCTGGTCGAAGTACGACAGGTCCTTGCCCGAGTGCTCGGCGTGCGTCTTGAGGTCGAAGTCGGTGCGGTTCGCGATGCCCTCGAGCTCGCCCCACTCCGAGCCGGAGAAGCCGAAGCGGTACTCGATGTCGACCGTGCGGGTCGAGTAGTGCGAGAGCTTCTCCTGCGGGTGCTCGTACAGGCGCAGGTTGTCGCGCTGGATGCCGAGGTCCACGTACCAGTCGGTGCGCGTGTCGATCCAGTACTGGTGCCACTCGGCGTCCGTGCCGGGCTCGACGAAGAACTCCATCTCCATCTGCTCGAACTCGCGCGTGCGGAAGATGAAGTTGCCCGGCGTGATCTCGTTGCGGAACGACTTGCCGATCTGGCCGATGCCGAACGGCGGCTTCTTGCGGCTCGCCCCCATGACGTTGGCGAAGTTCACGAAGATGCCCTGCGCCGTCTCGGGGCGCAGGTAGTGCAGGCCCGACTCGTCCTCGACGGGGCCGAGGTGCGTCTTGAGCATCATGTTGAAGTCGCGCGGCTCGGTCCACTGCCCGCGCGTGCCGCAGTTCGGGCAGACGATCTCGGCGAGGCCGCCCTCGGGCGCGCGGCCCTTCTTCTCCTCGAACTCCTCGATCATCTGGTCCTCGCGGAACCGCTTGTGGCAGTGCAGGCACTCCGTCAGCGGGTCGGTGAAGACGCCCACGTGGCCCGACGCGACCCACACCTGGCGCGGCAGGATCACGGACGAGTCGAGACCCACGACGTCGTCGCGGCTCGTGACCATCGCGCGCCACCACTGCTTCTTGATGTTCTCCTTGAGCTCGGTGCCCAGGGGCCCGTAGTCCCACGCGGAGCGGGTGCCGCCGTAGATCTCGCCCGAGGGGAAGACGAACCCGCGCCGCTTGGCGAGGGAGACGACGGCGTCGAGACGGGCGGTGGGTGAGGGCGCTGCGGCCACGGACATCACTCCTGGTGCTCACGGCCCCGCACGTGGCTCGTGGGGGCTGGACGGGTGGGCGACGCCCGCACGGGCGCCGACCGACCAGCGTACCCGGCCGTGACCCGGCTCACCGGGAACGGTTTTGACATTCATTCTCAAGAAGGCGGAGACTGGTGGTCATGCACCGCTCCCCCGCCCGGCGCCGTCGCGCCCTCGCCACCACCGCCGCCCTCGCCACGGCCGCGCTCGTCGCGTCCTGCTCCCCCGGCGACTCCCCCGGGGACGGCGGCTCGGGAGGAGGCGGCGACGACGGCCGGCTCCAGGTGCTCGCGTCGTTCTACCCGCTCCAGTACGTCGTCGAGCAGGTCGGCGGGGAGCACGTCGACGTCGCGAACCTCACGCCGCCCGCGGCCGAGCCGCACGACCTCGAGCTCGCACCCGCGCAGGTCCGTTCGATCGGCGACGCCGACCTCGTCGTCTACCTCTCGGGGTTCCAGCCCGCGGTCGACGAGGGCATCGAGCAGCGCGCCCCCGAGCACGTGGTCGACGCCGCGGCGTCGGCCGGGCTCGAGGAGCACCCCGGCGGCGAGGGCGAGCACGCCGACGAGACCGCGGAGGAGCACGCCGAGCACGCGGACGAGTCCGGCGACGGTCACGACCACGGCCCCACGGACCCGCACTTCTGGCTCGACCCGACCCGTCTGGCCGCGGTGGGCGACGCCGTCGCCGACGAGCTCTCCGCGCTCGACCCCGACCACGCCGACGACTACGCGGCCGGTGCCGCCGCCCTCACCGCGGACCTCGACGACCTGGACGCCGAGTTCGCCGAGGCGCTCGCCCCGTGCGCGGGCGCGACGCTCGTCACCTCCCACGAGGCCTTCGGCTACCTCGCCGAGCGCTACGACCTGCACCAGGTCGGGATCTCCGGGATCGACCCCGAGGCGGAGCCCTCCCCCGCGCGCCTGCGCGAGGTGGGCGAGGTCATCCGCGAGAACGGCGTGACCACGCTCTTCTTCGAGACGCTCGTCAGCCCCAAGGTGACCCAGACGCTCGCCGACGACCTCGGCGTCCGGACCGCGCTGCTCGACCCGCTCGAGAGCCTCGCGGAGGGCGCGACGGACTACCGTGAGGTCATGGAGTCCAACCTCGAGGCGCTCACGTCCGGCCTCGCGTGCGCATGACGGACGCACCGGAGCTGATCGCCGCGCGCGAGGTCCACGTGACCCTCGGCGGGAGCGAGATCCTGCGCGGCATCGACCTCTCGGTCCGCGCGGGCGAGGTCGTCTCGCTCCTCGGCGCGAACGGGTCGGGCAAGTCGACGCTGGTCCGCGCGCTCGTCGGGATCGTGCCGCTCTCCCGCGGCTCCGTCGACCTGTTCGGCGCGCCGCTCGGCCCGCGGCTGCCGTGGCGGCGGCTCGGCTACGTGCCGCAACGCGTGAGCGCGCCCTCGGGCATGCCGTCCACCGCGTCGGAGGTCGTCGCGTCCGGGCTCCTCGGCGGCGGCCGTCTCCGGCTCCCGCGCGGGTGGCGCGATCGCACGGTCGAGGCGCTCGAGCTCGTGGGCCTCGCGGACCGCGCCGACGACTCGACGGCCGAGCTCTCGGGCGGGCAGCAGCAGCGCGTGCTCATCGCGCGCGCCCTCGTGCGCCGGCCCGACCTGCTCGTGCTCGACGAGCCCGTCGCGGGCGTCGACAAGCCGAGCCAGGAGGCGTTCGCCGCGACGATGACGCGCCTCGTGGGCGACGGCCTCACGGTCCTCGTGGTGCTCCACGAGCTCGGGGCGCTCGCCCCGCTCGTCGAGCGCGCGGTCGTCCTGCGCCACGGGCGGGTCGTGCACGACGGCGCCCCGCCCCGCGCGTCGTCCACGCACGCGGGCGCGACGCACCAGCACCTGCACCCGCACGAGCCCGTCGACGGCGACACCCGTCCCGCGGGCCCGGAGACGGGCCTCACCGACACCCTGAACCCCGACCTCTCCGCAGGCCACGCACCCAGGACGGCCTCATGACCACCCTGTTCTCCGAGATCTCCCTGCTGCTCACCGACCCGCTCATGCAGCGCGCCCTCCTCGCGGCGCTGCTCGTCGGCGTCAGCGCCCCCGTCGTCGGCACGTACCTCGTGCAGCGCAAGCTCTCGCTGCTCGGCGACGGCATCGGGCACGTCGCGCTCACGGGCGTCGCGCTCGGGTGGCTCGTCGGCGCGGCGATGGGCGTCGTGCCGAACGACGCGCTCGCGATCCCCGGCGCGGTCGTCGCGGCGGTGCTCGGCGCGGTCGCGATCGAGCTCGTGCGCGAGCGGGGCCGCACGAGCGGTGACCTCGCGCTCGCGCTCCTGTTCTACGGCGGCATCGCGGGCGGCGTCCTGCTCATCGGCCTCGCGGGCGGCTCCTCCGGCAGCCTCATGCAGTACCTGTTCGGCTCGATCTCGACGGTGACGTCGTCGGACCTCGTCCTCACGGTCGTCCTCAGCGCGGTGATCCTGCTCGTCGGCGTCGGCCTGCGGGCCGCGCTGTTCTCGGTGAGCCACGACGAGGAGTTCGCGCGCGCGTCGGGCCTGCCCGTGCGCACGCTGAACATCGCCGTCGCCGTCGTCGCCGCGCTCACCGTGACCGTGTCGATGCGGGTCGTCGGGCTGCTGCTCGTCAGCGCCCTCATGATCGTGCCCGTCGCGGTCGCCCAGCTCGTCACGCGCTCGTTCCGCCGCACGATGCTCGTCGCCTCGGTCGTCGGGGTGGTCGTGTGCGTCGTCGGGCTGTCCTTCACGTACTGGAACAACGTCTCGCCGGGTGCGACGATCGTGGTCCTCGCGATCGCGACGTACCTCGTCGTCGCCGCGCTGCGACCCCTGTGGGTCCGCCGGCGGCCGCGCGTCGCGCGGGACCCGCACCCGGACATCCCCGACGACGTCGAGCTCGACCTCGTACCCTCGGGGTCGACCCACCGCACCACCGGAGGTGACCCGTGCAGCGCATGACCCGCCAGCGCGCCGCCGTCTCGGACGCGCTGGAGGACCTGGAGGACTTCCGCAGCGCGCAGCAGCTCCACGAGATCCTGCGCACGCGCGGCGACAACGTGGGGCTCGCGACCGTCTACCGCACGCTGCAGAGCCTCGCGGACGGCGGCGACGTGGACGTGCTGCGCACCGAGGAGGGCGAGAACCTCTACCGCCGGTGCGAGCGCCGCGAGCACCACCATCACCTCGTGTGCCGGGCGTGCGGCCGGACCGTCGAGATCGACGGCCCGACGGTCGAGGCCTGGGCCAACCAGGTCGGCACCTCGCACGGGTTCGTCGACATCCAGCACACCATCGAGCTGTTCGGCACGTGCGCGGGCTGCGCGCGGGCCACCGCCGTCCAGGACTGAGCGGTGCCCGACGCGCTGGACGGCGCCCCGTTCGCCGCGCTCTTCGCCTTCTTCTTCGCGATCGCGTTCGTGCGGACGCAGGCGACCTACTGGATCGCGCGCCTCGTCACGACGTGGACGCTCGACCGCACGCGCCCCGTCAAGCCGTGGGTCGCGCGCGTCCACGCCTGGCTGTCCGGGCGGTCGGCCGCACGCGGGATCGAGACCGTGCGGCGGTGGGGCGTGCTCGCGGTACCCGCGTCGTTCCTCGCGACCGGGACCAAGACCGTGATCAACGCCGCCGCGGGCGTCGTGCGCATGCCGTTCGGGCGCTACCTCGCGGCCATGATCCTCGGGTGCGCGGTGCACGCGACGATCTACGCGACCGTCGGGTGGGCGGTGTGGACCGCCGCGTTCGCCGCCGCGACGGGCTCGCCGACGGGCGTCGCGGTGCTCGTCGCGATCGTCGTCCTGGTCGTCGTGGCGGTGCTCCTCATGGTCCGCCGTCGGGCCGCCCGGGCGGGCGCCGACGCCGCGGTCGTGCCGACCGGCGCGCCCGCCGGCGACGTCCCTGCGCTGGACGGGCAGGCGACGCTCCCCCGCGACGAGGACGCGCCGCGCACCGACCGATGAGATGACGGGTCCCGGACCGTCCGAACCCCCATGACGACGTTCCTCCTGCTGCCCGGCGCCGGCGGCGACCCCGCGTACTGGGACCTGCTCGTCCCGGAGCTCGACCGGCTCGGCCACCGGCCGGTCGCCGTCGACCTCCCCCAGCACGACGAGGGCCACGGCTGGGCGGACCTCACCGACGTCGCGGTCACGGCGCTGCACCGGGCGACGGCCCCCGCCGAGCGGGACGACCTCGTGGTGGTCGCCCAGTCCATGGGCGCGTACGTCGGGCCGCTCGTGTGCGAGCGCGAGGCGGTCCGCCTGCTCGTGCTGCTCAACCCGATGATCCCGCGACCGGGCGAGAGCGGGGGCGACTGGTGGCGGGCGACGGACCACGCCGCGCGCCGTGCCGCCACGGGCCTGGGCCCGTTCGACCCCGTGGACGACTTCTTCCACGACGTGCCGGAGCCGGTCGCGGCCGTCGTGCAGCGCAGCGACCGGCAGCCGTCCGAGCGGTCCTTCGCCGAGCCGTGGCCGGCCCGCGCGTGGCCCGCCGTGCCCACGGTCGTGCTGCAGGGCGACGACGACCGGCTCTTCCCGCCGCCGTTCCAGCGCGCCGTCGCGCGCGAGCGGCTCGGTGCGGAGGTCGAGACGATGCCCGGCGGCCACCTCGTGGCGCTCAGCCGCCCGGCCGAGCTGGCCGCCCGGCTCGACGCGCTGGCCCGCTGACGGGCCGCCCCGACGGGACGACCGCCCGCCTCAGCCGACGCTCGTCGGCTCCTCGGGCGCGCCCACGCAGAACTGGTTGCCCTGCGGGTCGGCCAGCACCGCCCAGCGGTACCCGGGGACGGTGTGCTCGCCGACGAGCGTCGCGCCGTCCGCCACGAGCGCCGCGACGTCCGCCTCGCGGTCGGACGTGCCGAGGTCCAGGTGCAGCCGGTTCTTGCCGGGCGTCGGGTCCTTGACGCGCTGGAACCCGAGGACCGGAGCCGTCACCCCCTCGGCGGGCACGACCTCGAGGAACCACCCGTCCGCCTCGTCGACGAGCCGCCCGCCGAGGCGGCGCGCCCACCACTGGGCGAGCGGCCGCGGGTCGGTGGAGTCGACGGTCACCATGCCGATGCTCAGAGTCATGCCGCGCACGCTACCGGCCGCCTCCCACGGCGTCCCGGCGACAGGGCGCGCGCCGCCCGCGCACGACGTCAGGCCGTGCCGTCCGCCGTTCCGCCCACCGCGTCGACCGCGCCGCCGTAGCGGCGGTCGCGGCGCGCGTACTCCTCGACGGCGCGCCACAGCGAGCGGCGGTCCACGTCGGGCCAGGGCTCCGGGAGGAACACGAGCTCCGCGTACGCGGCCTGCCACAGCATGAAGTTCGACGTGCGCTGCTCGCCCGAGCTGCGCAGGAACAGGTCGACGTCCGGCAGGTCGGGCTCGTCGAGGTGCTGCTGGACGGTCCGCTCCGTGACCTTGCGCGGGTCGAGCCGCCCGGCGGCGACCTCGCGCGCGATGGCGGCCGCGGCGTCGGCGATCTCGGCACGACCCCCGTAGTTGACGCACATCGTGAGCGTGCAGACGTCGTTCTGCTTCGTCTGCTCCTCCGCGACCTCGAGCTCCTTGATCACGGACGCCCAGAGCCGCGGACGACGCCCCGCCCACCGCACGCGCACGCCCCACGAGTCCATCTCGTCGCGGCGACGCCGGATCACGTCGCGGTTGAAGCCCATGAGGAAGCGGACCTCATCGGGCGAGCGCTTCCAGTTCTCGGTCGAGAACGCGTACGCCGACACGTGCTTGACGCCGATCTCGATGGCGCCCGCGACGACGTCGAGCAGCGCCGCCTCGCCGGCCTCGTGGCCCGCGGTGCGCGGCAGCCCGCGCGCGTTGGCCCAGCGGCCGTTGCCGTCCATGACGACGGCCACGTGGTTCGGCACGAACTGCGCCGGGATCGCCGGGGGCCGCGCCCCGCTGGGGTGCGGGAACGGCGGCTGGTACGTGCGCCGCGCCATCAGGCGTCCGCCCCGGCGCCGGCGCGCGGGTCCGCGGAGGCGGCGGCCTCGTCGGCGTGCGGGACGGCGGGGACGTGCGGGGCGGGAGCGTCCCGCTCCACCATGCGCAGTGATCGCAACGTTCTCTCCAGGTGGTATTGGCTGTACGCGGCCACGAGGCCGCTCGCTTCCTTGCGGTGCCGGGCGTCCGACGCGTCGGCCGCGTCCCACTCCCCCGCGAGCAGCGCGGCGAGCAGGGCGAAGGTCTGGGGGGCGGGCGCCGTCGAGCCCGGCGGGCGGCAGCGCGAGCACACGGCCCCGCCCTGCGCGACGGCGAACGCGTGGTGCGGGCCCGGCTCGCCGCACCGCGCGCAGTCGACGAACGACGGCGCCCAGCCCGCCACGGCGAGCGCGCGCAGGAGGTAGGAGTCGAGCACGAGCCCCGGCGCGTGCGCGTGCTCCGAGAGCGCCCGCAGCGCGCCCGCGAGCAGCCAGTACTGCTGCACGGCGGGCTCGCGCTCGTCGGCGACGAGCCGCTCCGCCGTCTCGAGCATCGCGGCGCCCGCCGTGTACAGGCCGTAGTCCTCGCAGATCCGGCGCGCGTACGGTCCGATCGTCTCCGCCTGCGTCACCGTGTCCAGCGACCGGCCCGCGTAGAGCTGGACGTCCACCAGCATGAACGGCTCGAGCCGCGCGCCGAACCGGGACGACGTGCGGCGCACGCCCTTGCCGACGGCGCGCACCTTCCCGTGCTCGCGCGTCAGGAGGGTGACGATGCGGTCCGCCTCGCCCAGCTTCTGGGCGCGCAGCACGATCGCGTCGTCTCGGTAGAGCACCACGCCCCTATTGTCCGTCACGCCGCCGACACGGCGCGCACCACCCGCCGACGGCGGTCACGCGGGCGCGAGGCACCCGAGGACCGCGCGGACCCGGGCGAGCGTCGTGCCCGCGTCCTCGCCGGCCTCGACCTGGCGGGCCGCGGCGAGCACCACGGCGTTGACGAGCTCCGCGGAGCGCGCGGCGTCCGGGACACCGAGCTGCTCCAGGGCCTCGACGAGCGGCACGAGGATCGTCGCGTGCATCGCGGCGCTCTGCTGGGCGAGCGCCTCGCGGCCCGCCTCGGCGCGCAGGGCGGCGACGACGGCGTGCTCGCCCTCGGCCACGAGGAGCAGGTTCTCGCGCGCGTAGGCGACGATCGCGTCCTCCGGCGACGCCGCGGTGGCCACCGCGGCGGTGATGCGCGCGGACCACCGCGGCACGACGTCGGCGACGACCGCGTCGAGCAGCTCCTCCCGCGACCGGAAGTACTGGTAGACGCTCGACCGGGCGAGCCCGGCCCGCGCCGCGACCGCCGCGAGCGTGAGCCCGCTGCCGTCCTCGCGGATGAGGTCGCGCGCGGCGTCGAGCAGGGTCCGGAGCTGTGCCGCGCGGTGCTCGGCCACCGTCGGGGCGGCGATCTTGGGCACGAGGGTCCTCCTTCCCGGAGCGCTCTGCGGAGCGCTCCCCCGGGAGCGCGACGGCCCCCGGCCGGACCATCATGCCCGACCGGGGGCGGTGGAGCGGCCTCCCGGAGCCGCCCGCCGACGTCAGCCGGCCACCGCGGGCAGCCCGAGCCGCCCGTCGACCATCTCGACGACCCGGTGGCAGTGCTCGAGCACGTCGTGGTCGTGCGTGACCATGAGCGCCGCGGCGCCGTAGGCCTCGACCTCGCGGGCCAGCAGGCTCACGACCTCGTGGCTGCGGGCCCGGTCGAGCGCCGCCGTCGGCTCGTCGACGAGGAGCAGCGCGGGGCTCGCGACGAGCGCGCGGGCGATCCCCACGCGCTGCCGCTCGCCGCCCGAGAGCTGGTCCGGGCGCCGGTCGGCACGGTGGCTCATGGACACCGAGCCCAGCAGCTCGCGGGGGTCGCGGGCACGGGGGTCGCGCTCGTCGATCCCGGCGACCCGCAGCGCGAGCCGGAGCTGGTCGACGCTCGTGAGCGCCGGGAGGAGGTTGCCGGACTGGAAGACGAAGCCGATGCGCTCGCGCCGCAGCCGGGCCCGCTCGCGGTCGTTCGTCGCGCCGAGGTCGACCCCTTCGAGACGGACGGTCCCGGAGTCCGGCGCCGTGAGCGCACCGGCGACGGCGAGCAGGCTCGACTTGCCGGAGCCCGAGGGCCCGACGACACCGACGAGCTCGCCCGCGGCGACGCTCAGGCTGACCTCGTCGAGCGCGACGACCGTGGTGTCGCCGTCGCCGTGGCGGACGGTGACCCGGTCGATCTCGAGCACGGGCGTGGCGGGGGTGGTGGTGCTCATCGCTGCCCTCCCAGGGCGGTCAGGGGGTCGACGGAGGTGACGCGCGCGACGGCGACGGCCGCTCCGGCCATGCCGAGGACGAAGAGCAGGACGCCGGCCAGCACGAGGTCGGGGGCCTGGAGCGCGAACGGCATCGGCGACGCGCCGAGGCCCGCGCCCGCCGCGACACCGAGGGCGAAGCCCACGCCGATCGAGGCGAGCAGGAGCACGGCGGCCTGGCCGAGGGAGTCGGCGAGCAGGAAGCGGCGCCGTGCCCCCATGGCGCGCATCACGGCGATCTCGTGCCGGCGCTGGATGACCCACACGGTGAAGAACGCCCCGACCACGAGCGCCGAGATGGCGTAGAGGAACACCTGGATGAGCAGGAGGGTCGCGGTCTCGGCCGTGTACCCGGGCGAGGCGTCGAAGGACTCGGTGAGCGTGCGCGTCACCGTGCCCGACGCCGCGTCGGCAGCCTCGCGGTCGAACGACCCGGGATCGGTGCGCAGCGCGACGGCGGTCGCGACGTCCGGCACGTCGGCTCCCGGCTGCTCGGCCCCGGCGAGGAGCTCCTGCCACGTGCCGAGCGGGAGGTAGGCGATGTCGACGTGGCCGAACGTGTGCTGGTCCTCGAGGACGCCCACGACCGTGAGCGTGCGCTCCGGGCGCGCGAGGGCAACGGTGTCGCCGACGGCGAGGCCGTCCTCGGCGGCGGTCGCCGAGACGACGATGCCGTCCGCCGCCCCGACGGCGTCGCCCTCCGCCATCGCGGCCGGGGCCACGAACGATCCGGGCTCGACGCCCACGAGGGTGAGGTCGACGGGCGAGCCGTCCTCCTGGTGCGCGTTCGCCAGGAGCAGGCCGTACGGGGCGGCCTCGAGCACGCCCGGCTGCCCGGCCATGGTGCCGACCTGGTCCGTCTCGATGACGGAGCGCGTGAACGCAGCGTCCGTCCCGGTGCCCTCGGCGAAGGCGAAGTCGGTGACGGGCGTGCGCTTGAGGCCGGAGACGCCGTCGTTGACGAGGCCGGCGGACAGCCCGGAGAGGAGGACGACGAGGACCGCGACCAGCGCGACGACACCGCCCATGAGCAGGAAGCGGGTGCGCGCGAAGACGAGCTCGCGCAACGCGAGGAACATGAGGAGCCTTCCAATGTTGTCGACAGTGCGTCGGCATCTTACCAACATGGTGTCGACAAAACGCCGACGGCCCGGACGACGAGGTCGTCCGGGCCGTCGGTGAGATCGGCGGGAAGGCGGTCAGCCCTGGGCACGCTCCGCGCGGTTCACGGCGGACACGATGGCCTTGAGCGAGGCGGTCGTGATCGACGGGTCGATCCCCACGCCCCACAGGACGTCGTCGCCCACCTGGCACTCCACGTACGCCGCGGCCGTGGCGTCCCCGCCCTCCGAGAGCGCGTGCTCCGCGTAGTCCAGGACGCGGACGTCGACCCCCACCTGCGCGATCGCGTCGACGAACGCCGCCACCGGGCCGTTGCCCGTGCCCTCGAGCGTCAGCTCCTCGCCGCGGTCGAGGACGTCGACGCTCAGGGTGTCGGGGCCGTCCTCGCTCGACGACGCGCGCGTGGAGCGCAGCTTGAGCCGGCCCCACGGCTCCAGGCCGGAGCCGGGCTCGACGGGCAGGTACTCGTCCGAGAAGAGGCGCCAGATGTCCTCGCCGGTGACCTCCGTGCCGTGCGCGTCGGTGTGCTGCTGCACGGACTGCGAGAACTCGATCTGCAGACGGCGCGGCAGGTCGAGGTGGCGCTCCGACTTCAGCAGGTAGGAGATGCCGCCCTTGCCGGACTGCGAGTTGACGCGGATCACGGCCTCGTACGAGCGGCCGACGTCCTTGGGGTCGATCGGCAGGTACGGGACGGCCCACGTGATGTCGTCCACCGTGGCACCCTCCGCCTCCGCACGGACGGCCATCGCGTCGAAGCCCTTCTTGATGGCGTCCTGGTGCGAGCCGGAGAACGCCGTGAAGACCAGGTCGCCCGCGTAGGGGTGCCGCTCGGGGACGCCGAGCTGGTTGCAGTACTCCACCGTGCGGCGCACGTGGTCGATGTCGGAGAAGTCGATCTGCGGGTCCACGCCCTGGCTGAACAGGTTCATGCCCAGCGTGACGAGGCAGACGTTGCCGGTGCGCTCGCCGTTGCCGAACAGGCAGCCCTCGATGCGGTCCGCGCCCGCCTGGTAGCCGAGCTCGGCGGCCGCGACCGCCGTGCCGCGGTCGTTGTGCGGGTGCAGCGACAGCACGACGTTCTCGCGGTGGTGCAGGTGCCGGTTCATCCACTCGATCGAGTCGGCGTAGACGTTCGGCGTCGCCATCTCGACCGTGGCGGGCAGGTTGATGATCACCTTGCGGTCGGGGCGAGGCTCGAAGACCTCGAGCACCTCGTTGCAGATGCGGGCCGCGAACTCGAGCTCCGTGCCGGTGTACGACTCGGGCGAGTACTCGTAGTAGACCGTCGTCTCCGGGACGGTCTCCTCGAACTTCTTGCACAGCCGCGCGCCGTCGACGGCGATCGCGATGATGCCGTCCTCGTCCGAGCGGAACACGACCTCGCGCTGCAGGACGGACGTCGAGTTGTAGAGGTGCACGATCGCCTGCTTCGCGCCCTTGATCGCCTCGTACGTGCGGGCGATGAGGTGCTCGCGGGACTGCGTGAGGACCTGGATGACGACGTCGTCCGGGATGCGGTCCTCCTCGATGAGCATCCGCACGAAGTCGAAGTCGGTCTGCGAGGCCGAGGGGAAGCCGACCTCGATCTCCTTGTAGCCCATCGCGACGAGCAGCTCGAACATGCGCAGCTTGCGCTCCGCGTTCATGGGCTCGATGAGGGCCTGGTTCCCGTCGCGCAGGTCGACGGCGCACCAGCGGGGCGCGGTCTCGATGCGCTTGTCCGGCCACGTGCGGTCGGGCAGGGAGACGTCGATCTGCCGGTGGAACGGCAGGTACTTGTGGATCGGCATGCCCGACGGCTGCTGCGGGTTCGGGTCCGCGGCGGTGGGCGTCGAGGTGGGGGCGGAGGCGTTCATCGTCGGTCCTTCGGGGTCGTCCTGATCGGTGTCAGCCGGCACACCAACCACCGCGACGAGGAACCGGCTACAGGGCCTCGCCGCGGCAACGAAGGAGGAGCTGCCGCATCAGGTGCACGACGCCACTGTACTCCTCCGCCGTCCGCGCGCCCGGGACGTCCGCTCCTCGGGCACGGCGTGGGTGCGCCCGGCCGGCCCTCGCGCGGAGGGCCGACCGGGCGCCGGGGTGCGTCAGCCGCGTCGCGAGCGCAGCGCCGCGTCGACCGCAGGGTCACCGAGGTTGCCGAGCCACTCGAGCAGCGCCGGGTACGTCGACGGGTTCGCCGCGACCTGGGGCCGCAGGTGCGGCGCGTCCTGGACGATCTGCGCCAGGACCTCGAGCGGCGTGCCCGGGTCGAGCGCCTGGGCCGCGGTGAAGCCCGCCGGCTGGGCCGGCGGGGCGTACGACGGCTGCTGCGCCGCGGGCTGCTGGGCGTACCCCTGCTGGCCGTAGCCCTGCGGGTCGTACCCCTGCGGCGCGTAGCCCTGCTGCCCCGGCCCGGAGGACGCGTAGCCCTGCTGCTGGCCGTAGCCCTGCTGGGGGTACCCCTGGCCGGGCTGCTGGGCGGTCGGCTGCGGGCCGGTGCCCGGCTGCTCCTCCTGGTAGGCGGGCAGGACCGCCGTCGACGGGCCCTCGTCGGGCGTGAGGCCGGGACGCGCGGCGTACCCGCTGCGCTCCGGCTCCGCCGGCTGGACCGGGAGCACCTCGGTCGCGTCGGACCCGGCGGCGAACCGCCGGTCCGCCGCCTGCTGCGTCGGGACGGGACCCGTGTGCCCGGCCGGCGGGTAGGCGCCCGTCGGTCCGGTGGCCGGGTAGGCGCCCGTCGGTCCCGTGGCCGGGTAGGCGCCCGTGCCCGGGTAGGCACCCGAGTGCCCGGTCGTCGGGTGCGCGCCGGTCGGCGGGCCCGCAGGCGCGGGCCGGGCCGGCTTGGGGGGCTTCGGCGCGGGCGGCTCCCACACGTAGGCGCGTGCCGCCTCCGCCCCGGTGGCCGCGGGCACGGGGCGGTGCTCGGCGAAGTACGCACGGACCTCGCGCGGGACGGTGAGCGCCCCGACGACGAGCAGCGGGAGGCCGAAGGCGAGCAGCACGTGCTCCACGCCGCCGCCGAGCACGACGCGGTTCGAGGTCACGACGAGCAGCACGATGCCGAGCAGCGCCACGACCCCGGCGCCGCCGAGCGCGAGCGGGCGCCCGGTGGCGGCGTCGCGAGCGAGCGAGCGGCGCGCGACGAACGCGACGGCGGCCGCGAGGACACCGACGATCACCGCGAGGACGACCGGGACGCCGCGTGCGCCGTCGGCCAGGGTGAGCACGGCGCTCACGGCGACGTAGCCCGCGACGACGAGCACGAGGTCGAGGGCGTTGACGGCCACGCGCACCCAGGTGGTCACCGGGTCCGCGGCAGCCATCGCGCGGTGCACCGCGGGCGCCGCGGCGACGGCCGCGAGCGCCGGGACGAGCACGAGCCCGAACCGGCCGCCGTGCGTGCTCTCGATCGTCACGAGCCCGTTGTTGCCCGAGCCGAGGACGAACCCGACGGCGAGCATGACGCCCAGCCCGACGAGCGTGAGGCGCGCGGCCTCGGACCGGCGCCACGTGCCGTACGTCGGCAGCCCGGCGAGCGCGAGGACGAACACCGCGGCCACGATCACCAGCAGCACGAACAGGGCGCCGCCGAGGCGCGTGCCGGTGGCGGTGAGGATCACCGTGAGCAGCACGGTGAGGGCGAGGAGCGCCGCGAGCGCGAGGAGCGCCTGGAGCCACCGGTCGGTGACCGCGCGGTCCTGGTCCTGCGGCCCGAGCTCGCTCTCGCGCGGCTGCGCCGCGAGGAGCGCGCCCGCGAGGCCGAGCGCGGCGGCGGAGCCGACCCCGCCCCACCCGTCGGCGAGGTCGCCGCCGCCCACGACGTCGACCACGAGGTAGACGAGCACGAGCAGCACGTACGGCGCGTTGGCCAGCAGACGGACCGTGCGCGTGGTGTGCACGGTCCAGGTCGTCGGGAGCACGCCCGTGCGCGCGAGGTACGGCAGCGCGAGCGTCAGCAGCGAGAGGATCGTCAGCAGGACGACCTCGATCTTGTCCGACGCGCGGCTCGACACGTCCCACGGCAGCGCGAGGGAGACGAGGAGCAGCAGCGCGGCGACGCCGTCGCGCACGTAGTCGCTCACCGGGATCCCGGCGAAGGGCGACGCGGTGGCGGTCGCCGTCGGGGTCCCGCCGGTCTCGCGGGCGGAGCGCGTGTGCTTCTCCGTGCCCGTGTCCGCGGCTCCCGCCGCGTCCGGGTCCGACCCTGCCGAGCCCGTCGCACCGTCCGGTGCGCGCTCGGCCGTGGAGTCCCCGTCACCCGCCGTGACGCCCTGGGGCGCCGGGGTCGGCCCGGTGCCCGCAGCACCGGGCTGCGGGTCCTCGGCCGGCTCTGTCTGGTTGGTCATCGTGCACTCCCTACGCTGTCGCGCGGTGCCGGTCGCACGCACGCCGGGCCGAGGGGCCCCGACCGTTTCTACCGGTTCATCACGTGCGGCTCAAGCGCCCACGCGGCCCGGGGCCACCATCCGGACGGTGGCGGCGGCGACGCCGGAGGGCGTCGCGCCCGCCCGGCACCTCACGAGACCGCCGTCAGCCCGCCGGTCCCGAGGAGGAAGAGCCGGCCCTCGACCGCGAGCACGTCGTAGGTGCCCGCGGGCAGCGTCCAGCGCCACTCGACCGCCCCGTCGTCGAGCGCGATCGACACGAGCCCTGGCTGGCGGCGCTGCCGCTCCGTGACGAACAGCGACCGGCCGTCGGTGAGCACCGGCCCGGGGCCGCCGTCCTCGAGCGTGACGGCCCACTCCTCCTCGCCCGTGCGGGCGTCGACGCTGCGGTAGGCCGAGTCCGTCTGGACGACGACGCGGCCGTCGACCCGCGCGACGGCGCGCATGCCCGTGCCCGGCAACGACCACAGCTCCGACCCGGTCGCGGCGTCCACGCCCACGATGCTGCCGAACGTGTTCGTGACGATGACGCCCGGCGCGGACCCGTCCGACAAGGGCGCCTCGAGCACGCGGCCGGAGATCCGGAACGCGGGCTCGCCCGCGGCGGTGAACACCGTGGCGGTGCCGCGGCCGTACTCGTTGCCGACGTAGCGCCCGTCCTGGAGCCGGACGATGGTCCACACGTCGTCCTCGACGAGCGACAGGCCGTCCTCCGTGAGCGCCGCCGCGACGCCCGGCGCAAGGACGTCGACGACGCCGCGGCGCACGTCGAGCACGACGTCGCCACCGCTCCCGAGGCCGTCGTGCGCGAGCGTGCGCTCCCACCGCACCTCGCCGGTCGCGGCGTCCTCGCGCACCACCGCGACCTCGTCGCCGCGCCACCACGCCCGCACGACGTCCGTCGCGCCGACCGGCACGACGGACAGCCGCCCCGCCGTCGCGGCCGTGCGCTCCCCCACGACCTCGCCGGTCGTCGCGCGCACGGTGGTGAGCCGGGCCGCCTGCTCGCGCCACCCCGTCGGCACCGCGCACACCACCACCTCGCGCGCGGGCTCGCCCGAGGCCGGCAGGCACGTGGCGCGGTCGCCGAGACGCTCGGACCGCCAGAGGACCGAGCCGTCCGCGACGGAGTACGCCGTGAGCGACCCGTCGACGGTCACGACGGCACCGACCGCGGGGACCACCTCGGTGCCGGGCTCGACGGGGACCGACCAGCGCGGCTCGGGCGGGTCCTCGAGCGGCCGCAGCCCCCCGGCGAGCGCGGTGACGTCGACGGGCCGCGCGTCCTCCATCGACGAGGTGAAGGCGACGGAGCCGGCGAACGCGACGGCGACCGCGAGCGCCACCCACGGGACGGGGTGCAGGAACCAGCGGCGCCCGGGCGCACGCACCTGCGGGGACTCGCCGCCCCCGGCGGACCGGGACGGCCGGGGCGCGCCGGACCGCGCGGGGCCGGGCATGCCGGGGGCCGTGGGCGGGCGCTCGTCCTGGGGGCGCGACAGGGGCAGCACGTCGCGGGCCGCCCGGTCGTGGTGCCCGCTCCGCGTGGCGGGCGGACCGTCCTCGTCCCGGGGTCGCGGCCCGTCGGGCGGACGGCGGACGGGCGCCTCGGCGGGGCTCGCGAGCGCGGCGTCCAGGGCGGCGTCGAACCGGTCGTCGGACCGCAGCTCGGGCGGCAGGAGCTCGAAGCCGCCGACCGCCGTCCCGGCACCGTCCGTCGTCGGCTCGTGGGTGACGTACCCGGCACGAGCCGCCCGGTCCTGCGCGAGCCGACGGCGCCTCACCCGTCCACGATACGCACGCCCGTCGGGCCGCGCCGGGCGAGCGGCGGGACCGCCACGCCCGGACGACGGCGCACGAGCAGGGTCAGATGCCGAGCTGGTAGACGCCCCAGTACGCGAGGATGACGAGCAGGACGGTGGACCCCGCGATCACGCACCACAGCATGACGCGGGGGGTCACGCCCCGCGCGACCTGCAGCACGCTCCCGCCCTCGTCCGCGGCGACCACCTCGTCGGTGCCCGGGCGCTCGTCGTGCGCACGGCGCGCGGAGCGGACCTCGGCGGCCCGGTTGACCAGCAGGGCTCCCGCGACGAGCGTCGCGAGCCCGACGAGCCGCACCCCGACCCAGCCGCCCTGCACGACCCACGCGTCCTTCTCGTAGTCGAGCGCGAGCCGCGCGGTGGCGACGAGGTAGACGACGAGCGCGACCGTCGTCGCGAACGCGCCGACCCCGAGCCCCACCAGCGGCACGCGGAAGCCGGGCGCGAGACCGGCGGGCGCTCCGGGCCGGCCCGCGACCCGTCGCAGCCGGCGCACGAGGCCCCCGACGAGGCCGACGAGCGGGCCGAGCACGAGCAGCCCGACGGCGGCGAGGACGAGGGCGACGAACAGGTCGCCGTTGCCCAGCCAGCGCGGCGACGGGACCGGCCCGGCGAGGTACTGCTGCGTGGGCTCGGCGCCCGCGACCTGCGGCAGCGCGGCCGCGCTCGCGGGCAGCGACGTCACCCACGCGCTCACGTCGCGCGGGAAGCCGGGCACGAGCACGTCGTCGATCTTGATCCCGTGGTTCGCGTCCGCGTAGTACCGCACGGTGACGTCGGCCCCGCCCGGCACCTGCGACGACGGCCCCGTGGCGTCGAGGATCTGCCGCGCCCCCTGCTCGACGGGCATCGACGGGTCCGCGGTGCCGTAGACGACCAGCACCGGCTGGGTGAGCCGCTCGAGGAACGGCTCCACGTCGAAGTCGGCGTACTCGAAGCCGCCGCCGGGGATCGCCATCCCGACGGCGCGCGGGATGGCCCGGAACACCCCGTGGGGCACGTCGGTGTTGCGCAAGTAGCTGTCGACCGCGAACGCGGCCTGCTGGCGCGGCGGCACGACCGGCGCGGACACGAGGACGGTGAAGGCGATCGTCGGGTCGTCGGCCGCCATCACGGGCACGATCCACGTGCCCTCGGACTCCCCGTACAGCCCCACGCGCTCCGGGTCGACGCCGGGACGCGCCCGCAGGAGGTCCACGGAGTGCGCGTAGTCGCGCGCCATCGCCTCGTAGTCGCGGTGCCGCGTCGTGTAGGTGTCGAGCCGCTTGTCCGGGACGAGGGTCACGACGCCCGCGCTCGCGAGGTCGGTCGCGACGTCCACGAACGCCTCGGACGCCAGGCCGGTCCCCGCACCGTGCACGAACACCATGCCCGGGAGGTCGTCGCCCGCGTCGACGGGCTCGCGCAGCACGCCCCCGACGGTCGCGCCGTCGAGCCGGACCGTCACGTCGGTCTCGCGCACGTCGTAGGTGCCGACCGGGGCGGCCCCGCCGGACGGCTGCCCGCCGACGGTCGTGTCGGGCGTCTCGGGGACGAGGTGCTCGGTCACGGGCACCGGGTCCCACTGCGGCCCGGTGACCGCACCGACGATCGCGAGGACGATCGCGAGGGCTGCCGTCGTCGCGGCGGTCCGGAAGATCACCGAGGAATCGTACGCCGCGGGCCGCCGGCCGGTCCCTGGTGCCCTCCCGACGGCGGCACGGGGGACGTCCCCCGGGTCAGAACCCGAGCCGGTGGAGCTGCTTGGGGTCGCGCTGCCAGTCCTTGGCGACCTTCACGTGCAGGTCGAGGTAGACGCGCGCGCCGAGCAGCGCCTCGATGCCGTGCCGCGCGCGCGTCCCGACCTCGCGCAGGCGCGAGCCACCGCGGCCGATGACGATCGCCTTCTGCGAGTCGCGCTCGACGAAGAGGTTGACGCGCACGTCGAGCAGCGGCGGCCGGCCCGTGGCCTCGTCGCCGCTGCCCTCGCGGGGCACGATCTCCTCGACCTGGACCGCGAGCGAGTGCGGGAGCTCGTCGCGCACGCCCTCCAGCGCCGCCTCGCGCACGAGCTCGGCGACCATGACGGCCTCCGGCTCGTCCGTGAGCTCGCCGCCGGGGTAGAGCTCGGGGCCCTCGGGCAGGTGGGAGACGAGGACGTCGGTGAGCACGTCGACCTGGTAGCCGTCCTGGGCCGAGACGGGGACGATGTCGGCCCAGCCGCCCGTCGCCTCCCCCAGCCGGTCGACCGCCAGCAGGTGCGCGGCGAGGGTGCCGCGGTCCACGAGGTCGGCCTTCGTGACGACGGCGACCACGGGCGTGCCGCGGCGCCCGCGCCTGAGCTCCGCGAGCTCGTTCGCGATGAAGCGGTCGCCCGGGCCGATCTTCTGGTCGGCGGGCAGGCAGAACGCGATGACGTCGACCTCGGTGAGGGTCTCGCGCACGAGGTCGTTGAGACGCTCGCCGAGCAGCGTGCGGGGGCGGTGCAGCCCCGGGGTGTCGACGAGGACGAGCTGCGCGTCGGGGCGGTGCACGATCCCGCGGATCGTGTGGCGCGTCGTCTGGGGGCGCCCGGAGGTGATCGCCACCTTCTGGCCGACCAGCGCGTTCGTCAGGGTCGACTTGCCCGCGTTGGGCCGCCCGACGAGGCAGGCGAAGCCGGAGCGGTGCTCGGGGGTGGTCGTGCTCACGGGGTGTCCTTCACGGTGGGGAGGGGCTGACGGGTGTCGGCCGCGGGGTCGGGCTCGTCCGGCGCAGGGACCGGAGCGTCGGGCGAGGTCGCCGTGGAGACGAGGACGGTCGCGAGCTGCTTGCGGCGGCCCTGGACGCGGTCGGCCTCGAGGCGCAGCCCGTGGACCTCGGCCACGGAGCCGGGCAGCGGGACCTTGCCGAGCGCCTTGGCGAGCAGGCCGCCCACGGTGTCCACGTCGTCGTCGTCCAGGCCGAGGCCGAAGAGCTCGCCGAGCTCGTCGACGCCGAGGCGGGCGGGCACGCGCAGGACGCCCTCGCCCAGGTCCTCGACCTCGGGCTCCGGCCGGTCGTGCTCGTCCGTGAGCTCGCCCACGATCTCCTCGAGCGCGTCCTCGATCGTCACCAGTCCCGCGACGCCGCCGTACTCGTCGACGACCATCGCGATGTGCGAGGACGACGCCTGCATCTCGCGCAGCAGGTCGTCCACGGGCTTGGACTCGGGCACGAAGATCGCGGGGCGCGCGACCTCGCCCACGGGCCGCCCGTCGGTCCCGGGACCGCCCTGCAGGACGCGCACGACGTCCTTGAAGTAGGCGACGCCCACGAGGTCGTCCGCGGACGTGCCCGTGACCGGGATGCGGGAGAAGCCGGAGCGCAGGAAGAGCGAGAGGGTCTTGCGCAGGGGCGTGTCGCGCGACGTCGTCACCATGTCGGTGCGGGGCACCATGACCTCGCGCGTGAGGGTGCTGCCGAGCTCGAAGACGGAGCGGATGAGCTCGCGCTCCTCCTCCTCGATGACCTCGGACTCGTTGACGCGGTCCACCATGTCCTGGAGCTCGCGCTGGTGGGCTCCCTCGTCGGGCGCCGGGGCGAGCCGCGTGAGCCAGCGCGTGGCCCCGACGACGACCGTGAGCAGGCGCGACAGGCTCAGCAGGACGCGCACCGCGTGGCGGCGGCCGAGGGACCGCGGGCTCACGCGCACCACGAGGAGCCCGACGACGACGCTCACCGCGAGCGCGACGAGCAGGACCTGCCACCACGGCTCCAGCCACGCCGCGACGAGCAGCGTGAGGCACGTGACCGCCGCGACCTCCGCGACGACGCGCACGAAGCCGACGGAGCGGACGGTCGCCGCCGGGTCCGCGAGGAGCGCCAGCGCCCGACGCCCCTCCGGGCGGGCGGGCACGGCCGGGTCGTCGCCCAGGGCGGCCTCCGTGACGGCCGCCCGCGTCACGCGCAGCACCGCCGCCTCGCCCGCGCTCAGCGCGGCCGCGAGCACGACCGTCAGGACGGTCAGGGCCGCCAGGAGCGCGACGGGTTCGCCGCTCACCGGCCTGCGAGGAAGGTCAGGAGCAGCTTGCGCTGCAGCGCGAACATCTCCTTCTCCTCCTCCGGCTCGGCGTGGTCGTAGCCGAGCAGGTGCAGGATGCCGTGCGTCGTGAGCAGCAGCATCTCCTCCGCCGTCGAGTGACCCGCCGTCACCGCCTGCTGGGCGGCGACCTCCGGGCACAGCACGACGTCGCCGAGCTGGCCGGGGCCGGCGACCTCGCCGTCGCGCCCGGGCCGCAGCTCGTCCATGGGGAACGACAGCACGTCCGTCGGGCCGGGCTCGTCCATCCAGCGCACGTGCAGCTCGCTCATCACGTCCGTGTCGACGAAGAGGATCGACAGCTCGCTCTGCGGGTGCACGCGCATCGCGTCGAGCACGTACCGTGCCAGCGCCGCGAACTCGGCCTCGTCGACCTCGGCCTCGGTCTCGTTGTTGACCTCGATGCTCACGCGTCGTCCCTCGTCCGTCGTTCTCGTGCCGCGGGGCGTCCGCGGCGGTCGTCGTCGCGGCGGCGCGACCCGGAGCTCCCCGAGCCCCCGCCGCTCGCCAGGTCCCACCGCGCGTACGCGTCGATGATGTCGCTCACCAGCCGGTGCCGCACCACGTCGGACGACGTGAGCCGGCAGAACTCGACGTCGTCCACGCCGGTGAGGACGTCCTCGATGACGCGCAGGCCGGACTGCGTGCCGCCCGGCAGGTCGACCTGCGTCGCGTCGCCCGTGATGACCATGCGCGACCCGAAGCCGAGGCGCGTGAGGAACATCTTCATCTGCTCGGTGGTCGTGTTCTGCGCCTCGTCGAGGATGATGAACGAGTCGTTGAGGCTGCGCCCGCGCATGAACGCGAGCGGCGCGACCTCGATCGTGCCGGCCTCGATGAGCTTGGGGATCGAGTCCGGGTCGATCATGTCGTGCAGCGCGTCGTACAGCGGGCGCAGGTACGGGTCGATCTTCTCCGTCAGCGAGCCGGGCAGGAACCCGAGGCGCTCCCCCGCCTCGACGGCCGGGCGCGTGAGGATGATGCGGTTGACCTGCTTCGACTGCAGCGCCTGCACGGCCTTCGCCATCGCGAGGTACGTCTTGCCGGTGCCCGCGGGGCCGATCCCGAACGTGATGGTGTTCGCGTCGATCGCCTCGACGTAGCGCTTCTGCCCCACGGTCTTGGGCCGGATCGTGCGGCCGCGGCTCGACAGGATGTTGAGCGTCAGCACCTCGGCCGGGCGCGACGCCGTCGCGGCGGTGAGCATCGCGATGGACCGCGTCACGACGTCGGCCGTGAGCTGGGTGCCGGCCTCGACGACCTCGACGAGCTCGTCGAGCAGGCGCGCGGCGAGCGCGACCTCCCCCGGAGGGCCGGCGACCGCGATCTCGTTGCCCCGCACGTGCACGTCGACGGCGGGGAACCCCTCCTCGACGGCCCGGAGCACGGAGTCGCGGCTACCGAGGAGCGCCACCATCGGCACGTGGTTCGGGATGACGATGCGGTGCTCGACCCGGTGCGACGAGGGGTCGGGTTCTCGGGACAGAGAGGTCATGAGCCGGCTTGCGCCGCTGCGCTCCTTCGGTCGGGCAGTGGGTCCGGGACGGCCACCGCCCCGCAGATCGCTTCCATCGTACCGAGCGCGGCCGGGCGTCACACGCGCTTTCGCGCAGGGCTCAGGCGGGCGACCAGCCGAGCTCGGCGCCCGCGATGACGTGGCCGTGCACGTGGAACACGCTCTGGCCGGCGCGCGGCCCCGAGTTGAAGATGAGCCGGAACTGGCCGTCGGCCAGGTCGCCCGCCACCTCGTCCGCCAGCGCGACGACGTCGCCGAGCAGCTCCGGGTCCGCCGCCGCGAGCTGGGCGATGTCGCCGTGGTGGTCGCGCGGCACGACGAGCACGTGCACGGGCGCCTGCGGGTCGATGTCGCGGAACGCGATCGAGCGCTCGCTGGTCGCCACGACGTCGGCCGGCACCTCCCCCGCGACGATGCGGCAGAAGAGGCAGTCCGGGTCGGTGCGCAGGTCGGTGCTCGTCATGACCCCGAGGCTAGACCACGCGTCCCGGCCACGCCCCAGCGGCCGAGCCGCTCGGCGAGCAGCGCCACGGCCACCGGTCCGGCGGTCGACGTGCGCAGCACGTGGGGCCCCAGCCGCGCCGCGACCGCGCCGGCCTCCGTGAGGTCGGCGAGCTCGCGGTCGGAGATCCCGCCCTCCGGGCCGACGACGACGAGCACCTCGGGCGCGGGCGCGCCGTCCGTGGCCGGACCGGCGGGCAGCCCGACGTCGGCGAGCGGCGTCGTCGCCTCCTCGTGCAGGACGATCGCCCGACCGCCCGCCGCGACGACGTCGACGACCCGCGCCGCGAGGCCGCGCGAGTCGAGCGCGACCTCGACGCGGGGCAGGCGCGCGCGCCGGGCCTGCTTGGTCGCCGTGCGGACCGTCGCGAGCCACCGCGCGCGGGACTTCGCCGCGCGCTCGCCGCGCCACACGACGACGGAGCGCTCCGCCTGCCACGGCACGACCACGTCGACGCCGATCTCCGTCGCCGCCTCGATCGCCATCTCGTCGCGGTCACCCTTGGCGAGCGCCTGGACGAGCGTCACGACGACGTCCGGCGCCGGCTCGCGGTCCACCTCCTGCACGAGGAGCGTCACGCGGCCCGACTCGGCGTGCTCGACGACGCAGCGCAGCCGGAGCCCGTCACCGTCGACGACGTCGACGCGCTCGCCCGCGCCGCGCCGCTGCACGACGCCCGCGTGCCGGCCCTCCGCGCCGTCGAGCACGTACCGGTCGCCGGGCGCGACGCCGTCGGTCCCCGTCTCGGCGAGGAACACCGGAGCACTCATGCGCGCGCCCCGCTCAGCGGCCGGAGAGCTTGTCGCGCAGGCGCGAGAACACGCCCGGGTGCGCGGCGGCGAGCCGGGGCTCGGGCCGCTCCTCGCCGCGCAGCGCGGCGAGCGAGCGCAGGAGCTGCTCCTGCTCGGGGTCGAGGGCAGTGGGCACCTGGACCTCGATGTGGACGTTGAGGTCGCCGCGCCCGCTGCCGTGCAGGTGCCCGACGCCGAGGTTCTTCAGCGTGACGATCTGGTTCGGCTGCGTGCCGGGGCGCAGGTCGATCTCCTGGAGCCCGTCGAGCGTCTCCAGCTCGAGCACGGTGCCGAGGGCGGCCGCCGTCATCGGCACCTGGAGGGTGCAGTGCAGGTCGTCGCCGCGGCGCACGAACGTGTCGTGGTTGCGCTCGCGGATCTCGACGTACAGGTCGCCCGCGGGGCCGCCGGCCGGGCCGACCTCGCCCTGCGCGGTGAGCTTGATGCGCGTGCCCGTGTCGACGCCCGCCGGGACGTTGACCGTGATGCTGCGGCGGCTGCGCACGCGGCCCTCGCCCGAGCACTCCGCGCACGGCTCGGGGATGACGGTGCCGAAGCCCTGGCACGCGGCGCACGGCGCGCTCGTCATGACCTGGCCGAGGAACGAGCGCGCGACGCGCTGGACCGTGCCGCGGCCGTGGCACACCTCGCACGTGCGGGGCGAGGTGCCCGGGCGGCAGCAGGTGCCGCCGCACGTGCCGCACACGACCGCCGTGTCGACCTGGAGCTCGCGCTGCGCGCCGAACGTCGCCTCGGAGAGGTCGATGTCGAGCCGCACGAGCGCGTCCTGGCCGCGGCGGGCGCGCGGGATCGGGCCCTGCTGCGCCTGGGCGCCGCCGAAGAACGTCTCGAAGATGTCCTGGAAGCCGAACCCGCCGCCCATGGGGCCGCCGCCCCCGCCGCCGGGGGCGCTGGGGTCGACGCCGAGGTCGTACTGCTGGCGTTTCTCCGGGTTGGACAGCACCTCGTAGGCGCGCGCGACGTCCTTGAAGCGGTCGCCCGCCTCCTCGCCCGCGACGTCCGGGTGCAGCTCGCGCGCGAGCTTGCGGTACGCCTTCTTGATCTGGTCCTGGCTGGCGTCACGGGCCACGCCGAGGATCTCGTAGTAGTCGCTCACACGTCACTCTCTGCTGGTGCGGGTCGTGAGGCCGGCGCGGGGCCGGTCGGGAGGGGTCGGGGGTGGTCGTCGAGCGGGCCCGCCGCGGGCGGGGAGACCGCGGGGCTCACGTGCCGAGCACCCGTGACAGGTAGCGCGCGACCGCGCGCACCGCCGCGATGGTGCCGGGGTAGTCCATGCGGGTCGGCCCGATCGAGCCGACGAGCGCGACCGTGTCACCGTCGTTACCGTAACCGGTCGTCACGACGGAGGTCTCCGCGAGGCCCTCGAGCTGGGTCTCGCGACCGATCCGGACGCTCACGCCCGACTCGGCGGCCATCTCGGTGAGCAGCCCGAGCAGGACGACCTGCTCCTCGAGCGCCTCGAGGACGGGGCGCAGCGCGTGCTCGAACCGCATGCCCGCGCGCGCGAGGTTCGCCGTGCCCGCGAGGACGAGGCGCTCCTCGCTCTCCTCTGCGAGCGTCTGGGCGACGAGGTCGCCCACCGCGCGGACGAGCGGGGCGTCGTCGGGGTGGAAGCTCTCGGTCACGGCGGCGAGACCGGGCGCGAGGTCCGTGAGGCGCTTGCCCGCGGCCGCGGCGTTGAGCCGTGCGCGCACCTCGACGAGGGTCCCCTCGTCCGGCAGGCTCGCGACCTCGAGCGTGCGCTGCTCGACGCGGCCCGTGTCCGTGATGATGACGACCAGGAGGCGCGACTCGCCGACGGGCACGAGCTCGAGGTGGCGCAGGCCCGACCGGCTCAGCGAGGGGTACTGCACGACGGCGACCTGGCCGGTGAGCTGGGCGAGAAGGCGCCCGGCGCGCGCGATGACGTCGTCGAGGTCCACGCCCTCGGACAGGAAGGTCTCGATGGCGCGCTTCTCCGGCGCGGACAGCGGCTTGACGCCCGAGAGGCGGTCCACGAAGAGCCGGTAGCCCTTGTCCGTCGGGATCCGGCCCGCGGACGTGTGCGGCTGCGCGATGTACCCGGCGTCCTCGAGGGCCGCCATGTCGTTGCGGATCGTGGCGGGCGAGACGCCGAGGCTGTGGCGCTCGGTGAGCACGCGCGACCCCACGGGCTCGCGCGTGAGGACGTAGTCCTCGACGATGGCCCGCAGCACCTCGAGCCGGCGCTCCTCGCTCACGTCCACCTCCCGCGTGCCGCACCGTCGCCGCCCGGGCGGGCGTGCGGGCGTCGGCACTCTCGACCTCCGAGTGCCAATCCTACGCGTCCGCGCGGCCCGTCCGGCGGTCCTCCGCTCGTCGCGAACGCAGGTCGAGGAGGCCGACGACGAGCGCGACCGCGACGAGGCCGATCGTCACCAGGAGCGCCCGCCCGGTCGCGTCCGCGGCCGAGTCGCCGCTCGCGAGCCCGCCGTAGTAGACGGACAGGACCACGGAGATCCCGACGGCCGACCCGATGCGCTGGCCGAGCTGCAGCATGCTGCCCGCCACCCCGGCCCGGCTCACCGGCACCTCGGACAGCGTGAGCGTCTGGTTCGGCGCGATGACCGTCCCGCTGCCCGCGCCCGCGACGAGCAGCGCGACCGCGAGCGCCGGGCCGACGGCGCCCGGGTCGTTCCCGAGCGTGCGCACGACGACCTCCGCCGCGACCACCCCCACGAGCACGAGCACGACGCCGCCGACGACGAGCTCGCGGCCCCAGCGCGCGACCCAGCGGCCCGAGAACCACGCCGACACGCCCGACGCGACCGCGAACGGCGTGCCGACGAGCCCCGCCTGGAGCGGCGTGTACCCCAGCTCGTCCTGGAGGTAGAGCGTGACGACGAGGAAGATGCCCGTGAACCCGGCGAAGTACGCGAGGCCGAGCAGCGCGCCGTTGCGGAAGGACCCGAGCCCCACGACCTGGGGGTCGAGCACGGCCTCGCCCGTGCGCCGCTGGTAGCGCCGCTCCCACCCGACGGCGGCCACCACGGCGGCCGCGGCCGGCACGAGCCACCACCAGCGCGACGCGTCGTCGCCGCGGCCCGTCGTCGTGACGAACGGCATCATCACGCCCAGGGTCGCGGCGCCGAGCAGGCCCAGCCCGACGAGGTCGAGCCGGCGCGGCGCGCGCGCCGCGCCCGACCCGGTGCGCGGCGGCCCGGGCACGAGGCGCCACGCGAAGGGCAGGAGCACGGCGACGACGGGGATGTTCACGAGGAACACCCACCGCCACCCCGTCTCCGGGCCCGCCGCGGCGATGATGAGCCCGCCCAGCAGGGGCCCGAGCGCCGTCGAGACGCCGATGGTCGCGCCGAACATGCCGAACGCGCGCCCGCGCTCGTACCCGCGGAACTGCTGCTGGATGAGACCGACGACCTGCGGGTTGAGGACGCCTGCGCTCACGCCCTGGAGCAGGCGCGCGACGCCGAGCCACGTGTCGGTCGGCGCGAGCCCGGACGCGAGGCTCATGAGTGCGAAGCCCAGGAGGCCCGCGATGAAGAGCGGGCGCCGTGCGCCCGCGTCGCCCAGGCGCCCGGCGGGCACCAGCGCGAGCCCGAACGCGAGCGTGTAGCCGGCGACGACGAGCTGGAGCTGGGTCGGGCCCGCGTCGAGCGACGACTCGATCGACGGCAGGGCTACGTTGACGATCGACACGTCGAGCGTCGTGATGAAGCCCACCGCGAGGCAGACCGGCAGCACGCGCCAGCGGTTCGGGTCCGGCTCCGCGCGCTGCTGGCTCATCGGTCCGTGGTACCACCCCGCCCCGGGGGCGCGCGCGCCGGGAGCCGCCGTGCGCGGCCGGTCCGGGCGCCCGGGACCTTCCCGCGGGCGGCCGATCCGGCGACGCACGGGGCGATCTCGGTGGTGAGCGGCGGACGCTGGCCTAGGGTGACGCCGTGTCCTTCGACCGTTACGGCTCCGACGTCCTCGGCGGCACGCCCGCCCCCACCCACCACCGCGCGCGGCCCGTGTCGCGCCCGCAGCCCGCGGAGCGCGGCCTCGTCGTCGAGGAGGTGCAGACCGGGTGGGTCGGGGCCGTCGTCCGGGTCGAGAAGTCGGGCGGGATGCACGTCGTCGTGCTCGAGGACCGCGCGGGCCGGACCCGCACGTTCCCGCTCGGGCCGGGCTTCTGGGTCGACGGCGCGCCCGTCGAGCTCACCCCGCCCGTCACCTCCCGCGCCCCCGCCGCGCCGACGCGCACGGCCTCGGGCTCGCGGGCAGTCGTCGGGCAGCGGGCGCGCGTCGCGCGCGGGAGCCGCATCTGGGTCGAGGGCAAGCACGACGCCGAGCTCGTCGAGAAGGTGTGGGGCGACGACCTGCGCGTGGAGGGGGTCGTCGTCGAGCCGCTGCACGGCGTCGACGACCTCGCGGCGGCGCTCGCCGACTTCGGCCCGACGCCGCAGCGTCGCGTGGGCGTGCTCGTGGACCACCTCGTGCCCGGCAGCAAGGAGCGGCGGATCGCCGACGAGGCGCTGCGGCGCTCGCCCGCGGGCACGGTGCTCGTGCTCGGGCACCCGTACGTCGACGTCTGGCAGGCGGTGAAGCCGGCCCGGATCGGCCTCGAGCGATGGCCCGTGATCGAGCGCGGCACCGAGTGGAAGCGTGGGATCCTGCGCGAGCTCGGCTGGCCGGCGGAGAGCGCGGAGGACGTCGGCCGCGCGTGGCAGCGCATCCTCGGCACGGTCCGCACCTACGCCGACCTGGAGCCGTCGCTGCTCGGGCGCGTCGAGGAGCTCATCGACTTCGTCACCGCGCCCTGACCGGTCGCGGGCGCCCGGGACGCACCGCGCTCGAGACGCACCGCGCTCGTGACGCACCGTGCCCCGGCACCGACGGGCGGTACCGGGGCACGGCGACAGCGTCGGCCGGGTGTCAGGCGGCCGGCACGCCGCCCGTGAGACGGCGGTAGGCGTAGCCGACGGCGACGTAGCTCAGCGGGATCGTCACGAAGAGCCCGAGACCGCACGGGATCGCGCCGAGGATGTTGATCCCGACGAGGGCGAGCAGGAGCAGGAACACCTGCCCGAAGTTCTTCGCGACGAGCGAGAAGCTCGTGCGGATCGCCGTGATCGCGTCGACGCCCTGGTCGAGCGCGACGTAGTACACGAACGCCGAGAACAGCAGCATCGCGAGCCCGGGCAGGACGCACAGGACGAGCCCGATGCCGGACAGGATGCCGACGATGAGGGCGGCGAGCAGCACGTTGAGCACGTTGCCGATGCGGAAGAACGCGGCGACGTCGGGTCGACGCCCGTCCACCTCGTCGAGCGCGCCGCGCGTGAAGAACGCGGTGATGAGGTAGCCGATGGCGGTGCCGACGACCCCGAGCAGCACGCTCGTGAAGGTGAGGCCGCCGAGGGCCGCGAAGTTCGTGTCGGAGTAGTCGAACTGGTCCTGGAACTGGTCGAACCCGCCCGTGATCCAGCTCCACGCGATGTTGACGGCGAGGAAGATCAGCGCGACGAGGATCCACGGCCCCAGGTTCGACGTGACGCGGCGCCACCCGTAGGAGATCGCGTCGCCGACGCCGAACGCCGGGCCCGCGTAGCCGGGCTGGCCCCCGTACCCTCCGGCGGCACCCGGGTACGACCCGGGCGGCGGCGGGTACCCCCCGGCGGGCGGCGGGTACGCACCGGACGGGGGCGGGTACGCGCCCGGCGGGGGCGTCGCCGGTCCCCCGGCCGCGCCGTCCGGCGCACCGGCCGGGGCGCCGTAGGCACCCGGCGCCCCGTACGCGGGCGGGCCCGACGGCGGTGCGGCCGGGTCGTGCGGCGCTCCTCCGCCCGGGCCGTACGGCGAGGCGGGCGGGACGTCGCCCCCGGACGGGGCGGCGTCGGGCCGGCCGGATCCGGGACCGGCCGGTGGCGTGGCGTCCGGTCGCGGGCCGCCCGCGCCGTCGGCGGGGGTGTGCTCGTCGTCGCGGGGCGGCTCGCCGCCCGGGTTCGTGGGGTCGGTCATCGTGCACCTCGTTCCTCGTCGTCACGTGCTGCGGGCTGCACGCTCCGTCGACGTGCTGGGTCCACCTTGGCGGTTCACGGCCCGGACCGCGCGGCGAGCACCGCGGCCGTCGCACGGCGGCGGGCAGGGTGGTGCCGCCGAGGGCCTCGTCCTCGCGGGCCGCGCCCGGGTCGCGGTGGACCCGGGCCGACGTCACTCGTCCGTGATCGTCCGGACCACCGTGTCCGCGAGCAGCCGCCCTCGCAGGGTGAGCACGGCACGACCGGCGACCGCTGCGCGGCCGTCGAGCAGCCCGTTCGCGACGAGCCCGGCGACGGCGTGGCGTCCCTCCGAGGAGAGGACCGCGAGGTCGAGACCCTCGCGCAGCCGCACGCCGAGCATCGCCTGCTCGAGCCGGCCCTCCGTGCGCGTGAGGAGCTCGCGCCCCGCCGCGGGGCTCGTGCCCGCCTCGAGCAGCGCCGCGTACCGACGGGGGTGCTTCACGTTCCACCACCGCACGCCGACGCGGGCGTCCTCGGGCGACGCCCCCGCAGGCTCGGTACCGGCCGCCGCGACGTAGGAGTGCGCGCCGGGCCCGACCCCCCACCAGTCGTCACCGCGCCAGTACGCGAGGTTGTGGCGGCAGCGGTCCGCGTCGGTACGGGCCCAGTTGCTCACCTCGTACCAGGTGAGGCCCGCCGCCGTGAGCAGCTCGTCGGCGAGCTCGTACTTCGTGGCCTGGTCGTCCTCGCTCGGGAGCGCGACCTCCCCGCGCCGCACCTGGGCCGCCATCTTCGTCCCCGCCTCCACCACGAGCGCGTACGCGGACACGTGGTCGACCCCGGTCGCGAGCGCGGCCTCGAGGCTCGCCCGCCAGTCGTCGAGACTCTCCCCCGGCGTGCCGTAGATGAGGTCGAGCGAGACCTGGAGGCCGGCGTCGCGCGCCCAGCGCACGACGTCCGGGACGCGGCGCGGGTCGTGCGTGCGCTCGAGCGTCGCGAGCACGTGCGGCACGGCGGACTGCATGCCGAACGACACGCGCGTGAACCCGGCGGCCGCGAGCTCGGCGAGCGACTCGGGCGTCACCGAGTCCGGGTTCGCCTCCGTCGTCACCTCGGCGTCGGGGGCGAGCCCCCACGCGTCGCGCACGCCGCCGAGCAGCCGGCCGAGGTCACCGGCAGGCAGGAGCGTGGGCGTGCCGCCGCCGACGAAGACGGTCGAGACGGGCCGCTCGGGCAGCCCCGCGTCGTGCAGCACGCGCGCGGCGAGGTCGATCTCGCGCAGCGCCGTGCTCGCGTACGACGCCTGGCTCGCGCCACCGCCGAGCTCGGACGCCGTGTAGGTGTTGAAGTCGCAGTACCCGCACCGCACCGAGCAGAACGGGACGTGCAGGTAGACCCCGAACCCGCGGGTCGCGGGCACGGTGCCGCCCGCGCCTCCCGCGACCCAGGAGGGCAGCGAGCCGTCGGGCGGGACCGGCTCGCCCTCGGGCAGCGCCGGGCTCACTTCTTCGACTTGTCCTTGGCGTCCTTGCCGCCCGCGGCGTCGGAGGAGAGCGCGGCGATGAAGGCGTCCTTCGGGACCTCGACGGACCCGATGTTCTTCATGCGCTTCTTGCCCTCCTTCTGCTTCTCGAGCAGCTTGCGCTTGCGGCTGATGTCACCGCCGTAGCACTTCGCGAGGACGTCCTTGCGCATGGCGCGCACCGTCTCGCGGGCGATGACGCGCGCGCCGACGGCCGCCTGGATCGGCACCTCGAACTGCTGGCGCGGGATGATCTCCTTGAGCTTCGCCGTCATCATGACGCCGTAGTCGTACGCCTTGTCCTTGTGCACGATCGCGCTGAACGCGTCCACCTGCTCGCCCTGGAGCAGGATGTCGACCTTGACGAGGTCGGCGACCTGGTCGCCCGACGGCTCGTAGTCGAGCGAGGCGTAGCCGCGCGTGCGGGACTTGAGCTGGTCGAAGAAGTCGAACACGATCTCGGCGAGCGGGAGCGTGAAGCGCAGCTCGACGCGGTCCTCGGACAGGTAGTCCATGCCGAGCATCTGGCCGCGGCGGTCGTTGCACAGCCCCATCACGGTGCCCACGAACTCGCTCGGCGCGAGGATCGTCGCGCGCACGACCGGCTCGCTGACCTGCTTGATCTTGCCGCCCGGGAACTCCGACGGGTTCGTCACGTTGACGAGCGTCCCGTCCTCGAGCGTCACGTCGTAGACGACGTTCGGCGCGGTCGAGATGAGGTCGAGGTCGAACTCGCGCTCGAGGCGCTCGCGGACGATCTCCAGGTGCAGCAGGCCGAGGAACCCGACGCGGAAGCCGAAGCCGAGCGCGACCGACGTCTCCGGCTCGTAGTTGAGCGCGGCGTCGTTGAGCTTGAGCTTGTCGAGCGCGTCACGCAGGACCGGGTAGTCGGTCCCGTCGATCGGGTACAGGCCCGAGAAGACCATGGGCTTCGGGTCGGAGTAGCCGCCGAGCGCGTCGGCGGCGGGCTTCGCCGCGTTCGTCACCGTGTCGCCGACCTTCGACTGGCGCACGTCCTTCACGCCCGTGATGAGGTAGCCGACCTCCCCGACGCCGAGGCCCTTCGTGACGATCGGCTCGGGCGAGATGACGCCGATCTCGAGCAGCTCGTGCGTCGCGCGCGTCGACATCATGACGATGCGCTCGCGCGGGTTGAGGTTGCCGTCCACGACGCGCACGTACGTCACGACGCCGCGGTAGGTGTCGTAGACCGAGTCGAAGATCATGGCGCGCGCGGGGGCGTCGGCGTCGCCGACCGGCGCGGGCACGCGCTCGACGATGCGGTCGAGCAGCGCCTCGACGCCGGCGCCCGTCTTGCCGGAGACCTTGAGCACGTCGTCCGGGTCGCCGCCCACGAGGTTCGCGAGCTCCTCCGCGTACTTCTCGGGCTGGGCCGCCGGGAGGTCGATCTTGTTGAGCACGGGGATGATCTCGAGCTCGTTCTCCATCGCGAGGTACAGGTTCGCGAGGGTCTGCGCCTCGATGCCCTGCGCCGCGTCGACGAGCAGCACCGCGCCCTCGCACGCCGCGAGCGACCGCGAGACCTCGTACGTGAAGTCGACGTGCCCCGGGGTGTCGATCATGTTGAGCGCGTGCGGCGTCTCCACGCCGTCCGCCACGACGGCCCACGGCATGCGGACCGCCTGCGACTTGATCGTGATGCCGCGCTCGCGCTCGATGTCCATGCGGTCGAGGTACTGCGCGCGCATGGCGCGCGGCTCGACGACACCGGTGAGCTGCAGCATGCGGTCGGCCAGGGTCGACTTGCCGTGGTCGATGTGCGCGATGATGCAGAAGTTCCGGATCAGCTCGGGCGGCGTGGCCGCGGGCTGGATGCGGGTGCTCAGCTGGGCACTGGGGATCGGGGACAACGCGGGTGCGCTCCTGGGAGTGGCGTGCGGGTCGGGGCCGCGCGCTCGGGGCGGCGCGCCGACGGTCGCTCTCGGGCGGGCGGGAACGACCATTGTCCCACGTCCGGCGTCGGGCACCCGCCCGCCCTGCGGGGCACCGCGAGCCGACCTAGCGTGGAGGACCGGCCGGCCGCACCGGGCCGACCGGCGACGAGAGGAGCGCTCATGGCCCAGGACACCGAGCACCGCACCTCCGGCCGCCCCGAGGGGCGCCGCGTGCTGGCGATCGTGACCAACTACGGCGTCGAGCAGGACGAGCTCGTGGTCCCGCTCGAGCACCTGCGCGGCGAGGGGGTGCAGGTCGACGTCGCGGCCACGTCCGCCGACGACGTGCAGACCCTCGTGGGCGACAAGGACCCCGGTCGCACCGTCACCCCGAACCTCACGCACTCCGACGCCGACCCCGCCGAGTACGACCTGCTGCTCGTGCCGGGCGGGACGATCAACGCCGACGCGCTGCGCCTCCAGGACGACGCCGTGAGCCTCGTGCGCGCGTTCACCGCCGCCGGCAAGCCGGTCGCGGCGATCTGCCACGGCCCGTGGGCGCTCGTCGAGGCGGCCGCCGTCGAGGGCAAGACCCTCACGAGCTACGCGTCGCTCGAGACGGACGTGCTCAACGCGGGCGGCGCCTGGGTCGACCGGTCCGTCGTGCGCGACGACGAGGGGTACACGCTCGTCACGTCGCGCGACCCCGGCGACCTCGACGACTTCCTGCGCGAGGTGGACGCCGTCCTGGCCGGGTGACGTGCACCGTCCGGGCAGCCGGGCGGACGCGCGTCCGCCCGGTAGGGTGCGCGCGTGGCACGCAACCGATGGCTGGGACTTCTGACCGACGCGGCGCGCGCCGTGGTCTCCGGGCTCACGCGCTCGCAGGGCGCGGGGCAGGGCGGCGCGCGCCAGGGCACCGCGGCGACGCAGGCCCCGGGGCGGGAGCGGACGCCGTCGGGCGACGGCCCCGCCGACCGCACGCCGTCGCCGCGGCCCGGCCCGCGTCCCGGTGCTGCACCCGGTCCTCGACCCCGCCCCGCGGCGGGCGGACGACCGGGCCCGGCCGGGACGACGGGCGGTCGGGGCGCCGCCGCCGGGGCGTACCCGGGCGACTTCGAGGGCGCGGTGCGTGCGCAGTACGCGCCGCGGCCCGACGGCGACCCGGACCCCGGCGAGATCGTCTGGACGTGGGTCCCGTTCGAGGAGGACCACTCGCAGGGCAAGGACCGGCCCGTGCTGCTCGTCGGGTCGGACGGCCCGTGGCTCCTCGGCGTGATGCTCACGAGCAAGGACCACTCGCGCGACGCGCGGGACGAGGCGCGCTGGGGGCGGTACTGGCTGGACATCGGGTCGGGCCCGTGGGACGCGCAGGGGCGCGACAGCGAGGTCCGGCTGGACCGCGTGGTGCGCGTCGACCCGGCCGCTGTGCGCCGCGAGGGTGCCGTCGTCGGGCGCGACGTCTTCGACCGCGTGGTCGAGGGGATCTCGCGGCACCGCTGAGGCGGTGGTCCCGGCTCTCGCGCGAGCCTCGGGGCCGCGCGAGGCGCCGCTCCGGCGGCCGCACGAGCGATTAGGGCCACGGCCGGACCGCTGGTAGTCTTGATGGCTGCGTGTCCGCCCAGGTCGGCGGGCACAGCTCCAGCACCTCTCCACGGGTTCCCCACCCCAGTCCCGGAGCTGGAGTCGCCCTCTACGACCTATCCGCTCGCTCCGGCGAACAGAACCAGAAAGTCCACACGTGGCCAACATCAAGTCCCAGATCAAGCGCATCCGCACGAACGAGAAGGCTCGTCTGCGCAACAAGGCAGTCAAGTCCGAGCTCAAGACGTACGTGCGCCGCGTGCGCGAGGCCGTCGCCGCGGGCGACAAGGACGCGGCGACCACCGCGCTCCAGGCGGCGTCCCGCAAGCTCGACAAGGCCGTCTCGAAGGGCGTCATCCACGCGAACCAGGCCGCGAACCGCAAGTCGGCCATCGCGAAGTCCGTCAACGCTCTCTGAGCGCACGGTTCGCCCGCGGTGTCGTGACACGCTGATCGTCGCGACGCTCGCACGGGTTTCCCACGAGGGGCGCCGACCCGCACGGGTCGGCGCCCCTCGTGCGTCCGGGGTCGGGCGCCTCGTCCTGGCCGTCGGCACCGCGCGGGACCGGGTGCCCGGTCGGAGCCCGCCGCCGACGCCGTGCCGAGCCGAGACCCCGAGCCCGGGGCCGAACGGGCGGCTACCTGGTCAGCGGCCGTGGGCCCGCGCGATCGTCAGCACGGCCCGCTCGACGGCGAACACCGGGTCACGCCCCGCGCCCTTGACCTCGGCGTCGGCCTGCGCGACGGCGCTGATCGCGGTCGCGAGCCCCTCCGGGGTCCAGCCCGCGAGCTCGCGGCGCGCGCGGTCGACCTGCCAGGGCGCGAGCCCCAGGTCCTTGGCCGCCACCCCGCCACGGCCACGCATCGCGCCGACCTTCGCGAGGGCGCGGAGCTTCATCGCCAGGGCCGCGACGAGCGGCACCGGGTCTGCGCCCGTCGCGAGCGCGTGCCGCAGGAGCGCCACGGCCTCCCCCGCGTTCCCAGCGACCGCGGCGTCCGCGACCCGGAACCCGGTCGCCTCGACCCGGCCGCCGTAGTACCGGTCCACCACGGCCTCGCTCACGGTGCCGTCGGTGTCCGTGACGAGCTGGCTGCAGGCGGCCGCCAGCTCCCGCAGGTCGTTGCCGAGTGCCTCGACGAGAGCCCGCACGCCCGACGCGTCGATGCGTCGACGCGCCCTGCGGAACTCGGCGTTGACGAACGCCACCTTGTCGGAGTCCTTCTTGATCGCCTCGACCGCGACGACCGGGGCGCCGCTGCCCTTGATCGCGTCGAGCATGCGCTTGCCGCGCACGCCGCCCCCGTGCACGACGACGACCGTCGTCGCCGGGTCGGCGACCGGCACGTAGTCCACGACGTCGGCGACGAGCGCGTCCGTCGCGGACTCGGCGCCCTCGACGACGACCACCTTCGCCTCGCCGAACAGCGACGGGCTCGCCGCCACCGTGAGCATCCCGGCCTGGTACGTCGCGGCCTCGATCGTCACCTTCTCGACCTCGGGGTCGCGCTCGCGCGCCAGGTCGACGATCGCGTCGACGGCACGCTCCGCGAGGAGCGACTCGGGCCCCTGGACGAGCACCACGGGCGCGAGCCGGACGTCGTCCCACGCGAGGGACGGGCCGGCGGACGGACGGGCGGTGCGGGTCGGCGCGGGCATGGCCCAAGCCTGCCACGAGCCGCCCACCGGCGGTGCCGGCCGACGCGCCCCGAGGCTGCGGTCCGCGACTCTCGCAGGAGTTCCGGCGACGCCGCACCGACGACACCCGGGCGTCAGGGGCGCCCTGCCACCGGGGCACCGGGGCACCGGGTGCTCGGCCGCTCGGGTGCCCGGGTGCCCGGGTGCCCGTGCGGGGGCACGCTCGGGCGCGGTCACCCGCATCCCGCGGCGGAGAGGACGTCGTCGCGCACGACGAGCGCCACGGTGCCGCACGCGTCGGTCCGGAGCACCGTCGCGCCCACCCCGCGGTAGAGGTCGAGCGCCCGGTCGGTGGGGTGGCCGTAGGTGTTCTCGCCCGAGCTGACGAGCGCCACCGTCGGTGCCAGGACCTGCGCGAGCCGGTCGGACTGGGTGGCCGAGCCGTGGTGCGCGACCTTGACGACGTCGACCGGTCCCGTGCCCCGCTCGCCCAGGGTCCGCGCGAGCGCCGCCTGCCCCGCGTCCTCCAGGTCGCCCAGCGCGACGACGTCCAGTCCCGCCACCCGGACGAGGAGCGCCACGCTCGCGTCGTTCGCGTCACCCGGTCCGGCCTGCAGCACCTCCCACGAGGCGCCGTCGCCGACACTCTCGCCGGATCCCCCGGCACCCGCAACGCCCGCGGTGCCCCCAGCGCCCGCAGCGCCGACTGAGCCCGCCGCGCCTGTCTCCCCGGGCCGCGCGACCTGTACCGGGACGCCCGCGTCCGCGAGGTCCCCGAGCACGCGCTCGGCCTGCGCCGCGGGCTCCGCCGTCGGGCTCACGAGCGCGCGCTCGACCTCCCGGCCGCGGAGCACCGCCTCCAGGCCGCCGACGTGGTCCGCGTGGAAGTGGCTGAGGACGAGCAGGTCGACCCGCTCGACCCCGAGGTCGTCCAGGCACGACCCCGCTGCGGCGCCTGCGGGCCCGACGTCCACGACCACCGCGGCGCGCGATCCCGAGCGCACGACGAGCGCGTCGCCCTGCCCGACGTCGCACGCCACGACCGCCCAGTCCGCGGGGACCGGTCCCGCGGTCACACCGAGCGGCCGGAGCACCACGACGAGCAGGACGGGCACCGCGACGAGCGCGACGACCACGACCGCGACGCGCGCACGAGACCGGGCTCTCGCCCGCGGAGCGAGGGCGGGGTGCGCGCCGTCGGCCCGTCCGAACGGCCCGGCGTCGGGGCGTGACGACCGGGTGACGCGACGCCACCCCCCGGCGAGGCGCACCCGCAGGGACGGCGACGTCGCGCGACGCAGCGTGCGGCGCTCCCCCGCGTCCTGGAGGGCGCGCGAGCGGAGGACCACGGCGAGCGCGACGGCAGTCAGCGCGGCGAGCAGCGCGGCTCCTCCGACGCCTTCGGGCCAGGGCGCCCGCGCGCCGGGCGCGGCGGCGAAGACCTGGGCGACGCCCGCGATCCAGCCCGTGAAGAGCCCCGCCGTCCAGGCGAGCGCGGTCGCGGCACCGGGCCACCACGGCGCGACGAGCGTCGCGAGGACGCCGAGCACCGTCGCCGGACCGAGCGCCGGTGCGGCCAGGAGGTTCGCCGGGACGGACCACGTGCTCACGCTCGGGTCGAGCAGGACGACGATCGGGGCGCACGCCGCCTGCGCTGCCACCGGGACGGCGAGGACGTGCGCGGTGGTCCGTCCGCACCACGGTGCCAGACGGCGGGCGATCGGCGCCGTGAGCAGGGCCAGCCCGGCGGTCGCGGCGACGGAGAGGACGAAGCCGTACGACCGTGCCAGCCACGGGTCGACGACCAGGAGCACGACCACGGCGGCCCCGAGCGCCGCCACCGCGCGGGACGGGCGGCCGAGCGCGATGCCGACCACGCCGACCACCCCCATCGCCGCCGCTCTCAGCACGCTCGGCTCCGGGTGGACCAGCGCGACGAAACCCACCATCGCCGCGCCCGTGACGACGACGCGGACTGCTCGCGGCGCCCGCAGCAGGACGCACAGCGCCGCGACGCACGCGACGACGATGACGAAGTGGCCGCCGGACACGGCCGTGACGTGCGTCAGCGACGTGGTGCGCATCGCCTCGTCGAGCTCCGGGTCCAGCCGCGAGGTGTCCCCCACGGCCACCCCCGGCACGAGCCCGCGCGCCTGCGGGCTGAGCCCGTCCGTCGCGTCGAGCAGGCTCTGCCGCATGGCGTGCACACCCCACAGGAACCGCCCGGGGTCGTCGACGACGCGTGGTGCGCCGTCCGTGCGCAGGAACGTCCGGTCCCCCTGCACGTCGAGCCGGCCGGTGACCACGACGTCCGCCCCGTACGCGAGGTCGGTCCACCCGTCCCCCGTGCCGGACACGACGACAGGCCCCGCCGCCGGGACGGTCGCGCCGCGTGCGGTGACCTGGTCGACCGTCACCCGCACCTCGTGCCGGTCGGCCGACCCCGACCACGGGTCGGTCCGCGGCTCGACGGCGGAGCGCACCGTCCCGGCGAGGGTCGCCGTCGCACGCTCGTCGGCCAGCGCGTCGAGCGGGACCCGCGCGGCGAGCTGGACCCCGCCCGAGAGGAGGACGGCGGCCACGCACGCGAGGACGAGCGCCACCTGCCCGAGCACGCGCACGCCGACCGATGACCCGGTCCGCGGCCCAACCGGCCGACCGGCACGTGGCCGGACGGGTGCGCCGGGCCGCGGTCCGTCCGACCGGCGGGGGCCCGCACCGGTCGCCGGGCCGGAGGGCACGGTGACGACGCCCGCACCGACGCCTGCGTCGGACGTCCCGGGGAAGGTCGCCCCGCGACGCAGCGCGACGAGGCCGGCGACGAGCACGCAGCACAGCACGACGGCCGTGGCGCGCGCCCCGTGCAGCGCGTCCGCCGCCGAGGTCCCGACGGCGACGAACGCGGTGCCCCAGGCCGCGAGCGCCGCGGGGACGAGCCGGAGGTCGGTCACACGCGCACGAGGTCGCGCACGTCCTCGAGCACCGCGGGGCCGATGCCGCTGACCTCCCCCAGCTCGTCGACGGCGGTGAACGGCCCGTTCTCGTCGCGCCACGCGACGATGCGCTCGGCGAGCACGGGACCGATGCCGGGCAGCGTGTCGAGGGCGGCGGCGTCGGCGGCGTTGAGGTCGACGACCGCGCCACCCGCACCCCCGCCACCGGTGGCGGCTGCGCCCGGGGAGGCGGGCGGTGGCGCGGTGATCGCCTCGCCGGGTCGGGGGACGTGGATCTGCTCGCCGTCGGTCACGGCGCGCGCGAGGTTGAGCGCGGCGAGGTCGGCGTCGGGCGTCGCTCCCCCGGCCGCGTCGAGCGCGTCGGCGACGCGGGCGTCCGTCGCGACGGTCACCAGGCCCGGCGCTGCCACCTGCCCGACGACGTGCACGACCACCCCGTCCGGCGTCCCCGCCGCTGCTGTGCCAGGACCGGGAGCGGCCTCCCCCTCACCGTCGGCGGCGGCACCACCCGCCGCGGCGGGCGACGCGTCCGAACCGGCCTGGGCGCCGTCACCGGCTGCCACTGCCGCGGCGGGGGCATCCACGCGCGCCATGGGCTCGACACCCCCGGCCGGCGCCCGCAGCACGGCGACACCGACCGCGACGAGCAGCACCACGACCAGAGCAATGATTGCGGTCCGCGGCCGCAGCGCCCGCCGGCGCCCGCCCTCCTCGGCGAGGTCGCCGAACCCGGAGTGGGCCGTCGGGTGCCCGTGCGCGGCCGTGTACGCGCTCGCGGCCGTCTGCGCCGCGCGCCGTCGGAGGCGATCCACCTCTCCGTCCGCCTCTCCGTCCACGGTGGCGGCGGGCGCCTCGTCGTCGGACCGCGCCGTCTCCCGGGGGGCGGCGGGACCGACGGCCTCGCCAGCCTCCGGCACCTCGGACGGCGGGGACGGCAGAGACGGCACGGACGGCACGGACGGCACGGACGGCACGGACGGCGCACTCTCCTCCGGCTCCGGCCGCGACGGCAGCCACCCGTCGGCGCCGGACGACCTGGGGTCGCCCGGCGCTCCAGGACGCCGGTGCCAGGACGGGACGACGTCCGGCGCAGGGACGTCCGACGCAGGGACGCCCACCGCCTCGCGCGGCTCCCACGACCACCGCTCGCCTCGCACCGGGCTCGTCTCCGGCGGGTCGACCCGGGGCAGCGCGGCGGTCGCCGGGTGCCACGCGAGGGCAGGCCGCCCGGACCCGGCGACCGCCCGCAGGCGTTGCCGGACGACGGCGCCGTCCCTCCCGGGGTCGCGGCCGGGGCGGGCGTGCTGGCGGGGCTCGTGCCGAGGTGTGCTCACGCCGTGGACGCTAGGGCGAGGGCGCCGCGCCCTGCGGGCGCCTCGGGCCGGGTTGTGGAGGAGGCGACGAGGCGCCCGGCTTGTGCACGGCCACGCGCTTAGGGGCCGCGCGGTCGGCACCTCAGGTCGTCGTCGAGAGGTCCCCTGCCCCGGAGCCGCGGTCGGCGAGGTCCGCGACCACGACGGCGAGCACGCCCGGGCCGACGTGCGCCCCGAGCACCGCGCTCACCGGCGTCACGACGACGTCCAGGCCGGTGCGCTCGGTGAGCGTCACCGCGAGCCGGTCGGCACCGTCGTCGTCCCCGACGTGGTGGACCGCGAGCGCGGGCCGCACGCGTCGGTCCGCGGACTCCACGGCGACCGTCGTGAGCCGCTCGACGGCGGCGGACCGGGTCCGGACCTTCTGCACGACGTCGATCCTGCCGTCACGCACCGCCAGCAGCGGGCGGACACCGAGCACCGTCCCGAGCGCGGCCGAGGCCGCGCTGAGACGGCCGCCGCGGCGCAGGTGGTCGAGCGAGTCGACGAGGAAGACGGCGCGGCTCGCGTCGGCGACCTCGATCGCCCGCCGCGCGACGACGTCCGACCCCGCCCCGGCCGCCGCGGCCGCTGCCGCCTCGCGCGCGGCGAAGCCGAGCCCCATCGCGACGGTCCGCGAGTCCACGACCCGCACGGGGACCGGGGCGTCGGCGGCCGCGAGCGCCGCCGCGTGCACCGTCCCCGACAACTCCCCCGAGAGGTGCACGGAGACGATCTCGCGCGCGCCGGCCGCGGCCGCCGCGGCGTACGCCTCGCCGAACGCGCGCGGCGTCGGCTGCGAGGTGGTCACCCGGTGGCCGGCCTGGAGGTGCGCCGCGACGTCCTCGGCGGTGAGGCCGACGCCCTCCAGGTGCGACTCGTCGTCGACGATCACGTGCAGGGGGACGGCGCGCAGCCGCTCGTCGGGCCCGGGGGGCAGGGAGGCCGTGGAGTCGGTGACGACGTGGACGCGGTGGTCGGTCATGGCCGCGCCACCTTACGGCGACCACGCGTCGTCGCGCACCCCGGCCGCGCAGGGACGCGACCGGCCCGCGACGCCGGAGCGGCGCCGCGGGCCGGTGGCCGGCGCGTCAGGCCGAGGTGGCCGCGACGCCCGCGGGCACGGCATGCTCCGCAGGGCGCGCCGCGGGCCGCTCCGCGGCGAGCCGGCGGTAGGACGCGTGGTCGACGTACAGCTCGTCGCGCAGCGGGTTGCGACGCCGCGAGACGATCACGTACGCCTGGTAGACCGCGACGGCGACGTTCGCGAGGAGCGAGACGAGGCTCACCACGAAGAGCGCCGTCGGGTCGTGGGAGGACTGCACCGCGAACGGCGAGTCGGAGACGAACGCCGGGACGGCCATGGTGAACATCATCCAGAACGCGAGGGTGTGGGCACGGTGCTGGAGCCAAGCCCCCTTGCGCAGGAAGAAGGCGGGGATGGTGCACGAGATCAGCAGGGCGGCACCGGCGTAGAACGCGTGGTCACCGACGCAGTTGTAGACGTAGGCGAAGTTCCAGAGGTCGTAGGCGATGATCCAGAACCACATCATGTCGGGCCAGATCATGTCCTGGAACCGGTCACGGGTCACGAAGATCCCGACCCACCCGCAGATGGTGACGAGGTTGAGGATGCCGGCGACCCCGTTCATGACGTTCCACGGGCCGCCCACCATGACGACGCCGTCGACCACTCCGTCCATCCCCGTGACCTGGAAGTCCCGGATGACGGCCTCGAGGATGTTGAGCCCGAGGATCGCGGGCGGGAACAGCAGGGCGTACCGCATGGCGCGCAGCCGAGGGCTGTAGCGCAGGAGCATGAAGCCGATGCAGCCCGCGAGGGCCGAGTAGACCTTGACCCAGTGGAACCACGTGCCGGTCGAGGAGCCGGCGCCCGCCGTCTGCGGCCAGACGAAGATCGTCAGCACCACGGGCAGGACCACGAAGATCCCGACGGCGGCGGTCTTCGACCAGCGCACGAGCTCGTTGAGCGCGATGAGCGCGGCCAGCACGACGAACCACATGACGGCTGCCTGCCACGGGATCGAGTCGAACAAGAACATGTCGTCTTCTCCTGGGGGACGACCGGGCGGTCCCACGCCACCCGGGAACGGTGCGCGCTCGGAGGGCTTCCGGGTCCCGGCGCGCCGGAGACCCGGGATCACCCGTCCGAGGAGCTCTCCTCGTCCAGGTGCAGCGTCTGGCGCACGATCGTCGCGAGGGCCGCGTCGTCCACGTCCGGGGAGTTCCGGACGAGTCCGACCAGCCCGTAGACGAGCACGTAGAACGTCTCCGCGACGTGCGTGATCCGGACGCGGTGCCGTGCCGCGTAGGCCTCGACCGTGGTTGCCTCGAGGCACGCGACGACCGCGCGGACGGCGCGGTCGAGGAACCGGTCGTAGAGCCCGCCGTTCTCGGGGCGCCGGAGGTCGGCGCGCAGCGGGTCGATCGCGCGCAGGTAGGTGCGGAACATCGCCACGCAGTCGACGAGCGCGGTGTCGATGTCGCCCGTCTCGCGAGCGGCGTCCCAGGCGCGGACCGCCGCGGTGAACTCCTCGACGTACTCGTCGCGCACGGCGTCGACGAGCGCGTCCTTGTCCGCGAAGTAGTAGTAGACGAGCCCGCGCGCCACGCCGGCGCGCTCCGCCACGTCCGTGGTGGACGTCTTCGCGATGCCTCGCTCGACGAAGAGCTCCCGGGCGGCGCGGACGATCTCCTCGGCCCGCACCTCGGGTGCGGACCGACGTCGCCGCGTCGGTGTCGTCGCGCTCATGGACGCTCCTTCATCAGGGGGACGTCTTCACGCTAGGACCGCTATTGACAGACCGTCAATAAAGCCGAGCGCCGCGGGGACGAAGGTCCCCGAGGGTCGTGACGACCGTCCGGGCGCGGCCGGGCGGCCGCCCGCGCCGCGCCCTAGGATCCGAGGCATGGGCGACGACGCACCGACCGACCCGGAGATCCTGGCGCTGCGCGCGGCCGCCGCGCAGGCCGCCGCGGAGGCGGCCGAGGCACGCGCCGCCGCGGCGCGGGCGGCGCTCGAGGCCGCCGAGGCGGCGGCGCGCGGCGACGCCCCCGAGCCGGACGCCCCCGCTCCCCCGGCCTCCGCTCCGTCGACCGACGCGACCCCTGCCGACGCGACGCCCGGGGTCGCTCCCGCGGCCGAGCCGTCCCCGACGGACGCACCACCGGGGCCGGCGCCGACCGGCCCCGCCCGGGACGCACCGCCGCCCCCCGGCGACGGGTACGCCGCGCAGGTGGCGACGGGCTACGCGTACGCGGGCGGCACGCTCCCGCTCGGCGCGCTGCTGGAGGGTACGGAGGGCGGCGACCCGTCCCCCCGCGCCGACGTCCAGGTCGGGTTCGCGCTCTCGATGCTCAACCGGCACGGGCTCGTCGCGGGCGCGACGGGCACCGGCAAGACGAAGACGCTCCAGGGCATGGCGGAGGGCCTGTCGGCGGCGGGCGTCCCCGTGTTCCTCGCCGACGTCAAGGGTGACCTGTCGGGGCTCGCCGTGCCGGGCACGTCGTCCGTGAAGATCGTGGAGCGCGCGGCGTCGATCGGCCAGGACTGGAGCCCGACGGCGTACCCCGTCGAGGTGTACTCGCTCGGCGGCCTCGGCACCGGGGTGCCGATCCGGACGACGGTCGCGGACTTCGGCCCGCTCCTGCTCGCCAAGGTGCTCGGCCTCAACGAGACGCAGGAGTCGAGCCTCGGGCTCATCTTCCACTGGGCCGACGCGCAGGGCCTCGCGCTGCTGGACCTCAAGGACCTCCAGGCCACCATCGCGTACCTGACGTCCGACGAGGGCAAGGCCGAGCTCCGGGGCATCGGCGGCGTGTCGGGCGCGACGGCCGGCGTGATCCTGCGCGAGATCGTCGCGCTCCAGGCGCAGGGCGCCGACGTGTTCTTCGGCGAGCCGGCGTTCGCGACGTCGGAGCTGCTGCGCACGACGCCCGACGGGCGGGGCGTCGTCTCCGCGCTCGAGCTCCCCGCGGTGCAGGACCGCCCGGCGCTGTTCTCCACCTTCCTCATGTGGCTGCTCGCCGACCTCTTCCAGGAGCTGCCCGAGGTGGGCGACGTCGAGAAACCGCGGCTCGTGTTCTTCTTCGACGAGGCGCACCTGCTGTTCACCGGCGCGTCGAAGGAGTTCCTCCAGCAGGTGGTGCAGACGGTGCGCCTCGTGCGGTCCAAGGGCGTCGGCGTGTTCTTCGTGACGCAGAGCCCGAAGGACGTCCCCGCCGACGTGCTCGCGCAGCTCGGGAACCGCGTCCAGCACGCGCTGCGCGCCTTCACGCCGGACGACGCCGCGGCCCTGCGGGCCGCGGTGCGCACCTACCCCACGTCGCCGTACGACCTCGAACGGCTGCTGCAGTCGCTCGGGACGGGCGAGGCCGTCGTCACGGTGCTCACCGAGAAGGGCGCGCCCGCCCCGGTGGCGTGGACACGGGTCCGTGCGCCGCAGTCGTCGATGGACCCCGCGCCGACGTCCGTGCTCGACGGCATCGTGGCGGCGTCGCCCGCGACGGCCCGGTACGGCACCGCCGTCGACGCCGAGTCCGCGTTCGAGCTCCTCCAGGTGCGCGTCCAGGAGCAGGCGGCGGCGCGCGCCGCCGCCGACGCGGCCGAGGCCGAGGCGGCCGCGCAGGAGAAGGCGGCGAAAAAAGCCGCCCAGGAGGCCGAGCGCGCGGCGAAGAAGGAGCAGGCCGAGCTGGAGAAGATGCGGGCGAAGCTCGAGCGCGAGGCCGCGACGGGGCGCTCGCGCTCGTCCGGGTCCTCCCGGTCGCGGTCGTCGAGCCCGCTCGACTCGTTCCTCCGCTCGGCGGGCACCCAGCTCGGCCGCGAGCTCACCCGCACCATCTTCGGCACCCGCCGCCGCTGACCCTCCACCCGGTGGGTGCGGGAGACCGTCACGCCGAAACCGGTCAGCGCGGCTGTCTCGACCCGTGAGTGCGGGAGATCGTCGCGTCCGGCTGTCCGAGACGCGACGATCTCCTGCACTCAGCGAACGAGGTCAGACGACGATGTTGACCAGCTTCGGGGCGCGGACGATCACCTTGCGGACCTCGGCGCCGTCGATCGCGCGCACGACGTTCGGCTCGGCGAGCGCGGCGGCCGTGAGGTCCTCCTCCGAGATCGACGGCGGCACCTCGATCCGCCCGCGGACCTTGCCCTTGACCTGCACGATGCACGTCACGGTGTCCTCGACGAGGTAGCGCTCGTCCGCCGTCGGGAAGGGCTCGTGCGCGAGCGAGCGCTCGTGGCCCAGGCGCTCCCACAGCTCCTCCGCGATGTGCGGCGCGACGGGCGCGGTCATGAGCACGAGAGGCTCGACGGCCTCGCGCGGCACGCGGTCGAGCGACGTGAGGTGGTTGTTCAGCGTGATGAGCTTCGCGATGGCCGTGTTGGGGCGCATGTGCTCCATCTCGACGCGGACGTCGGCGATCGCCCGGTGCACGGCGCGCAGCGTCTCGGGCGACGCAGGCTCGTCGACGACCGTCACCTCGCCCGTCTCCTCGGAGACGACGTTGCGCCACAGGCGCTGCAGGAACCGCTGCGACCCGACGACGGCGCGCGTCTCCCACGGGCGCGACAGGTCCAGCGGGCCCATCGACATCTCGTAGACGCGGAACGTGTCGGCGCCGTACTCGGCGTACATCTCGTCGGGCGTGACGACGTTCTTGAGCGACTTGCCCATCTTCCCGTACTCGCGCTGCACGACCTCGCCGTTCCAGCGGTACACGACCTCGCCCGAGCCGTCGGGCGCGGGCTCCTCCGTGACCTCGGTGGCAGGCACGTACTGGCCGCGCGCGTCGGTGAAGGCGTACGCCTGGACGTAGCCCTGGTTGAACAGCTTGTGGAACGGCTCGACGCTCGACACGTGGCCCAGGTCGTAGAGGACCTTGTGCCAGAACCGCGCGTAGAGCAGGTGCAGCACGGCGTGCTCGACACCGCCGACGTACAGGTCGACGCCCCCGGCGCGGCCCGCGCTCGGGTTGTGCTCCGGGCCCATCCAGTAGCGCTCGAGCTCGGGGTCGACCACCGTGTCCTGGGCGCCGCCGTCCCACTGCGGGTCGAGGTAGCGCAGGTAGTACCAGCACGACCCGGCCCAGTTGGGCATCGTGTTCGTGTCCCGGCGGTACTGCTTCGGCCCGTCGCCGAGGTCGAGCGTGACGTTGACCCACTCGTCGTTGCGGCCCAGGGGCGCCTCGGGCGACGAGTCGGCGTCGTCCGCGTCGAACGTGCGCGGCGCGTAGTCGGGGACGTCCGGCAGGTCGACGGGCAGCAGAGCGTCGGGGATCGCGACAGGCTGGTCGTTCTCGTCCCAGACGATGGGGAACGGCTCGCCCCAGTAGCGCTGGCGGCTGAACAGCCAGTCGCGCAGGCGGTACGTCGTCGTGCCCTCGCCGATGCCCTTGCCGACGAGCCACTCGGTGATGCGGCGCTTCGCCTCGGGCACGTCGAGCCCGTCGAGCGAGATCTCGTCGTTGGCCGAGCCGACGACCACGCCGTCGCCCGTGTACGGGCCCGTGAAGTCCTCCGGCAGCCCGTCCGCGGGCTCGACCGTGCGCACGACCGGCAGCCCGAACGCCTCGGCGAACGCGAAGTCGCGCTCGTCGCCGCCGGGGACGGCCATGATCGCGCCCGTGCCGTAGCCCATGAGCACGTAGTCGGCGGTGAAGACCGGGATCGCCTGGCCGTTCACCGGGTTCACCGCGAGGTGCCCCGTGAACACGCCCGTCTTCTTGCCGGCGTCGGCCTGGCGCTCGACGGCGGTCTTCGCGGCGGCCTCGCGACGGTACGCCGCGACGGCCTCGACCGGCGAGCGGTGCCCGCCCGTCCACGCGCTCGACGTGCCGTCGGGCCAGTGCGCCGGGACCTCGTCGAGCAGCGGGTGCTCGGGCGAGACGACCATGAACGTCGCGCCGAACAGCGTGTCCGGGCGCGTCGTGAAGACCTCGACCTCCGCGCCGGAATCCGCCGCGGCGTCGTTCGCCCCGTCGGGCGTGCCGAGCACGGCGAACCGCACGAGCGCGCCCTCGCTGCGACCGATCCAGTTGCGCTGCATCGCCGTGACCTTCTCGGGCCAGTCGATGAGGTCCAGGTCGTCCGCGAGGCGGTCGGCGTACGCGGTGATGCGCATCTTCCACTGGCGCAGGCTGCGCTGGAACACGGGGAAGTTCCCGCGCTCCGAGCGGCCGTCGGCGGTGACCTCCTCGTTCGCGAGGACCGTGCCCAGGCCGGGGGCCCAGTTCACGGGCGACTCGTCCACGTACGCGAGGCGCTGCGAGTCGACGACGGCGCGGCGCTGCTGAGGCGTGAGGCTCGCCCAGCCGGCCCCCTCCTCGACGCCCTCGACGCCGCCCGGCACCGGGCGCGCGCCCGACGCGAGCTCGGCCTCGAGCTCGGCGATGCGGCGCGCGCGACCACGACCGCCGTCGGGGCGCAGGGCCTCGGGGTCGTACCAGGAGTCGAAGATCTGCAGGAAGATCCACTGCGTCCAGCGCACGTACTCGGGGTCGATCGTCGCGAACGTGCGGCGCGAGTCGTGCGCGAGCCCGAGGCGTCGCAGCTGCCGACGCATGTTGGCGATGTTCGCCTCGGTGGTCACGCGCGGGTGCTGCCCCGTCTGCACCGCGTACTGCTCGGCGGGCAGGCCGAACGCGTCGTAGCCGAGGGCGTGCAGCACGTTCTCGCCGCGCATGCGCCGGAACCGGCCCACGACGTCCGTCGCGATGTACCCGAGGGGGTGCCCCACGTGCAGGCCCGCGCCCGACGGGTACGGGAACATGTCCATGATGAAGTACGGGCTCGCGCCCTCGGGGCCGTCGCCCTCGCCGTCCGTCAGGTCGCCCGTGGGGTTCGCGGCCCAGAACGTGCCGCGCTGCTCCCAGAGCTCCTGCCACTTGAGCTCGATCTGCTCCGCGAGCGCCGGCGTGTAGCGGTGGGCGGGGCCGCCCGCGGCGGGGGCGTCCGGGGCGTGCGGGATCGAGGTCGTGTCAGGCGTGGTCACCCGGCCGAGTTTACCGGCCGTCGCACGGCCCGACGGCGGCCGTCCGCCCCGTGCGAGGATGTGCGGCGTGATCATCGTGACGACCAACGACGTGCCCGGCTACCGCATCGACGCGGTGCTCGGCGAGGTCATGGGCATGACCGTGCGCAGCGCCAACCTCGGGGCGAACTTCGTCGCGTCCTTCCGCTCGATCGGGGGCGGGGAGGTCAAGGAGTACACGCAGCTCGTCTACGAGTCGCGCCAGGAGGTCATGCACCGCATGGTGCAGGAGGCGCAGCGCCGCGGGGCCAACGCCGTCGTCGGGATGCGCTTCGACACCGGCGAGATCGCGGCGTCGTTCTCGGAGGTGTGCGCGTACGGCACGGCCGTCGTCGTCAGCCCGCTCGCCGCGGGCCAGCCCGGCGCGACGGCGCAGTCCGCCCACCAGGCCCAGGGTGCGCCGTCCGCTCCCCCGCAGCCGGGCGGCCACGGTTACCCGCAGGACGCCGCGCCGGACCAGCCCGCCTGGCGCTGACGCGACCCGGCACCACCGGCGCGGCGGCGCCGGTCAGAACAGCGAGATGATGATCGGCCCCTTGACCAGCACGATCCACGCGACGAGCGCGACGTAGGCGATCGCCAGGAACAGGTTCCGGTTGCCGACGAGAGTGCGGCGCACGCCCTCGCCCGCGGGCAGGTAGCCCTCCTGCACGGCGTGGACCACCTGGTACCAGAACAGCGGGATCATGGCGAACCACACGACCATGCAGTAGGGGCACATCGCGGAGATCGCGTACATCGTCGTCCACATGAGGAAGACGATCAGGCCCATGCCGAGCGTCGTCCCTCCGAGGAGTGCGAGCCAGTACCAGCGCGGCAGGCGGGCGCCCGCGAGCAGGACCACGCCCGTGGTGATCACCACGGGGAACGCCGCGATCCCGAGCAGCGGGTTGGGGAAGCCCAGGAGCGCGCCCTGCCACGAGTCCATCGCGTCGCCGCAGTCGAGCAGGGCGTTGACGCTGCACGAGGCGACGTGACCCGGGTCGGCGAGCTTGAGGTACTTCTCGATCGCGAGCGCCGCCGAGCCGGCGAGGCCGATCGCGCCCAGCACGACGAGCAGCCAGCCCATCGTGCGCGGCCTGATCGGGCGGGGGCCGGACGCGGGCAGCAGCTCGTCGTCGGGCTCGGCGGACACGTTCGCACCGGCGGTGGCGCTCTTGCTCACGGGGACGCTCCTCGTGGGTCTCCGGCTCCCGCCGGACGTGACGGCGCGCACGGCGGTGCGCGCACGGCACAACCTACCGCGCCCCGCTGGGACCTGGCTGGGAGACACCGGACCACCGCACGCGCGCCACCTCGGCCGGTCGGCGGGCTACCGCGGCGGCGCGACGGCCGCCGACGGCGCGTGCGCGTCGTCGGGCAGCGTCGCCACCACGACGCCCGCGGGGCGGCGACCGACGACGAGGATGATGGCGAGGCCGGCCACGGTGAGCACGACGCCCGTCCAGGCGGGCGCGAGGTAGCCCCAGCCGGCGGCGATGACGAGCCCGCCGAGGAACGCCCCGTTGGCGTTGCCGACGTTGAGCGCGGAGTGGCACAGCGCCGCACCGAGCGACGGCGCCGACGGCGACAGGTCCATGAGCCGCGTCTGGAGCGACAGGCCGAGGATCTGCGACGTGACGCCGAGCAGGAACAGCGACAGCACGGCCGGGACGGGGTGCTGCCCGGTGAGCGCGAAGAGCGCCAGCATCGCCCCGGTCGACACGAACCCGAGGTACACGGTGCGCATCACCGAGCGGTCGGCGAGCCGGCCGCCGAGCACCGTCCCGACGGTCATGCCGACGCCGAAGATCGCGAGCACGAGCGGCACCGCGCCGGACGCGAGCCCCGTGACGCGCGTGACGGTCGGCTCGACGTAGGAGTACACGGCGAACATGCCGCCGAACCCGATCGCGGCGCCGACGAACCCCGTCCACAGCGGGCCGTTGCGCAGGGCGCCGAGCTCGCGCCGCACGCTCGTGTCCTCGTTGCCCGCCCCGGCGGGGATCAGCCGCCACAGCGCCAGGAGCGTCACGAGCCCGAGCGCCCCGACCACGACGAACGCGGCCCTCCAGCCGAGCTGCTGCCCCGCGAACGTGGAGAGGGGGACACCGACGACGTTCGCGATCGTCAGACCCGCCATCATCGTCGCGACGGCGCGGCCCCGGCGGCCAGGACCCGCGACGGCCGCGCCCACCGCCGCCCCGACGCCGAAGAACGCGCCGTGCGGCAGCCCGGCGAGGAAGCGCCCGGCGACGAGGGTCTCGATGCTCCCCGCCGTGGCGGAGAAGAGGTTCCCGAGCGTGTAGAACGCCATGAGCGCGAGGAGGAGCGTCTTGCGCGGCACGCGTGCCGCGGCGACGGTGAGCAGCGGCGCACCGACGACGACCCCGACGGCGTAGGCCGTGATCGCGTGGCCGGCGGTCGGGATGGACGTGCCGAGGTCGGTCGCGATGTCGGACAGGAGCCCCATGGTCGCGAACTCGGTCGTCCCGATGGTGAAGCCGCCCATCGCGAGCGCGAGCAGCGCGGGCCCGGCGCCGCGCAGGCGGCCGGCGTCGCGCGGCTCAGGGGCGTCCGACGGCGGTGCGGTCGGGGTGGCGTCGGTCATGGGTGTCCTCGTGCGTCGGTCGGGCGGGTCGGGCGAGCGGCTCGGACCGAGGTGTCGAATCGATTCGAGCCCGGTCGGCGACATCGGCGACGAGAAGAAGGGGCAGGCGACCAGTCTAGGCGGAGACGGGCTCGGCGCGCACGACCCACACGTGGTCCGCCGCGCGCAGGCCGAGCTGCGCGGGCGGCGCCGGGCGTGGTTCCGGCGCCGGCTCGACGCCCTCGGTCGGCGGCGACCAGACGACCGAGAGGATGCCCGCGTACTCGCGGCGCTCGCGGACCTCGACGCCCGTGTCGAGGCCGACGCCGATCTCGGCGAGGTAGCGCAGCACGTCGGGGTCGGCGTCGGAGATCCGCACCACCGTGCCGCGGTCGCCGACGACGAGCTCCGCGAGCGGGACCGCGGGCGGGCGGACGACGGTCCCGTCGGCGCCGGGGATCGGGTCGCCGTGCGGGTCGCGCGTGGGGTGCCCGAGGCGGGCGTCGATCCGCTCGATGAGCAGGTCGGAGACCGCGTGCTCGAGGACCTCCGCCTCGTCGTGGACCTCGTCCCACCCGTAGCCGAGCTCCGACACGAGGTACGTCTCGAGGAGCCGGTGGCGGCGCACCATCGCGAGCGCGAGGCTGCGGCCGCGCTCGGTGAGGGTGATCGCGCCGTACGGCGCGTGCTCGAGCAGACCCTGGGCGCTGAGCCGCCGGACCGTCTCGGAGACGGTGGAGGCCCCGACGCCGATGCGCTCGGCGAGGAGCTTCGTCGTCACGCGCTCGTCCGCCCACTCCTGGGCGGCCCAGACGACCTTGAGGTAGTCCTGGGCTACGGGCGTCAGGTCGGTCGGGTGGTCCACCCGACCACCCTAGGTCACGGCGTCCGGCCGGGGCTCAGGGGGTCGCGGACCGGACGAGCTCGAGCCGCACCTCGACCGTCCCCTCGTCGCGCACCTGCACGGGCGCGCCGGGCGGCACCGCGATGCCGAAGTCGGAGAAGCGCACGCCGATCGCCCCGGTCGCGAGCGCCCCCTGGCCCGACCGCCGGACGTCGAGCGCGACCGTCACGGCCTGGGTCTCGTCGCGGATCGTCAGCGCTCCCGCGGCCTGGAGCCGGACCGTCTCGTCGGTGGCCGCGAGCTCGCTCACGTCGAGCGGCGACGTGAGCGAGAAGAGCGTGGTCGGGTACAGGTCCGTCTCGAGCGCCTGCTGGAGCTGGCGGTCCGCCACGGACGACCCGGTCCGGAGCGCGGTCGTCGCGACGGTCACCGTCGCGGTCTGCAGCTCGCCGTCCGCGACGCGCAGCGTGCCGGTGACGTCCGGCGTGGTGCCGAGGAGCACCGCCTCGTCCGCCGGGACGTCGAGGACGTCCGCGCGGAAGCCCGCCTCGGAGCCCGGCGCGACGACCCACTCGCCGTCCACGTCGAAGGGACCGGGCGCGGCCGGGGCCGCGGACGCCGTCTCCTCCCCCGGCGACTGCAGGCCCAGCGGGGGCGGGGTGCGGCCCTCCTGCACCTCCGAGTACACGAACGGGGCGAGGAGCACCACGACGAGCGCGAGGACCACCGACACGACGATCCAGCGCGTCGACCTGCTCATACGCCCCATCCTGCCGCGCCGCGCAGCGCGCGGCGAGCACCGACGCGCAGCGGCTCAGCCCTCGCCCGCGGGTTCACCCCCGGCCGGGGCGTCAGCGGGCGCGTCGCCGTCGGGCACGTCGCCCTCGGTGCCGACCTCGGTGCCGGCCTCGTCGGGCTCCTCGACGACCGGCTCGCCGGACGGCGTGGGCCACGCGATCCGCGGCCAGACCTTCGCGGACTCGTCCGTCCCGATCTGCACGAGCTGCCAGTCGACGATGCGCCGCCGCTCGGGGTCGAAGCGCAGCACCGTCATCTCCGCGGTGCCCTTGAGCGGGCCGATGCGGAGCTGGTCCTTGACCGCGCCCGCAGTGCTCCCGCTCACGTACCGGACGCCCCCGCCCGTCCGCTCCGGACCGGACCGGGTGTGCATGTGCCCGGAGACCTGGTTCGGGACGCAGCCGGAGTCGAGCGCCTCGTTCCCCATGCGGGGCGTGTGGATGAGGAGGAGGTCGATCGGGTCGCCGTCCTCCTGCTCGGCGCACGCGACCTCGGTCAGCCGGGCCGCGTACTCCTCCGGCGTCTCCTCGCGGGGCGGCTGGCTGCCGAGCCCGAGCCGCGTCTCGAGCGGGTCGCGGTCGCCGAGGATGCGGATCCCCTCGACCTCGACGACCTTGCCGTCCAGGACGGTCTGGCCGTTCGCGCGCTCCTGCGCCGAGGTCTCGACGCTGTCGTGGTTGCCGTCGGCGACGACCATCGTCACGCCCTTCGGCACCGCGGAGGCGAACGAGTCGACGCAGAACGACTCGACGGCCGTGCCGTTCATCGTGGTGTCGCCGGCGTTGAGGACGACCGACGCCCCCGACCGCTCCACCGCGGTCCGGATGAGCGGGGCCATGCCGGTGTTGCAGTGCAGGTCGCTCACCACCAGGAGCGTGACGAGGTCCTCCTCCGCCGCGGGGGCGGGCTGTGGCGTCGGCTCGTCGCCCGCCTCGGTGTCGGCCGCGGCGCCGGAGCCGTCGTCGGGCGCGCCGGGCTCGTCGGCTCCCGCGTCGGTCCCGTCGTCCGTACCCGACGTCGTCCCCTCCGTCGCGTCCGGGGCGTCGCCCGTCGCGTCGGGGGCGTCGGAGGACGCGCCGTCGGACGGCTCGTCGGAGGCCCGGTCGTCGGACGTGCCCGCCGCGGCGGGACGCGGCGCGGTGAGGCGCTGGATCCGGTCGCGCCGGTCCCAGGCCGCGACGAGGTGCGCGTCCGCGCGTGCGTAGAAGTCCTCGTTCTCGCGGTAGAGGTCGATGAGCATCGCGCCGTAGGTGTCGACGACGCCCGCGAGCCGGCCGGTGATGCGCGCGCCCTCGAGCGGGGTCCCGTCGAACACCGCGGACGCGCGCTGGGACGGCCCGGCCGTCGTGCCCGGGTCGCTCGCGACGAGCGACGCCCCGACGAGCGAGACGAGCACGACGCCCGCGGTGATCTCGTACGTGCGCGGCGCGACCCGCTCGCTGAGCTCCCGCCGGCGCGGCGGGCCGAGCAGGAGGTAGAGACCCGCACCGACGGCCGCGACGACGAGGATCGCGAACCCCGTGCGGCGCAGCGCGTCGACGACGAGGGCGCGTGCGACGGAGCCGATCGTCTCCTGCGGGCCGCCGAAGAAGCGGAGGTAGTCCTCGAGGTCCTGGGACAGGCCCTCCAGCGTGTCCGCCTGCCCGACGGCGGTGAGGTCGGCGGGGATCTCCTCGACCGTGACGTCGGCGCCCAGGCCGAGCGGTAGCGGCGAGTCGATCTGGATCGTCCCGAGCGGGCCGAGGTCGACGGTGACGAGGCCGTTCGTCGTGACCTCGTACAGCGCTTCGTGCGGGCCGAGGCTGCGCTCGGCCGTCGCCGTCGTGACCCCCCACACGACGCACGGCACGAGGGCGAGCAGGATGCCGAGGGTCCAGCGGACCCAGCGGGGCGGGGTGCGGTGCGGACGGCTCATCACCGCCCAGCCTCCCGGATCGCGGCTCTCGTCGCCAACCGCGAGCGCCGCGCGCCCCGCCGCGAGGGTGCGGCGGGGCGCGCGGGGCGGCGCGTCGTCAGGACTTCGCGCCCCGCAGCGTGACGAGCGCCACGCCCGCGGCGACGAGCATGAGCACCACGCCGATGAGCGACGTCGTGCCGACGCCGCTGCCGAACGCGGCGTGCGCGGAGTCGAGCAGCGCCTGCGCCTGCCCGGCGGGCAGGGTCGAGGCGACCTGGGTCGCGCCGCCGAGCGTCTCGGCCGCGGCGACGGCGTCGGCCGCGGGGACGCCCTGCGGGACGACGACGTTCGCGTGGTACGACGCCGTGAGGATGCTCCCCAGGACCGCCGTGCCGAGCACGGCGCCCACCTCGTACGCGGTCTCGGAGATCGCGGACGCGGCACCCGCCTTCGCGGCGGGGACGGACGACACGATGAGGTCGTTCGACACGGTCTCGGCCGCGCCCACGCCGAGCGAGAGCACGACGAACGCCACCATGAGCAGCGCGAGCGTGCTCTGCCCGGCGCCCGCGGCGACGATCGCGTAGCCCGTCGCGGAGAACAGCAGCGCGACGGCGACGACGTGCGCCGGGCGCACGCGCCGCACCACCCGGACGACGCCGAGCCCGGCGACGATCATGACGACCAGCCCCGGCAGGAGCGCGACGCCCGCCTGCATCGGGCCGAGCCCGAGCACGAGCTGGACGTCCTGCGACACGAAGAACAGGAAGCCCACGAGCGAGAACACGGACAGCAGGTTGACGAGCACCGCGCCGCTGAAGGCACCGCGCGTGAAGAGGCGCACGTCGATCATGGGGTTGGACCGGTGGAGCTGACGGCGCACGAACAGCACGCCCGCGGCGAGCCCGACGGCGACGCTCGCGAGCGCGACCACGCTCGGGCCGGACTTCGCGAAGGTCTTGATGCCGTAGACGACCGGGGTCATGGTCGCCATGACGAGCACGATCGACAGGACGTCGATCCGGCCCGGCGCGGGGTCGCGCGACTCGGGCACGAAGAACGGCGCGAGCGCGAGCAGCAGCACGAGCACCGGGACGGCGAGGAGGAAGACCGAGCCCCACCAGAAGTGCTCGAGGAGGAAGCCGCCGACGATCGGCCCGAGCGCGGACCCGGCCGCGAACCCGGCGGCCCAGACGGCGATGGCGAGCCGGCGCTCCTCGCGGTCGGTGAAGACGTTGCGCAGGATCGAGAGCGTCGACGGCATGAGCATGGCGCCGAAGAAGCCGAGCGCGGCGCGCGACGCGACGAGCGCGCCGGCGCTGGGCGCGTAGGCCGCGACCACGGAGACGGCGGCGAAGCCCACCGCGCCGGTGAGGAGCAGCCGACGGCGGCCGACGCGGTCGGCGAACGAGCCCATCGGCACGAGCAGGCCGGCGAGCACGAGCGGGTAGATGTCGATGATCCACAGCAGCTGCGTCCCGGTGGGGCGCAGCGACTCGGAGATCTGCGGCAGCGCGAAGCTGAGCACGGTGTTGTCGACCGACACGAGCAGCACCGGGAGCATGAGCACGGCGAGCGCGAACCAGCGGCCGGCGGCGCCGCGCGCGGGTCCGCGCGTTGCGGGCTCGTGCTGGGCGGCGGTCCCGGTCGGGGTCGTCGTCACGGGGGTCGTCACGGCGAGGGGTCCTTCCACGTCTTCCGGGCGGCCGGGGCGACGCGGTGGCGCCGAACTTCCAGACCGTCCAGACGGTATAGTAACGACGGGACAGGCCACCGTCATCCCGCCCTCGACTGTGACGCTCCGCACCGCGTCGCCTCCCCCGCTAGGCGTCCCCGCACCGGCCGCGGGCTCGCGGATCACCGGCCTGCGGGTCCGCACGGGCCGACTACCCTCGGTGCCATGCCGCCGCCCCCCGCTGCTCGCGCCAAGGTCCTGCGGGCGTTCGCGTCCCTGCTCGTCGAGCAGGGCGAGCGCGGCGCCACGCTCGAGGCGGTCGCCGAGCGCGCCGGGGTGTCCAAGGGCGGGCTGCTTTACCACTTCGGCTCCAAGGACGCGCTCGCCGACGGTCTCACCGAGCACCTCCGGGAGCTCACCGCCGCCGACGTCGAGGCGATGCGTGCCGCCCCCGCGGGCGCCGTCGACTACCTCATCCGCACCTCGACGCTCGTCGACACGGAGTTCGAGCTCGTCTACCTCGCCGTGTCCCGGCTCGCGCAGGGCTCGTACCCGCGCGCCCGTGCTGCGCTCGACGGCGCGCACGACGCGTGGACCCGCGCCGTGCTCGACGAGGTCGGCGACCCCGTCGTCGCCCACGCGATCGTCCTGCTCAGCGACGGCCTCTACGCGCACGCCGCGCTGAGCAGCGACGTGCTCGGCCGCGTCACGGGCGGCGACGAGGGGGACGACGGCGACGGCACCCCGGGCGAGGACCTCGCCTTCCGCGGCCCCCGCCCCGGCGACGACGTGGACGACCTCCTCGGCCTCATCGGCGAGCTCGTCGCGCTCCGCCGGACGGCCACCGCCTGAGGCGCCGCCCGGAGGCACGAGAGAGGCCCGGCAGGGCGCCCCGCCGGGCCTCTCCTCGCAGACCGTCACGAGTCGGGACTGCTAGCCCCCGAACGAGAACGGCACGGACCGCTCGCGCGTCACCGGCCCGCCGTCGACGTCGGCCGTGAACGAGACGTCCACCTGACCGTCGACCGGTTCCGACGTCCGCACCGCGAACGCCTGGTACGCGCTCGCCCCGGCCGCGACGCGCGGGAAGTGCTTGCGTCCGAAAGGCGTCACGACGCTCACGTCCGCGGCACCGTCGCCCTCGTTCAGGACGCGCACGCCGAGGTAGAGCTTGCCGGCGAGCCAGCGCGGGGTCACGTCGACCGAGAAGTGCGGCCCGGGGTCGTCGGCGCACGGGTCGGCCGTCGGCGCGTCCTCCACCGTGGCGCTGTGGAACACGGTGTACGCGCCGCCGTCCGCCGCGACGGTCGCGGAGAGCCGGAGGTCGACGTCGTCGAGCCGCCACGTGGGGTCGTAGGTCGGCGACACGGTCCCGTCGTCGTGGGTGACGAACCCCGGCCACGGCTGGCGCGTCGTCCACGGGTGCCCGAACCCGGCGTCGCCGTAGACGACCTCGTTCGGCCCTCCCGGGCCCTCCCACTCGATGAAGAAGGTCGAGTTGTCGTCGGTCGCACCGCGCGGCGGGGTCACGGAGATGTCGACGAGAGGCACGCCGGCGTCGCACGTCGGCACGACCGACAGGACCTCGAGCTCGCAGCGCGGTCGGACGGCCGATCCCCAGTGCAGGATGACCTGGCTCTCGCCGTAGAAGCTCCACTGGTCGCTGGCCAGGCTGTCGAACCGGTAGCCGGGCGCCGCCGTCGCGACGATCCCCTCCGCGGTCCGCTCGTACGTGATCTCGGCCGTGTCGTCCGGCAGGACGACGTCGTCCGGCGTCGCGTCGCAGTCCGTCGGCACCACGGGCATGACCGGTTCGACGACCGTCGGCTCGACCCAGCAGGGCTCGGTGCTCCCGGTCTCGGTCCGGTCCAGCGCGTCGTCCGCGGCGTCGAGGGCGACCTCCCACTCCTGGGTGCGCGAGCCGTCGATGGTCCACTCGCCCGAGAAGAACCCGCTCTCGTCGACGACCCCGTCGCCGAGGACCTCCCCGTCGAGCCGGACGGCGACGGCCGTGCCCGCCGGGTATCCCGCGACGTCCACCCACAGCACCTCGCAGTAGGCGCTGACGTCGACGCGCAGGCTCGGGTCGAAGCGGCACGGCTCCGTCGTCCCGGACCAGCTCCGATCGAGCGCGTCCTCGGGCGCGTCGAGCGTGACCGACCAGTCGTGCGGGGTCTGCCAGTCCAGCGGCCAGCCGGTCCAGAAGGAACCGGTGAAGGTCTCGTCGCCGACCACGGCGCCGTCGACGCTCACGACGACGCGCGAGCCCTCCGGGTACCCGCCCACGTTGGTCGACAGCTCACCGCACGAGGCCCAGGCGTCGGCCCAGACGTTCGGGTCGGAGTCGCACGGGACGGTGCTGCCGCTGTCGGAGAAGTCCCCGTCCGCGCCGTCCGGTGCGTCCACGACGACGCTCCAGTCGTGCGGGACGGAGAAGTCGAGATCGCGCCAGAAGGAGTAGGACGTGTCGAACGTCGTGCTCTCGACGGTCTCGCCGTCGAGAGTCACGACGACGGACGTGCCCTGCGGGTAGTCGTCGAGGCTGACGTAGAGGGAGTTGCAGGAGGGCTGGACGGAGGGGGTGGCGGCGGCTGCGGGGGTCGCGGTGGCGACGCCCAGCCCGCCGAGGGCCAGCACCGTCCCCACGGTGCCGGCAAGGAGCTTCTTCACTCGGTTCGTGATCCTTCACGAGAGGACGGCGCGCGCCGTCGCGGATGTCGAGCGCATTCAACCAGACCTGGGGGCTGCCTGGGCATCCCCGACGAGCCGCGCGTCCTCCGGGCTCACGCGCGGCGGCGTCCGCCTCAGCCCTCGTAGGCGGCGCGCAACGGCACCAGGTCGAGCTTGGACTGCGTCATCATCACGTCCACGACGCGCTGCACGCGGGCCGGGTCGGGGTCCTGCAGCATCGCGAGGAACTCGAGCGGCACGACCTGCCACGACAGCCCGAACCGGTCCTTGAGCCAGCCGCACTGCGACTCCTGGCCGCCGTCGGTGAGCGCCGCCCAGTACTCGTCGACCTCGTCCTGGGACTCGCACTCGACGACGAACGACACCGCCTCGGTGAAGGGGAACTGCGGACCGCCGTTGATGGCGTCGAACCGCTGGCCGGCGAGCTCGAAGTCCGCCGACACGGCGGTGCCGTCGGGCTGGCGGAACACGTCGCCGACCTTCGCGTCGGGGAAGACGCTCGAGTAGAACGTGATGGCCTCCTCGAGGTTGCCGTCGAACCACAGGCTCGGCACGATCGCACGCATCGTCGTCTCCTTCGCAGGGCCTCGCGGGCGGCCGGTCGACCGCCCACCCGTTCCGACGGGCGCCGGGCGCGGAACTCATCGCACCCGCCCCGAGGTCGCGCGGTGCGCGCCCGCCCGCCGCCCGGTGCTAGGCGGACGCCTTCTTCCGGGTCGTCTTCGAGGTGGTCGACTTCTCCTTCGTGGAGGCGGCGCGGCTCGTGCTCTTCTTCGCGGCCGGCTTCGACGCCGCCTTCTCCTTCGTGCCCGAGCTCTTGCTCGCGCTCGTCGACCGGGAAGCGCTCGACCCCTTGCCCGACGACGAGCTCGCGCGGCCGGAGCCGGACTTCCCGGTCGACCCGGAGCCCGACCCGGACCGTGAACCTGAGCCTGAACCTGAGGCCTTCCCCCCGCTCGCGCGCGAGCTCTTCGACGACGCGACCGACTTGCGCAGCGCCTCCATGAGGTCGATGACCTCCGCGCCCTCGCCCTCCTCCGGCTGCTCGCCGAAGGTCTCGGCGGTGTCCAGCGCGTCGCCCTGCTCGAGCTTGGCCTCGATGAGCTGGCGGAGCTGCGCCTGGTAGTCGTCCTCGTACTCCTCCGGCGTGAAGTCCGCCTCGAAGCTCGCGACGAGCTGCGCCGACATGGCGAGCTCCTTGTCGGTCACCTTCGCCTCGTCGTCGAGCGAGGGGAACGCGGCCTCGCGCACCTCGTCGGCCCACAGCAGCGTCTGGAGCACGAGCACGTCGTCCCGCACGCGCAGCGCCGCGAGCCGCGTGCGCTGCCGGAGCGCGAACTTCACGATCGCCGTCCGGTCGGTCTCCTCGAGCGTGCGCCGCATGAGCACGTACGCCTTGTTGGACTTCGAGTCGGGCTCCAGGTAGTAGCTGCGGTCGAGCAGGAGCGGGTCGATCTGCTCGCTCGGCACGAACTCCACGACCTCGATCTCGCGGCTGCGCTCGGCGGGGAGCGCGGCGAAGTCCTCGCTCGTCAGCACGACGGTGCGCTCGCCGTCGTCGTACGCCTTGTCGATGTGCTCGTACGGCACGACCTCGCCGTCGATCTCGCACACGCGCCGGTAGCGGATGCGGCCGCCGTCCTTGTCGTGGACCTGGTGCAGCGGCACGTCGTGGTCCTCCGTCGCGGAGTAGACCTTGACCGGCACGTTGACGAGGCCGAACGTGATGGCGCCCTTCCAGATGGCCCTCATCCGTCCATGGTGGCGTCACCGGCGCCCGCCCGCGAGGGATACGGCGCGACGTCGGCACCCGCGTGTGGGTGGCCCGCGGCACCATGGACGGGTGGCGGGGACGAGGTTCGAGTTCGAGGCCGAGCTGTGGCGGTGGGAGGCGCGCACCGACAGCTGGGTGTTCGCCGCGCTCCCGGAGGACGTGAGCGACGAGATCGCGGAGCTGCCGCTGCCGCCCGCGGGGTTCGGCTCGGTCAAGGTCGAGGTCACGCTCGGGGCGCAGCGCTGGTCCACGTCGGTGTTCCCCGACGCGCAGCGCAAGACGTTCGTCGTGCCGATCAAGGCCGCGGTCCGCCGCGCCGAGGGCGTCGACGTCGGCGACCGGGTGCGGATCGGCGTCGAGACGCTGGTCTGAGCGGCCCGACGTCGTCGCGCGGCCCGTGCGGGCGCGTCGCCTCAGCCGTCGTGGCGGCGTTCGTGGAACGCCTCGTCGGCGACCTGCGCCGTCCGCATGAAGCTCTCCATCACCTCGCGCGGCGTGGCGAGCTCGTCGGTGTTCTCGACCGGCTCCGGCACGCCGTCGAGGCTGCGCACCTCGTCGTGGATGCGCTCCATCGTCGTGTCGAGGGTCGCGGCGACGTCCGCCGCGAGCTTGAGCGCGTCCGTCAGGTGCTGAGGGACGTCCCGCTGGTACTTGTAGTAGATCTTGTGCTCCAGGCTCGCCCAGAAGTCCATGGCGATCGTGCGGAGCTGGATCTCGACGACGACGTCCTCGACGCGGTCGGAGAGGAACACCGGCACCTGGACGATGAGGTGCAGGCTCTTGTAGCCGTTGCCCTTCGGGTGCGCGATGTAGTCGCGCTCCTCCAGGACGGTGAGGTCGCGCTGGCCCACGAGCAGGTCGCGCACGCGGTAGATGTCGGAGACGAACGCGCACGTGACGCGGACGCCCGCGACGTCGAACATGTTCTCCCGCACGCCCTCCGGGGTGAGCGGGATCCCCTTGCGGCGCGCCTTCGCGACGATCGACTCGAGCGACTTCAGGCGCGAGCCCAGGTGCTCGATCGGGTTGTCGTCGTGCACGTGCCGGAACTCGTCGCGGAGCACGGTGATCTTCGTCATCACCTCGTCGATGCCGAACTTGTAGTTCATCATCAGGCGACGGAACTCGCGGACGCGGGGACCGATCTCCGCGGGGAGCGGTACGTCGTCGGTCGTCAGGTGCGGCACGGTGATCCTCTCGGTCCGGCATCGACCCCGGGCGGGCTCCCCGGCCGGTCGGACAGCCCCACCCAGTGTCCACGGTCGAGGACGCCGAGAAGTTCCCGCCACGGCGGGCGGCGCCGTCGGGCCCGCGCCACGATGGGCCCATGGCCACCACATCCAGCCGGGCGGGCGAGACGGTGAACGTCGGTGGTCACCGCCTGCGCCTCACCAACCTGGACAAGGTCCTCTACCCCGCCACCGGCACGACGAAGGCCGACGTCCTCGCGTACCTCGCGGCCGTCGCCGACGTCATGCTCCCCCACTGCGCCAACCGGCCCGCGACGCGCAAGCGGTGGCCCGACGGCGTCGACGGCCAGGTGTTCTTCCAGAAGAACGCGGGCCAGGGCGTCCCGTCCTGGGTGCGCACGCGGCGCATCCAGCACAAGAGCAGCGCCAACGACTACGTGCTGGTCAACGACCTCGCGACCCTCACGTGGCTCGGCCAGACGGCGTCGCTCGAGCTCCACGTGCCGCAGTGGCAGTTCGGTCGCACCGGGGCGCACCTCGACCCCGACCGCCTCGTCCTCGACCTCGACCCCGGCCCGGGGGCCGGGCTGGCCGAGTGCGCGGAGGTCGCACGCCAGGCGCGGCAGATCCTCCAGGGCATGGGCCTCGAACCCCTGCCCGTGACGAGCGGGTCCAAGGGCATCCACCTGTACGCCGCGCTCGACGGCAAGCAGGACGCGGCGGCCGTCTCCGCCGTCGCGCACGAGCTCGCCCGCTACCTGGAGGCCGAGCACCCCGACCTCGTCGTGAGCGACATGAAGAAGTCGCTGCGCGGCGGCAAGGTGCTCGTGGACTGGAGCCAGAACAACGGCAACAAGACGACGATCGCGCCCTACTCGCTGCGCGGGCGAGAGCACCCCACCGTCGCCGCGCCCCGCACCTGGGAGGAGCTCGACGACCCGGACCTGCGCCACCTGGACCTCGACGAGGTCGTCGAGCGCGTGCGCACCCTGGGCGACCCGCTCGCCGCGCTCACGCAGGGACACCTCTCCGCGCTCGAGCCCACGCCCGCGCGCATGGCGACGTTCGAGCGCAAGGGGGGTGCGGCGTCGGGCAGCGGGACCGCGGACGGCGGGACGGACGACGAGCGGCCCGACCGCCTGCACCGGTACCGCTCCATGCGCGACGCCGGGCGCACGCCCGAGCCCGTCCCGGACGAGGCGCCGCCGCCGAGCGCGGGCAACAGCTTCGTCATCCAGGAGCACCACGCCCGCCGCCTGCACTGGGACTTCCGGCTGGAGCACGACGGCGTCCTCGTGAGCTGGGCGCTCCCGCGCGGCGAGCCGACCGACCCGAAGAAGAACCACCTCGCCGTCCAGACCGAGGACCACCCGCTCGCCTACGGCTCGTTCGAGGGCACGATCCCGAAGGGCGAGTACGGCGCCGGCGAGGTGACCATCTGGGACGCCGGCACGTACGAGCTCGAGAAGTGGCGCGACGGCGAGGAGGTCATCGTCACGCTCCACGGCGAGCAGCACGGCACGCGCCGACTCGCGCTCATCCACACGGGCGGCCGCGACGGCCGCGACGAGGACAACTGGCTGATCCACCTCATGGCGCCGAGGCCGAGCCGTCCGGGCGAGAGCGCGCGGGGTCGGGGCGCCGGGGGTGGGGAGGAGGCGCCGGGTCTACCATCCGCGGCTCGTCCCTCGCCGCTCCCGCCAGACCCGCCACGACCCGGCACCTCCTCCCCACCCCCGGCTTCGCGGTCGGCTCGGGGCGCGTCCTCGCCCGACCACGACGACACGCCGGAGCCGCGGCCGGCTCGGACGGACTGGCGGCCGATGCTCGCGTCGCCCGCGTCGGCGGGCGACCTGCACGACGGCGACGCGTGGGCGTTCGAGATGAAGTGGGACGGGTTCCGGACGCTCGCGCACGTGTCCGAGGGTCGCGTGCGGCTCGTGAGCCGCTCGGGCAAGGACATGTCGGTGACGTACCCGGAGCTGCAGGCGCTCGCGGAGCAGGTCCCGGCCGAGGCGCTGCCGGTGGTCCTGGACGGGGAGATCGTCGCGCTCGACGCGCGGGGGCGGCCGAGCTTCCGGCGTCTCCAGCAGCGCGCGAACATCGCCAAGCCGGGGGACGTCGCCGCGGCGAGACGGCGGGTCACGGTCGACCTCATGGTGTTCGACGTCCTGGAGACCGGCGGGCGGTCGCTCGCGAAGCGCCCGTACGACGAGCGGCGCGAGGTGCTGGAGGACGTGCTGCGCGACGCCGTCGCCCCGGTGCACGTGCCGCCCGTGTTCGACGGGGACCTGGAGGCCGCGATGGAGACGTCGAGGCGGCTGGGGCTCGAGGGCGTGGTCGCGAAGCGGCGCGACGGGACGTACTCGTCGGGCCGCCGCTCGGCGCTGTGGCTGAAGCTCAAGCACGCGCAGTCGCAGGAGGTCGTCGTGGTCGGGTGGCGGCCGGGCCACGGCGAGCGGACGCACCTCGTCGGGTCCCTGCTGCTCGCCGTGCCCGACGACGGCCGCCTCGTCTACGTGGGCCGGGTCGGGTCGGGCTTCACGGACGCCGAGCGGCGCGACCTGGTCGCCGAGCTCGACCGGATCGGTCGCACGACGCCGCCCGCGGTGGGCGTGCCGCGCGAGGACGCGCGCGACGCGCACTGGGTGTCGCCGCGGCGGGTCGCGGAGGTCGTCTACGCCGAGTGGACGGGCGCCGGGGAGGGCGACGGGGACGACGTCCCGTTCGGCAAGCTGCGCCACCCCGTGTGGAAGGGATGGCGCCGGGACAAGTCGCCGGACGACGTCGTGCTGGAGGCGCCCGCGACGTTCGAGGGCTGACCCGGCCGGGGCCCTCGGTCGGTCGCCGCATCGCGCTCGCGGAGCGCTCGGCGCGATTGGTATACCATTTGGCCATGGCTGCCCCTCCCGTCCCGCGTCGCACCGACCGGCCCGGGAACCGTCGGCCGCGCCGCGTGGTGGCGTGGGCCGCGGCGCTCGGCGTCGCCGTCCTCGCCGCGTGCACGCCCGGCGGGGCGGGCGACGACGCCGCGCCCGCTGCACCGCCGAGCCCGGCCGCCTCGCCGCAGACTCCCGCGACGACGCCCGCGGACGGCCCGACGACCCCCGCGCCCGACGCCGTCCCCGCCGTCGAGACCCCGCGGTTCCTGCTCGCGACCGAGGCGGAGTCCGACGGCCTCGCGGTCGTCGACCCGACGATCCGGGAGGGCAGCGCCGTCGTCGACCGCATCGAGGTGGGGGCCGCGCCGTGGGGCGTCGCGGTGCACGCCCCGACGATGCGCGCCTACGTCTCGACGGCCCAGGGCGTCGCCGTCGTGAACCTCGCGACGCGCGAGCGGGTCGACCTCCTCCCCTACCGGGACGCGCCCGCGCGCGTCGCGTTCGGCGAGTACCGCCGCGGCGGCATGGGCATCGCCGTCTCGCCCGACGGCGCCCGCGTCCACGTCGCCGTCCACCGCGGCGACTCGTCGACGCTCGAGACGATCGACGTCGCGTCGCGCGAGGTCGTCGCGAGCACCCCCGTGGGGCTGCGACCGTTCGACGTGCTCGTCGCCGCCGACGGCAGCGAGGTCTACACCGTCGACCACGACACGTTCTCCGTGCACGTCGTCGACACCACGACGTTCGAGGCCCGGCGGATCGAGGTCGCGCCGTTCGGCACGGACGGCGGCCTCGCGTCGTTCGAGAAGCCGCACTACGCGGTGCTCGACGACGACGGCTCGCTCCTGCTGCCCTACCAGGGCCGCGTGCTGGTCCGCCTCGACCCGGCCACCGGCACGACGACGACCGTCGCCTCGGCGGCGGACAGCCACCAGCACGGCGTCGCCCGCGCGCCCGACGGCCGCGTCGTCGTCGTGGGCAACGGCCCGTTCGGCAACGCCACGGGCGGGCCGAACGTGACGGTGCTCGACCCGGCGACCGGCGCGGAGCAGGTCACCTCGCTCACGCGCCGCCACGAGACCGTGACGACGTGGACCGACCCCGCGACGGGGCGCCCGAGCGCCGTGCTCGCCGGCGGGTACACGCAGGCCGAGGCGTGGGACGGCGCGACCGTCGTCGACCTCGGCACGCTCGACACGTACGAGATCCAGATCCCCGGACGGCCCCAGGTGGTCGTCCCGCTGCCGGAAGGACCCGCCGCATGACCACCGCCCGCACCCCCGAGACCGTCACCGTCCTGCGCGACGTCCGCCCCTGGGGCGGCGAGCCGGTCGACCTGCACGTCGCGGACGGCCGCATCGCCGCGGTGACGCCGCACGACCCGGCAGCCGGCACGGCGCCGGAGGCCGGCGTGGTCGACGGCCGCGGCCTGCTCGCGCTCCCGGGCCTCGTCAACGCCCACGCGCACGTCGACAAGAGCTGGTGGGGCCGGCCCTGGGTGAGCTACGGCGGCGAGGCGACGACGCAGGGCCGCATCGCGCACGAGCGCGCGCACCGCGACGAGCTCGGCATCCCGGGCGTCGACGTGACGCTCACGGTGCTGCGCGAGTTCGTGCGGCACGGCACGACGGCGATCCGCACCCACGTCGACGTCGACCTCGGCCTGGGGCTGCGCGGCATCGAGGTCGTGCGCGAGGCGCTCGCCGCGCTGGACGGCGCCGTGCACGCCGAGATCGTCGCGTTCCCGCAGGACGGCGTGCTGCGCCGCCCCGGGGTGCTCGACCTGCTCGACGCGGCCGCCGCCGCGGGCGCCGAGCACGTCGGCGGCCTCGACCCGGCGTCGATCGACCGCGACCCCGTCGGCCAGCTCGACGGGCTGTTCGCGATCGCCGAGCGCCGCGGCGTCGGGATCGACGTGCACCTCCACGACGGCGGGGACCTCGGCGCGTTCCAGGTCGAGCTCATGATCGACCGCACCCTGCGCGCCGGCCTCCAGGGGAAGGTCAACGTGGCGCACGGCTTCGCGGTCGGCGACGTCCCGGCGTCGCGCCAGGCGGAGCTCGTCGCCGCGATGGGCGAGGCCGGCATCACCATGACCACGGTGGCGCCGATCGGCGCCGCTCCCCTGCCCGTGCACGCGCTGCGCGCGGCGGGCGTCGCCGTCGGGCTCGGCACGGACGGCATCCGCGACCTGTGGTCCCCGTACGGGACGGGCGACCTCCTCGCGCTGACGACCCAGCTCGCCCGCCTCTCGCGCTTCCGGTACGACGAGGAGCTCGTCACCGCGGCGCGCGTCGCGACGTCCGACGCCGCGCGCTTCGTCGGCCGCGACGTCCACGACCTCGTCGTCGGCGCGCCCGCGGACGTGGTGCTCGTCGACGCGGAGAACGTGCCCGACGCCGTCGTGCGCGCCCCGCGCCGCGCGCTCGTCGTCGCGGGCGGCCGGGTCGTGGCCCGCGACGGCGACGTGCTCGTCTGACGTCGCGGGCCCCGAGCCGTCAGGCGCGCGGCGCCCTCGCGTGCGCCAGGGCCCAGTCGAGCGCGTGGTCCGCGACCGCCTCCCACCCTGGTGCCCCGCACGTCCAGTGGTCGCGACCCGCGAACTCGTAGTACTCCGTGAGCGCGGGCGAGGCCTCCCAGTGCTTGGCGTTCGAACGGTTCACGGCCGGCGGCATGATGTGGTCCTGCTCCCCCGCGACGAAGAGCAGGGGCGCCCGGTCCGCCGAGTAGTCGACCCACGTGTCCTGGTGCCCGGGCTTGAAGTTGGCGACGAGGCCGTACTCCCACACCCAGTGGCCGGGGGCGGGGATCGCGTACCGCTCCCAGACCGCGCGCGACGCCTCCTCGCTGAGCGTGTTCGTGAACGCGTAGTGGAACTCCTCGGGCGTGAAGCCGACGGCGCGGTGCCGGTTCGCGGGGTTGCGCAGCGCCGGGAAGAGGGAGCGCGCCTGGGACACCGGGGTGACGCGCACGCCCTCGGTGGGCGCCGAGTCGATCACGACGCCCGCGGCGCCGAGACCCCGCGCGAGCAGGAGCTGGGTGAGGGTGCCCCCGAACGAGTGGCCCATGATGATCGGCGGCGCGTCGAGCGCCTCGATGACGGAGGCCAGGTGGTCCAGCGTCTCCGGGACGGTGAGGTCGGCGATGAGCTGCGGGTTCTCCCGGAGCCCCTCGACCTCGATCTCGAAACCGGGGTAGCCGGGCGTGAGGACGGTGAGTCCCTGCTGCTCGTAGTGCGCGACCCACCCCTCCCAGCTCCGGGGGGTCATCCAGAGGCCGTGCACGAGCACGACGGTGTCGGGGCGAGGATCGGGAGGCGACCCCGCGGGTGCCTCGGTGGGGGTCGGGGAGCGGTCGACGTCGGTCATGGCCGGGTCCTCTCAGGCTCGGTGGCGGTGGAGAAGAGCGGGGACGCCACGTCGCGTCCCCCCGGCCGGCACCCCGCCGACCTGTCCTTCGAGAACTGTGCGCGGTGCCCTCCGTCGGACGCTACCGGTCCCCGGCACCGGGCGACAGACCCTCTGCCCTCCGCCGTCGATGAGTTTCCGGGCCCGGGTGCGTCTACCCCGCGACACCCTCGGGCCAGGCGCCCGCGACACCGGAGGACCGCATGAGCACCCAGATCTTCGTCAACCTGCCCGTCCAGGACCTCGACGCCGCCAAGGCGTTCTACACCGCGCTGGGGTACACGGTGAACGAGCAGTTCACGGACGAGAACGCGTCCTCGATCGTCCTCAGCGACACGATCTACGTGATGCTCCTCACCGCGGAGTTCGCGCAGCGGTTCACGAACAAGGCGATCGCCGACGCGACCGCCACGACCGAGGTCATCAACGCCCTGAGCGTCGGCTCCCGCGCCGAGGTCGACCGGCTCGTCGACGCCGCGTTCGCCGCCGGCGCGACGGCGGTCAAGGACCCCCAGGAGGAGGGCGGCTTCATGTACTCGCGGAGCTTCGCCGACCTCGACGGGCACCAGTGGGAGGTCCTCCACATGGACCCCACCGCGTTCGAGGGCTGACCGCGCCGCGGGAATCCGTCGGGCGTCCGCGGGGTTGCTGCCCGTATGCGAGCCATCACCTACTCCCGCTACGGCGGCCCCGACGTCCTCGAGACGACCGACCTCCCGACCCCCAAGGTCGGCCCCGACTCCGTCCTCGTGCGCGTGCGCGCCGCGAGCGTGAACCCGGTGGACTGGAAGGTCCGGGAGGGATACCTCGACCAGGTCATGGACGCCGTCTTCCCCGTCGTGCCCGGCTGGGACGTCGCGGGCGTCGTCGAGCGCGTGGGCCTGGACACCCCCGAGCTCCAGGTCGGCGACGAGGTGTACGGGTACGTGCGCAAGGACGTCGTGGGCGGCGAGGTCTCGGGCGGCACGTTCGCCGAGCTCGTCGCGGCGCCCGTCCGGACGCTCGCGCGCAAGCCGGCGGCGTGGTCGTTCGAGGAGGCGGCGGCCGTGCCCCTCGCCGGGCTGACGGCGTACCAGACCATCCGGCGCACCGGCCTCGCGGCGGGCCAGACGGTGCTCGTGCACGCTGCCGCCGGTGGCGTCGGGTCGTTCGCCGTCCAGATCGCGAAGGCGCTCGGGGCGCGCGTCCTCGGGACGGCGTCGGAGCGCAACCACGACTTCCTGCGCTCGCTCGGCGCGGAGCCGGTGACGTACGGCGACGGGCTCGCGGAGCGGGTCCGGGCGCTCGCGCCCGAGGGCGTGGACGTGGTCCTCGACTACGTGGGCGGCGACGCGCTCGACTCGGTCCCGCAGGTGCTGCGCGACGGCGGCACGGTCGCCTCGATCACGGACGCGCGGGCACGCGACGAGCTGGGCGGGCACTACGTGTGGGTGCGCCCCGACGCGGCCGACCTCGCCGAGCTCGCGCGACTCGGCGACGAGGGCCTGCTGCGCCCGGAGGTCGCCGAGGTCTTCGACCTCGCCGACGCCGCCGACGCGCACCGCGCGAGCCAGTCCGGGCACGTGCGCGGCAAGGTCGTCGTGCGGGTCTGACCCTCCGAGACCGGTCCGGGCGGCGCCCGATCGACCCGCCGCGGGCCGGTCCGGCACGTCCGGGCCGGTCGGGCTCCGACCGTCAGGCGGTCGGCGGTTCGCCCGGCAGCTCCCGCAGCGGCGACGTGAGGTCGCCGCCCGCGTCGCCCGTGTTGACCGTCCCCTGCCGCTCGACGAGCACCGCGGAGGTCTCGACGGCGGCACGCGGCCGGTGCTCGACGCCCCGCGGCACGACGAACAGGTCGTGCGGGCCCAGCACGACCGCCCGCTCGACACCGCCCTCGCGCAGGTCGATCGTCAGCTCGCCGTCGAGCACGAGGAACAGCTCGTCGGTCTCGGGGTGCGTGTGCCAGACGAACTCGCCCAGCACCTTCACCACCTTGACGTCGGCGTCGTTGAGGCTCGCCACGCGGTGCGGCTGCCAGTGCCCGTCGAACGCGTCGAGAGCGGCGAGGAGGTTGCGCACGTCGGTCATGCGAGCAGCCTGCCACTCCCGGACCCGACCCGGCCGCCCGAGCGGACCCGCGGAGGACCGACGTCGGGCCGCTCGGGTCGATCTCAGCGGCGAGCGGTGCCACGCTGGGCTCATGTCGAGCACCGATGCCGCACGTCCGGGGGCCGCGTTCGGTCCCGAGGTCTACGCCGCGCGTCGCGAGCGCGCCGCCGCGCACGCGCGCGAGGCCGGTCTCACGGGGCTGCTCGTCTCGCCCGGCCCCGACCTCGCGTACTTCACCGGGTACGCGCCGCCGGAGACGGAGCGGCTGACGCTGCTCACGATCCCCGCCGAGGGGACCGGGACGACCGGCGGGGCGTCCGTCGTCGTGCCGCTGCTGGAGCGGGGCGACCTGGCCTCCGCCCCGGGCGCGGACGGCCTCGACGTCGTGACCTGGCGCGACGGCGACGACGAGCACGACGCCGCGGCGCGACTCCTCGCCGCGGACGGCACCTACGCCGTCTCGGACGCCACGTGGGCGCTGCACGTGCTCGGGCTCCAGCGCGCGCTGCCCGGCGCCCGCCTGACCGCGTTCTCCGACGCCGTCCCGACGCTGCGGGCCGTCAAGGACGCCGCGGAGGTGGAGCGCCTCGCCGCGGCGGGCGCGGCCGCCGACGCTGCGTTCGCGGACGTCCTGGGCGTCGCGTTCGCGGGCCGGCGCGAGCGGGACGTCGCGGCCGACCTCGACCGGTTCCTGCGCGAGCACGGGCACGAGCAGGTCGACTTCACGCTCGTGTGCTCCGGCCCGAACGGCGCCGACCCGCACCACGACGCGGGCGACCGCGTCATCGAGCCCGGCGACCTCGTCGTGCTCGACTTCGGCGGGCTGCGCGACGGGTACGGGTCGGACACCTCACGGACGGTGCTCGTCGCGGGCGGCACGGACGACGCCCTCGCGGACCAGCAGCGCGAGGTCTACGACGTCGTCCGGCGCGCGCAGCAGGCCGGGGTCGACGCGGTGCGCCCGGGCGCGACGTGCCAGGACGTCGACCGCGCCGCGCGCGCCGTCATCGTCGACGCGGGCTACGGCGAGCAGTTCGTGCACCGCACCGGCCACGGCATCGGCACGACGACGCACGAGCCGCCGTACATGGTGGAGGGCGAGGACCGCCCGATCGAGCCCGGCATGTGCTTCTCCGTCGAGCCGGGCGTGTACCTGCCCGGCCGCTTCGGCGTCCGGATCGAGGACATCGTCGTCGCGTTCCCGCCGGACGTGCCCGACGGCGCACGCCGCCTCAACACCTCGACCCACGACCTGCAGACGGTGCGCTAGCCGTCGGCACGGCGGGCGCGGGACCTCGAGCCGGCACTCCGCCTCAGCCGCTCTGGGCCCCTCCGGCGCCGGTGGCGCGCACACGGTCGTTGCGGATGCCGACCCAGCTGAGCACGCCGCCGAGGACGAGCAAGGCCGCCGTGACGAGGAGCGAGCGGTGGAAGCCGTCGAGGTCGAGCACGCCGCCGACGATCACCCCCGCGAACGCGATGACGACGAGCCCCGCGACGCGCGACACCGCGTTGTTCACCGCGGAGCCGATGCCGGCGTCGGCCGCGGGGATCGAGCCGAGGATCGCCGACGTCAGCGGCGCGACCGTCATCGCGAGGCCCAGGCCGAAGAGCACGAGGCCCGGCAGGACCTGGGTGACGTACACGGCGTCGTCGGTCGTCGTGAGCAGGAGCAGGTAGCCGGCCCCGCCGACGATCGGGCCGAGCGTCATGAACAGGCGCGGGCCGTAGCGGCCCGCGAGCGCCCCGAACCGCGTCGACAGGGCGAGGAGCACGAGGGTGACGGGGAGCTGGGCGAGCCCGGCGGCGGTCGCGCTGTACCCGCCGACCTGCTGGAGGAAGAGCGTGACGACGAACCCGCCGAAGTACAGCGCGCCGTAGATCGCCGCGGTCGCGAGGTTGCCCCACGCGAAGTTGCGCACCTGGAACAGGCGCGGCGGCAGCATCGGGTCCGGAGCACGACGCTCCCACCCCACGAACGCGGCGAGGCACACGACCCCGACGGCGAACGGTCCCCACACGACGGGGTTCGCCCACCCGAAGCGGCCCTGCTCGATGAGCGCGAACACCGTCCCCGCGAGCCCGACGGCGGCGAGCGTCGCCCCGAGCGTGTCGATGCGCCGTCGTCCGCCCGGGCCCGCCGCGGCGTCCGGCTCCTCCGCCGCGGACCGGGGGACGCCGCGCAGCAGCCACAGCGTGACGGCGACGGGGAGCACGTTGATCCAGAAGACCCAGCGCCACGAGATCGCGTCGATGAGGACGCCGCCGAGCAGCGGCCCGACGAGCGACGCGGTGCTGGTCCACGCGGTCCAGGAGCCGATCGCGCGGGCCTGCCGCTCGCCGTCGAACGTGGAGATGATCATGGCGAGCGAGCTGGGCACGAGCAGGGCGCCCGCGACGCCCTGGAGGCCGCGCGCGACGACGAGGACGAGGCCGTCGGGCGCGAGCGCGCACGCGACCGACGTCACGGCGAACCCGACGAGCCCGATCGCCATGATGCGGCGGCGCCCGTGGACGTCCGACAGCGACCCCGCCAGGAGGATGAGCGCGCCGAGCGTGATCATGTAGGCGTCGACGACCCACTGCTGCAGCGCGAGACCCGTGACGGGCCCGGTGGTGAGCTCGGCGGAGATCGCGGGCAGCGCGACGTTGACCACCGAGCCGTCCAGGAACGACACGAACGACGCGAGGACCGCGACCACCAGCACCCGCTGCTGCACCCTCACGCCCTCACGCTACGACGGTCGCGGCGATCAGGCGTTGGGAGCGACGTCCGTCCCCGCCCCGCGGCGGCGCGGAACGACGCGCGACGACGCCGTCCGCCCGGCGGGTCCGGGCACCTCCTCGACCTCGAGGCCGGCATCGGCGATCATCGCGAGGTCCGCGGCGGCGTCCTGCCCCTCCGCCGTGAGGTAGTCGCCGAGGAAGAGCGAGCTGGCCACGTGCAGGGCGAGCGGCTGAAGTGCTCGCAGATGGAGCTCCCGCCCGGCGCCCAGGCGCAGCTCGGCCCGGGGCAGCGCGAACCGCGCGGCGGCGAGGATCCGCAGGCACCGTTGCGGCGTGATCTCGTGCCGGCCCGCGAGCGGGGTCCCCTCGAAGGGCACGAGGAAGTTGACCGGGACGGAGTCCGGGTCGAGCGCCCGCAGCTCCAGGAGCACGTCGACGAGCTGCTCGGGGGTCTCCCCCGCCCCCGCGATGAGCCCCGAGCAGGCCGACAGCCCGGCGCCCTGGACGCGCCGGACGGTCGCGACGCGGTCCGCGTGGTCGTGGGTCGTGCAGATCTCGGGGTAGGCGTCCTGCGACGCGTTGAGGTTGTGGTTGTAGGCGTGGGCGCCCGCGTCGCGCAGGCGCTCGGCCTGGCCGTCGGACAGCAGCCCGAGGCACGCGCAGACCTCGACGCCGGGGTGCTCCTCGACGATCCGGGCCACGACCCCGCAGACGCGGGTCACGTCGCGCTCCGTGGGGCCGCGCCCGCTCGCCACGAGGCACACGCGCGACGCCCCGGCGTCGATCCCCGCGCGCGCCGCTCCGAGCGCCTCGGGCGCACGGAGCCACGTGTACCGCAGGATCTCCGCCGCGGACCCGAGGCGCTGGGAGCAGTAGGTGCAGTCCTCGGGGCACAGCCCGGACTTGAGGTTGACGAGGTAGGCGAGCTTCACGCGCCGGCCGAACCACCGGCGTCGGACCCGGGCCGCCGCGGCGACGACGTCCAGAAGGTCGTCGTCGTCGGTCGCGAGGACGGCGAGGAGGCTGTCCGCGGAGGGCGCCTCCTCGCGCGTCGTGGCGGAGACGAGGTCGTCGAGCAGCGCGGCGAGGTCGTGGTCCATGGGTCGATCGTGGCGACGCGCGCCGCGCGCGCCCGTGCACGGTCTCTCCAGCGTCGCGTTCCGCCGACCGGGGAGCCCGACGACGCGTCGGTGACGGTCCACAAGACCGGTGGGGCGAGACCGTCGCTCTCCCCCAGGCGCAGGTCGCACCCCGTCGGTCCCGAGACTCGTCCGCGACATACCTAGCGGTAGGTATGGTCGCCCGTTAGGCTCGGACCATGCCGTCCGACACGCGACCCGAGCCACGCGCGGAGGCGCCCGGCTCGAACCGGGACCGCCTCGTCGCCGCCGCGCAGGAGCTGTTCTGGGCGCAGGGCGTCGGCGCGACGAGCCCGCGCCAGGTCCTCGCCGCGAGCGGCGTCGGGCAGGGCAGCCTCTACCACCACTTCCCCACGAAGCACGACCTCGCCGCCGCGGCCGTGCACGCCACGACGACCGCGGGCCTCGACGCCGCGCGCCGCGACCTGGGCGCGCAGGGCTCCGCCGTCGAGCGCCTCGTCCGCTATCTCGAACGCCCGCGGCCTGCGCTCGCCGGCTGCAAGGTCGGGCGCCTCGTGAGCGACCAGGCCGTCATGGACGACGCCGCGCTCGCCGCTGAGGTGCGCGCCTACTTCCGCGGGCTCGTCGACCTGGCCGCCGCCGTCCTCGTCGAGGGCGGGCTGCCCGACGACGCGGCGCGCGACCGCGCGCACGCCGCCGTCGCCGTCGTGCAGGGCGGGTACGTCCTCGCGCGCGCCCTCGACGACCCGGACGCGATGTCCGCCGCCGCGCGGGGCTTCGTCGCCCTGCTCGACCCGCTCCCGACCACCTCGGAGGACGCATGACCGACGCCGACCGCCCGACCCTGCGCGAGCGCCTGCGCGCCCTGCCCGTCCTCGGCCCCGACCTCCCCGGTCTCGACGTCGACGCCGCACCCGACGACCCGGGCACGCTCTTCGTCCGCTGGCTCGACGACGCGATCGACGCCGGGCTGCCCGCACCGCACGCCGCCACCCTCTCGACCGCCGACGCGAGCGGCCGCGTGGACGCCCGGACCCTCATCCTCAAGGACGTCGACGGCGACGGGTGGGTCTTCGCGACGCGCGCCGACTCCCCCAAGGGCGTCGCGCTCGCGCAGAACCCGAACGCCGCCCTGACGTTCTTCTGGCGCGAGCACGGTCGGCAGGTCCGCGTGCGAGGACCCGTCGTGCCGCTGGACGCCGAGACGTCCGCCGCCGACTTCCTGGACCGGTCCGACTTCTCCCGCGCGACCGCCCTCGCCGGGTCGCAGAGCGCCCCGCTCGCGTCCCGCGCCGCCTACCGCGAGGCATGGGACGCCGCCCTCGACCGCGTGCGGGCGGAGCCCGGGCTCGTCCTCGACGCCTGGACCGCGTACGCGCTCGAGCCGACGAGCGTGGAGTTCTGGGCGTCGTCGGGCGCGGGCCAGACCCGCCTGCGGTACACCGCGGCGTCCGGCGCGCCGACCACCTGGACGAAGGAGCTGCTGTGGCCCTGACCGACGCCCCCGCCCTCACCCCGCCCGACGTCGAGGAGGTCCGGCGCGACGCGCGCGCCGCCCTCGACGCGGTGACCGACGCGGCGCGCGGGCTCGACGCCGCCGGGCTCGACGCGCCGTCGGCCCTGCCCGGGTGGTCGCGCAGCCACGTGCTCGCGCACGTCACCGCCATCGGCGAGGCCATGGCGCGGCAGGCCGAGCGCGCCGCGCGCGGCGAGCTCGTCGAGGTGTACGACGGCGGCGCGGCCGGGCGCGAGGACGGCATCCGGACGGGCGCGCTGCGCTCCGTCGCGCAGCACGTCGCGGCACTCGATGCGCTGGCCGACCGCCTCGACGCCGCGTGGCCCGCCGCCGGGTCCCCCGGGTGGTCCGCGCCGGTGACGTACCGCGACGGCACGGTCGCGGACGCGCTCGTGGCCTGGTGGCGCGAGGTGCGGATCCACGCGGTCGACCTCGACGCGGGCGTCGGTCTCGACTCCTGGCCTCCCGCGCTCGGGCTGCACCTCCTCGACTTCCTCGGGGTCCGGCTCGCGGACGACGTCGTGGTCGCGCTCGACGGGGAACCCGGAGACCTCGTCGTGGTCCCCGGCGGCGTCCACGTCGGACCGGGCGCTCTCCGCGTCGGACCGGGCGCCCTTCGCGTCGGACCGGGCGGCCTCCGCGTCGCTGCCGGACCTGAGCCCGCGTCCGAAGCCGAGCCCACGTCCGGGGCCGCGGCCTCGCCTGCGCCCGCGTCCGCGCCCGGCCGGGGCGCCGTCGTCGTCCACGGCCGCCTCACCGACGTCGCCGCCTGGCTCGCGGGCCGCGCCCCCGGCGCCGAGCCCACCGCCCGCCTCGCGGGCGAGCCCGTGAGCCTCCCCGAGATCGGCCCCTGGCCGTCCCCGTACTCCCCGCCGCAGGGGAACCCCACCCTCGCGAGGTAGAGCCCCGGTCGGCCCAGGTAGAGCCCAGGTCCGCCAGGTAGAGGCGTGGTCGGCTCGTGCACGCAGACCACGGCTCTACCTCGCGAGACCACGGCTCTACCTCGCAGGAGGACGGCTCGGGACCCGTGCTCTCCCTCGCGAGATCGTGGTGCGACCCGGGCGAACGCGGCCGGATCGCGCGGTACGCGACGTCCGACCTGCCCGGCTCGGGACCGAGGTCCCGCGAAAGTGTGACGCACGCCCGTGACGCACCGCACAGTTAGTGCACTCTTTCACAAGCGTAGGATCGACATGTGTCGAGTCGAGCGAGCAACCCCGCAAGCAGCGCAGACCAGATCGACGTAGCCCTCATCGGCGGTGGCATCATGAGCGCCACGCTCGGGGCACTCCTGAAGGTCTTGGAGCCCACCTGGACGGTGCGCATCTACGAGCGCCTGGACGCCGTGGCGCAGGAGTCGTCGAACCCGTGGAACAACGCCGGGACGGGTCACGCCGCCCTGTGCGAGCTGAACTACACGCCGGAGAAGCCGGACGGCTCGATCGACATCACCAAGGCGGTGAAGATCAACGAGCAGTTCGAGGTGTCGCGCGAGTTCTGGCACCACCTGCTCACGACGGGCGCGCTGCCGCAGCCCGCGAGCTTCATCTCCCGCACCCCTCACATGACCTTCGTGCGCGGCGCGGAGAACGTCGACTACCTGCGTCGCCGCTTCGAGACGCTGCGCCGCCACCCGCTGTTCAGCGAGCTCGAGTTCACGGACGACCCGGCGGTCATCGCCGAGTGGGCCCCGCTCCTGGTCGCCGAGCGCGACGGCGACGAGCCGGTCGCGGCGACGCGCGCGACGAGCGGGACCGACGTCGACTTCGGCGCCCTCACCGAGCAGCTCGTCGACTACCTCGTCTCGGAGGGCACGCAGCTCTACCTCGAGCACGAGGTGAAGAACCTCAAGAAGACGAAGGACGGCCGCTGGCGCCTGACGGTCAAGGACCGCTCGTGGAACGCCCCGAAGCGCCGCTCGACCGTCGAGGCCCGGTTCGTGTTCGTGGGCGCCGGCGGCGGCGCGCTCCCGCTGCTCCAGGCGGCCGGCATCCCGGAGGCGAAGGGCTACGGCGGCTTCCCGATCAGCGGTGAGTTCCTCCGCACGGACGACCCGGAGCTCGTCGCCCAGCACCAGGCGAAGGTCTACGGCAAGGCCGACGTCGGCTCGCCGCCCATGTCGGTCCCGCACCTGGACACGCGCGTCGTCGACGGCAAGACGTACCTGATGTTCGGCCCCTACGCCGGGTTCAGCCCCAAGTACCTCAAGAAGGGCAAGTACCTCGGGCTCTTCACGTCGCTGCGCCTGCACAACCTCGGCTCGATGGTCGGCGCGGGCCTGAAGAACCTCGACCTCACCCAGTACCTGGTGGGCCAGCTCCTCGCGAGCCCGGAGACCAAGTTCACCGCGCTCCAGGGCTTCATGCCGACGGCGCACCCCAAGCACTGGGAGACCATCACCGCGGGCCAGCGTGTCCAGGTGATCAAGAAGGACAAGGACGGCAAGGGCGTCCTCGAGTTCGGCACCGAGGTCATCGCGGCGTCCGACGGCTCGATCGCCGGCCTGCTCGGCGCCTCGCCGGGCGCCTCGACGGCCGTTCCCGCGATGATCGACCTGCTCGAGCGCTGCTTCCCCGCCCGCTTCACCAAGTGGCGCCCGGAGCTCGCGACGATGATCCCGAGCCTCGGCCACGCCCCGTGGGAGGCGCACGAGCTCGAGGGCCTCGACCAGCTCACGGGCGACGCGGACGTCGACGCGGTCGGCTCGCGCGCCTGACCCGAGCGCGACACCGCTCCCCCACGAACGGCCCGGACCTCCACGAGGTCCGGGCCGTTCGTGCGTCCGGAGACGCCGCACGCGGTCGAGCGGCGCGTGGCCGGGCGGCTCCGCACGCAAGGGCTCAGCGCGCGAGCGGCGTGGCCGGGCGGCTCCGCACGCGAGGGCTCAGTGCGCGAGCGGCGTGCCCCGGGTCCCCGGCCGCCGCGGCGCGGCGGGCGCGTTCGCCCCGGCGCGCCCGCCCGGCACGGCAGGAGCGGCGCGGACGCCGTCGCGCACGGCCGGGTTCGGCACGACGCGCCGCAGCACGAGCTCGGCCGCGACCTCGTGCGGGTCGACGACGGCGGCCGGCTCAGCCGGGCGCGACGCCGCGGCGCGCAGGTCGGCGTCCAGCCGCTGCGCGTCACGGTCCCAGCGCTCGCCGTGCACCGACCGGTCCCCGCGCGCGTCCCACGCGGCGCCGCCGGGCCACGCGCCGTCGGACCCGGCGGGGAACCACGGACGGGCCGGGTCCTCGCGGCGGACCGCGAGGGCCGCGACCGTCGGGCCGACGACGAGGAGAAGAGCCACCACACCCCAGAAGATGTCCATGGCTCCACCCTCGCGGCCCACGACCCGCGCCACGAGTGGCAGCACTGACACCTCTCGACAAGATCCTGCCAGCGGCGTAGCGTGCCGAGCATGGTGCGATCCGTCGCGGCCGTCGTGTGCGACGGCCTGGCCCCGTTCGAGTTCGGCGTCGTGTGCGAGGTCTTCGGCCTCGACCGCAGCGACGACGGCGTCCCGTCGTTCGACTTCCGCGTGTGCGGCCCGGTCGCGGGCCGTGCCGTCCGCACGTCGGTGGGCGCGCACGTCGTGCCCGACCACGACCTCTCCGCGACGGACGACGCGGACCTGGTCGTCGTGCCGGCGATCCGCATCGGGACCGACTACCCGCCCGAGGTGCTCGACGCCGTCCGCCGCGCGTCCGACCGCGGCGCCCTGCTGCTCAGCGTGTGCTCGGGCGTGTTCGTGCTCGCGGCCGCGGGCGTCATCGAGGGACGGCGGGTGACGACGCACTGGATGCACGCCGACGAGCTGCGCCGTCGTTACCCGAGCCTCGACATCGACCCCGACGTGCTCTTCGTCGACGACGGCAACCTCATCACGAGCGCCGGCACGGCGGCGGGGATCGACGCGTGCCTGCACCTCGTGCGCCGCGAGCTCGGGGCGCGGGTGGCGAACACGATCGCCCGGCGCATGGTCGTGCCGCCCCAGCGCGACGGCGGGCAGCGCCAGTTCATCGAGCGCCCGGTGCCCGAGTGCGAGGAGGACTCGTTCGGGGAGCTGCTGGAGTGGATGACCGACCACCTCGACGAGCCGCTCACCGTGCGCGACCTCGCCCGCCGGGCCCACACGTCCGAGCGCACGTTCGCGCGCGCGTTCGTCGCGCAGACCGGCACGACCCCGCTCGCGTGGCTGACGTCGCAACGCGTCGCGCACGCGCAGTCGCTGCTCGAGGAGTCCTCGCTGGACCTGGAGGAGGTCGCGCGGCGCAGCGGTTTCGGGTCGGCCGCGCTCCTGCGCCACCACTTCCGGCGGGCGGTCGGGATCACGCCGACGGAGTACCGCCAGACCTTCCGGTTCGCCGCCTGACCCCTCCGGAGGAGGTGTCGCTCCTTCGCGACTCCTTCACCCGGCCCCCTCGCGCGCGCAACCTACGGTCCCGTAGGGTGGGGTCATCTGCACGACGAGCACCTGCTCACCTCCGCGGCTGGGAAGTCGACACCGACACCCCTGCGAGGACACATGACCTCTGCCGCAGTGCGCCCGGGCTTCCGGGCCACCCGCCCTCGGACCGACGAACCTGGCGCCGTCACCAGCACCTACAGCGCACTGTCGCGCACGGTGCGCGACGCGGGCCTGCTCCACCGCACGCACGCCTACTACCTGTGGACCCTCGGGGTCCTCACGCTCGCGCTCGGCGGCGCGGTCGCCGGGTTCGTCCTCCTGGGCGACTCGTGGTTCCAGCTCCTCGTCGCCGGGGCGCTCGGCCTGATCCTCACCCAGTTCGCGTTCGTCGCGCACGAGGCGTCGCACCGGCAGGTCTTCGCGTCCGGCCGGGCGAACGACCGCCTCGGGAAGGTGCTCGCCAACGGCGTCGTCGGCATCAGCCACTCGTGGTGGATGAACAAGCACACGCGCCACCACGCGAACCCGAACCGCCGCGGCAAGGACCCGGACATCGCGCCCGACGTCGTCGTGTTCCTCGAGGAGGACGCGGAGGTCGCGAAGGGCTTCCGGGCCGTCATCAACCGCTACCAGGGCTGGCTGTTCTTCCCGCTCCTGACGCTCGAGGGCGTGAACCTGCACGTGCAGGCGTTCCGCTCGCTCCTCGCCGGCGGCCGCGCGCGCGGCGACATCCGCACGCGCGTCATCGAGATCGTCACCATCACGCTGCGCCTGTCGCTCTACGTCGGCGCGGTCGTCTGGTTCCTGCCGCTCGGCCTCGCCGCCGCCTTCCTGGGCGTCCAGCTCGCCGTCTTCGGCGTCTACATGGGGGCGTCGTTCGCCCCCAACCACAAGGGCATGGCGATCATCCCCGCCGACAGCAAGATCGACTTCCTGTCCAAGCAGGTCCTCACGTCGCGCAACATCCGCGGCGGCTGGTGGATGAACATCCTCATGGGCGGGCTCAACTTCCAGATCGAGCACCACCTGTTCCCGAGCATGCCGCGCCCGCACCTCGCCCGGGCGCGCGAGATCGTGCGCGAGCACTGCGCGCACCTCGGCCTGCCGTACACGGAGACGAGCCTCGTGCAGTCGTACGCGATCGTCGTCCGGTACCTCAACCGCGTGGGGCTCTCGGCACGCGACCCGTTCGACTGCCCGATGTTCCGCCAGCTCCGCCGGGTCTGACCGGCCCGGCCCGCCGCACGACGCCCCGCGCACGACGGCGCGCGCGGGGCACGTCAGGCGGACGCCGCGTGCCCGTGGCGCCAGTACCCGACGAAGTCGACCTGCGCCTTCGGCACGCCCCGGTCGTTGACCAGGTGGCGGCGCACGCCCGTCGCGAGCGCCGACTCCCCGACCGCGTACGCGTAGACGGGGTCGGCGGGCAGGTCGGCCGACCGTACGGCGTCGAGCGCGAGGCGGCCCGGCAGCGGGGCGTGGTCGCCGCCACCCGCGGGCCGCGCGCCGTCGCGCGCCAGCCAGCGCAGCTCGACGCCCGGGGGCACGCGGAACTCCTGGGCGTCCGACTCCTCGGGGACCTCGACCAGCGCGAGGCCGCGCGCGTCGTCGGGCAGGGACTCGCAGATCCCCGCGACCGCGGGCAGCCCGGTCTCGTCGGCGACGAGGAGCGTCCAGTCGTGCGGGACGCGCGGGTGGTAGCCGATCCCCTGGTCGAGCAGTCCGACCCGGTCCCCCGGCTCGGCGGACAGCGCGAACGACGACGCGGGGCCCGCGTCACCGTGCACGACGAAGTCCACGTCCAGCTCGCGCAGGTCCGGGCGCACGGCGCGCACGGTGTAGTTCCGCACCCAGGGGCGGCGTGCCCTGGGCGTGGCGAGGTACTGGACGTACCAGAGGCCCGACGCGCGGGTCGGCAGCCGCAGCGCGTCCTGGTCCTCGCGCGGGAGGAAGAGCCGGAACCACTGGTCGAACCCCAGCGGGGTGAAGAGGTCCAGCTCGTCTCCCCCGAGCGTGACCCGCACGACGTTCGGGCTGACCCGCTCGCGCCCGACGACGCTCAGCGTGACGACGTGCGCGTCCTGGGGCTTGACGGTCTTGACGGACACCGGCGGCTCCTCGTGCGGCACCCGGCTCCCCGGGCGGAACGGCGGCCCCGCGAGCGCGTCGACCACGAGAGAGGTTAGCCTCACCTCACGCCCGCGTCGATGTGCTGGATCCCACACCCTGCCCGCGGTCGCCCCGCCCGAGGCGCCCGACGCCCCCTGGCATGCTCGGGACGTGGAGATCCCCGTCGTCTGGTCCGTGGTCCTGCTCGTCACGGCCGCCTGGAACTTGCTCATCTGGCCGCGCTTCCTCCAGCGCATCGCCAAGGACCCCCGCTCGCGCGACGCCGACGGCCGCGCGACGCGCTTCCTCACCGTGCACGTCGTGCTCATCGCGGTCTCGCTCGTCCTCGCCCTCGCGGTCGGGGTCCTCGGCGTCCTCACGCTCGTCTGAGCGGGGCGTCGCGCGCCTGGATGCCCGGGGCGGGTCGCCCGAGACGGCCGCCGGGCCGCACCGTCGGGCGGACGACGGACCGCGCCGGGTCAGCGCCCGGCCGCCGCGGCGGCGGCGACGGCGGCCGCGGCCGTCGACGCCGTGATCGCCGCGGCCGTGCGCGCGACCGCCGTGGCGACGGCCTCCGGCCCCCACCGGCCGCGCTGGAGCTCCTGCGCCCGCGCCGCGGTGACCGAGTTCCACGGCAGGGGCGGCCGGAGCGACGGGAGCGCCCCGCTCGCCGAGAGCAGCCCGACGATCGCCGCCGTGCGCGCGTCGGGCGCCTCGCCGTCCTCCAGCACGCGCCGGACCCGGGCCCGCAGACGTGCCTCGTGCTCGGCGTCCGCCGCGGGCCAGCGCGTCGTGCGGAAGAGCCCGAGCACCGTGCGCTCCTCCCGGCGGACGAGGCCACGCGCGACCAGCCGCTCGATCACCTCGCGCCACAGGTCGGCGCCGAGCGCGACGAGCAGCGGCTGCACCCGCTGGGTCTTCGCCGCGACCGTGTCGAACGCCGCCTGCAGGAGCGGGTCGGGCAACGGTCCGTCGCCGACCGGGGTGACGCGCGGCCCGTTGAGGACGCCCGTGTCGTCGACCTCCACGCGGCCGAGCAGCGCGAGCTCGGTGAGCACCGCCCCGCCGAGCGTGTAGTACAGCGTCCCGGCCGCCTGGATCGACGCGCCGTCGTCGTCCAGGAGGAGCAGGAAGAGGTCGTCGACGACGAGCAGGTCGTCGCGGGCGGCTCCCCCGGCCGGGTCGGCGGGTGCGGCGGGTACGGGGCGGGGCGTGCGGTCGTCCATGGTGCGTCCTTCCGTGCAGGATGTCGGCGAGCGACGTGGTCGTCGGGCGAGGCCGAGAGCGCCGGGTGCGCGTGCGGTCGAGGGCGGTCCGGAGAGGTCAGCGTCGCGGCTCCCAGCGGAACATGCGGCCCGCGAGCGCGACGGCCACGACCACCCACGCGAGCGTCGGGGCGAGCAGCAGGAGCGAGTCGGAGAGCGAGGCACCGCCGTTCCAGGCGTCCACGACGAGCTCGGTCGCCGCGCCCCCGGGCAGGAGCCGCTTGAGCAGCGGCAGGCTCTCCGTCCCGGTGATGCCCACCCAGCTCGAGACCACCACCGTGCCGAGGCTCAGGGGCAGCGTCGTGACCTGGGCGTGCTCGGGCGAGGTCGTGATCCCGGCGGTCGCGATACCGAGGGCGAGCAGCATCGCGAACGTCGCGAGGACCGCGACCACGAGGAGGGGCGCGTCGTGCGGCGCGCCACCGACCGCGGCGAACACCGCGAGGATCACGGTCACCTGGACGACGGCGATCGCGCTCACCGGGAGCACGAGGCCGGACAGGATCGCCGCGTCCCCCACGGCGGTCGAGCGCAGCCGCTTGAGGAAGAGGTTCTGACGCCGCGAGGCCAGGGTGGTCACGGTCGTCGCGTAGAGGCTGAACGCCGCGATCGTCATGACGAGCACGGCAGCGACGTAGCCGAGGCTGCCGATGCGGGCGAAGACGTCGCGGAAGCCGATGAAGAACACGCTCGCGGCCACCGGCATGAGCAGCGACGTGACGAGCACGGGACGGTTGCGCACGAGCTGGACCAGCTCGCTGTGCGCGATGGGGAGCATGGGTACGGGTCCTCTCGGGTTCAGGGGGCGCGCCGTCAGGAGGACGACGACGCCGGGTCGGAGGTGACGGCGCGGAACACGTCGTCGAGACGGGTCGGCGCGGCGGACAGCCCGTGCAGCTCGACGCCGCCCGCGTCCGCCCAGTCGAGGAGCTGCTTGAGGTCGCGCTGGAGCTCGTACGTCTCGATCGACCACGACCGGTCCGCCAGGGGCGCCGCCTGCCGGGGCGGCGTCGGCGCGTCGGCCGGCAGCGAGAACCGGATGGAGGCGGGCAGGGAGCGCGTGAGCTCGTCGACCGTCCCCTCGTGCCGCAGCCGGCCGCGGTGCATGAGGCCGACCCGGTCGGCGCGCTGCTGCGCCTCCTCCAGGTAGTGGGTCGTCAGCACGACGGTCGCGCCGTCGTCGCGCAGCTCCTGCACCGCGGCCCAGAGCGCGTCGCGCGACGCGATGTCGAGACCGGTCGTGGGCTCGTCGAGGAACAGCAGCTCGGGGCGGCCATAGACGGCGGTCGCGAAGTCGAGCCGCCGCTTCTCCCCGCCGGACAGCTGCGCGACGCGCGTCCGCGCCGTGCGGCGCAGGTCGACGAGCCCGAGGACGCGGTCGACCGTGTCGGAGCGGCCGGAGAGCCGACCGACCAGCGCGACGGTCTCGGTGACGGTGAGGTCCGGGGAGAACCCGCTCTCCTGGAGCATGATGCCGGTGCGGGGACGCACGGCACGGCGGTCGGCGGGGCTGGACCCCAGCACGCGCACGGAGCCCGACGACGCCGCGCGGTGCCCCTCGACGACCTCGAGGGTCGAGGTCTTGCCGGCGCCGTTCGTGCCGAGCAGCGCGTAGAGCTCGCCGGGCTCGACCTGGAACGAGAGGTGCGTGACGGCGTCGACGTCGCCGTAGCGCACGCCGAGGTCGTCCACGTCGATGACGGGGTGGGAGGTCATGCGTCCATCACACCCGCGCGGGCGGCGCGCGCCCAGTGCCGTGCCGTCAGGTCCGGACCGTGACGTCCTGACCCCTCGGGCATGACACGGTGTCACTGGCCGAGGCCCGGCACCGCCCGGATACTGGCAGTCAGACCCAGCCCCGGACCTGCGAGCCGCCCATGGACGACCTGCCCGCGCCGCGCGCGCCCTCCACGGCGCGCCCCGCGCCCGGTCCGGCCCGACCGGCAGGACCGCTCCCGCCGCCCCCGGTCCCGGCCCCGGACCGACCCGCGCTGCGCGGCACGCCGCGCCGTTTCCGCCGCCTCAACCTCGTCACCATGCTGCCCGTCCTCGTGGTCGTCGGCGTGCTCCTCGTGGCCCGGCAGGCGCAGACGTGGGAGCAGGCGCTCGTCCTGACGCTGGGGGTCGTGGCGGTGGTCGTCGCGTTCGAGCGGTGGACGGCGGGCGACCTGGGCCGCGTCGCGGTGCCGTGCCTCACCGTCGCCGCCGCCGTCTGGCCGTACGGGGTGCTCGACGTGGGCGGCGAGGTGCAGGCGGCGTACTACGCCGTCGCCGTGGTGGGCTGCCTCGTGGTCCCCGAGCTGCCCCGGCATCGCGCCGGGGCCGCCGTCGGCCTCGTCGCGTACGTCGGGGGCGTCGGCGCCTGGGGGCTGCTCGCGGCGGGCCCGGTGACGACCGACGGGCTGGTGTCCCTCGTCATCGTCCCGACAGGCCTCACGGTGGTGCTCGTGGCCCTGCGGTTCCCCAACAAGGGCTTCTACGACCTGATGCGCGAGCTCGAGGAGGCGCGCGAGCGTGAGGCGGAGCTCGCCGTCGTCCGCGAGCGCATGCGCTTCGCGAGCGACCTGCACGACATCCAGGGCCACACCCTCCACGTGGTGAAGCTCAAGATCGCGCTCGCGCGCCGGCTCGTCGGCACGGACCCGGCGCGGGCGGAGGAGGAGCTGCGCGAGACGTACGCGCTCGTCGGCGACACGATCGCCCAGGCGCGCGACCTCGCGTACGGGCAGCGCCGGCTCAACCTCTCCGCCGAGCTGGAGAACGCCCGTCGGCTGTTCGAGGCGGCCGGGATCCAGGTCCGGGTCGACCGGACCGCGGACGTCCGCGACGAGGCGGACGACCTTGTGAGCCAGGTGCTGCGCGAGACGACGACCAACGTGCTGCGGCACGCGCGTGCGACCCTCGTGCACGTCGCGCTCACCGAGCGTGGGATCACGATCGTCAACGACGGCGTGCCGACGGACGTCCCGCCGACCCTGCGGGGCCTGGCGACGCTCGCGCGGCGTGTCGCGGACGCGGGCGGCGTCCTCACCGCGGAGGTGGCGGACGGCCGGTTCCGCACGGCCGCGGCGTTCCCGCCGCCGGACCGAGGCGGGCTGCCCGGTCCCGGAGGTGCGGCGTCGTGACGACCGTCGTGCTGGCCGACGACGAGGCCCTGCTGCGCCGCGCGCTCGCCGCGCTGCTCCCCCTCGAGGGCGACGTGACGGTGCTCGCGGAGGCGGTCGACGGCGCGGACGCCGTGCGCGCCACGCTCGCCCACCGCCCGGACGTGCTGGTCATCGACCTGGAGATGCCCGGCGTCGACGGCCTGGCCGCCGTCGCGGAGGTCCGCCGCTCGCTGCCCGACCAGGTCGTGCTCATGCTCACGCGCCACGCCCGCCCGGGCGTGCTGCGCAAGGCGCTGCGGCTCGGTGTGCAGGGGTTCGTCAGCAAGTCGGCGGACCCGACGCACATCGCCGAGGTCGTCGCGGCGCTGCACGCGGGCCGGCGCTGGGTCGACCAGGACGTGTCGACCGCCGCGCTCATCGACGACGTGCCCCTGACGGACCGCGAGCTCGACGTGCTCCGCGTGACGCGGGACGGCTACTCCGTGGCGGAGATCGCCACCCGCCTGCACCTCGCGCCCGGCACGGTCCGCAACTACCTCTCGAGCGCGATGCAGAAGACGCAGACGCGCACGCGGCACGAGGCGGCCCGCTACGCCCGCGAGCACGACTGGATCTAGCGCCGTCGGACGAGGTTCGCGAGCGGCGAGTGGCGCGGCACCCACCGCGCGAGCGCGGCCGCGGAGCCCGCGCCGAGCGCCGCCGTCGCCCAGACGCCCGCGGCGAGCGACCCCAGCGCCGCACCGGCCGACAGCACGAGCGGGCCGAGGGCGTCGCCGGTGTCCTGGAAGAGGCGCCACACGCTGAGGAAGGTCGGCCGCACGTCCGCGGGCGCGACGTCGGCGCCGAGCGTCATGACGATGCCCGAGCCCATGCCGTTCCCGATCCCGAGCACCGCCGCGACGACCGCGAGCGCGGGGGCGGTGTGCGCGAGCGGCAGCACCGCGAGACCGACGGCCATCGTGAGCATGGACGGCACGGCGACCCACAGGCGCCCGAACCGGTCCATGACCTTGCCCGCCGGGTAGAAGAGCAGCATGTCGAGCGCGCCGGAGACACCGAAGATCAGCGACGTCACCTCGGCGTCCAGCCCCAGGTGCTCGCCCCACAGGGGGATGACGGTCTGCCGGGCCCCGCGGACCGCGCTGACCAGGAGGATCGCCACGCCGAGCGTCGCGAACAGGTGGCGGTGGTCGCGCGCCACGCGGGCGATGCCGACCCGCGGCACGGCCCGGGCGCCGCGCAGCCGCGCACGCCCGGCCTCCGCGTCGTCCGGCCGGACAACGGCGAGCACCACCACCGCGGTGAGGGCGGCGCCCGTCCCGAGCCAGTAGGCGCCGCGCACGTCGGTCGCGGCGATGACCGCCGCGCCCGCGAACGGGCCGAGGAACAGCCCGATCCGGTGCACGCCCGCGAGCGTCGACAGGACGCGGGCCCGGCGCAGCGGGGGCGTGATCTCGGTGAGGTACGCCTGGCGGGCGAGGTTGAAGACCGCGGTCGACGCACCCAGCGCGAGGACCCCCGCCGCGAGGCCCCACAGGCTGGGGGTGAGCGCGATCGTCGCGAAGGCGACCGCCGCGACGCCCCCGGCGAGCAGCATGGCCGCACGGTCGCCGAGGCGCTGGGCGAGCGCCCCGGCGGGAAGGTCGAAGAGGATCTTGCCGATCGGCACGAGCGCGGCCACGAGCCCCGCGACCGTGAGGCTCGCGCCCCGTCCCGTGGCCGTGACGGCGACGACCGGCAGCATGGCCCCCACGCCGATCTCGAGGACGAGCGTGGGGAGGAACGCGCCGAGGACGACGCTGCGCAGCGGGAAGAGCGGTGCGTCGGTGCCCGCGGGGGCGGTCACCGGGCCTCCGCCACGGCCTCGACGGCAGGGCTCGGCGCCTCGACGCTCGCGCGCGGGGCGGCGGCGCCCGTCCGGGCGACCTCGACGCCGCGACACGCGGGGGCGTCGGCGAGGAGCTCCAGGAGCTGCGGCGCGGCCGAGGCGCCGCGGTCCCAGCGCCCCGTGACGACGGAGACGACCCAGCTCGGCGCACCGCCCTCCGGCAGCGCGAGCGTCACGAGGCGCTCGGCCTCCGGCTTGCCCGCGACGTGGCGCGGCACGAGCGCGATGCCGAGCCCGCGGTCGACGAGCTCGAGGAGCGTGTGCACGTCGTTGACCGAGCACCGCACGCGCCGGTGGACGCCGTGCGCGGCGCACGTCGCGTCGTTGACCGGCCGCGCGCCCCACGAGGGGTCGAAGTCGACGAACTCCTGGCCCGAGAGGTCGGACCACTCGACCCGGCCCCTCCCGGCGAGCGGGTGCTCGGGCGCGCACACGAGCACGAGCGGCTCGCTGCCCAGGACCGTCTGGGACAGCGGCCCCAGGTGCTCGGTGGTCGCGACGAACGCGACGTCGAGGTCGCCCTCCCGGACGCGCGCGAGGAGGTCGTGCGAGCCCGCCTGCGCGAAGTGGATCTCCACCTGCGGATACCGGCGGTGGAAGCGCTCGAGCAGGGCGGTGACGTCGAGGACGCCGAGGCACTGCTCCGAGCCGACGCGCAACGAGCCGGACAGCGCGTGCGTCGCCCGCACGACCGCGTCGCGAGCGGCGGCCGCCTGCGCGAGCATGGAGCGAGCGTGCGGGAGCAGCGCGAGACCGGCCTCGGTGGGCTCGACGCGCCGCGTCGTCCGCGTGAACAGGCTCGCGCCGAGCTCCTCCTCGAGGCTGCGGACCGCGGCGGAGAGCCCCGACTGTGAGACGCCGACGAGCTGGGCGGCACGGGTGAACTGGCGCTCGTCCGCGAGGGCGACGAGGTACTCCATCTGACGAAGATCCATTGACCACTCACAGTTCTCTATATGACAAATACTAGTTGTTGGACTTCTAGGTTATCGCTTCCTAGGCTCGAGCAGCCCCGACCGGCCCTCCGGGCCACCCTGCACGCCGCCCCCGGGCGGGACCGCCCACTCCGCGAAGGAGCACCACCGATGAAGACCTTCACCCTGCCCGGCACCGACCTCGTGGTGCCGAACGTCGTGCTCGGCCTCATGCGCATCCAGGACAAGACCGACGACGAGGTCCGCACCCTCGTGCGCACCGCACGGGACGCCGGCATCACGTTCCTCGACCACGCCGACGTGTACGGCTCCGACCTCCACGGCAGCGAGCGCCGCTTCGCCGAGGCGCTCGACCTCTCTCCCGCCGAGCGCGCGGAGTGGGTCATCCAGTCCAAGGCCGGGATCGTGCCCGAGGGCCCGTACTTCGACTTCTCCTACCAGCACCTCGTCGCGTCCGTCGAGGGCTCGCTCGAGGCCCTGCGCACCGACTACCTCGACATCCTGCTGCTGCACCGCCCCGACGCCCTCGTCGAGCCCGAGGAGGTCGCGCGCGCGTTCTCCGACCTGCACGCCGCGGGAAAGGTGCGCGCGTTCGGGGTCTCGAACCACACGCCGGGCCAGATCGAGCTGCTGCGCCGGTACGTCGAGCAGCCGATCGTCGCGAACCAGCTCCAGCTCTCCGTCACGCACGCGCCGCTCGTCGCGCAGGGCGTCGCGGCGAACATGCAGGCCCTCGACCAGTCGGTCAGCCGTGACGGCGGGACGCTCGACTACTGCCGCCTGCACGACATCACCGTTCAGGCGTGGTCGCCGTTCCAGGCGGGGTTCTTCACGGGCGTGTTCCTGGGTTCCGAGAAGTACCCCGAGCTCAACGCCGTGATCGACCGGCTCGCCGACCGGTACGACGTGCCGCCGATCGCGATCGCGACGGCGTGGATCACGCGCCACCCGGCGCGGATGCAGGTCGTGCTCGGCACGACGAGCCCCGACCGGGTCGCCGGAGCCGCGCTCGGTTCCGAGGTCCCGCTCACGCGCGCCGAGTGGTACGAGATGTTCCGCGCTGCCGGGTACACCGTGCCCTGACCGGAGGTGCGCGTGGTCCGGCACAGGCGCGTGCGGAAGGTCACGCGTCCGCCCGTCCGAGGGGTCCCGCGGGGCGGTCTAGGCTCGTGCCGTGGCAACCTTCTCGGCAGTGACCCGGCAGCACATCCTCCAGGCCCTCGCGGACTGGGACGACCGGGGCCGGGACGCGTTCCTCGGGGTCTACGGCTTCACCGCGTCCCCGGGCACCCCGCTCGTCCACGACGACCGCGTCTACGACGCGCAGGCGATCCTCGGCGTCGCGCACCGGTACGCGACAGGTCGCGTCGCGACGGCCGAGGAGTTCCGCAGCAGCCCCGTCGGCGTCGCGGACCTGCTGCGCAAGCGCGGGTTCGACGTGCCCGGTGCCGCCCCCGCGGCGGCGCCCGCGCCCGCGCGTCGGGCCACGGCGAAGGCCGCGCCCGCGACGCGCACGCCGCGCCGCACGACCGCCCGCTCCACGGAGCCCGAGAAGCCGCCGGCCGTGTGCCCCACGTGCTTCACGGTCCTGCCCGCGACGGGCATCTGCGACGAGTGCGGCTGACCCGCCTCTCCACCAGCGCACGACGAGGGGCGCCGTCCGACCGGACGGCGCCCCTCGTCGTGCGTGCTGCCTCGCGGGAGGCCGCGGGCGACCGGGTCAGTTGACCTCGGACGGGTGGGCGCTCACGCGGCCCGAGCCGTCGCCCGTGTCGAGGGCGTCGATCGCGGCGACCTCGTCGGCGGTGAGCTCGAACCCGAAGAGGTCGAAGTTCTCCGCCATGCGCTCCTTGCGCGACGACTTCGGGAAGACGATGAAGCCGCGCTGCAGGTGCCAGCGCAGCACCGCCTGAGCGGGCGTCACGCCGTGCGCGGCGGCCGCGTCGACGACCGCCTGCTTCTCGAAGAGCGGGTACTTGCCCTGGCCGAGCGGCCCCCACGCCTCGATCTTCGTGCCGTTCGCGTCGGCCCAGGCGAGCACGTCGCGCTGCTGGTAGGCCGGGTGGAGCTCGATCTGGTCGACGGCGGGCACGACGCCCGTGTCCGCGACGATCCGGTCGAGGTGCTCGGGCAGGTGGTTGGAGACGCCGATCGAGCGCGCGAGGCCCGCGTCCCGGATCTCGACGAGCTTCGCCCACGCGTTCGTGTACTGGTCCTGCTCGGGCGCGGGCCAGTGCGTGAGGTACAGGTCGACGTGGTCGAGGCCGAGCTTGTCGAGGCTCTCGCGGATCGCGTCGTGCGGCTGCTCGCCCGACTGGCGGTCGTTCCAGAGCTTCGTGGTGACGAAGAGCTCGTCGCGGGGGACGCCGCTCTTCGCGATGGCGGCGCCGACGCCCTCCTCGTTGCGGTAGATCGCCGCGGTGTCGATGTGGCGGTAGCCGACCTCGAGGGCCTCGCTCACGGCCTTCTCGGCCTCGTCCGGCGGCACGAGGAAGACGCCGAAGCCGAGCTGCGGGATGGTGTGACCGGAGTTGAGCGTCACGGTCGGTACAGAGGGAACGGTCATGCTTCCAGCGTAGGAACGCGCCTCTCGCCCGTCCAACGACTGCGGCGCATACGACTCAGCGCTGCCGCTCATGAGTCGAACGGGCGCGCTGCGCGGAATGTCCGACTGGACTTCTCAGATCACGGTTTGGTTACATTGGCGCGTCCTACCCACGAAGAACCGGAGCGCACCATGTCCCGAGGCCGCCACAGCGCAGCCCCCGCCACCGCGCGCTCCTTCCGGCTCCCGGCCCTGCCGACGCTGCCGGTCCGGTCGCTCAAGCTCCCCGCGCTGGCGCTCGTCACGCTGCTCGGCGCGGGCGCCGTGGGTGCGGGCCCCCAGCCCGCGGAGGGCAACCCCGACCGCGCTCCGCTGAGCGTCGAGCCCACCGCCGGCGCGAGCGTGGAACGCGGCACGGGAGCCGCCAGCCGCTCGTCCGAGCGCGTCGCGCCGCCCACGGCGCCCCAGGAGCCCCCGGTCGTCGAGACCGCGGCGGAGATCGCCGTCGTGCCGGCCGCCCAGGCTGCCCCGACGCCCCCGCCCCTGCCGCCCGTGACCGGCCAGCTCTGGACCACCGAGGCCGTCAACGTGCGCTCCGCGCCGTCCCCGGACGCCGAGCGCGTCGCGACCACCGAGTTCGGCGCCGCCGTCGACGTCACGGGCGTCACCGAGGGCGACTGGACCCAGATCGTCTGGGACGGCGCGGCCGCGTGGATCAAGTCGAGCTTCCTCGCGCAGTCGCAGCCCGAGGCGCCCCAGGTCGCCGCCGCCGCGGCCGGGGGGTCGAGCGCCGGCGGCGTCTCGGACGCCGCGTGCTCCGTGAGCACCGGGATCGAGTCGTCGCTGCGCGCCAACGCGCGCGCCGTCTACCGCTCCGTGTGCGCGAACTTCCCCCAGGTCACCACGTTCGGCGGCATCCGCCCCGGCGACGACGGCGACCACGGCACGGGCCGCGCCGTCGACATCATGATCAGCGGCGAGACCGGCTGGGACATCGCGCGCTACCTGCAGGCCAACGCGGGCTCGCTCGGCATCACCTACCTCATCTACCAGCAGAAGATCTGGATGGCCGGCGACCCGGCGAGCGCGTGGTCCGGCATGGAGGACCGCGGCGGCGCGACCGCCAACCACTTCGACCACGTGCACGTCAGCACGTCGTAGTCCCCGCTCCTCCCGCACGAGCGCCCGGCCGGCACCTGCCGCGCCGGGCGTCGTCGTCCCGGCTCACGGCACGCCCGTCGCGGGCCGGTACCGCACCGCGACGGCGCCCGAGCGCAGCTCCTGCCGGTCCACCAGCTCGAGCGTGATGCGCTCGCGCAACCCCGACAGCAGCGTCGGCCCGTGCCCTGCCAGGACCGGCTGCACGAGGAACGCGTACTCGTCGATCAGCCCGAGGTCCGCGAGCGCGAGCGGCAGCGTCACGCCACCGACGAACAGCGACCCGCCCGGCTGCTCCTTGAGCCGCCGCACCGCGTCACCCAGGTCGCCCTCGACGAGCTCGGCGTTCCAGTCGACCTCGCGCAGCGTGCTCGACACCACGTGCTTCCTCGCCCCGTCGATCGCCTCCGCGAACGGGACGTCCCGCTCCCCCATCCAGTCCGGCCACGCGCCCGACGCCGGACGGCGCCACGCCGCCTCCATCATCTGGTAGGTGACCCGCCCGAACAGCAGCGCGTCCGCGCGCTCCGTCTCCTCGGTCCAGAACCGCATCGACTCCTCGTCGGGCGGCAGTCCCGCCTCGTGGTGGCAGCAGCCGTCGAGCGTGACGTTGATCGCGTAGCGCAGTGGCCTCATCGCGTGCCCTCCCCCGGGTACCCGCGCGACGGGCGGAGCGCCGTCGCACCGCACCAGCGTGGCAGGCGCGGCAGGCCGCGCCAAGACCCGCGGCCTCCACCGGCGAGCACCGGGCGGCGCAGGACGCAGAAAAGCCGGACGGGAGCCCGCCCATCTCTCGATGGTGCGTGCTCCCGTCCGGCTCTACGGGTGGAGCTGAGGGGACTCGAACCCCTGACCCCCTGCATGCCATGCAGGTGCGCTACCAGCTGCGCCACAGCCCCGTGAATCCGTGAAGATCCAGGTCATGCACTCCTCCGGCCGGTTTCCCGTCCTGCGGAGCGTCGCTAGTCTACGCAGAAACCGGCTCCAGATTCCAATCCGGTCCCGCGTTCCACTCGTCGAGCGGGAACCCGGCCCCGACGTTGTGCGCCACGAGGCGCCACGCGGGCGTCGCGGCGGGCGCCGAGCGGTGCAGGTGGGACCAGTGGACGTTGTGCAGCCCGGAGATCCCGCGCCAGCCCTCCGGGTCCAGGCCGAGCAGCGCGGTGACCGCGAGCGTGATCGCGGCGCCGTGCGAGACGACGACGAGCGTGTCGTCCCGCTCCAGGGACTCCACGTGCTCGGTCACGGACGCGACGAGGCGCGCCGCGACGTCGGCCTTGGACTCCGCACCCGCGCGCACGGGCTCCTCGCCCTGACGCCACGCCGCGTACTCCTCGGGCCAGCGCTCGGCGATCTCCGGCCCCGTGAGGCCCTCCCACTCCCCGAAGCCGCGCTCGCGCAACCGGGGGTCGTACGTGACGTCCGCGCCGATCGCCGCCGCGTACGCGCGCGCGGTGTCGGCGGCGCGCACGAGGTCGGACGCGACGACGCGCGTCGCGCGGTGCGCGCTCGCGAGGGCCTTCGCGCCCTGCTCCGCCTGCCACCGCCCGACGGCGTCGAGCGGGATGTCGACCTGCCCCTGCAGGCGCATCGTCGCGTTGTACGCGGTGCGACCGTGGCGCAGGAGGACGAGCGTGCCGGCGGTCACGCCAGGGGCTCCCCCGAGAGGCGGATGGCGCCGTCGCCGCGCGTGGTGTCGTCGGTGTCGTCGGCCGTGCCGTCGCCGCCGCGCGCGTCCTCCGGCAGCTCGACGACCGGGCAGTCCTTCCACAGCCGCTCCAGCGCGTAGTACACGCGGTCCTCGGCGTGCTGCACGTGCACGACGACGTCGCCGAAGTCGAGCAGGACCCAGCGGGCCTCCTGCTTGCCCTCGCGGCGGATCGGCTTGGACCCGGCCTTGTGCATGGCCTCCTCGACGGCGTCGACGATCGCCGAGACCTGGCGCTCGCTCGACCCCGAGGCGATGAGGAACACGTCGGTCAGGACGAGCTGCTCGCTCACGTCGAGCGCGATGATCTCCTCGGCCTTGCGGTCGGACGCCGCCCGGGCGGCGATGACGGCGAGCTCGAGGGCTCGGTCGGTGGCGGTCACGTGTCTCCGTTCGTGGTGCGGCCGGTCAGCGGCCGGTGTCGAGGGTGCCGGGGTCGTCCCACGTCCGCACGGCGGCGGCCGAGGCGCTCGCGTCCTCCACGGCCAGGCCCGGGTCGTCGCGGGACACGAGCGTCCAGACGAGCAGGCCGAGGACGAACGCGACGGCGACGAGGATCAGGTAGTGCAGCCACGTGTACGACGGGCCCCGCCGCTCGTCCTCGAGGTCGTCGTCGTCCGACTCCTCGGGCTCGGCGGCACGACCGCGCACGCGGGGGAAGAGCTCGTCCGAACCGCCGGCTGGAGCAGGTGCGGACTCCCGCACGCCGCCGAAGGGCGACGACTGCTCGCGGTCCGCGCTCGCAGGCTCGGGCGCGGAGCCTGCCGTGATCGCGGACCACGGCAGGGCCGCGCCACCCGCCTCGGTGGGCGGTGCCGGGGCGGGCGCGCGCTCGGGAGCGGGCGCGCGCGTCCCCGCCCAGGGGGAGGTCGCCGGTGCCGGCGCGGGCGTGCCGGGCGGGGCAGTGCTGGTGGGCGGGGCCGCGAACGCCGAGAGGCGCGGCGGCTGCGTCGCCTCGGGACGCGCGGGGCCCGAGCCGGCGGCGAGACCGCCGACCGGAGCCGACGGCGTCGCGGGGCGCACGGGGCCGGACGCGCCGGGCACCGGGGGGCGCGGGGCCGCGGCGGGCGGACGCGAGGACGTGCGCGTGGGCACGACGGGCGTCGGGGCCGGGGGGCGGATCGCGACGCGCTCGGCCGTCTCCTGGACCGGCGTGAGGCGGCCGGTCTCGTCCAGGCCGCGCATGCCGCCCGAGGCGGCCGGGGGTCGCACGACCGACGGCTGTGCCGGGTGCTCGGCCGGGCCGGTCGTCTCGCGCAGGGTGCGGCGCGACGGCGGCGGGCCGGACGGCGCGGCCGGGCGCGCCGGCTGCTGCCAGCCGCCCGCACCCGGTGCCGGCGCAGGCGGGGGCGCGGCGCTCTGCGCGGACCGCTCGGCGGCGGCCGCCTGCTCGCGCTCGCGCATCTCGCGCCGGGTGAGCGGGCGGACGGGCTGCATGTTGCTGCCGTTGTCACTCATCGTGCTGACCTCGATACAAACCGTGCTTGGCGATGTACTGGACCACGCCGTCCGGAACCAGGTACCACACCGGCTGCCCGGCCTCCGCGCGCCGACGGCAGTCCGTCGACGAGATCGCGAGGGCGGGGACCTCGAGCGTCGTGACCACGCCCGGAGGCAGGCCCTCGACGCTCAGCTGGTGACCCGGGCGGGAGACAGCCACGAAGTGTGCCATCTTCCAGAGCTCGTCGGCATCCTTCCAGGTGAGGATCTGCTCGACGGCGTCCGCACCCGTGATGAAGAACAGCTCGGCGTCCGGTCGCGCGGCCCGCAGGTCGCGCAGCGTGTCGACCGTGTAGGTCAGCCCGGGCCGGTCCACGTCCACACGGCTCACCGTGAACCGCGGGTTCGACGCGGTCGCGATGACGGTCATGAGGTAGCGGTGCTCGGCCGGGCTGACGGTCTGGTGCTGCTTGAACGACGGCTTGCCCGTGGGGACGAAGACGACCTCGTCGAGGTCGAACCGCGCCGCGGCCTCGCTCGCGGCGACCAGGTGGCCGTGGTGGATGGGGTCGAACGTGCCACCCATCACCCCCAGGCGGGGCCGGCGCGGGCTCATCGACGCGTCATCGGTCGCGGGCGCTTCCGTCGTCCGGGGCGGGTCAGTGCCGCGTGCCGACGCTGCGGAACGCGTAGGTCACGAGCAGCAGGGCCACGAGCCCGCCGAACCCGAGCAGCCCGTACGCGAGCGGCGGGATGGGCAGGTGCGACGCGGCCTCGGCGCCTTCCTCGGCGGCCAGCACGACGGCAGAGATCACGACGTCCTCCTCGAAGGTCGTCCCCGGGCCGGACGGGCACGTGCCGCGGGCCGGGGTGGTGCGATGGAACGGTACGCCCGCCGGGACCGGCCCGACGGCGGACCGGACGGGCGCCGGTCGCCGACCAGTCTCTCACGACCGTCCGGGGACCTCGTCCGGCGGGTATCAGGTACCCGCCGGGGGCCGTGCGTCAGGGGCGGACGTGGCCGTCCCCGTGCACGACCCACTTCGTCGTCGTGAGCTCCGCGAGGCCCATGGGGCCGCGCGCGTGGAGCTTCTGGGTCGAGATGCCGATCTCCGCCCCGAGGCCGAACTGGCCGCCGTCGGTGAAGCGGGTCGAGGCGTTGACCATGATGGCGGCGGAGTCGAGCTCGGCGACGAAGCGCTCGGACGCCGCGAGGTCGCGCGTGACGATGGCCTCGGTGTGGCCCGACGTCCAGGTCCGCACGTGCTCGATGGCGGCGTCGAGGTCGTCGACGACGCGCACGGCGATCTCGGGCGCGAGGTACTCGGTCGCCCAGTCCTCGTCCGTCGCTGCGAGCACGTCGGTGCCCGCGGGCGCGAGGCCGGCCGTGCGGTCGTCGCCGTGCACGACGACGCCCGCCTCGGTGAGCGCGGCGAGCGCGGCGGGGAGGAACTCGGGTGCGGCGTCCGCGTGGACGAGGAGCGTCTCCGCGGCGTTGCAGACGCCCACGCGCTGCGTCTTGGCGTTGAGGAGGATCTCGAGCGCCATGGCCCGGTCCGCGTTCGCGTCGACGTACACGTGGACGTTGCCGACCCCGGTCTCGATGACGGGGACGGTCGACTCGCGCACGACGGTGCGGATGAGGTCCGCCCCGCCGCGCGGGACGAGGACGTCGACGAGACCCCGCGCGTGCATGAGCGCGACGGCGCCCGGGCGCCCGTGCCGGTCGATCGACTGCACGAGGTCGCCGGGCAGCCCCTGCGCCTCGAGCGCACGGGCCAGCACGCCGACGATCACCTCGTTGGAGCTCGCCGCCGCGGACCCGCCGCGCAGGATCACCGCGTTGCCGCTCTTGAGCGCGAGGCCCGCGGCGTCGACCGTCACGTTGGGGCGCGCCTCGTAGATCATGCCGACGACGCCCATGGGCACGCGCAGCTGGCGCAGGCGCAGGCCGTTCGGCAGGGTCGAGCCGCGCACGACCTCCCCCACCGGGTCGGGCAGGCCCGCGAGCGCGCGCAGCGCGTCGGCGATCGCGGCGACGCGCGGCGCGTCGAGCGCGAGCCGGTCGAGCAGCCCCTCGCTCATGCCGTTCGCGCGCTCACGCTCCAGGTCGACGGCGTTCGCGGCCACGATCGCGTCGGTCGCCGCGACGAGCGCGTCGGCGAGCGCGAGGAGCGCGGCGTCCTTCGTGGCGCGGGTCGCGGTCGCGAGGGTGCGCGACGCGACCTTGGCGCGGCGCGCGACGCTCTCGACGGCCGCCGCGACGTCGGTCGGAGCGTCGGTCGCGGCTGCGGCGGGACCGGCGGTCCCGGGCTCGGCGGCGCCCGCGACGACGGGCGCGTCCTCGGTGGTGGTCATGGTCCGAGCCTACGTCGGCGGCCGTCGCGCCGGGAGCGTCGTCCGGCCCGCGGTCAGCGCGCGCGCCGCCGCACGAGGACGAGGTCGTCGCGGTGCACGACCTCGCGGTCGTAGCCCTCGCCGAGCTCGGCCCGCAGCTCCGTGGTCGACCGGCCGAGGAGGTCCGGGATGTCGCGTGACTCGAACGCGACCAGACCCCGGGCGACCACGCGCCCGTCGGACGCCACGAGCTCGACCGGGTCGCCGGCGTCGAACTCGCCCTCGACCGCAGTGACCCCGGCGGGCAGCAGCGAGGCGCGCCCGCCCTGCACGGCCCGCACCGCGCCGTCGTCGAGCACGAGGCGGCCGCGCGTGCGCGCCGCGTGCGCGAGCCAGAGCCGACGGCGCGTCGTCCGCCTGCCCGTCGCGGCGAACCAGGTCCCGATCGGCTCGCCGGCGAGCGCCGCGGCGGCGTGCTGCGCCTTGGTGAGCACCACGGGGATGCCCGTGCCGGTCGCGATGGAGACCGACTCGAGCTTGGTGAGCATGCCGCCCGTGCCGACCGCGCTCCCCCGTCCCGTCACCTCGACGCCCTCGACGTCGGCCGGCGAGCGCACCTCGGCGATCCGCCGCGTGCCCGGGCGCGACGGCGGGCCGTCGTACAGGCCGTCGACGTCCGTGAGCAGGACCATGGCGTCGGCCCGCACGAGGTGGGAGACGAGCGCGGCGAGACGGTCGTTGTCGCCGAAGCGGATCTCGTCGGTCGCGACGGCGTCGTTCTCGTTGACGACGGGCACGACGCCGAGGTCGAGCAGGCGCTCGAGCGAGCGCTGGGCGTTGCGGTAGTGCCCGCGACGCACCGTGTCCTCCGCGGTGAGGAGCACCTGCCCGACGCGCAGCCCGTGCGCCGCGAACGCCTCGGCGTACCGGGCGACGAGCATGCCCTGCCCGACCGACGCCGCGGCCTGCGCCGTCGCGAGGTCGCGCGGTCGGGTCGCGAGGCCGAGGGGGCCGATCCCGGCGGCGATGGCGCCGGACGTGACCAGCACGACCTGGCCGCCGTCCGCGCGTCGGGCCGCGAGGACGTCGACGAGCGCCCGCAGGGCCGCGAGGTCGAGGTGGCCGTCGGCGCCCGTGAGCGACGACGAGCCGATCTTCACGACCACGCGGCGGGCGGAGGCGATCTCGGAGCGGGAGGACAGCGCGTTCACGCGCCCATCATCGCCGCCGGAGGGCCGCCGCCGCGCACGATTTCACGGACCAGGACGCCTGCGCCCGGGACCGACCCGCTCCCGGGCCGCGCCGAGGACGACCTGGGCACGGCCGAGGGCCCGGTCCCCCACGGGGAACCGGGCCCTCGTCGGCGCGGACGACTCCGGGTCGGTCGGACTCCAGGTCAGTCGGACTCGGGGTCCGTCCAGGTGCCGGCCTGGCGCTCGGTCCACAGCTCGCGCCGCGCCTCCGCCTTGGCGTCCATGCGCTCGTGGTGCTCGCGCCGCTTCTCCGAGCGGGTCGGGCGCAGGCTCTCGTCGAGGCGGTTGTCGGAGCCGCGCGGGCCGCCGAGCAGCTCGGAGCCCGACATGAGCGTCGGCTCCCAGTCGAAGACGACCGCGTTGACGTCGGTGCCGATGCGCACCTCGTCGCCCGCGACGGCGCCCGCCTCGAACAGCTTGTCCTCGACGCCCAGACGCGCGAGGCGGTCCGCGAGGTAGCCCACGGCCTCGTCGTTGGAGAAGTCCGTCTGGCGGACCCAGCGCTCCGGCTTGGCGCCGCGCACCTCGAACCAGTAGTCGGTCGCCCCGCCCTTGCGCTTGACCGTGAACCCGGCCTCGTCGACCGCGCGCGGCCGCAGCACGACGCGCGTCGGCTCGGGGGCGGGCGCCTCGGCGCGCGCCTTCTCCACGAGCTCGGCGAGCGCGTACGTCAGCGGGCGCAGGCCCTCGTGGCTCGCGGTCGAGATCTCGAACACCCGCAGGCCGCGAGCCTCGAGGTCGGGCTTGACGAGCTCGGCCAGGTCGCGAGCCTCAGGGACGTCGATCTTGTTGAGGACGACGAGGCGCGGACGCTCGGTGAGCGGCACCCGCCCGCCCTCGATCTCGAGGTCCTGCGCGTAGGCCGCGAGCTCGGCCTCGATGACGTCGAGGTCGCTGATCGGGTCCCGGCCGGGCTCGAGCGTCGCGCAGTCGAGCACGTGCACGATCACCGCGGTGCGCTCGATGTGGCGCAGGAACTCCAGGCCGAGGCCCTTGCCCTCGCTCGCGCCCGGGATGAGGCCAGGGACGTCCGCGACGGTGAAGCGCGCCGACCCGGCCTGCACGACGCCCAGGTTGGGCACGAGCGTCGTGAACGGGTAGTCGGCGATCTTGGGCCGCGCCGCGGAGATGGCGGCGACGAGCGACGACTTGCCCGCGCTCGGGTACCCGACGAGCGCGACGTCCGCGATGGTCTTCAGCTCGAGGACGACGTCCCGCTCCTCGCCCGGCTCGCCGAGCAGGGCGAAGCCCGGCGCCTTGCGGCGCGGGGACGAGAGCGCCGCGTTGCCGAGACCGCCCCGGCCGCCCTCGGCCACGACGTACTCGGCGCCCTCGCCGACGAGGTCGGCGAGCACCGTGCCGTCGGGCGACTTGACGACCGTGCCGTCCGGGACGCGCAGGACGAGGTCCTCGCCGTTGGCGCCGTCGCGGTCGTCGCCCATGCCCTGGGTGCCCGACGTCGCGTGGCGGTGCGGCGAGTGGTGGTACTCGAGGAGCGTCGTGGTCTGGGAGTCGACGACGAGGCGGACGGTGCCGCCGTCACCGCCGTTGCCGCCGTCGGGGCCGGCGAGCGGCTTGAACTTCTCGCGCCGGACCGAGGCGCACCCGTTCCCCCCGTCGCCGCCGGAGACGTGCAGGACGACACGGTCGACGAAGCTGGCCATGGAGGGATCCTCTCAGAGGTGGGTCGTGCGGTGCCGCGGTCGCGGCGGGTGGTGCCGCCCGTGGGGACGGGCGCCGGAAACGGCAGGAGGGGCGCACCGCGTCGGTGCGCCCCTCCTGCTCGAAGCCTCTGTGGCTGTCGCTCAGCCCTCGGCGGAGACGATGTCGACGACCTTGCGGCCGCGACGGGTGCCGAACTGGACCGCGCCGGCGGCCAGGGCGAACAGCGTGTCGTCCTTGCCGCGGCCGACGTTCTCACCGGGGTGGAAGTGGGTGCCGCGCTGGCGGACGATGATCTCGCCCGACTTGACGACCTGCCCGCCGAAGCGCTTCACGCCGAGGCGCTGGGCGTTGGAGTCGCGACCGTTGCGCGAGGAGCTCGCGCCCTTCTTGTGTGCCATGACGAACCTGCTTTCGTGCTGGTCTGCTGAGGGAGGGTGCCGTCGGCGCGGCGCGGCTCGGGGCCGCTAGCTCGCGCCGGGCGAGATCACTTGATGCCGGTGACCTTGAGGCGGGTCAGCTGCTGACGGTGACCCTGGCGACGGCGGTAACCGGTCTTGTTCTTGTACCGCAGGATCGTGATCTTCGGACCCTTCTCGTCCCGCACGACCTCGGCGGTGACCTTGACCTTCGCGAGCTTCGCCGCGTCGGTGGTCACCTTCTCCCCGTCCACCAGCAGGAGAGCGGGCAGCTCGAGGGACTCACCGGCCTTGGCGGACACCCGGTCCACCACGACGATGTCGCCGACGGAAACCTTCTCCTGACGGCCACCGGCCTTGACGATCGCGTACACCACGTTGCTGCTCATCTCTCCTAGTCTTGGCGTGCTCGTCACGGCGAGTTCGTCTTGGAGACTCCGACCACGCCGCGGCGTGCGAGTGCGAGTCGTCCGTGGGCACACGGGACCGGCGCGCCTGGGCGCGCCGACGTCCAAGATTACGGACCGCAGGGCGTCCTGGTCAAATGGCGCGCACGGACCCCGGCGCGGGCGACCGCTCCGGGGCGCGTAGCAGGCGTCGCACCGAGGACCGCGGACGGCGGCGCCTCCGTGCGACGAGGCCGCCGGCCGACCCTACTCGAGGACGAACGTGACCTCCAGCACGACCTGCCAGGCCGTGATGCGGCCGTCGGCCACGTCGACCTTCTGCTCCTTGACCCACGCGCCCGAGACGTTGCGCAGCGTGCTCGCGGCGCGCTCGACGCCGATCCGCACGGCGTCCTCGAAGCTCGTGTCCGACCGCGCGCTGATGTGCGTGATCCGTGCCACCGTTCCGCTCATGCCGGCTCCCCGGTCCAGGGCGGGCGCACCGATGCGCCCGCGCACCCGTCGAGCATCCCGCCGTCCCCGCGGCCGCGCCACCGGGGCGCCTCCCGCTCAAGACCCTGCGCGGCCCACCCGGGGGCGCGGCGTCCGCCGTCGTGGCTACGCTGGCCGTGGAGGTGGTCGCATGCGCCCCGCGGACCCGCCCGACGCCGAGCGCCGGGACGACGCCGTCGCCGCGGCGATGCGCACGGTCGACCGCCGCGGCTTCCTCCCCCGCGCGCAGCGGCGCTGGGCCGCGCAGGACCGGCCGCTCGCCATCGGCCACGGCCAGACCAGCTCGCAGCCGTCGACGGTCGCCGCGATGCTGCGCCTGCTCGACGTCGTCCCGGGCGCCCGGGTGCTCGACGTCGGCGCCGGGTCGGGCTGGACGACGGCGCTGCTCGCCCGGCTCGTCGGACCGACCGGGCGCGTGCTGGGTATCGAGCGCCACGCCGACCTCGCCGCGTGGGGCGCGGCCAACCTCGCCGCGGTGCGCGCGCCGTGGGCACACCTTGTCCTCGCGAGGCCCGGCGTCCTCGGCACGCCGGGCGAGCAGTACGACCGGGTGCTCGTCTCGGCCGCCGCCGACGCCCTCCCCCGCGCCCTCGTCGACCAGCAGGTGCCCGGCGGGCGCCTGGTCGTCCCCGTGCGGCACACGATGCTCGTCGTCGTGCGCGACCCCGACGCCCCGGACGGGGTGCGGGTGAGCGAGCACGGGTCCTACTCGTTCGTCCCGCTCGTCGAGGACCCGGCGGAACCGGCCGCGCCGCCGTCCTGACGGCGCCACGGGGCTCCCGGCAGGTGCACCCGGCAGCGCGCCTCGTAGCTCTCGGCGCCGCCCACGTGCGCGGCGACCGGCGCGAGCGGGTCGCCCGCCCCGCCGCCGTCGGGCTCCGGCTCCCGGACGGCGCGCACGTGGAACGCGGCGTCCTCGCCGCACACCGCGCACACCGCCGTGAGCTTGTCGACGCGCTCGGCGAGCGCCGCGAGCGTGGGCAGGGGTTCGAAGGGCCGCGCGTCGAACGTGACGTCGAGCCCGGCGACGACCACGACGAGCCCGTCGTCGGCGAGCCGCTGGACGACGTCGACGAGCTCCGGCCCGAAGAAGTGCGCCTCGTCGACGGCGACGAGGTCGAGCGGCCCGGCGGCGCGGACGATCCGCTCGAGGTCGTGCGCGTCGCGGGCGGTGCGCGAGGGGATCGCGAGACCCGAGTGCGAGCTCACCGTGCCGGTCCCGCGCCGGGTGTCGAGGACGTGCCCGACCACCTCGACGCGCCGCCCGGCGACCTCCGCGCGCCGGACCCGGCGCAGGAGCTCCTCCGTCTTGCCCGCGAACATCGGGCCGCACACGACCTCGACGCGCCCGCCGGAGCGGGCCGCCGGGGGCCCTGCGTCAGCGCCCCCGGGAACGGTCCCGGGGGCGCCCGGGCGTGCCGCGTCGCTCATGCGAGCAGTGAACCACCGGCTCAGTGGTGGCGCGCGCCGCCGTTCGACGACGGCCGGACGGGCAGCGGCTTCGGCTCCCCGGCGGGGCCGAGGACGGAGACGCGGTCGGGGGCGCCGGGCCGCGCGTCCCGGCGGCTGAGGAGCGTCGTGCCGGACGGGGCAGGGCTCGCCGCGTCGGTCGGTGCGTCGGCATGCTCGTCGCCGGGCGCCGCCGGGGAGGCGGCGTCGGCCCGGGCGTCGGGAGCGGGTGCCGACCTCTCCCCCTCGGGCGCGGGCGTCGGCTCGGCCGTCGGCACCCCCGCCGCGATCCCGGCGAGCCCCGGCCCGCCGATCCCCGGGACGGACCGGACGAGCGGAAGCTCGCGCGTCCCGGTGCCCGCCGCACGGCCGACCTCCGCGGTGCGCTCGGCCGTCGGGTCGGGCGTCGGCCGCTCCCCCGCCGGGTCGTGGGCCGGCCGCTCGTCGTCCGCGTCGCGCTCCGCCGACGCGCCGGGCGCGGGCGGGGTGGCCGCCTCGCGGCGACCGGGCGCGGGCGCCGCGACGTCGGCCGCGCGCGTCGACCGTGCGTCGAGGGCCGGGTCGGCCGGCAGGACGCCGCGGTTCAGCTCGCCGTACGGCACGTGGACCGACGGCGCGACCCGGCGCGCCGCCTCGACCACGGCGCGCTGGTCGTCGAAGAAGATGTGCGGCCGCAGCACCTCGAGCACGCCGCCCTTGTCCACGCCCCCGAGGAAGAACGCGTCGTCGACCGTCACGCCCCACGAGGAGAGCGTCGCGACCGCGCGCTCGTGCGCCGGGGCCGAACGGGCCGTGACGAGCGAGACGTGCACGCGCGGCCGGTAGGACGGATCGGTCGCGTGCCGCTCGCGCTCGACGACCTGCACGCGGTGGATGCCGACGAGGAGCTCGCGCAGCGGCCCCCGGCCGAGCGGCACGTCGGCGTTGAGCACCTCGTGCTCGCGGAACGACGCCAGGCCGCCGTCCTGGTAGCGACGCTCCGAGGAGTCGTCGGCGAGGACGCCGTCGAAGTCGAACGCGATGCGCAGCTCGTCGCCCTCCTCGTCGGCGAACGTCGGGTCGAGCACGTACCCCGCGGGCAGGCCCAGGTCGACGGCGTCGCGCACCGAGCGCTCGTCGGCCGAGAGGAAGAGGTCCACGTGCAGGGGAAGGATGAACTCGTGCGGGCTGCGCCCCTGGCGGAAGACGGCGCGCGTGATGTCGAGGTCGTGGTGCCGCACGGAGCGCATGACGCGCAGGCCGGTCTCCGGGGAGTTGCGGGACATGACGATGACCTCGACGAGCGGGTCGTCGGCGGAGGGCGCGAGGTCGTTGAGCGCGAGCAGGCGGCGCACGAACCCGAAGGCGACGCCGGGGGCCAGCGCGTCGTCGCGGTGGCGCTCCTGGAAGTCGCGGTACGCCGCCTCCCCCTGCGTGCGGAACACGCGGTCGGACTCGGTGAGGTCGAACAGTGCGGACGAGGCGACGCCGACGACGAGGCGGCCCGAGAGGTCGTAACCCATGCGCGCATGATGCCAGGTGCGGGTGACGTGCACGAAGACCGCCCGGGGACGCGGCAGGGGCGAGGGTCCGCAGACCCCCGCCCCTGCCGCACCGCTCAGCTCTCGGTGAGCTCCGACCCGCTGTCGTCGCCCGCCGTGGGCGCCGAGCCGTCCGCCGGTGCTTCGGCGCCGTCGTGCTCGTGGGCGTGCGCCGCGGCCGCCGCGATCGTCGCGAGCGTGGCCTTGACCGCGGCCCGCGCCTCCGACGTGACCTCCGGCAGGACCGGGACGGCGGGCTGCGGGAGGGTGATCCCGGTGTCCTTCGGCGCCGAGGCGCCCGAGCCGGAACCGCGCTTGCGGCGCGACCGCGAGCGGCCGCCCTCGGCGGGCTCCTCGGCGGCGGCGCCACCCCCGTTGCCCCCGGCGTTCCCGTTGCCGTTGCCGTGGTTGCCGTGGTCGTGGCCGCCGCGGTTGCCGCCCGACTTCTCGATCGGGTCGGTGTGCACGATGAACCCGCGCCCGTGGCAGTGCTCGCACGTCTCGCTGAACGCCTCGACGAGGCCCTGGCCCACGCGCTTGCGCGTCATCTGGACGAGGCCCAGCGACGTGACCTCCGCGACCTGGTGCTTGGTCCGGTCCCGGCCCAAGCACTCGACGAGGCGGCGCAGCACGAGGTCGCGGTTCGACTCGAGCACCATGTCGATGAAGTCGATGACGATGATGCCGCCGATGTCGCGCAGCCGGAGCTGGCGGACGATCTCCTCGGCCGCCTCCAGGTTGTTGCGCGTCACCGTCTCCTCGAGCGTGCCGCCCGAGCCCGTGAACTTGCCGGTGTTGACGTCGACGACGGTCATCGCCTCGGTGCGGTCGATGACCAGCGACCCGCCCGAGGGCAGCCAGACCTTGCGGTCCATGCCCTTGGCGAGCTGCTCGTCGACGCGGTGCACCGTGAAGACGTCCTGCGTGCCCGTCCACTTCGAGACGCGCTCGCGCAGGTCGGGCGCGAGCTCCTCGACGTACGTCGAGATCTCCGACCACGCCCCGTCGCCCTCGACGACGAGCGAGCTGAAGTCGTCGTTGAAGATGTCGCGGACGACGCGGATCGCGAGGTCCGGCTCGCCCTGGAGCAGGGCGGGTGCCGACGCGGTCTTCGACTTCTTCTCGATGGCCTCCCACTGGCCGCGCAGGCGCTCGACGTCGGCACGCAGCTCCTCCTCGCTCGCGCCCTCGGCGGCGGTGCGCACGATGACGCCCGCGCCGTCGGGCACGACCTCCTTGAGGATCTTCTTCAGGCGGTTGCGCTCGGTGTCGGGGAGCTTGCGGCTGATGCCGGTCATGCCGCCGCCGGGGACGAACACGAGGTAGCGGCCCGCGAGCGTGATCTGCGACGTGAGGCGTGCGCCCTTGTGCCCGATCGGGTCCTTGGTGACCTGCACGAGCACGGAGTCGCCCGACTTGAGCGCCTGCTCGATGCGGCGCGGCTGGCCCTCGAGCCCGGCCGCGTCCCAGTTCACCTCGCCCGCGTACAGGACGGCGTTGCGGCCCTTGCCGACGTCGATGAACGCGGCCTCCATGCTGGGCAGCACGTTCTGGACGCGGCCCAGGTACACGTTGCCGGCCATCGACGCCTGCGACTGCTGGGAGACGTAGTGCTCGACGAGCACGCCGTCCTCGAGCACGGCGATCTGCGTGCGGCCGCCGCGCTCGCGCACGACCATCGACCGCTCGACCGACTCGCGGCGCGCGAGGAACTCCGCCTCGGTGATGATCTGGCGACGACGACCCGCGTCGCGGCCCTCGCGGCGGCGCTGGCGCTTGGCCTCGAGCCGCGTGGAGCCCTTGAGCGCGGTGACCTCGTCGGCCAGGCTGCGCTCGCGCGGGCGGGAGCGCGTCGTGGTCGTCTCGCCTTCGCCCCGGCTCCCGCGGCGACGACGGCGACGGCGACGGCTGCCGCCCGCCTCGTCCTCGCCCTGCTCGTCCCCGGGCTCGTGGTCGGTCTCCTCGGCGTCGGCCGGCGCCGCCGCGTCGGCCGGCTCGTCGTCCTGCGCCGACGGCGTGGCGTCGTCCTCGTCCTGGTCGCGGTCCTGCTCGCGGTCCTGGTCACGTCCCCCGTCCGGACGACCGCGACGTCCGCGGCCACCACGGCGGCGACGGCGGCGCGGGCCGGAGTCGGTGTCGGCCTCGTCGGCCGCGGGCTGCTCGTCGGGCTCCTCCGCCTCGTCGAGCTCGACGAAGTCCTCCGGCCCGAACGCGTCCTCGGGCACCTCGACGCCCTCGGCGACGAGCTCGGACTCGATGGCCTCGATCTCCTCGACCGCGGCCGCGTCCTCGCCCGTGAGGACGAGCTCGGCGGCGGCGGGCTCCTCGACGGGGGTCGACGGCTCAGCCGTCTGCGACTCGGACGTACGCGACTCGGCCGCGCGGGACGCGGGCGCCGAGGCCCTCCGTCCGCGACGGCCGCGGGTCCCGGTGGCGGGCTCGGGCGTCGCCGTCGGCTCCGTCGTCGCGACCGGCTCCGTCGTGGCGACCGGCTCCGTCGTCGTGGGTGCCGAGGCGGCGGGCTCGACGTGGCGCGGCGGCCCGGCCGGGCTCTGCGCGCGACGCGGACGGCGCGGCGCCGCAGCCGGGTCGGGCGCCTGGAAGAGCAGGGCGGTCGTCGCGAGGCGCGGGGTGCTGGTCCCCGCTCCTGTCGCGGCGGGCGACGCCGGGCCGCCGGCCGACGCCGACGACGCGGGAGCGGCCGGGGCCTCGGGCGCGGCCGTGCTGTCGGCCGCGGCGGTCGCCTCCGGTGCCGCCTCGGCGGGCTTCGAGGTGGCGCGGCGCGAGCGGCGCGCCGGCTTCTTCGCGGGCTCCGCGGACGCCGGCGCCTCTGCCTCGGCGGGCGTGAGGTTGTCGCGGACGGTTACGTCGAACTAGCCGGCTCGCACTGCCTCGCCGCGTGGAGCGAGGGCCGTGCGCGTCCCGTTCGCTGTGCCCCCGCCCCTGGGCGTGCGCGGGCC